>NZ_JAUIZJ010000013.1:0-196874 GCF_030435535.1 Bradyrhizobium sp. WYCCWR 13022
TGAACGAAACGAGAATTGTGTTACCCATGTCGTCGGTTTGATCTGTTACCTATGTCGCCGGTTGCTCATGCAGCAGAGCGCGCTGCACGATCTCATTCCCACACCGGGAGCGCCCCATGCTCACCATGATCGGCAAGCGCCTGATGTTCGCGATTCCATCGCTGATCGGCGTCGTCATCGTCACCTTCCTGCTGACGCGCGCACTGCCGGGCGATCCTGCGGCGTACTTCGCCGGTCCCGCGGCGACCAAGGAAGCCGTCGAGCAGGTCCGCAAGAAGCTTGGCCTCGACAAGCCGCTGATCGAGCAGTTCTTCCGCTACACCAGCGATCTCGCCCATGGCGATTTCGGCAATTCGCTGACCACGGGACAGCCGGTTGCGACCGAGATCCGCAATCGCCTGCCGGCCTCGGCCGAACTGACGCTGCTCGGGCTGATCGTCTCCATCGTCATCGCCATTCCGCTCGGCGTGCTGGCGGCCACGCGACCAGGGTCATGGGTCGATCATCTCTGTCGCGTCACGACGACAGCAGGCGTCTCGCTGCCGGTGTTCTTCACCGGCCTGGTGCTGGTCTACGTCTTCTATTTCCAGCTCGGCTGGTCCCCTGCACCGCTCGGGCGCCTCGATGTGTTCTACAGCGCGCCGCCGACGGTCACCGGCTTCTATCTGATCGACACGCTCATCGCGCGCGATCTCGAGGCGTTCCGCTCGGCACTCAGCCAGCTCATCCTGCCCGCGACGACGCTCGCGATCTTCTCGCTGGCGCCGATCGCGCGCATGACCCGCGCCTCGATGCTGGCGGTGCTCGCTAGCGAATTCGTCCGCACCGCGCGCGCCAGCGGCCTGTCTCCGACCACCGTGATCGTCACCTACGCGTTCCGCAACGCGATGCTGCCCGTGATCACCACGCTCAGCATGGTGTTCTCGTTCCTGCTGGGGGCCAACGTGCTGGTGGAAAAAGTGTTCGCCTGGCCCGGCATCGGCTCCTACGCGGTGGAGGCATTGATCTCCTCGGACTTCGCGCCGGTGCAGGGCTTTGTCCTCACCATGGCGGTGATGTACGTGCTTTTGAATCTCGTGATCGACATTCTCTATGGCGTGATCGATCCGCGCGTGCGGTTGGAGGGCTGAACCATGAGCTCCGTTGCGCCTGCTGTTGAACCGGTCGGTCCCGCACGCACCTCGGGACTCGCTGCGATCATCGAACAGACCCGCTACGTTCTCAGCGAGAACAAGGTCACCGGCTTTGCCTTCGCATTGCTGATCCTGATCCTCGTTGCCGCGATCTTCGGCCCCTATGTCGTGCCCCATGATCCGCTCGCTTCCGACACTGCCGCGGCGCTGAAGCCGCCGTCGGCGGCGCACTGGTTCGGCACCGACCAGCTCGGCCGCGACATCTTCAGCCGTGTGGTGGTGGCGACGCGGCTCGATACCTTCATCGCGGTCGCCTCCGTCGTGCTGGTGTTCCTGATGGGCGGCCTCGCCGGTATCGCGGCCGGCTATTTCGGCGGCTGGACCGACCGCATCGTCGGCCGCATCGCCGACACCATCATGGCCTTCCCGCTGTTCGTGCTGGCGATGGGCATCGTCGCCGCGCTCGGCAACACCGTGCAGAACATCATTCTGGCCACCGCCATCGTGAATTTCCCGCTCTATGCCCGCGTGGCGCGCGCCGAGGCCAACGTGCGCCGCAATGCCGGCTTCGTGCAGGCCGCGCGGCTCTCCGGCAACGGCGAATTCCGCATTCTCCTGGTGCATATCCTGCCGAACATCATGCCGATCATGATCGTGCAGATGTCGCTGACCATGGGCTACGCCATCCTCAACGCCGCGGGCCTGTCCTTCATCGGCCTCGGCGTTCGTCCGCCGACCGCCGAATGGGGCATCATGGTCGCCGAGGGGGCGGGCTTCATGGTCTCGGGCGAATGGTGGATCGCGCTGTTCCCCGGCCTCGCGCTGATGATCGCCGTGTTCTGCTTCAACCTCCTCGGCGACGGCCTGCGCGACATCGTCGATCCGCAGCGGAGGACGTGATGGGCTGGAAAAAATTTGCCAATGATTTCAGTGGCGCCTCTACTGTGCATGGGGTTGTTTTCGACCTCTCGAGTGACGGGAGCCGCGCATGACCGCCCAGCCGCTGCTCGACGTCCAGGACCTCACCGTCGAATTCACCACCCGCCGCGGCATCGTCAAGGCCGTGCAGCACGTCAACATCTCCGTCGCCAGGGGCGAGACGCTCGCCATCGTCGGCGAGTCCGGCTCCGGCAAGTCGGTGACGTCCTACGCGGTGATGCGCATCCTCGACCGCGCCGGCAAGATTGCCGAAGGCTCGGTGATGTTCTCGGGCATCGACGTGAAGGCCGCGACCGAAGCCCAGATGCGCGATTTGCGCGGCCGCGAAGTCTCGATGATCTTCCAGAACCCGCGCGCCGCGCTGAACCCGATCCGCAAGGTGGGTGACCAGATCGAGGACGTGCTGCGCACCCATGTGCAGCAGGCCCAGGTCACGGATGGCGGCGAGAAGGCGATCGAGGCGCTGGAGCAGGTCAAGATCGCCCGCCCGCGCGAGCGCTACCACGCCTATCCGTTCGAGCTTTCAGGCGGCATGTGCCAGCGCGTCGTCATCGCGCTCGCGCTCGCCTGCAACCCGCAGCTCCTGATCGCGGACGAGCCGACCACCGGCCTCGACGTCACCACCCAGAAGGCGGTGATGGACCTGATCGTCGAGCTGACCAAGCGGCGTGCGATGTCGACCATTCTGATCACCCACGATCTGGGTTTGGCCGCCGCCTATTGCGACCGTGTCGTCGTGATGGAGAAGGGCCGTGTGGTGGAGACGGCAAAAGCCGCCGACATCTTTGCGAGCCCGCAGCACCCCTACACCAGGAAGCTGATGCGCGCGACGCCACGGCTCGGTGTGAGCTTGCGCGATCTGCTGCCGGAGGAAGAGGGTTCCGCTGTCATGGCCGGGCTTGACCCGGCCATCCATCACGTTTCGCAAGACCAGTCTCTGTCGATGGACCCCCGGGTCAAGCCCGGGGGTGACGAAAATCCAAAACCCCTCCTCCTCATCGAAAAGCTGGTCAAGGAATATCCCCGCCAGGGCGCGACCGCCACGCTCGGAAAGCTGTTCGGCCGCAAGCCGCCGGTGGAGCCCGACGTGTTCCGCGCCGTCGACGGCATCAGCTTCTCGATCGGTCACGGCGAGAGCGTCGGCCTCGTCGGCGAATCCGGCTGCGGCAAATCGACCACGTCGATGATGGTGATGCGGCTGCTCGACCAGACCTCCGGCCTGATCCGGTTCGACGGCGAGGACATCGGCGGCATCCAGCCTGCCGCGTTTGCCCGGCTGCCGCAGCGCAGCCGGATCCAGATGGTGTTCCAGGATCCGACCGACAGCCTCAACCCGCGCTTTACCGCCGCGCGCGCCATCGCCGATCCGATCATGCAATTGGGCGACATCAAGGGCCGCGACGCGCTCCGCACCCGCTGCGAGGAGCTAGCGACCATGGTCGGCCTGCCGCACAACCTGCTGGATCGCTTCCCGCACCAGCTCTCCGGCGGCCAGAAGGCCCGCGTCGGCATCGCCCGCGCCATCGCCCTGCATCCAAAGCTCGTCATCCTGGACGAGCCGACCGCGGCGCTGGACGTGTCGGTGCAGGCGGTGGTCCTGAACCTGCTTCAGGATCTCAAGGCGCGGCTGGGTATGAGCTATCTGTTCGTCTCGCATGATTTGAATGTAGTGCGCTTGTTGTGCGATCGTGTCATTGTGATGCGGACGGGGCGGATCGTCGAGGAAGGCTCTTCCGAGAAGGTCTTGAGCGATCCGCAGGACGACTACACCAAGGAGTTGCTGACGGCGATCCCGCATCCGCCGTTGCAGGTCCACTAAGTGCACTGAGATCAGCTTGAGAGAGTGATGGCCGAGCCGCTGGACGACTATATCGACGCCGTATCGAAAGCGCTGGCGCTGCCGGTCGAGGAGGCCTGGCGGCCCGCAGTGCGCGCAAATCTCGACGTCTCGCTGCGGCTTGGCCGCCTGGTCGACGAATTCGCGCTGCCGGACGAGACCGAGCCGGCGCCGATCTTCACGGCTTGACGCTGCCATGACCTCCAAGCCGGAGATGACGGCCGCGGGAATCGCAAAGGCGGTGGCCGACGGCCAAATGTCCGCTACTGCTGCCACTGAAGCTGCGCTCGCACGCATCAAGCAGCACGACGGTGTCCTCAATTCCTTCACCGACGTCACCGCCGATCGCGCGCGCGCGAAAGCACGCGCCATCGATGCCGACATTGCGGCGGGCAAGCCGGTCGGTCCGCTCGCCGGCGTGCCCTTCGCGGTGAAGAACCTGTTCGACGTCGCTGGATTGCCCACGCGTGCCGGCTCAAAGATCAACCGCGACTTGGCGCCCGCCAAGCGCGACGCGACGCTGATCGAGCGCATGGAAGCCGCCGGCGCCGTCCTGGTCGGCGCGCTCAACATGGGCGAATACGCCTACGATTTCACCGGTGAGAACATCCACGACGGTCCCTCGCGCAATCCGCATGACACCACGCGGATGAGCGGCGGCTCCTCCGGCGGTTCCGGAACCGCCGTCGGCGGCGCGCTGGTGCCGATCGCGCTCGGCTCCGACACCAACGGTTCGATCCGCGTGCCGTCGTCCTTCTGCGGCATCTTTGGCCTGAAGCCGACCTACGGCCGGCTGTCGCGCGCGCGCTCGTTCCCGTTCGTTGCGAGCCTCGATCATCTCGGCCCGTTCGCGCGCTCGGTCACGGATCTGGCGCTCGCCTATGACGCGATGCAGGGGCCAGATGCCGACGACGGCGCCTGCACGACGCGTGGGTTGGAGCCGACGCTGCCGCTGCTCGCCAATCCGATCTCGGATTTGCGTATCGCGATCGCCGGCGGTCATTTTCAGAAGAACGTGTTCCCGGAAGCCGTCGAAGCCGTCAGCCGCGTCGCCACTGCGCTGGGCGCGGCGAAGGTGGTCGATGTCCCCGAAGCCTCGCGCGCCCGCGCGGCGGCTTACGTCATCACCACCACCGAAGGTGCTTCGCTGCATCTCGATCGTCTGCGCAAGCGCCCCAACGATTTCGATCCGGCCGTGCGTGACCGGCTGATCGCGGGCGCCATGGTGCCGGCGCCGCTGGTCGACCGCGCGCAAAAATTCCGCCGCTGGTATCGCGCGCAGTTCGCCGAGATCTTCAAATCTGTCGACGTGCTGCTCGCGCCGGCAACGCCCTGCACCGCGCCGAAGCTCGGCCAGGTCAATTTCAATCTCGACGGCGTCGAGTTGCCGGTGCGCGCCAATATCGGCATCCACACCCAGCCGATCTCGTTCATCGGCCTTCCCGTGGTCGCGGTGCCCGTGCCGCTCGAACCGCTGCCGATCGGCGTGCAGATCATTTGCGCGCCCTGGCGCGAGGACATTGCGCTCCGTGTCGCATACGCATTGGAGCAGATGGGCGTCGTCGCCGCGCCAGCCCCGAGAGGATTCTGAAATGGAGATCGATCTCCCCGACGTGATCGCGGAAGTCAAAGCCGCGTTCGAACGCTATGAGCAGGCGCTCGTCACCAACGACGTCGCCGTGCTTGGCGAGTTGTTCCGCAACGATCCCCGCACGCTGCGCTATGGCATCGGCGAGAACCTCTACGGCTACGAGGCGATCTCCGGCTTCCGCGCCGGCCGCTCGCCGGTCGGTCTCAACCGCCGCACGGCCAAGACGGTGATCTCCAGCTATGGGCGCGATACGGCTGTCGCCTCCACCCTGTTCTATCGCGACACGGCTCCCGGCAAGGTCGGCCGGCAGATGCAGACCTGGATTCGCTTCCCGGAGGGCTGGCGCGTCGTCGCGGCCCATGTCAGCATCATCGACGAGTCGAAAGAGACCTGACCGTATGATGCTTGACGATTTTCCGCCCGCGACATTGCCGGCCGAGCCGGTGGTGCCCCGCGTCGACCGTGCCTCGCCGTCGGTGCAGAAGGTCACCCGCGCCGAGGAGCTGCGTCTTCAGCTTGCCGACGAGATCGTGCGTGGAGCCCTGGCGCCCGGCGCGCCTCTGGACGAGACCGACATCGCGCGCCGCTTCAGCGTCTCCCGCACGCCTGTGCGCGAGGCGCTGCGGCAACTGGTCGCGAGCGGCCTGGTCGAGGCCCGGCCCCATCGCGGCGCGGTGGTCGCGCAGCCCTCGATCGAGCGTCTCAAGAGCATGTTCGAGGCGATGGCGGAGCTGGAGGCGCTGTGCGCCGGTCTCGCCGCCGAGCGCATGTCGGCTGCCGAGCGTCACGGCCTGGAGGCCATCCATGAAGAGCTCCGCGTGCTGAGCTACGCCGGCAATCCCGATCGCTTCCACGAGGTCAACGAGCGTTTCCACAACGCGATCTATACGGGATCGCAGAACGGCTACATCGCCGAGATCACGCTGGCGACGCGCGTGCGCGTGCAGCCGTTCCGCCGCGCCCAGTTCCGCAATCTCGGCCGATTGGCAAAATCGCAAGCCGAGCACGACCGCGTCGTCGTTGCCATCATGCGCGGCGACAAGCAGGGCGCCGCCGCCGCGATGCGCGCGCATATCGAGCTGGTGCGCGGAGAGTACGAGATTTACGCGGTGTCGGTGTAGCTCGCGCCTACGCCGTCGCGGCTTCGGTCACGAACTTCCGCCAGCCACCATAGCTGGTGATATCCCGCGCCTCGCCCAGCACCTCCGGCTCGACGAGAAAGCCCTTGACGCTGCGGCCATCCGCGAGCCGGATCGTGCCAATCGCCATCGGTGCGGGTATCGCATTGACGAATTTGCCGAACGCAGACGACGACAACGACCAGATCTCCAGCTCGATCGACGTGCCCTTGCCGGCCTCTACGCGCAGCAGGCCCGGCTTCGGCGGCGTGGTCTTCAGCGCATAGAGCCTGTAGTCCGGCGCGGTCCTTGTCGCCTCGATCAACTTGCCGTTCAACGCCTTCAACTCGCCGTTCAGCGCCATGCCGGACAGATGCGCGCCGACCACGGCAACAGGGATCTCGTCGCCGCCATTCGTCGGCAGCGGCGCGAGAGGAGGCTGCGCCACCCCCTTCGCGCCAACCGTCAGCCTCGTATCCGCATGGAAGACCCGACCAATGCCAGCAAGCATCGCATCGCGCCCCGCAGGCGCCAGCAACGTGATGCCGAACGGAATCCCGTCCGCGCGCATCGATGCCGGCACGGCGAGGCCGCAGAGGTCGAGCAGGTTGACGAAATTGGTATAGGTGCCGAGCCTGCTGTTCAGTTCGATCGGATTGGCGAGCACCTGCGCAGTCGTATACGCCGTCGGCGCCGTCGGCAGCACCAGCGCGTCGATGTTTGCAAAGGTGCGCTCGGCGATCTTGCGCAGGCCCTGGAGACGATAGAGCGCGGAGAAGGTTTCCGCCGCCGTCAGCCGCGCACCGGCCGCGGTGATCTCGCGCGTCACGGGATGAATCGTATCAGGGGCCGAGGCCAACAGGTTCTTGATCACGAGGTAGCGTTCGGCGACCCAGGGACCTTCATAGAGCAGCCGCGCCGTCTCGTAGAACGGCTCCAGGTCGAACTCGACCAGATCGGCGCCGAGCGCGGTCCAGCGCTTCAGCGCATCGGCGTAAGCGGCTTCCGCTTTCTTGTCGCCGAAAAAGATCAGCTGCCCGTTGCGCGGCACGCCGAGACGTAGATTCGCCGGGAGTGGCGTGATCGCACCCAGCGGGCGGTCGCGCGAGAACGGGTCAGCCTGGTCAGGTCCAGTCATCACCGAGAGCGCAAGCGCGGCGTCGTCCACGGTCAGGGCGAACACCGAGATGCAGTCGAGCGTGCGGCAGGCCGGCACGAGTCCCGCGGTCGAGATCATGCCGAGGCTCGGCTTCAGGCCGACAATATTGTTGAGCATCGCCGGTACGCGACCCGAGCCAGCCGTGTCGGTGCCGAGTGACAGCGGCACGAGGCCCGCGCCGACCGCAACGGCCGAGCCCGAGCTCGATCCGCCGGGAATGAGATCGTGGCGGATCGAATTTTTGGGAATGCCATAGGGCGAGCGCACGCCGACGAGGCCGGTCGCGAACTGATCGAGATTGGTCTTGCCGATGATGATCGCGCCGGCCGCGCGCAGCCGTTCTACCGCAGTGGAATCGTGCGTCGGCGTGTAGGAGAAGGCCGGGCAGGCCGCCGTTGTCGGAAATCCCAGCGCATCGATGTTGTCCTTCACCGCGACCGGCACCCCATAGAGAGGCAGGCTCGCGGCATCCTTCGCGGCGAGCTTCTCGGCTTCCGCGATCGCGTCCTTCTCGTCGCGCAAGCTGATGAAGACAGCGGGATCGTCGTGGTCGCGGATGCGCTGATAGGTCCGCGCGATCGTCTGCGCTGGCGTGAGCGTGCCCGCGCGATGCGCGGCCACAATCGCGGCGATCGTTTCAGGCTGGTCAGCCCCCATGGCGATAAAACTCCGGCAACAGGTCTCACCCCGGATTGAAGCAAGCGATGTGCCATTGTGTACATTATCCGGACAGCGCGGTCGCTCCGGATATTACAGCAGGATCAGGTGTTTGGGAGCTACGCCGATGAGCGGGCGGGTGATCGCATCAACGGCCGGTTCTGGGCATTTGCCCAAATCATGTGCAGCCAGGATCAGGTGAAGTCCGCAAGAATCTGGAGCAGCCGCTCCCGGTTTGCCTTGCCGATCCTGTCCTCGACATGCCGCTCATGCTCGGCGGCGAGGCGCTTGAATTTGGCCAGCGCCGTCTCGCCCTGGGCGGTGAGGTGCAGGGCGTGCGAACGCCGGTCGGCCTTTGACTTGATCCGCTTCACCAGCCTGCGCTGCTCCAGGCTGTCGAGCAGGTGCACCAGCCGTGCGCGCTCGATGCCGAGGCGCTTTGCGACGGCCATTTGCGAAAGGCCCGGATTGGCGCCGATCACTGTCAGCACCGAATATTGCGTCGGCCTGATATCGACATCGCCGAGCGTCTTGATGAAATCCTGAAAGATCCAGATCTGGAAGCGCCGCACCGCATAGCCGGCATGGCCGACCAGCGCGTCGAGGCCGATCTCGTCCGCGTCGATCCGCCGCGCTGCACCGTTGCTTTTCTGCGGGGGCGTCTGGGCTGCACTGGCTGTCACGTGGGATCTCCTGCCGCCCAACCCTAGCGCCTTGGCGGCTTCAGCGGAAGATTGTTGTTGACGACAACAATTGTCGTGCCCAACATTATAGCCAAAGCAGCCCGGAACGAGGTTGTGACTGATCCCGGACGTGCCGGCGAGGAGGAAGCCATGACGTCAGCCCCACGCGGTGACGCTTCGAGCCTGTTCGCAGCGCCGAGAACCGTCGCCGAGCATCGCGCCGACGGCAGCATCGTGCTGCGCTCGCCGGATCCCTTGCGCGGCAGTGCGCGCTGCATCGGTGACTGGCTGGAGCATTTTGCGCGGCAAGCCCCTGGCAAGATATTCCTCGCCGAGCGCGACAGCGCCGACACGCCCTGGGCCACCGTGACTTACGCGGGTGCCCTGCAGCGGGTGCGTGCAGCGGCGTCGTGGATCCTGGCGCAGGGGCTCAGCGCTGAGCGACCCGTCGTCATTCTCTCCGATAACAGTATTGACCATGCGCTCCTTGCGCTGGCCGCCCAACATGTCGGTGTGCCCTCAGCCGCGATCTCGCCGGCCTATTCGCTGATGTCAAAGGATTTTGACAAGCTAAAGGGCATGATCGCGCTGCTCGAGCCCGGCGCGATCTATGTTTCCGCCACCAGGCCGTTTGCCGCGGCGCTGGCCGCGATCAAGCCGTTGCACAAGGCGCAGATCATCAGTGGTAATGCCGGCGACGCCGATGCGCTTGCCTTCCGCACCATCGCGGCAACGCCTGAAACTCCCGACGTCGCAAAAGCCTTTGCCGCGGTGACGCCCGACACGATCGCAAAATTCCTGTTCACGTCAGGCTCGACCGGAACGCCGAAGGCAGTCATCAACACCCAGCGCATGCTGACCTCGAGCCAGCAGGCCAAGGCGCAGACCTGGACCTTTCTTGAACAGAGTGGCGATGATCTCGTCATTCTCGATTGGCTGCCCTGGAGCCACACCTTCGGCGCCAACCACAATTTCAATCTCGTGCTGCGCAATGGCGGTTCGCTCTATATCGACGGCGGCAAGCCCGCGCCCGGTTTGTTCGCGACGTCGCTCGCCAATCTGAAGAGCGTGATGCCGACGGTCTATTTCAACGTCCCGCGCGGTTTCGACATGCTGATCGCGGCGCTGCGCAGCGACGAAGAACTGCGCCGCCGCTTCTTCGGCGAGGTGAAGTTCGCCTTCTATGCCGGCGCCGCGCTGCCGCAGAACCTCTGGGATGCGCTGGAGCAACTCTCCGTCGAGACGGTCGGCCGTGCGCTGCCGATGGTCTCGGCCTGGGGCTCGACCGAAACCTCGCCGTTGGCGACTGACTGTCACTTCCTGGCCGAACGCTCCGGCAATATCGGCGTGCCGATTCCCGGCACCGAACTGAAGCTCGTCAAGTCGGGCGACAAGCTGGAAGTGCGCGTGCGCGGCCCCAATGTCACGCCGGGTTACTGGAAAGCGCCGGAACTGACGAAGCAAGCTTTTGACGAGGAGGGCTTTTATCTCATCGGCGACGCGGTAAAGCCGGCGGACGCTGAGCGGCCCGAGTGCGGCCTGTTCTTCGATGGCCGCGTCGCGGAAGACTTCAAGCTCAATTCCGGCACCTGGGTCAGCGTCGGCACGCTGCGCGTCGCCGGCATCGCCGCGCTGGCGCCGCTCGCGCAGGACATCGTCGTTGCCGGCCATGGCGGCGACGAAGTGCGCTTCCTGGTGTTCCCGAACCTTGCCGCCTGTCGCGCGCTCGCCGGTCTGCCTGAGAACGCTGCAGTGACCGAGGTGCTGGGCCATGACAAGGTCAGGCGTGCGATTACGGAGGGCCTCGCCAGGTTGAAGGGGCAGAGCGGAAACTCCTCCGGCCACGCCACCCGTGCGCTACTGCTCGCCGATCCGCCGTCGGTCGACGGCAGCGAGATCACCGATAAAGGTTACATCAACCAGCGCGCCGTGCTGACCCGCCGCGCAGACGCGGTGGCGACTTTGAGCGACGATGCCTCCGCCGGGTGGATCGGCTGCGGTCGCTGACTTGAACCTGCGAGCAACGGCTCGTAGCCCGGACGCAGCGCAGCACGTAGTGATGTGCTGCTGAGCCGGCGCCCGGCCCGTTCACGTTGCGCTGGTCCGGTTCTGCATTGCGTTATTTCATGCCGCAACGCGCAGAGGACGCGGACCGATAGACTTGCAAAAATGAGAAATCCAAGTAATGATTATATATCATAACTAAATTAGGGAGGCCGCCCGTGAGGATTGGCTTGGGATCGACCGCCGCGCTGGCCGTTCTTCTTGGATCGACCGCGCTGGCCCGCGCCGAGGGTGAGGCCTGCTCGCCGGTGACCACCGCCTCGCTTGCCGTCTCGGGCGTCGAGATTACGGGATCAAAGACGCAGGAGGCTGCCAACGGGCTGCCCAAGCATTGCATCCTGACCGGGATTGCCAACCAGCGCACCGGTGCGGACGGAAAATCCTATGCGATCCGGTTCGAATTGCGGCTTCCTGCCGAATGGAACGGCCGCTTCCTGCACCAGGTGAACGGCGGCAATGACGGCGTCGTCGTGCCGGCTTTGGGCGACAAGCCTGACGGCTTCGCCTCCGGCGGCACGGTGCCGCTGGCGCGCGGCTTTGCCGTGCTGTCGTCGGACAGTGGGCATTCCGGCTCGGATCCCGCGAACAAGTCGCTGGGTCTGACCGCGGGGGCAGCCTTCGGCCTCGATCCGCAGGCCCGGCGCGACTACGGCTACGCCGCCGACATGACGCTGTCGCCGGTCGCCAAGACAATCATCGCGCTGCACTATGGCCGCAAGCCCGATCGTTCCTACATGGCTGGCTGCTCCAACGGCGGACGCCACGCCATGGTCGCGGCCTCGCGCATGCCCGAAAACTACGACGGTTTCCTCGTCGGCGATCCCGGCTTCGATCTGCCGCGCGCTGCTATTCAGCACGCATGGGACGTGCAGGCCTTCCTGAAGGCTGATCCGGACGTGCGCAAATCAATCACCAAAGAGGACGCGCAACTCATTGCTTCCCGCATCACGGAGGCCTGCGACGCGCTCGACGGCGTCAAGGATGGGCTGACCGCGAACCTCGCGGCGTGCCAGAAGGCGTTCGATTTCAAAAAGCTCGTTTGCGTGCCAGGTCAGACCAATGCCTGCCTGCCCGAAGCCAAGGTCGATGCGCTGAAGACGAGCCTTGCCGGACCGAAGAATTCGAAGGGTGAGCCGCTCTATTCCGACTGGCCGCTCGACGGCGGCATCGGCACCGGCAATTGGCGTGCCTGGAAGGTCGAGAGCCCGGTCGTGCCCTGGAACAACTATCCGATCATCGCCACCATGGGCGCGGCGTCGCTGAACTACATTTTCTCGACGCCGCCGGTTGCGGTCGAAGGCAGCAATGACAAGCTCGTCGACGCACTGAAGGCTTACGATTTCGACAAGGACGCCCCGAAGATCTTTGCCAAGGATGGTGCGTTTACCGAGTCGGCGATGGATTTCATGACGCCGCCCGACGTCGACGATCCCCGGCTCGCGACTCTGCAAAAGGCTGGCGGCAAGATGCTGATCTACCACGGCCAGGCCGATCCGGTGTTCTCGCTGAACGACACCATTCGCTGGTACGATCGGTTGAACAGGAACCTGCAAGGCCATGCCGACGGCGTCGTTCGCCTCTTCACGATTCCGGGCGGCACTCACTGCGGTGGCGGTGTCGCGCTCGACAAGTTCGATGCGCTGACTGCGCTGACGGATTGGGTGGAGAAGGGTAAGGCGCCCGAGCGGATTGTCGCCTCGGCCAATCCCGCCAACAAGGAAGTCCCGGCCTCGTGGAGCCCGAGCCGCACACGACCGCTGTGTCCGTATCCGTCCTATGCCGCCTATTCGGGGCAGGGCAACAGCGAGGACGCCGCGAACTTCGTCTGCAAGATGCCGTAGTCACCTGCCTTTCGGCAATCCGTGACGATGCGCACCATCGACCCCGGAATCTCGAGATTCCGGGTTCGCCTTTCGGGCGCCCCGGAATGACGGTCGAAGACTTTGCTCGATTTGGCTCGCGCTTCCTTTTGAATAAGCCACCATTGCTGACTCACCTCGCACACCTTCTTTTGTTGCCTAAGCAACTAATTTGTGCGAATCCTTCGCAGGTAGGGTGACTGCGGGATAACCGCTGCGCCCGTTCGGGGAGGAGCCATGTCTGGCAGGAACGGTGCCGCCGGCAAACGCTGGCGCATGCTCCAATGAAAGTCGGACGGATCACGCAGCGCAGCGGCTCAGCTATCGCTGCCCGTCACCGCGCCGAGATTTTCGTGCAGCCGGCGCAACAAATCGATCAGCACCTCGCGTTCGTCCCTGCTCAGACACGACAGCAGCCGCCGCTCGCGCTCGAAGGCGGCGACGATCACCTTGTCATGGGTGGCGCGACCCTTCGCCGTCAGCGAGATCGAATGAGTGCGGCCGTCATTGGGATCGGTCCGGATCGACACATGGCCGCGCTTCTCCAGGCCGGCGAGCGTGCGGCTCACCGGGCCCTTGTCGAAGCCGATGACGTGGCAGATGCGCGAGGCGGGAATGCCGGGCTCGATCGCCAGCAGCGACATGATCCGCCATTCCGTGACGTTGACGCCGAACTGCTTCTGATAGAACGCGGTCGCGCTGTTCGACAGCTTGTTGGCGATGAAGGTGATGAAGGCCGGTACGTAACGGTCGAGATCGAGCGTCGGCCCGACGTCGGCAGGCGCAGGCTTTTGGCGGGATCTGGTCGACGGCGGCATAGCGGGATTCTGTCTCGCGGCGTGGCCGATGACCTAAGGGCAAGCGCTGCCCTTTCACAAGATCAAAATGAGGGAGGACCTTCATGAGCGCATCCGGCTCGACCGCATCCGGCGTCCCGCATCTCGGCGTCGACCCTTTCGACATGGATTTCTTTGCCGACCCGTATCCCACGCATGAACTGCTGCGGGAGACCGGGCCGGTCGTCTATCTCGACAAGTGGAAGCTCTATGGCGTGGCGCGCCATGCCGAGGTCCATGCCGTGCTGAACGATCCCGCGACTTTCTGCTCCAGCCGCGGCGTCGGCCTGTCCGACTTCAAGAAGGAAAAGCCGTGGCGTCCGCCGAGCCTGATCCTCGAGGCCGATCCGCCCGAACACACCCGCACCCGCGCGGTGCTGTCAAAGGTGCTGTCGCCGACCGTGATGAAGGGGCTGCGCGATCGTTTTGCGGCTGCAGCCGAGGACCGCGTGGATGCCCTGCTGCAGATGCGCAGTTTTGACGCGATCACCGATCTCGCCGAGGCTTATCCGCTCTCGATCTTCCCGGATGCGCTCGGCCTGAAGCCCGAAGGGCGCGAGCATCTCATTCCTTATGCAAGCCTCGTGTTCAACGCCTTCGGTCCGCCGAATCAGCTCCGCCAGGCCGCGATTGCGCGCTCGGCGCCGCACCAGGCCTATGTCACCGATCAGTGCCAGCGTGACAATCTCACGCCCGGCGGCATCGGCGCCTGCATTCATGCTCATGTCGACGAGGGGGCCATCACGGCTACCGAAGCGCCGTTGCTGGTTCGCTCGCTGCTGTCGGCCGGCCTTGATACCACCGTCAACGGCATCTGCGCCGCCGTCTATTGCCTGGCGCGCTTCTCCGAGCAGTGGCAGCGCTTGCGCGCCGATCTCACGCTCGCGCGCAACGCGTTCGAGGAAGCGGTGCGCTTCGAAAGCCCGGTGCAGACCTTCTTCCGCACCACCACGCGAGAGGTCGAGCTGTCAGGCGCGACCATCGGCGAGGGCGAGAAGGTGCTGATGTTTCTCGCCGCCGCCAATCGCGATCCACGGCGCTGGGACAGGCCCGACAGTTACGACATCACCCGTCGCACGTCGGGCCATGTCGGCTACGGCTCGGGCATCCACATGTGCGTCGGCCAACTCGTGGCGCGGCTCGAAGGCGAGACGATGCTTTCGGCACTGGCTCGCCGCGTCGCCAGCATCGAAATCACCGGCGAGCCCAAGCGCCGTTTCAACAACACGCTGCGTGGGCTAGACAGCCTGCCTGTGACGATCACTGCGGCCTGACGTTACTGGCGGCGAAGGGCGCCCGCTGCACTTTCTCCCACGAGGGGGACGGAAGCAAACTATACCACCTTGCTGCTTCCCTGCGTGATCAGCCGCGCCGCGCGCTGGTCGCGGGCGTAGATCCATAGCCAGCTCAAGGCGACGCTGAGGCGGTGGCGGAGGCCGATCAGGAAGTAGATGTGGGCGATGCCCCAGATCCACCACGCGATGGTGCCGCGCAGTTTGACCTTGCCGAAATCGATGACCGCGAGCCGCTTGCCGATCTGGGCAAGGCTGCCGGCGTGCTTGTAGCGGAATGCGCCCTTGCTCTCGCCGCGCAGCCGCGCCTTGATCGTGTCGGCGACATGCTTGCCCTGCTGCTTCGCCGCCGGCGCGATGCCGGGCACCGGCTTGCCGTCCCAGGCGTTGATGTTGATGGTGTCGCCGATCGCGAAGATTTCGGGATGGCCGGGAATGGTAAGGTCGTCCTCGACCTGCACGCGTCCGGCACGGTCGGCCGGTGCGCCCAGCCATTCCGCCGCTGGCGAGGCGCGCACGCCGGCGGCCCAGATCCGGGTCTTGGCATTCAAGAGCTGACCGCCGAACACCACGCCATCACGGTTGATCTCGGTGACGGCTTGTCCGAGCACGACTTCCACGCCAATCTTTTCCAGCGAGGCTTGCGCGTAGGCCGAGAGGTCGTCGGGAAAGCCTCCAAGCACGCGTGGACCAGCCTCGATCAACACGACGCGCGCCTTGGTCGTATCGATGTTGCGGAAATCGCCGGGCAAGGTGTGATGCGCCATCTCGGCGATGGTGCCGGCGAGTTCGACCCCGGTCGGGCCGGCGCCGACGATGACAAAAGTCAGCCGCGCGGCGCGCTTGGCCGGATCGGTCTCGCGCTCGGCGCGCTCGAACGCCACCAGGATGTGACGGCGCAGCGTGGTCGCGTCTTCCAGCGTCTTCAGCCCCGGCGCCCACGCCTCCCATTCGTCATGGCCGAAATAGGCGTGACGCGCGCCGGTCGCGAGCACCAGCGTGTCGTAGGGCACCTCGCTGCCGTCGTCGATCAGCACGCATCGGCGCGCGGCGTCGACGCCGCTGACCGTCGCGAACAGCGTCGTCACCTCGCGCCGGTCGCGCATGAGATGGCGCACCGGCCAGGCGATCTCGCTGGTCGACAGCGAGGCGGTCGCGACCTGGTACAGCAGCGGCTGAAACAGATGGTGGTTGCGGCGGTCGATCAGCGTGATCTCGACCGCCGCGCCCGCGAGGCGGTAGGTCGTCTCCAGCCCGCCGAAGCCGGCTCCGACGATGACAACGCGATGGGGAGTTGCGGCCATGATGCACCCTTCGAATCTCGCTGCGTCTTTCTCTATTTAAGAGCGGATCGGGCGCCGCGGTCCAATAGCCGTCATCAATCGCGGCATAGGCCTGAAGCATCGATCAGGCGCGCAAAAGCGCCGCAGCCCCCGGACCGGCCCTGGACCGGCCTTGGTCGAAGTGAGTAGAATTATATTTCTTGCTATCCTCATTTGAGGCGAAATATGGTGCAGGAGCGGGCGCTGAGCCATTGGCGGCGTGATAGATTTTGCGTTCAATAGAGACAGACCCGGGGCGGCGATCACCCCGTTTCCGGGATCAATAATAAGGAGGGGAGTGGTTATGAGGACGGCATTCTGGCTGGCGGGCGCAGCAGCGCTGGTGCTGGCAAGCCCGGCTTTCGCCGGCGACACCATCAAGATCGGTTTCGTTTCGACTTTCAGCGGCCCGACCGCCGTGATCGGCAACGACATGCGCAACTCGTTCGAGCTCGCGCTTGATCACATGGGTCGCAAGATGGGCGGCAAGCCGGTCGAGGTGATTTACGAGGATGACGGCCAGAAGCCCGACGTCGGCAAGCAGAAGACCGAGAAGCTGGTGCAGTCCGACAAGGTCGATTTTCTTGTCGGCTACATCTGGTCGAACGTCCTGCTGGCCTCGCTCAAGACCGCGGTGGACTCGCAGACCATTCTGGTCTCGGCGAATGCAGGTCCGTCGCAGCTCGCCGGTGAGCTATGCTCGCCTTACGTGTTCTCGACTTCCTGGCAGAACGACCAGACGCCCGCCGCCATGGGCCTCTACATGAACCAGAAGGGCGTCAAGAGCGTGTTCCTGATCGGACCGAACTACGCGGCCGGCAAGGACATGCTTGCGGGCGTGAAGAGTACGTTCAAGGGTGAGGTCAAGGGCGAGGAATATACGGTCTGGCCGAGCCAGCTCGATTTCTCCGCAGAACTCTCGAAGGCGCGCGCCTCGGGCGCGGAGTCGATCTTCGTGTTCTATCCCGGTGCGGCCGGCGTGCAGTTCCTCAATCAATACGCGCAAGCCGGCCTGAAGAGCACGATGCCGCTCTACACGGCGTTCACCGTCGACGAGTTGTCGCTGCCGCTGCAGAAGGAGAACGCGCTTGGCGTTCCCGGCGCGCAGGAATGGGTCAACGACCTGCCTAACGAGCAGAACAAGCGCTTCGTCGCCGATTACCGCAAGAAGTACACCGGCCTGCGCCCGACCTACTACGGCGCCCAAGCCTATGACGCCGCCCAACTCATCAACAGCGCGGTCGTCGCGGTGAAGGGCGACACCAGCAAGAAGGACGCGATGAAGGCCGAGATGGAGAAGGCCAACTTCAAGTCGCTGCGCGGTCCCTTCAAATACGGCAACAACCACATCCCGGTGCAGAACTTCTATCTCCAGGACGTGGTCAAGGACGGCGAAGGCCAGCTCTCGCTGAAGACGGTTGCGACCATCGTGGAGAACGACCAGGATCGTTTCCACGACAAGTGCCCGATGAAGTGAGCTGAGCTCTTTCCTTCGTCATTGCGAGCGAAGCGAAGCAATCCAGAATCCCCCTGCGGAACGACCCTGGATTGCTTCGTCGCTTTGCTCCTCGCAATGACTGCGTGCATAGAGTTTACACCCGCGGCATGCTCGGAGGGCGCACTTCGCGGGCTTGCGCGGCAAGCCTGATCCCGGCATTGGCCGCGCCAAAGCCCTGATAGCTCCTCCGCTCGACGATCTCGAAGAAGAAGCGCTCATCGAAGATATGGGTGTAGACCTGGAAGAACTCGCCGTCGCCCTCGCGGTCGTAGAGAATGTGGTTGGCGCGGAGCTTTGCCATGACATCGGGCGCGAGCTCGTATTTGGCTTCGATGTCGTCGTAGTAATTGTCGGGAATGTCGAGGAAGCCGGCTCCGCGCGCACGCATCGCGGCGACGGTGGCGAAAATGTCCTCGCACGCGAAGGCGACGTGCTGCACGCCTGAGCCGAAAAACTCCGAGATGAAACGCGCCGGCAGCGTGCGGTTGGCGGAGGAGCCGTTGACGACGAAGCGCAGGCTCTGGTCGCCGTTGATGAGAGCCTGGCTCTGCACGAGGCCCCTGGGATCGGCGATCTCCATCTGCGGCAGCCGCTTGAGGTCGAGGATCCCGGTGTAGAACAGCAGCCAGGACAGCATCTCGTCATAGGGCATGGACTGCGCGATGTGGTCGACGGCGAGCAGCGCATCCGTGCCTGCGTCGCTTGCAACCGGTGCGAAATCCGTATCCCAGTTCTTGCCGGCCTGGTCGAGGAAATACAGAAGGCTGCCGCCGACGCCGTGGATCGCGGGGATTTCCAGCTCGCCCGGTCCGACCGGTTGATAGAAGGTGCGCGCCTTCAGCGTCTCCGCGCGCTGCATGGCAAGGCCGGCGTTGTCGACATCGAGCGCGATGGCGCAGACGCCGGGGCCGTGCGTCACGTAGTGCGAATGCGCAAAGCCGTCGGTCTCGGAGTTGATCACGAGCTCGACCTTGCCCTGCGACCAGCGTTCCACCGCCTTGCTGCGGTGCTTGCCGGTCTTGCGGAAGCCGAGCTGCGAAAACAGCTGAGCGAGCTCGCCGGCCTTGGTCTCGTTGACGGCGAATTCGATGAAGCCGGTGCCGCTGCTCCTGGGCTTCGGTGCCAGGGGCTCGCCCACGAGCTTTGGCCAGTCCGGGGCAAGGTGGTCCTGCAACAGGATCAGCGAGCGCAGGCCGTCGACCGCGGTCTGCGCCGCGGAGCCCGCGCGGAACTGATCGTTGAAGATCTCCAGCGACCACGGCCCGGAATAGCCGGTCGCCGCGATCGCCTGCATGAACTCGCCGACCGGCAGATCGCCCTGCCCGGGGAACGAACGGAAGTGCCGACTCCACGACAAGATGTCGAGCTCGAGCTTCGGCGCGTCGGCAAGCTGCACCAGGAAGATCTTGTCGCCGGGGATCGAGGCCATCGCGCGAACCGGGAAGCCCGGCGCCAGCGCGTGAAAAGAGTCGAGGATGACGCCGATTGCGGGATGATCGGCACGTCGCACGATCTCCCAGGCGTCGCGATAGTCGTTGACGTGGCGTCCCCAGGCCAGCGCCTCGTAGCCGACGCGCAAGCCGCGCTTGGCGGCGCGGTCGCCGAGCTCGCGAAAATCGTCGGCGGCGCGGTCGATGCCGCCGAGCGAAGCTGGCGACACGTTGGAGCAGATCAGCAACAGATCGGTGCCGAGCTCCTGCATCAGGTCGAACTTGCGCTCGGCACGGGCAAAATTGCGCGCGCGCTGCGGCTCCGGCATGCCCTCGAAATCGCGGAACGGCTGGAACGCACAGATCTCGAGGTTGAGGTCCTTGCAGAGCTTGGCGATGTCGCGCGGGCCTGAACCGAACGACAACAGGTCGTTCTCGAAAATCTCGACCGCCTCGAAGCCGGCGGACGCGATGGCGCGCAGCTTCTCGTCCAGCGCGCCTGAGAGGGAAACGGTTGCGATCGAGCGCTTGTTCATGCGGCCTGCTCCATGATGTGGCCCGGCGATATTTTTTGGCCCGTGCGCGCCGCCTCGCTGACGGCTTCGACGACCGCGAGCGTGCCCATGGCGTCTTCCACTGAGATCAGGGGTTGTTCCCGGCCCGCGATCACGGCGCAGAAGTGCCGGAGCTGCTCGGCCAGCGGATCGAATGTCACAGGCGCGATCGTCTCGCGCGACAGCTGCGCATACCAGCCAGGCTGCCGCCTGTAGGACCACAACTCCATGTTGGGCACCGATAGCGAGCCCGCGGTGCCGGAGAAGATGTAACAGGGCTGATCCTGCTTGGGATACGCAGCATTCTCGCCCGAGGCGAGCTCCCAGCTCCACGGCGCGGGCGTTGCGTCCGACACTGTCACCGTGCCCAGCGCGCCATTGGCGAAGCGCAGCAGCAAGGCGGCGGTGTCCTCGACGGCGAAGCCGCGAACCTTGTTCGAGGTCAGCGCCTGCACCTCGGTGATCTCGCCGCAGACGAAGCGGAAATTGTCGATGTCGTGGATGAGGTTGATGAGGAGGGGGCCGCCGCCGTGCTCGCGCCGCCACGCCACGTCGAAATAATCGTCGGGCTTTTTCAGCAGCCACAATCCGACCACGGCGGTGAGCTGGCCGAGCTTGCCGGTCGCCACCGCCTCGCGCGCGGTCTTGATGATGGGATTGTGCCGGCGGTGATGGCCGACCAGCATCGGCACGCCCGTCCGTTTGATCGCCGTGCACAGGCGTTGCGCGGTCGCGACGGTGTCAGTCACCGGTTTCTCGATCAGCGCGGGCACGCCGGCTTGTGCGCAGTCGAGCGCCATCTCGAAATGCAGCGCGTTCGGTGAAGCGATGATCAGACCATCGGGCTTCTCGTCCGCCAGGAGCGCGCGGTGGTCCGCATGCCAGGGCGTGCCGCGCGCCAGCGCAAATTCACTCGCGGCGGGGGAGGGGTCGGCGATGCCCGCGACCACGCAATCGGGCGACGCGTCGATCAGTTCGACATGGCGGCGGCCGATCAGGCCGGCGCCGGCAACGGCGATGCGCATTTTCGCGCTCATGCCGCGCTCTCCTCCATGGCGCCGCCGAGGAAGAGCTGGCCGATCCTGGGGTCGTTGAGGATGCGCTCCGCCTTGTCGACCATGCGGGTCTGGCCGAGCTCGAGCACGATGCCGATGTCGGAGATCTCCAGCGCCGAGCGCGCATTCTGCTCGATCATCAGGATGGTGACGCCGCGGTCGCGCAGGGACTTGAGGATGTCGAAGGTCTGCTGCACCATCAATGGCGAAAGGCCGATCGAGGGCTCGTCGATCAGAACGAGCTTGGGCTCGAGCAGCAGCGATCGCGCGATCTCGAGTTGCTTCTGCTCGCCGCCCGAGAGCGTCGAGGCCTGCTGCGTCGATTTGCGACGCAGTGCGGGGAAGAGGTCGAGCGCTGCTTCGATCCGTGTCGGCAGGTCGATGCCCTTGCCGGCGGCGACACCGCCGAGCTCGATATTGCTGCGAACCGAAAGCTCGGGGAAGATGTTGCGGCCCTGCGGCACGTAGCAGATGCCGGCATTGAGCAGCGCGCGCTGGCTCAAACCGGTGACGTCGCGGCCGGCAAAACTGATCTTGCCGTCGCGCAGCTTGAGCAGGCCGAAGATCGCCTTGAACACGGTGGATTTTCCGGCGCCGTTGGGGCCGATGATCGTGGTGATGGTCGCCGGCGGCACCGAGAAATTGGTGCCGTTCAGGATCGTCATCTTGCCGTAGCCACCGACGAGATTGTGAACCGAGAGGATCGGGTCGCTCATGGTCGCTTTCCCTAATGTCCGAGATAGGCTTCGATCACGGCAGGGTTCTTGCGCACTTCGTCCGGCCGTCCCATGGCCAGAACCTTGCCTTCCGCCATCACCATCACACGCGAGCACAGCGACATCACGAACTCCATGTTGTGCTCGATCACGACGAAGGTGGCGTTCTTCTCGCGGTTGATCGCGACCAGCCGCTCCTTCAGGTCCGCCAGCATCGTCGGGTTGACCCCGCCGGCGGGCTCGTCGAGCAGCACGAGACGCGGCCCGCCCATGAACGCCATGGCGGCGTCGAGCAACTTCTGCTGGCCGTAGGAGAGGCCGCCGGCAGGTTCGGCCGCGAGATGGTCGAGCTTGAAGAAGCCGATCATCTGGTTGGCGGCCTCGGTCAGTCCGGCATCGGAGCGGCCGACCAGGCGCGAGGCCATGTTGCCCTGATGCTCCTGGCCCGCGAGGATCAGGTTTTCCCGTACCGAGAGTTTTGGGAACACTTGCAAGAGCTGGAAGGTGCGGCTGACGCCGAGCTTGTTGAGCTCGGAGGGGCGGAGGCCCGTGACGAGCTTGCCGTCGAGCTTGACCTCCCCGCCCGATGGCGTGAGCTGGCCGAGGATGCAGTTGAACAGGGTCGACTTGCCGCAGCCGTTCGGGCCGATCAGGCCGAGGATCTCGCCCTCGCGCACGTCGAAGGAGACGCCGTCGACCGCGGTGATGCCGCCGAAGCTCTTCTTGATATTGGTGACTTCGAGCACCGCACTCATTGCGCCGTCTCCAGGCGGGACTTGGCGACGGCACGCAGCGCTGAGGCTGCCTTGGTGCGTCGCGCGGCCATATAGCGTTCGAGGATGCCCAGGATGCCCGTCGGCGACCAGATCAGAAGTCCCATGACCGCGATGGCGTAGAGCATCAGATAATAGCCTTCGGTGAAGCGCAGCCATTCCGGCAGCAGCACTGCAATCATCGCGCCCAGGAAGGGACCGAAATAGAAGCCGGCGCCGCCGACGATCACCATCATCAGGAGATCGAGCGAGAGCGACAGGTTGAAGGGAACGGGATCGATATATTGCGTCAGCGGCGCATAGAGCGCGCCCGCGACGCCGCCGAGCGCCGATCCGATTGCAAACGCCATCAGCGTATAGCGGCGGGTGTCGATGCCGAGCGATTGCGCGCGCAGCGGATTTTCGCGCAGCGCCATGAAGGCGCGGCCCCAAGGCGAACGGATCAGCCACCACACGGCAACCGAGACGATCGCGAGTGAGCCGAGGCAGACATAATAGAACGGCAGGGGCTTGTTGGTCGCGACGCCGAAAATATGCGGCCGCGGAATGTTGGAGATGCCGTAGATGCCACCGGTGAGCCAGCTCTCGTTGCGGAACACGAGGAAGGCGAGCGTGGAGAAGGCAAGGGTGACGAAGGCGAGGTAGTGGTGCTGCACGCGCAGCGCGGGATAGCCGAGGATCCAGCCGACCGCGAAGGCGAGCACGATCGCCGCCACGATGGCGGCCGGCAGCGGCCAGCCGTGAGTGGTCATGATCGCTGAAGCATAGGCGCCGATGCCGACGAAGGCGCCCTGCGCCAGCGAGACCTGGCCGGCATAGCCGAGCGTGAGATTGAGGCCCATCGCCGCGATGGTCATCACCGCCCACTGGCTGAGAATGAACAGGCCGTAGCGGTTGAAGTTGATGGGAATGACGATCAGGCCGGCGACGACGATGAGGCCGAGCGCGATCTTCAGGGGTTTGGCAAAGCCGCTCATACCGTGCGCTCCTCGGCGCGGCCGAGCAGTCCTTGCGGCCGGAACAGGATCACGGCGATCAGGAAGATCATCGGCACGGCGGCGCGGTATTGCGTCGAGACGTAGGCGGCCGCGAGGTTGTCGAGCACGCCGATCAACAGGCCGCCGGCGATCGCGCCGCGCACCTGGTTGAAGCCGCCGACGATCGCCGCGATGAAGGCGGCCTGGCCGAGCACTTCGCCGGAGGAGAATTTCGCCAGATAGATCGGCGTGATCAGCAGCGAGGCCAGCGCGACCAGGAAGGCGTTGATCAGGAAGGTCAGCAGGATCATGCGCTCGACCGGCACACCGATGATGCGCGCGACCGTCGGGTTCTGCGCCGCTGCCTGCATCTGGTGGCCGAGCGAAGTGCGGTTCAGCAGCGTGGTCAGGCCGAACACGGCAACGATCGCGACGACGAGCACGCCGATGCTTTGCAGCGAGACGGCGTGGCCGAGCACGGAGATGTCGCTGGTTGGTACGATCGACGGGAAGGGCGAAGCCTCTGCGCTGAAGAATTGCTTTACGGCTTCCTTGATCCCGATCGCGAGCGCCATGGTCGCGATTGCCAGCGGCAGCACGCCGTGGCGCATCATCGGGTCGACCAGAAGCATCTTGAAGGCGAGGCCCAGCAGGATCATCGACAAGAGGGTACCGAGGATGATCGCGAGCCAGAACGGCGCGCCGACATGCATTGCCGCCAGCATCAGGAACGCCGGAAGCATCACAAACTCGCCTTGCGCGAAATTGATGGTCTGCGAGGTCTGCCACAGCAGCGTGAAGCCGACCGCGACCAGCGCGTAGATCGCGCCGGTGGCCAGTCCAGCGACCAGAAGATCGAACAGATTGGACATTTTCCCCTCTCGCGTCGCTCTTTCGTCTCCCTCTCCCAGTCTTACGGAAGAGGGCGGGTGAGGGGCTCTGTCCGCGAGCCCATCTCTCACCGGCCTTGCAGAAGCACTCCTCACCCCGACCCTCTCCCCGCCAAGAGCGGGGCGAGGGAGAAGGGAGGCGAAAATCACTTCATCTTCGGCAGCACCTGCTTCACCACCTGTTTGCCGTCGACCACCTCGACCAGGAAGCTCTGGCGATCGATGTCGCCATTCTGGTCGAAGGTGACGTCCATCAGGATGCCCGGCTCGTCGGCGGCCTTGATGGTCAAACCGTGCAGCGTGTCGGCGAAGGCCTTTGAGTCGACCTTGCCCATCTTCTCGGTGGTGGCCTTCACCATGTAGACGGCCAGATAGCCCTTCAGGCCGTTGTGATCAGGAACGTAATTGTACTTCTTGGAGAAGCGGTCGCGGAAACCCTTGATCAGGTCGACCGGGGCGTCGGTGGTGAGGCCGACATGGCCGCGCGCGCCGTTGGCGGCATCGCCGGCGAGTTCGATCACCTTCTGGCCGATCAGCGTGGTCTCGCCCATCAGCGGCGCGGTGACGCCCTGGCGCTTCAGCTCTTTCAGGATGCGCGCGCTCTCTTCCTCGTTGAGGTAGATGAACACGGCGTCGGGATTGGCGGCCTTGATCTTGCCGACGTCGGCGGCGAAGTCGGCCTGGCCGGCTTCTGTCGAGAGATCTGCCACCACCTTCGAACCAAGACGCTCGAGCTCCTTGATGACGACGTCGCGGCCACCGCGGCCAAAGTCGTTGTTGACCCAGACCACCGCGACCGACTTCGCCTTCATGTCGTCGTGAATGTATTTTGCGACCTTCGGCATCGAGGACTGCTGGCCGAACGAGGTCCGGAACAGGAACTTGTTGCCGGCCTGCGTCAGCTCGGCGGCTTCGCCGCCCATGATCTGCGTGATGCCGGCTTCGGCGGCGAGCGGGGCGGTGACCTTCACCGAGCCGGAATAGCCGGGGCCGAGCAGCACATAGGGCTCGGCATCGAGTGCCTTCTGCACCTGTGCGCGGGCAACGCCGGGGTTGGACTGCGAGTCGGCGTGGGTGACCTCGAGCTTGCGGCCGAGCACGCCGCCCTTGGCGTTGATCTCCTCGATCGCGAGATCGATGCCGTTCTTCCAGTTGGTGCCGACCGTGGCGCCGCCACCCGAAAGCTCGGCGACGTCGGCGAGCTTGATCGCCTGCGCGAAGGCGCCCGTCGTCGTGATCGCGGTGAGCAGCGCGCCCACCAGTAGCGTTGATTTCATCGTCCTCTCCTCCCTTTCAATTTTGCAAGCGGCCTTGTGTCCGGCCGCTTCGCCTCAAGCTGCCTGATAGGCGGCGCTGCGCGCGGCCATCACGGCGTCGAAAGCCTCTCCCATGACTTCGGTCGAAGGGGCAAGGCCGGTGAACAGTTCGAAGGCGTCGGCGGCCTGGTAGATCGCGAGCTCGCGCCCGGTCATGATCCGCGCACCCTTCTCTTTCGCTGCGGCAAGCAGCGGCGTGATCAGCGGCGAATAGACGGCGTCGGCTACCCACAGGTCCGCGCGCAGCAGCGCCGGCGGCACCGGCGTGTCCCGGTTCGGCAGCATGCCCACCGGCGTGCCGTTGACGAGGCCGGTCGCGCCGTCGAGCGCGTCCTCGACGCTTCGGGCCACCCGTGCGCCGCCATGCGTGGCCAGCAGCGAGGCGAGCTTCTCGGCCCGGGCCGGCTCGCTGTCGAAGATGCGAAGGTCGGCCACCTTCAGGCTCGCCAGCGCAAAGGCGATCGCTTTGCCGACGCCGCCGGTGCCGATGACGGCCACAGCATTTGCGGAGGGCCCCAGCAGCGGCTTGACGGCGCGTGCAAAGCCGGTGGTGTCGGTATTATGGCCGATCAGCCGGCCGTTCTTGACGACAACGGTGTTGACCGCGGCCATGGTGGCTGCGGTCGTGGCGAGCTCGTCGAGCAGCGGCACCACGGCTTCCTTGTAGGGAAAGGTCACGTTGACGCCGGCAAAGCCGAGCCGCCGCACGCCCTCGAGCATCATGCTGAGCGCGGTCGCGTCAGCGCCGGCGACCTCGATCAGCTGGTAATGGCCGCGCAGGCCGAGCGCCTCGGCGGCGCGTTCATGCATGGCGGGCGAAGCGGAATGGGCGATCGGCGCGCCGATCAGGCCGGTCAGGAGCTTTTTGGAGGCAGCAGGTCCGCGGCTAGACATGATCCACTATCGTCTTTCGGGGCGCGTTGATATCAGGCCATTAGCGGGGAAATCCGCGCAATTCCAAGAGGGACGATAGTCATTCCCGAGCCTAACACAATTACTCATTTATCCGACAAACCTAACATTATGTTATTTCTTTCGCCCGCGCGCCGACGCGACCTTGCCATTGCCGCGGGAGGGCTCGACCGCGCGCATCTCGGCGCGCAGCGACTCGATGAAATGCTCGACATGCAGCGATAGCGGCGCGCCGCGCTTGACCGCGATATAGGTGTCGAACCGGGTCGGCTCGGTAATCTTGATCAGCTCGATCCCGGGATAGCCGCCATGGGCCACCGTGAACTGGTCGATGATGGCGATGCCAAGCCCCGCCTTCACCAGTGCGCAGACCGTGGTGCCGAACCGTGCACGGATGGTGATGTTGTACGCCAGCCGGTTGCGCGCAAAGATCTCGGCCATGATCCGGCCGTAGGGGTCGTTGGGGTCGATGCCGATCAGCGGGTAGCGGGTGATCTCGGCGGCCGAGACCTGCTTGCGGCCGGCCAGCTCGTGGCCCGGCGGCACGATGCAATAGAGCTCGCCCGAGGCGAGCGGCATGAAGTCGAGCCCGGAATGCTCCAGGCGGTAGCTCATCGCCACGCACTCGCCCCGGCCGAGCATGAGATAGTCGATGGCTTCCTCCAGCTTGAGGATGTTGATGTCGATGCCGAGGTCGGGATAGCGGCGGCGGACGCGCTCGATCGCGCGTGGCACCATCACCTGCGAGATGCTCGGGACCGAACCGATGCGCAGCTCGGACAGTCCTCCGCGGCCGATCTTGGAGATGATCTCGGAGAGGTCGTCGACCTTCTTGTAGACTCCGTTGATCTGTTCGAAGATGTTCTGGGCTTCCGGCGTCGGAAAGTAGCGGCCGTTCTGGCGCTGGAAGAAGCGGATGCCGAGCGAACGCTCGGTGTATTTGACCAGGCGGCTGATCCCCGGCGCCGAGACGTTGAGCAACTTCGCCGCGCCGCCAATGGTGCCTGTCACCATCACGGCACGGATCACTTCAACCTGGCGCAGCGTCATCATGGTCTTGGCATCCGAAAGACGATCGTGGTGGCGATCATCTCACGAGAGCCGTGATGTCAGCTAGCGGCAAGTGCTCGACGGTGGATGGGGGAGCTGCGCTCCATCCGGGCATCTTGGAAGTCGGCGCGCTCGAATTGAAGGACGGCGTCGCGCGATGCGTTGCGTCGGCGTCGTTTGCTGCAACCGCGTTCTAGCTTGCCGGTCCCTCCGGCGACACGCTGCCGGGGCGCTCCGCGCGTTCGCTTTGCAGTACGTCACGCGCGAACTCGATGATCTTCTGCTTGTTTGCCGTATCACGGACGGCGAAAAACACGCGGTTCAATTCCAGGCCGAGCACGCTGTTGAGGGCGATGTTCTCGTCTTCCATCGTGGTTTTCCCGCTCCAGACGTCTTAGGTGTAACTGGACGTGACTTCCTCCACAAGTAGATTAAATCTTCGATCCCAGCGCCACACCGGGAAATTACGGGCGCGGTGAATTGAGGCAGCCGCCAAAGGCGTGCTATACGAAACCTCGAGGGTCAGGAAACGCACCGATGCCCGCCGTGGATTATGGCCGCGAAGCGCTGGACTTCATTGAAGGGCTGGGAGCCTATGGCAATGTTCCTGACGCCATGGACGCGCTCGCCGTCACCTTCGGCCGCTACGGCTTCGAGCACATCATCGTCACCGGATTGCCGAATCCCGATCAGCGCTTTTCCCAGATGGTGCTGGCCAAGAAATGGCCGGCAGAGTGGTTCAGCCTCTACACCGAGAAGAGCTACGACCGCGTCGATCCCGTGATCCGAAAGTGCCGTCAGACGGTCAATCCGTTCGAATGGTCGGAAGCGCCCTACGACGCAGAGCTGGAGCCGGGCGCAGTGGAAGTGATGCGGCGTGCCGCCGATTTCCGCATGTCGCGCGGTTTCGTCGTTCCGATCCACGGTTTGACCGGCTATGAAGCCGGCGTCTCCCTCGGCGGCGTTCATCTCGATCTCAATGTCCGCAGCAAGCCCGCCTTGCACTTGATCGCGATGTACGGCTTCGACCACATCAGGCGTCTGCTTGCGCCGTCGCAGCATCCGTCGGCGCGCCTCACTCCGCGCGAGCGCGAGGTGATCACCTGGGCGTCGCAGGGCAAGTCGGCCTGGGAGATCGGCGAGATCCTGAACATCACCCAGCGCACGGCGGAAGAGCATCTTGCAACCGCTGCGCGCAAGCTCGGCGCCGTCAACCGGACGCATGCGGTCGCGATCGCGATCCGCCAGAGAATCATCAATCCCTGAAATCGCCGCCTACTGGGAAATTTCCCAATAGTCGGTTGGGCTGATTTCGCTGAGTCTTCCCCCATTTCAAACTATGGGGGAGTTCATGATTCATGTGATTTCTGCCGTCAACCGGCACCTCTACGAAGACGTCCTCGACCAGCATTTCCGGGTTCGTCACGAGATCTTCGTCGAAGAGCGCAAATGGGAGGCGCTGCGCAAGCCCGACAGCCGCGAGATCGATGCGTACGACAACGAGGACGCGATCTACCTGCTGGCCCTCGAGAACCGTCGCGTGCTCGGTGGCTCGCGGCTGTATCCGACCACGAGGCCGACGATGATGAGCGAGGTGTTTCCCCACCTTGCGGCGGTGCGCGGTTGTCCGGCCGATCCGCAGGTATGGGAGTGGTCGCGCTTCTTCGTGACGCGCGAGCGGCGCGACGGCGCGTTCAATCTGCAATTGATGGCGGCGGCGCAGGAGTTCTGCCTCGATCAGGGCATCGACCGGCTCTGCCTCGTGATGGAGACATGGTGGCTGCCGCGCTTCCACGATATCGGCTTCGTCGTCACGCCATTGGGATTGCCGGCGCTGGTCGAGGATTCCTGGACCATGGCCGCGACGATCGAGATCCGCCAGGAATCGCTCAACGTCGTGCGCGACCGGATCGGGATGAAGAATCTCGTCCATCAGGACGGACCGCGTCTCGATTGTATCGCCCGTGCCAACCTTTGCGGCCGCACCGCCGCGCAACGAAAGAGCGCCTGAGATGTCGAACCTGATGCGGGACAGCCTAATCATGGCGCAAACCAAGGACGAGAATCTCGGCTACATGTCCGACATGGCGCTCGAGCTGGCGCAGATGGCGGAAGACGCCGGGCTGGCGACGCTGGCCTACATATTCCGGATGGCCGCGCTGGAGGCCTCGACCGCCAACAGCGAGCTCAACGAGCAAGACGATCTCCCCCGTCGGGTCACGTCGCATTAGACGTACCTTCACTCCGACACCTGTCGCACCCTCTTCCCAGCATTGGGGGAGGGTGATCTTTTGGGTGCGGCAGGCTGACCCACCCCTGCGCGGCAGCCTTCTTGCACGGCCGGTTTTGAAAGGCCGATTTTGACCACATGCAGCGGCATGCAACAAAGTGCATGTTTGGTGTCGAATCGCTCTTGCCTCGGAACGATACTGCCATTACCCATTTTTCCGCCTTGTAGAGGCACAGGGGGAGCTCTTTCACTGATGGCGACTGTGTTCGAACATCGGCGCGCGTCTGCATGCGCCTGAAAGAGTCTTGATGCTGCTCGTCGTCGAACAGTTCCTGAACGGATTGCAGTTCGGCCTGCTGCTGTTCCTGCTCGCCGCCGGCCTGACCCTGGTGTTCGGGATCATGGATCTCGTCAACCTTGCGCATGGTTCGCTCTACATGATGGGCGCCTATTTCGCCGCGACCTTCGCGGCGTGGACCGGCAGCTTCCTGCTCGGTGCGCTGATGGCGCTCGGTGCGACGCTGATCCTCGGCATCGTGCTGGAGATGTCGGCGCTCCGGCATCTCTATGGACGCGACCATCTCGACCACGTGCTCGCGACCTTCGGCCTGATCCTGTTCTTCAACGAGGCCGTGCGCCTGATCTGGGGACCGGCGGGCCTTGCGCTGCCGCTGCCGCCCTGGCTCACGGTGCCGGTGCCGATCCTGCCCGGAATTCAATATCCGGCGTACCGCCTCGCCATCATCATCGTGGCGCTGCTGGTGGCGCTGCTGCTCTATCTCGGCGTGATGCGCACCCGCATCGGCATGCTGATCCGCGCCGGCGCCTCCAACCGCGAGATGATCGGCGCGCTCGGCATCAACATCAAGCTGCTCTACACGCTGGTGTTCGGCCTCGGCGCTGCGCTCGCCGGCCTCGCCGGCTTGATGCAGGCGCCGATCCTCACCGTGCAGATCGGCATGGGTGAGAACATCCTGATTCTCGCCTTCGTCATCATCGTGATCGGCGGCATCGGCTCGATCCGCGGCGCGTTCCTCGCCGCGATCTTCGTCGGCATGATCGACACGCTCGGCCGCGCCTTCCTGCCCAATCTGCTGCGGCAGGTGCTGAGCGGAGCTGCGGCCTCCACCGCCGCGCCCGCGCTGTCCTCCATGCTGATCTACCTCTTGATGGCGATCGTGCTGGTGGTGCGGCCGGAGGGGCTGTTTCCGGCCAATCGTCGATGAAGGGTTTGAGCGTGAGCAAGGCCGTCACGGCCCTGATGCTGGCAGGCCTCGTGCTGTTACCGCTCTATTCTTATCTGTCCGGCAACATCTTCATCCTGACGCTGTTCACCCGCATCGTCATCCTTGCGATGGCCGCCGCCAGCCTCAACCTCATCATGGGCTTTGGCGGCATGATGAGCTTCGGGCACGCCGCCTATCTCGGCATCGGCGGCTATGCCGTCGGCATGCTCGCGCAGGAAGGTATCGGAAGCGGCTTCATCCAGTTTCCAGTCGCGCTCGCGGCGTCGGCGGTCTACGCGCTGGTGATCGGTGCGCTGTCGCTTCGCACCCGCGGCGTCTATTTCATCATGATCACGCTCGCTTTCGCGCAGATGGCCTACTACGTCGCCTCGGGCCTTGCACGTTACGGCGGCGACGACGGCCTCACCGTCTACAAGCGCAGCGATTTCCACGGCCTGATCAACCTGTCGGATCGCACGCAGTTTTATTATCTTTGCCTGGCCTGCCTGTTCGCCGTGATCTTCCTGATCTGGCGCATCGTCAATTCGCGCTTCGGCCTCGTCGTGCAGGGCCTGCGCTCCAACGAGCAGCGCATGCAGGCGATCGGCTTCCCGGCAAAACGCTACAAGCTGGTCTGCTTCGTCATCTCGGGCATGATGTGCGGCCTCGCCGGCGCGCTGCTCGCCAACAACACGGATTTCGTCAGCCCGGCCGTGATGTACTGGACCCGCTCCGGCGATCTCATGGTGATGGTGATCCTGGGCGGCATGGGCACGCTGTTCGGCCCGGTCATGGGTGCGGTGGTGTATCTCCTGCTGGAAGAGTTCCTGTCGCAGATCACCGAATATTGGGCGCTGATCATGGGCCCGCTGCTGCTGCTGATCGTGCTGTTCGGCCGTGGCGGCATCATGGGCCTGCTGGGGAGGGTTGGCCGTGGCTGAACCGCTGCTCCGCGTCGAAAAGCTGGTGCGTCGCTTCGGCGGCATCACCGCGACGGACAATGTCTCGCTCGACGTCGCGAGCGGCGAGCTGCACGCCATCATCGGCCCGAACGGCGCCGGCAAGACCACGCTGATCAGCCAGCTCACCGGCCATCTCGAACCGCATTCCGGCAGCGTCTCGCTTGATGGTCGCGACATCACCTATCTGCCGGCCTATCGCCGCTGCGCGCTGGGGCTCGCGCGCTCGTTCCAGATCACCTCGCTGCTGCTCGACTTCACCGCCGCCGACAATGTCGCGCTCGCAGCGCAGGCGCATGCCGGCACCTCGTTCCGCTTCTTCGCCGACGCGCGCAAGGAGAAGGGCCTGCGCGATGCCGCGAGTGCCGCGCTCGACCGCGTCGGGCTGGCTCATCGCGCCGATGTCCTGGTGTCGAAGCTTAGCCATGGCGAGCGACGCCAGATCGAGCTTGCTGTCGCACTCGCCAGCAAGCCGAAATTGTTGCTGCTCGACGAGCCCATGGCCGGTCTCGGCGTCACCGAATCCCAGGGCATGGTGAAGCTGCTCCAGGAGCTGCGCAAAGAGGTTTCGATCGTGCTGGTGGAGCACGACATGCCCGCGGTGTTCGCGCTCGCCGACCGCATCTCGGTGCTGGTCTACGGCCGCGTCATCGCCTCCGGCGATCCCTCTGCGATCCGCGCCAACGAGGACGTCAAGCGCGCTTATCTCGGCGACCAGCATGTGGTGGCGCACCATGGCTGAAGAAACGATGGCTCACACCCTGCTTGAGGTCGACGGCATCGAGACCTGTTACGGCCTTTCGCAGGTGCTGTTCGGCCTGTCCTTGTCGATCAAGCCGGGCGAGATGGTCTCGCTGATGGGCCGCAACGGCATGGGCAAGACCACCACGATCCGCTCGATCATGGGCCTGACGCCGGCGCGATCGGGCGCGATCCGTTTCGAGGGCACGGAGGTCAGGCAGCTTCCGTCGTACCGGATCGCCAAGCTCGGCGTCGGGCTGGTGCCCGAGGGGCGCCAGATTTTTCCGAACCTCACCGTACGCGAAAATCTCGTCGCGGCTGCGGCCGATCGTTTTGATAGCGCCAATCCCTGGACGCTTGCCGCGATCTACGTGCTGTTCCCGCGCCTTGCCGAGCGCGCCAGCAACATGGGTAACCAGCTCTCCGGCGGCGAGCAGCAGATGCTCGCCATTGGCCGCGCGCTGATGACCAACCCGAAGCTCCTGATCCTGGATGAGGCGACCGAGGGCCTCGCGCCGCTGATCCGTGAGGAGATCTGGCACTGCCTGTCGCTGCTGAAGAGCCGAGGACAATCGATCCTCGTCGTCGACAAGAACGTCGACCATCTCGCCCGCATCTGCGACCGCCACTTCATCATCGAGCGCGGCAAGACGGTATGGAGTGGCACGTCGGATGAGCTGATGGCCGAGCCGGATCTGCAGCACAGGTATCTGGGGATTTGAGCCCGCGCTCTCTTTCCGTCACTGCAATCCAGACTTTCTAACCCCTCACCAGTAAATCCCGTGCCGATGCAATTCGCGAATCACGCGCGCCTCGGTGGACGGCTCGCGATGCTTTTGCTTGGCCGTCCGCGCAACCGGCTGAACGGACGTTGCGGCCGGCGCTGTCGCCGTCTGCACGGGTGCGGCTGGCGGAGTTGAAGCGGGCGTGGTGGTCGCTGTCTGGAGATTCGCCGGCGGTGTTGCCGTCGGAGCCTGTGCTGCCTGCGGCGCGGCGGCTGCTGCCGGCTGCTCGGTCGTCTGGCTCGCATTGGTCGCTGCGAGGCTGAGGCTGCGCGAGCCGCCGGCATAGGCCTGGCTGGCCAGCAAGGACATCGTCGCGATGAGGATCAGCTTGCGCACGGAAACCCCCTTCATTTGGTCAACCCGTCTGACCTGATTTGCGTGCCGTCAGCGGGCGAGGTGGTGCACGCCGATCTCGACCAGGGTGGTCCGGCAGGACAGGCGATAGATCAGGCTCAGCAATTGACCCAACATGATCGAACTCCATTGTTGATCATGGGAAGCAAGCGTAGCCCTCGCGCTTTTCAGGCGATCTTCGCCGCGCCGGGAAAACGACTTCGTCGGGGCGCGGAGTGATGTCGTCGGAACGAATGCGATGAAGTCGTCTCACAGGGGCGTGAGGCGGAGCTCGGTCAAAACATCTCGAAATATTCGCGGTGCTCCCAGTCGGTCACCTCCGCCAGGAAGCGGTCGATCTCGGCGTTCTTGATGTGGGTGTAGTAGTCGACGAACTCCGCCCCGAATTTTTCACGGAAGAACGGATCGTCCTTCAGCGCGGAGACCGCATCGCGCAGGCTCTTCGGCAACAGGGGCGCCTCGGTCTCGTAGGGCGTGTCGGCGGAAGGGCCGGGATCGCATTTGCGGTCGACGCCGTCGAGGCCCGAGAGAACTTGCGCGGCCATATAGAGGTAGGGATTGGCCGCGGGCTCGCCGACGCGGTTCTCCAGCCGCGTGGCGGCATCGTTCGCCCCGCCGAGCACGCGGATCATCACGCCGCGATTGTCACGACCCCAGATCGCGCGGTCAGGCGCCAGCGAATAGGACCGGTAGCGCTTGTAGCCGTTGATGGTCGGCGTCGTGAACACCGTGGCCGCACGGGCGTGATCGAGCAGGCCGGCGAGCCAGGCGCGCCCGAACTCGCTCAGCGGCTGTCCGGTCTCCCTGGCCATGAACAGATTGTCGCCGCTCGCGCGCGAGACGACCGACTGATGCAGGTGCCAGCCGCTCGCGAACAAATTCGGCAGTTTCGGCCGGCACATGAAGGTGGCGTGATAGCCGTGCCGGCGCGCGATCTGCTTCACGGCGCTGCGAAACAGCACCATGTTGTCGGCTGGCTCCATGCCCTTCCTCGGCGCGAAGGTGAATTCGCACTGGCTCGGGCCGAACTCGACCTCGACGGAGCGCAAGGGCAGGCCGAGCGCGACGATGTCGCGCCGCAAGATCTCCAGCACCGGCTCCATCTGGTCGAAGCGTTGCTCAGTGAGGTACTGATAGCCGTGAGAGAGCAGGCTCACCGAGGGCGGCGTGCCGGGCTGGCCCGCGTCCTCAGGGCGCATGTGCTGATCGTCGAGCTTGAAGATGTGGAATTCGACCTCGAGGCCTGCGACGAAATCATGGCCGCGGCGACCCAGCTCGTCGAGCGCCTTGCGATAGAGCCCGCGCGTTGCGAACGGCACCGGGCGGCCGTCCTGGAAATACAGGTCGCACAGCACCCAGCCGGTGGCCGGAGCCCATGGCAGCACGCGAAACGTGGTGGGATCGGCAACCATCAGCACGTCGGCCGCGCCCTCCATCTCCTTCATGCCGAAGCCGCCGCCCGCGGTGAACACCGGAAACACCGTGCGGTGCGAGGTGTCCTTGGCGAGCATGGTGGTGGTGATGGAGCAGCCGCCTTCCAGCGAGGCGATCGCCTCGGCGGCGATGATGGTCTTGCCGCGCAAGATTCCGTGCTGGTCGGGGAAGGCGAGGCGGATGACCTCGAGGTTCCTGTCCTCGACGAGACGGCGCATCCGCGCTGCGGCGTCCTTCTGCTCATCCGACCACAGCGCATGGCGTGCGACGAAAGTCACTGCAATCTCTCCTTGATGTTCGCGAGCGTAGCCCACGCTGTCATCGTCCGCGAAGGCGGACGATCCAGTATTCCAGAGACGGCAACGCAACCACGAGGGGCCGCGGCGTACTGGATGCCCCGCTTTCGCGGGGCATGACAGCGGAGAATGTGGAGCCGACGTCGCGACTCGCCGTCGGCGGAAGTCACCCTCACTCCGCTGCCGTCAGCCGATGCACCTTGCCTTCGATGTCCTTCGGCACCGGTGCCGTCCACGGCGCGCCGCGGCGGCGCTTGACGTCGACTTCCATCCAGTAGGTCTCCCAGCCGCGGGTCGGCCCGATGCCGTCCATCGTCGCCGGTCCCTGGATGCTGCGCGCATTGGCTTCGTCCAGGAACAGCATCGGCTTCTCGCCGCCGCCGACCTTCTCGATCTCCTGCCGCAGCAGGCGGCGATATTGCACGATCGCCTTGTCGCTCGAGCCGAGATGCTCCTTGGTGCGGTCCTGGATAGCACCCATCGATTCCACCGCCCACTGGTCGTGGACGTTGATGTCGTTGCCCATGCCGGTATAGGTGGCGGTCTGCTGCTCGTGCGGATCGAAGCCGTAATCGTTGCTGCGGTTCTTGCGCGAGACGTAGTCCGGCAGCTCGTAGAGCTCGAGCCGCTGGTCGCGCATCTTCTTCTTGTCGACCGGGTTCGAATAGCTGGTGAAGATCGCGTACCAGTAGCAGTTCTCGTCATCAACAGGCACGTGCCACTGCGTGATCGTCATCTCCGTGCTCATGGGAATGACGAAGCCGTGCGGGAACAGCTGGTTGGTGACGCGCACATGCGTCCGTTCCCCGTCGATTTCGCGCAGCGCGATCAGCCGCAGCCCGTATTCGGTGTGCTCGACGTTGATGATCGGGCGATCGTATTCGCGCAGGATCTTCGTCATCGGCAGGTCTGAGCCCGCCGATGCACCGCGGAACTGCTTGCCGTAGGCGGTCGACGTGTCCTCGTCCTCGAAGAAACGATGCAGATAGGACGCGTGCGCGGGATCGATGCCGACCTCGAGCGCCTGCAGCCAGTTGCAGGCCATGTGCCCCTTGAACGCAAAGGTGTGCGTGCCGGGTGCAACGAAGCAATCGATCTCCGGAAATGCCGGCGGCTCGCCCTCGCCCAGATAGGCCCAGAGGATGCCGCTCTTCTCCACCACGGGATAGGAGCGCTGGCGGATGTTCTGGCAAAGCTTCGAATCCTTCGGCTCGGCCGGCGTCTCGATGCACTGGCCCGACGCGTCGAACAGCCAGCCATGGAAAGCGCAGCGCAGCCCGCCATGCTCGAGCCGTCCGAAGACGAGGTCGGCGCCGCGATGGGCGCAGTGGCGATCGATCAGGCCGTAGCGACCGGTCTCGTCGCGAAACAGCACCAGGTTTTCACCGAGCAGGCGCACAGGACGGATCGGCCGCTCGCCCTCCAGTTCATCGACCAGCGCCGCCGGCTGCCAGTAGCTCCGCATCAGCTTGCCGCACGGGTCTTTCGGCCCGGTGCGGGTGATCAGGTCGTTCTGTTCCTGGCTCATCATGGCGGTCGCGTCCTTTTCCGAAGAGCGTTTGTTCGCCTATTGAACGAATGGGCGAATTATGACATGCCTTGGATCGGCAGCAAGCACTATTTTGCAGGACATTCCCGAGCCATGCCCAAGTTGAAGCGAAGCGAAACTGACGAGCGGGCGACGGATTTCGTCGAAAGCCTCGATCGCGGGCTGCGCCTCTTGCAATGCTTCGGCACCAATGCAGGCCCGATGACGCTCAGCGATCTCGCCCGGGCTGCCGGCCTGCCGCGCGCAACGGCGCGGCGCATGCTGTTCACGCTTCAGCGCGGCGGCTTCGTCAGCGGCGACGGAAAGCTGTTCTCGCTGACGCCGCATGTGCTGACGCTGGCGGCGTCCTACCTCCGCTCCAACCAACTCGTCACGGTGTTGCAACCGGTACTCGATCGCATCGCGACCGCGGCGAACGAAATCTCCTCGCTCGCAGTGCTCGACGGCGACGATGTCGTGTTCATCGCCCGCAGCGGCCCGGCACGAATGTTCTCCGGCGGGCTGGAGATCGGCTATCGGCTGCCCGCGTTCTGCACCTCGGTCGGCCGCGCGATGCTCGGCCAGCTCGGCGACGCTGATCTGGCGGTACGCCTCAAGGCGATGAAGCGCGAAGCGCTGACGCCCCAGACGGTGACCGACCCCAAGGCGCTCCTCACGACCATCGCCGCTGACCGTGCGCTGGGCTATTCGCTGGTCGACCGCGAGGCCGAGCCGCATTTCCGCTCGATCTCGGTGCCCGTACGTCGCTACGACAACGTGATCGTCGCCGCCATCAACATGGGCGCCCATATCGACCGCGTGCCGGCGCAGGAACTGATCGGCCGTTTCCTGCCCCTGCTGCGCGAGGGGGCGGAATCGGTGCAATCGCAGCTCTTGTAGCTCGGGCGGGCGTAGCGAGGTTCGGGACGACTCGTGCGAAGGATCGCGGATGTCGCTTCGCTGATCCGGGCTGCGGGACTATACTGCGCCCGACACAACGCCAGGGAGCACGCCATGCAACACACCATGGTTCCCAGTGACCGCGTGCAGCACGTCGCCGTCTACGGCCGTGACGGCACGAAGCTCGGCACGATCGAGCGGTTGATGCTCGACAAGGTGAGCGGAACGGTCGCCTACGCCGTCATCAAGACCGGCGGACTGCTCGGTACCCACCACCATTATCCGGTGCAGTGGAGCGCGCTGAAATATGATTCGGGCCGTCAGGCGTTCCAAGTCGAACTGACGCCGGAGCAATTGAGCAGCGGCCCATGCGAGTTCGACGGCGAGGAGTTCGATTGGGGCGACCGCTCGCGGCCCTACCAGCATCCGAATTACTGGTCGATCTAGCTGCGTCGGAAGTACTCACTACGCCCCGGCAAGCAGCGTTACGTCCGGTTGCGCATCCAGTCGGCGAGGCCGGATATTGCCTTGTCGAGGTCTCGCCGCGCAGCGGCGTCGGTGACGGTCTCCTCCATCGCGCCGCGCATGCACAGCAGCCACGCGTCGCGCTCGGCGTCACCGATGGTGAAGGCGATGTGGCGCTGCCGCAGCCGCGGATGGCCCTTCTCGGGCGTATAGAGCTTTGGACCGCCGGTCCATTCCGTCAGATAGCGCTTCAGCACGTCCCGGATCAGCCCTAGATCGCCCGCATGCATCGCGCGGATCACTTTCGCTTCCGGCAGCGTGTCCATTCGGTCGTAGAAGCAGTCGACCAGGGCGTCGATCGTGGCGCTGCCGCCGATCCGCTCGAACATTGAGGTGGTGGCGTCGGTGGAGGTCATCGTTACAGCGCAACACTCCGCAGCCCAAAGCTTCGCGCCTCGTTCTGCAGCACCGGCCGCACCGCATCGATCAGCCGGGCCGCCGCAGCATCGACCGACAAGCCCGCCGTGTCCACCACCGCCGTCGCGCGCGCATAGAGCGGTTCGCGGCTGAGCAGGATGTTGCGCAGCTCTGCCATGGCGGAGCGATCGTCCGCCATCGGACGCAGATCGCCCTGGCGGCGGACGCGGGCCATGTGCTCCTCGGGCTCGGCCTTCAGCCAGATCGTGTAGAACGAGGTCAGGATCTGGTCGAAGGTCAGCGGCTCCGAGACGATGCCGCCGCCGGTTGCCAGCACCATCAATTCGTTGCGCGCGAGCAGCTGTTGCAGCGCGGCCTGCTCCATGCGGCGAAAGCCTTCCTGGCCGTAGAGCGCGATGATCTCGGCGACCGAGAGGCCGTTCTGCTGCTCGACCTCCTTGTTGAGTTCGACAAAGCTCCAGCCGATCTTCTTCGCCAGCATCCTGCCGAGCGTGGACTTGCCGGCGCCGCGGAGGCCAATCAGCGCGATGCCGCAGAACGGCGCGCGTCGTGGTGCCGTCGCGCTGCCGCCGGCGAGCAGATCCTTGGCTTGCGCGATTTGCGCTGGCGTCGCTTTGCGCAGGAGATCGCGAAACATCTGCCAGTCCGGCGTCGGATCGGCCGAGGGGAGCAGATCTTCCAGATGCGCGCCCATCGCGTCGGAGACGCGGCGCAGCAGCACGATGGAGACATTGCCCTTGCCGCTCTCGAGCTGCGCGATGTAGCGCTCCGAAATTCCTGATACCTTGGCGAGCACTTTTCGCGACATGCCGCGCAGCGCGCGCATGGTGCGCACGCGCTGGCCGAGCTGTTCGAGAAAACGGGATTCGGCGTCGGGACTGTCGGTCATGAGCCTTCTTTACAGGTGTCCTGCGGCGCGTTTTAATGAAACATAATGCCTGATGGCATTGACAGCAAGCTGTCACAGTGTCTTTCTATGAATTATAATTCTAAATTCGGGGGAGACGACCGTGAGCGAGGGATCCTACAACGCGGTGACCTGGCTGCTCGACCGTAACGTCGAGGAAGGCAGGGGCAACAAGCTCGTCTTCGACGATACCGTTTCGCGGCTGACCTATGGCGAGCTCCAGCGCGAGACGCGGCGTGCCGCGAACATGCTGCGCCGGCTCGGCGTCCGCCGCGAAGAGCGCGTGGCGATGATCATGCTGGATACGGTCGACTTCCCGATCGTGTTCCTGGGGGCGATCCGCGCCGGCATCGTGCCGGTGCCGCTCAACACGCTGCTGACGGCGGATCAATACGCCTACATTCTCGCCGACTGCCGCGCGCGCGTGCTGTTCGTGTCGGAGGCGCTCTATCCTGTGATCAAGGACGTCGTCGGCCGCATGCCCGATCTGGAGCATGTCGTGGTTTCCGGCGCCAAGCAGAACGGCCACAAGCAGCTCGCCGAGGAAATCGCCGGCGAGAGCGACCAGTTCACCACCGCTCCGACGCATCCGGACGAGCCGGCGTTCTGGCTCTATTCGTCCGGCTCGACCGGCATGCCCAAGGGCGTGCGCCACATCCATTCGAATATGCAGGCGACCGCCGATACCTATGCGAAGCAGGTGCTCGGCATCCGCGAGAGCGACGTCTGTCTCTCCGCGGCAAAATTGTTCTTCGCCTATGGCCTCGGCAATGCGCTGACCTTCCCGATGTCGGTCGGCGCCACCGTGGTGTTGAACAGCGAGCGCCCAACGCCGGCGCGGATGTTCGATCTGATGAACCGTTACAATCCGTCGATCTTTTACGGCGTGCCGACGCTGTTCGCGGCCATGCTCAACGACGAGGCGATGAAGAGCGAGCGCGGCGGCAAGTCGCTCCGCATCTGCACCTCGGCCGGCGAGGCGCTGCCGGAATCGGTCGGCAACAGCTGGAAATCGCGCTTTGGCGTCGACATTCTCGACGGCGTCGGCTCGACCGAGCTGCTGCACATCTTCCTGTCGAACGCACCCGGCGACATCAAATACGGCTCGTCCGGCAAGCCGGTGCCGGGCTATGCTGTCAGGCTCGTCAACGAAGCCGGCCAGGACGTCGCCGACGGCGAAGTCGGTGAGCTGCTGGTCGATGCGCCCTCTGCCGGCGAGGGCTACTGGAATCAGCGCCACAAGAGCCGCCGCACCTTCGAGGGCCCGTGGACCCGCACCGGCGACAAATATGTTCGTGACGCTGACGGCCGCTATACCTTCTGCGGCCGCGCCGACGACATGTTCAAGGTCTCCGGCATCTGGGTCTCGCCCTTCGAGGTCGAGAGCGCGCTGATCACCCATCCCGCCGTGCTGGAGGCCGCCGTCGTGCCGGAGGCCGATCCCGAAGGCCTGTTGAAACCGAAGGCCTTCGTCGTGCTGCGCCCCGGCGCGACGACGAGCGACCTGCAGGAGATGCTGAAGGAACACGTCAAGCAGAAGATCGGCCCGTGGAAATATCCCCGCTGGATCGACGTGGTGGACTCGCTGCCGAAGACCGCGACGGGAAAGATCCAGCGCTTCAAGCTGCGGGAAGGGGCGAGTTAGCGAGTCCGTCATTCCGGGACGGTGCGAAGCATCGAACCCGGAATTTCGTGCGGCAATGGCAATCTCGGGATTCCGGATCAACGCGCCTTGCGAGTTGTCCGGAATGACGGAGTGAATGGAAACAGAGCATGACCAGCCTCACCCCCGCCGGCTTCCTCAGCATCGGCAACGCCAGCCTCGAATTTATCTGGCTCGCGCCATCAGCCGCGGATGCGCCGACCATCGTCATGCTGCACGAAGGTCTCGGCTCCGTCGGCCTGTGGGGCGACTTTCCCGAGAAGCTCCAGCAAGCCACCGGCGCCGGTGTCTTCGCCTATTCCCGCGCGGGCTATGGCCAGTCGAGCCCGGTCGCGCTGCCGCGGCCGCTCGACTACATGCACCGTGAGGCGCTCGACGTGCTGCCGAAAGTGCTCGACGCGATTCCCTTCAAGCGCGGCCTCCTGCTCGGCCATTCCGACGGCGGCTCGATCGCGGCGATCTATGCCGGCTCGCATCAGGATCATCGCCTGCAAGGCATCGCGCTGATCGCGCCGCATTTCATCGTCGAGGACGTCTCGGTGAAATCCATCGCCGCGATCAAGACAGCCTATGAGACCACCGATCTCAAGGCCAAGCTGGCGCGCTGGCACAAGGACGTCGACAATGCCTTCTACGGCTGGAACGGCGCTTGGCTCGATCCGAAGTTCCGCGACTGGGATATCTCGGAATATCTGGCCTACATCCGCGTTCCCGTCATGGTCGTGCAAGGAAGGGACGACCAATATGGGACACTGCGTCAGGTCGAAATTGCGCAGGAAGAGTGTTATTGTCCGGTAGATCTAAAAGTTATTTCAGACGCGGGGCATTCCCCGCATCGTGAAGCGCCGGGGGCGACGCTTGACGCGATCGAGCAATTTGCAAGAGCGGCCCTGCACGACGATCAGGGACTTCGGGGACGCGCCGCCTGACCATGCGGAGGCACATCCATGAATGTGCCTTCACATGCCGGCGGTCCGTTGCCGTGGCCGCGATGGGCCTATGTGCCTGGTGAGACCGGTGAGGTCGAGGCGGACTACGAAACGCTTGATTTGGCCAAGGCGCTGGTGCCCTCGGCCTTCCGCGGCTACGTGCCGGCGCGCCATCCGGCGCTGCGCTATGGGCTCGCGCTGAACGACCGCGGCTATTTCTGGGAGGCGCAGGAGGTGCTGGAGGCGCTGTGGGCCGCTGCTCCCCAAGGCGGCCGCGAACGTATCCTGTTGCGCGCCTGCGTCCATGTCGCCAACGCGAACTTGCGGCTGCGCATGCAGAAGGCGCATTCGGCCGCGCGACTGTTCGGGGATGCCCTCACCGAACTGCGGGCGCTCAGCGCGCGCAAGGTCGCGGCTGCAGGCGACGGCTTCGTCGAGAGCTTTCCGGTCCCGGCGCTGATGGCCTTGCTTCAGGCCAAGCTCGGCCGGACCCAGATCACCAAGGCGGACTGGATCGGGCTCGGCGCTATCGTGCGGTCCCAGGCGCCTTCCTGAAGTATAATACTTTCATGAAACAAAGTGCATGTATTGGCCGTTGAGGGCTAGACGTGGTTCTAAAGATGCACTATTGTGCATCTAACGTTAAAACCAAGATGAGCTCAAGGGTGGCCCATGGCCGGGGAAGATCGGCGCCTCGCAGGCGGCGCGACATTCATCGATTTCCAGACCGAACCGTCCCGCTACAGGCACTGGAAGCTTGCGGTCGACGGTGACGTCGCGACGCTGACCATGGACGTCGACGAGAATGGCGGCCTGTTCGAGGGCTATCTGCTCAAGCTGAATTCCTACGATCTCGGCGTCGACATCGAACTGGCCGACGCTGTGCAGCGCCTGCGCTTCGAACATCCCGAGGTGAAGGTCGTCGTGATGCGCTCGGCCAAGAACCGCGTGTTCTGCGCCGGCGCCAACATCCGCATGCTCGCGGGCTCCACCCATGCCCACAAGGTCAACTTCTGCAAATTCACCAACGAGACCCGCAACGGCATGGAAGACTCCTCCGAGAATTCCGGCCAGCGTTTCATCACCGTGGTGAACGGCTCGGCTGCCGGTGGCGGCTATGAGCTTGCGCTCGCGACCGACCACATCATTCTCGCCGATGACGGCGCCTCTGCTGTCGCGCTGCCGGAAGTGCCGCTGCTCGCGGTGCTCCCGGGCACCGGCGGTCTCACCCGTGTCGTCGACAAGCGCAAGGTGCGCCGCGACCACGCCGATTTCTTCTGCACCATCGAGGAAGGCGTGAAGGGCAAGCGCGCCGTGCAGTGGCGCCTGGTCGACGAGATCGCGCCGAATTCGAAACTGGAAGCCAGGATCGTCGAGCGTGCCAAGGAATTTGCCGGCAAGTCCAGGCGCGCCGGCAGCGGCAAGGGCATCGCGCTCTCGCCGCTGAAGCGCGTAATCGACGAGACCAGCATCCGTTATGGCTTCGTCACGGTCGATATCGACCGTGCCGCCCGCATTGCCACCATCTCGATCAAGGCGCCGGAGACCGCAGCGCCTGCCGACATCGACGGCATGATGGCGCAGGGCGCTGCGTTCTGGCCGCTGCAGGTCGCGCGCGAGCTCGACGATGCCATCCTTCACCTGCGCATCAACGAGCTCGAGATCGCGATGCTGGTGTTCAAGAGCCATGGCGAGCGCGCCCATGTGCTTGCATCCGACGCCTTCCTCGAAGCCAACAAGGCGCATTGGCTGGTCAACGAGATCAGGCACTACTGGAAGCGCGTCTTGAAGCGCATCGACGTCACCTCGCGCACGCTGGTGACGCTGGTCGAGCCGGGCTCATGCTTTGCCGGCACATTGGCCGAACTCGTCTTCGCCGCCGACCGCTCCTACATGCTGATCGGTGCGCGCCAGGGCGACAACCAGCCGCCGCCGTCGATCGAATTGTCGGCGATGAACTTTGGCCCGTATCCGATGAGCCATGGCCTGACGCGGCTGGAATCGCGCTTCCAGGCCGATCCGGCCGATGTCGAGCGCGCCGAAGCCACGCTCGGCACCGCGCTCGACGCCGAGCAGGCCGAAGAGCTCGGCCTCGTCACCTTCGCGCTCGACGACATCGATTGGGACGACGAGGTCCGCGTGTTTCTCGAGGAACGCGCCAGCTTCTCGCCCGACAGTCTCACCGGCATGGAAGCGAGCCTGCGCTTCGTCGGCCCCGAGACCATGGAATCAAAGATATTCGCGCGCCTGACCGCCTGGCAGAACTGGATCTTCCAGCGTCCGAACGCGGTCGGCGAGGAAGGCGCGCTGCGCCGCTACGGCAGCGGCCAGAAGCCGAAATTCGATATGACGAGAGTTTAAGGAGCGAGCGGCCATGAACATGAACATGAACATGAACATCATGAACGTCGACTACTCGACCAAGATTCCGAACAACGTGAATCTCGCCGAAGACCGCCAGGTGCTGAAGGCGCTCGAGGGCTGGCATCCCGGCTACATGGATTGGTGGAGCGACATGGGCCCCGAGGGCTTCCAGGAGTCGCTGGTCTACTTGCGCACTGCTTATTCCGTCGATCCGCGCGGCTGGGCCAAGTTCGACTACGTCCGCATGCCCGAATATCGCTGGGGCATTCTCCTTGCTCCGCAGGAGGAGAACCGCGTCGTTCCCTTCGGCGAGCATTATGGCGAGCCGGCCTGGCAGGAAGTTCCGGGCGAATATCGCGCGATGCTGCGTCGCCTGATCGTGATCCAGGGCGACACCGAGCCGGCTTCGGTCGAGCAGCAGCGTCATCTCGGCAAGACCGCGCCGTCACTCTATGACATGCGCAATCTGTTCCAGGTCAATGTCGAGGAAGGCCGTCATCTCTGGGCAATGGTCTATCTGCTCCAGAAATATTTCGGCCGCGACGGCCGCGAGGAAGCCGATGATTTGCTCCGCCGTCGTTCCGGCGATGCCGACGCGCCGCGCATGCTCGGCGCCTTCAACGAGGCGACGCCGGACTGGCTGTCCTTCTTCATGTTCACCTATTTCACCGACCGCGATGGCAAGATGCAGCTGCACTCGCTGGCGCAGTCGGGCTTTGATCCGCTGTCACGCACCTGCCGCTTCATGCTCACGGAAGAAGCGCACCACATGTTCGTCGGCGAAACCGGCATCACCCGCGTCGTGCAGCGCACCTGCGATGCGATGCGCGAAGCCGGCATCACCGATCCCTCCGACATCGCCAAGGTCCGCGCGCTCGGCGTGATCGACCTGCCGACCATCCAGAAGAAGCTGAACCTGCACTATACGCTGTCGCTCGATCTGTTCGGCTCGGAAGTCTCGACCAACGCCGCCAACGCCTTCAACACCGGCATCAAGGGCCGCTATCACGAGACCCAGATCGACGACGATCACCAGCTCAAGAATTCGACCTATCCGGTGCTCAAGCTGATCAACGGCGAGATCAAGCTGGTCGACGAGCCGGCGCTGACCGCGCTCAACATGCGCCTACGCGACGATTACAGCCAGGATTGCGTCAAGGGCATGCTGCGCTGGAACAAGGTGATCTCGACAGCCGGCTACGACTTCAAGCTGACGCTGCCGAACGTGGCCTTCCATCGCCACATCGGCGAATTCAAGGACGTGCACGCCACGCCCGACGGCATCCTGATCGACGACGCCACCTGGGCCAAGCGCAGGGACGATTGGCTGCCCTCGACCGCCGACGGCGACTTCATCACCTCCCTGATGCAGCCCGTCACCGAGCAGGGCAAGTTCGCGTCGTGGATCTCGCCGCCCAAGGTCGGCATCGACAACAAGCCGGGCGATTTCGAATACGTGAAGATCGAGTCGTAAGCGTCAGGGGGCGGACGCTCGCACAACGCAAATGGTGTCATCACCCGCGAAAGCGGGTGATCCAGTATTCCAGAGGCGGTTAGAACCGAGAAGTCATGGCGTGCTGGATGCCCCGGTCAAACCCGGGGCATGACAGCGAGCGTTGGGTGAGAGCGAAGCACTTGCCCTCAGTCTTACCCCGCGATCTCCAACCCCGCATTGGCGTACACCACACCGCCGTCGACCGCGATGGTGTTGCCGACGACATAATCGCCCGCGCGCGAGGCGAGGTAGATCGCAACGCCCGCCATGTCCTCGTCGGTGCCGATGCGCCGCGACGGAATGCGCTTGGCGACGTCATCCGAATGGTCGCGCGCGGCACGGTTCATGTCGGACTTGAACGCGCCCGGCGCGATCGCGGTGACGTTGATGTTGTCCTTGATCAGCTTCGTCGCCATGCGTCGCGTCAGATGGATCACCGCGGCCTTGCTGGCGGCGTAGGAATAGGTCTCGCCCGGATTGACGAAGATGCCGTCGACCGAGGCGATGTTGATGACCTTGGCCGGCCGCTGGTGCGAGGCCGCCGCGCGCAGCGGCTTGGCCAAAGCCTTGGTCAGGAAGAACAGCGACTTGACGTTGAGGTCCATCACCTTGTCCCAGCCGCTCTCGGGGAATTCGTCGAAATCCGCGCCCCAGGCAGCGCCCGCATTGTTGACGAGGATGTCGAGCTTCGGCTCCAGCTTGATGATTTCGCCGGCGAGCTTGTTGCAGCCTTCGACGGTCGAGATGTCGATCGGCAGCGCGATGCATTCGCCGTCATATTGCGCCGACAACTCCTTCGCGGTGGCTTCGCAGGGACCGGCCTTGCGCGCCGTGATGTAGACCTTCGCCGCGCCGGCGCCGAGGAACCCGGCCGCGATCATCTTGCCGATGCCGCGCGAGCCCCCGGTCACGAGAGCGATGCGGCCTTTGAGCGAGAATAGATCGTTGGACATGGTGCCTCCCTTGGGTTGGCCACGTTTTGAGCGCGGCGGGGAGGGGAGTCAACTCGGTGTCGCCCTGGCCCCCCGTGCGCAATTGCGCACCAGGCCGGGACGACGCTCAAGCCGCCGCGATCCGGCGAAAGCCGTTCCACATCGCGGTCGCGGCGCCGGAGGTCAGCACCGGCAGGATGCGCGCGTCCTGGTAATTTCCGTTGAGCGAGACGCGCGGCAGCGCGGTCATGTGGCCGGCGTTCTCGGCGAACAGCATGCCGGGCCGTGTCGTCACCGCGGTCTTGAAGCCGGCGGATGCGGCCAGCGTAAATTCGCGCGTTCCTGCGGCCTCGCGGTCGCCATAGGGATAGGCGAGGTGCAGGACCTCGCGCTCCAGCGCGTTCTCGATCCGCACCCGGCTCACCGCCATCTCCTGCGCGGCGATCTCCTCGCTCTGCTTGGCCAGATTGCAATGGCTGATGGTGTGGGCGCCGATCGTGACCAGCGGATCGGCCGCGAGCCGCTTCACCTCGTCCCAGGACAGGCAGAGGCTGCGGCACAGCGCTTCGATGTCGACACCGTGCGCGGCGCAGAGCGCCTCGATCTCGCGTTTCAGATCGTGCTCGCCCGGCAGCGCGCGCAGCCAGTCATGCAGACGGTCGAAGGCTGCCTGCTTCGCGGCCGGCGTCGTTGCATCGAGTCGCAGTGCGGAATGACCGATTTGCACGTCGACCTGCCCGGCTTTGGCGATGACGGCTTCCAGCGCGGCCCACCACAGCCGCCCCGTGCCTTCGGCGAAGTCGCTGGCGACGTAGATGGTCGCGGGCGCGTCAAATTCGCGTAGCACCGGCAGTGCGTGCTCCCTGTTGTCGCGATAGCCGTCGTCGAGGGTGAAGGCGGCGAAGCGGCGCTCGAAGCGGCCCTGAACCAGCCGTTCGTGCAGCTCGTCCATGCTGACGATGTCGATCTCGCGCGAGCGCAAATGGCACAGGGCCGAGCGCAGGAAGTCCGGGGTGACCTCGAGATGCCGGTTCGGCTGGAACGCGCCCTCGCGAGCCGGCCGCACATGGTGAAGCATGAAAATGGCGCCGACGCCCGACAGCAGCGGGCGCAGCAGATGGTGCGCCCCGCTGAAATAGAGTGCTCCCAGCCCGGCGCGAATGACGTTGTTACGGAGTTGTTTCATGACCGGCGGGCCGACCCCTGGCATTCCGCCCGCAACTCTAGGGAATGACCCTTGAAGAAAAAGTTATTCCAATTGTCCACGGGGGGCCCCTGAAAGGGCCCCATTTCCGGTTTGACAGCCTGCCAAGGGTTTGTTTTGTCTCCGGTTCCAGAGTTCGGGTCGTCGAATGCAGATGCTTTTCAGGTGGGCCAGCAAATGGTGGCCGGGGCTGATTCCCCTGGCCATCATGTGGGGATTTGCGGCCTGGAATAACACCTTGCCCGTCGAGGCCGACCTGTCGGCCCGCAGTTCGGCCGCGCTCAAGGGCACCGTCCTGGACAAGACCCGGATCGTGGTCGATGGCCGTGACGTGAGGCTGGCCGCGGATGCCTTTTCCGAGGAGGGGCGCCGCGACGCCGTGACCACGGTCGAGACGGTTCCCGGTGTGCGGCTGGTCGACGACCAGACCCGCCTTGTTCCCGAAGCCAAACCCTTCGTCTGGAACGCCGAGCGTGACGTGGTCCGCGTGACACTGTCGGGCTCCGCGCCGCTGCCGTCGATGAAGGCGAGACTCACGGAGGCCGCGCGAAAAGAGGTCAACGGGACCGAGGTCGCTGACCAGATGGGCCTTGCCCGCGGCGCCCCGCCGCGGTTCGAGGCGGCGGCGATGCTGTTGCTCGACCAGATCGGCAAGCTGAAGGACGGCAAGGTCACGATCTCGGACACCAAGGTCAATCTGTCGGGCATGGCCCGTGAACTCGGCGGTCGCGAGGCGATTGCGGCGGCGCTGAAGAACCTTCCCGAAGGTTTTTCGATCGCTGCCAACGAGATCAAGGCGCCGCCTTACATCTTCCAGGCCTACAAGGATCCGGTCGCGGCCACCGTGACGCTGAGCGGCTACGTCCCCGATAACAACGTGCACGCTGCGATCGCGACCAGCGCATCGAGGAAATTCTTCACCGAGAAGGTCGTCGACAATCTCAAGGCCAGCGTCGGCGCGCCCGCCTCCTTCAACATGGCCGTGGTCGCAGCGCTCGGTGCGCTGTCGCGCCTGTCGACCGGCACACTCGTCGTGTCCGACCGCGAGGTGAAGCTGTCGGGCGATGCGCTGTACGAAGGTGCCGCCAGCGACATCCGCGCCGGCCTCGGCAAGGACTTTCCGAAAAACTGGCAATACAAGCCCGAAATCACCGTGAAGCCGGCGGCCGGGCCGGTCGACGGCACCGTCTGCCAGCAATTGTTCTCGGAGCTGCTGGCCAAGGGCAAGATCCGCTTCGGGTCCAAGCGCGCCGACATCGATCCTGACTCCACCGGCATTCTCGATCACCTGATCGAGACGGCGCTGCGCTGTCCGACCACCAATATCGAGGTCGCGGGCCATACCGATGCCGATGGCGAGGACTCGTTCAACCAGGCGCTGTCGGAGAAGCGTGCACAGGCGGTGATCGCCTATCTGGTCAAGGCCGGCCTGCCGGCGGATCGTTTCACCGCGGTCGGCTACGGCAGCACGCAGCCCGTCGCCGGCAACGACACTGACGATGGCAAGGCGCAAAACCGCCGCATCGAATTTCTGGTGAGGTGACGATGCTCTATCTCGTCTCGTTTCATATGGGCTGGCTGATCGGGTCGGTGCTGCTGGGCTTCTGCATGGGCTGGATCTCGGTGGTTCAGCGTGGCAACGGCACCTCGAAAGTTACCGCGCGCTGGCTCGCGGTGCTGGTCGCAGGCCTGGTCGCGGCCTCGTTCGCGCATGTGGTCCCGGGCCGCTTCGGCTATTGGCTCGACCTCGGCCTCGTCATGTTCGCGTGCTACCTGGTCGGCTGCACCATCGGAGCATGGCTCCGGTATTGGGTGGTGTCGCGCAGCCAGCCGTCCGCCGCTCTGTGATGTTGCCCTGCACCCTGACCGTCGTGGACAGGGGCTGGCCGCGGGGCGTTCGGCAGATCGGAAAACCGTGAACGACGGCTCCGGTCACCCCCTCTTTCAACAGGCGGATGCGGTCCATAGATTGATTTCGACTTAAGCCGTTGCGGAACATTGTCCGGTCGGAATCATCAAAACTTCACGGCGACTGCGCAGGATTGCCATGGAGATTAGCCTCAAGCTTGCCGCCGAAAGCGCCAAACCGTGCATCACGAGCCCGCAAACCTGCCTAAAATATTGAATGCACGTGTTTTTGTTCACATTGGCGAATTCCACTCCGCCCCAAAACGCGCTAGTGGAGGGACGGGGGGCATGCGCGAGGCCGGAGCCGGCGGCAAGGGTTCGTTGAGTGCTCGTTCGTTGAGTGCCTGTTCGCCGGCCACCCTGGCCGCTGAAGCGTTGTTCGAGGTCTAGATGCTGGAAGCCATACGCAGGGCGATGACGTTTCTGCGCCAGAAGCAAATCCTGCATAAGCTTGGCGTTGTGATCAGCGTCGCGGTCATCGGCATCGCTTGCTATGTGCTCTACCACATGCTGCGCGGCATCGATGTCAACGAGGTGATCGAGGCGATCAAGAGCACCGAGCCGAGCCAGATTGCGATGGCGGCGCTGTTCGTCGCCGCGGGCTATTTCACCCTGACCTTCTACGATCTGTTCGCGGTACGCGCGATCGGCCATTCCCACGTGCCCTATCGCATCAACGCGCTCGCCGCCTTCACCAGCTATTCGATCGGCCACAATGTCGGCGCCAGCGTCTTCACCGGCGGCGCGGTGCGCTACCGCATCTATTCGGCCTATGGCCTGAACGCGATCGACGTCGCAAAAATCTGCTTCCTCGCCGGCCTCACCTTCTGGCTCGGCAATGCCGCCGTGCTCGGCCTCGGCATCTCCTATCATCCGGAGGCGGCCGCCTCGATCGACCAGTTGCCGCCCTGGCTCAACAGGACGATCGCGATGATGATCATCGTGGGGTTGGTCGGCTATGTGGTCTGGGTCTGGACCCAGCCGCGGGTGGTCGGGCGTGGTCCCTGGACCGTGGTGCTGCCGGGCGGCCCGCTGACGCTGCTCCAGATCGCGATCGGTATCATCGATCTCGGCTTCTGTGCGCTCGCGATGTATGTGCTGGTCCCGGACGAGCCCAATCTCGGCTTCGTCGTGGTCGCCGTGATCTTCGTCTCGGCGACGCTGCTTGGCTTTGCCAGCCATTCGCCCGGCGGGCTCGGGGTGTTCGACGCCGCCATGCTGGTCGGCCTTTGGCAGATGGATCGCGAGGAACTGCTCGGCGGCATGCTGCTGTTCCGGGTCCTCTATTACCTCTCCCCTTTCGTGATCTCTGTAATCTTGCTGACGTTTCGCGAAGTTATCATCGGCGCCCGATCGAAACGGCTGCAGCAGGCGGCGCTCAAGCTCGACCCCGGCCCGGCGCGTGAGGCCGCCTACGTGCGAGAGCGCCGCGACAGCAGCGGCGCCTGACCGGCGCCAGCTCCCAGGAGAAGTCCGCCCCTATGGCGATCGACGCCCCATCTTCTCCCCCGGCACAGCCCTGGACCGACCGGCTGCGGCATTCGACCGTGATCCTGATCGCCGCGGCGCTGGCGCTGTCGGTGGTGGTCTCACTCGGCGAATTGTCGGTGATCCGGGCGGCGACGGTGTTCCTCTGCATCGCGGCCGCGGCGCTGATCCCTTGGCGGCTGCATGATACTGCGGCCTCGCGCGAAGACGTCAGGCGCGTCAATCCGGTCGAGAGCGCGGCGGTGGCTGCCGTCGTCGCCGGCATGCCGGATCCGGCCGTGCTGCTCGACCGCGCCGGCCGCGTCATCCATCTCAACGCCGCCGCCGCTCAGCTCGCGCCGGCACTGCGCAAGAACGAGCTCGCCCAGTTCGCGCTGCGCTCGCCGGAGATCATCACGGCGCTGCGCGAATCCATTGCGACCACCGAGGCGCGGCGCGCAACCTATCTCGACCACGTGCCGGTCGATCGCTGGATGGAGCTGATCATCACGCCGGTGCCGGTGCCGACCAATTTCGGCGGCGCCGACAAATGCATGCTGATGACTTTCCACGACCAGACGCCGCTGCGCCGGGTCGAGGAGATGCGGGCCGACTTCGTCGCCAATGCCAGTCATGAATTGCGCACGCCGTTGGCCGCGCTCTCAGGCTTCATCGACACGCTCCAGGGGCAGGCCAAGGACGATCCCAGGGCACGCGAGCGTTTCCTCGGCATCATGCACAATCAGGCCACCCGCATGGCTCGCCTGATCGACGACCTTCTGTCGCTGTCGCGGGTGGAGCTGTCGGCCCATGTGCGGCCGGACACCCTGGTCGACCTGCTGCCGATCATCTTCCAGGTCGCAGATGGCCTCGAGCCGCTCGCCCGGGAGCGCCAGGTCCAGGTGGAGACCCATCTGCCTGAAGCGCCGGTGATGATCGCCGGCGACCGCGAGGAGCTGCTCCGTCTGTTCGAAAACCTGATCGAGAACGCACTCAAATACGGTGCCTCGGGTGGACGCGTCATCGTCTCGCTGACTACGCCCGAAGCCACTGACGGAACTCCGGAAATACGTGTCATGGTGCGCGATTTCGGCCCCGGAATCGCGCCCGAGCACCTGCCGCGCCTGACCGAGCGCTTCTACCGGGTGGACGTCGGCGACAGCCGTTCGCAGGGCGGGACGGGGCTCGGATTATCGTTGGTGAAACATATTCTTAACCGTCACCGCGGCCGTCTTTTGATCGAGAGTGTGCCCAAGCAGGGGGCCACTTTCACCGCCTGTTTTCCTCAGGCTAAGACTTTAGTTTAGGCCATAAAATCTAGCGATTTCAATCGGTTGATTGTGTCATCCGACTGTCACGAAACCTTCGTAAAAGCTCAGTCGACCGCTCCTAAAGGGGCGGCGTGGGGGAGCGCGATCGGGCGCTGATGGGCGCTTCGTTCCCCTGTATGGAGACCAGCATGAATTTCCTCAAAACTATCGTCGCTGCCGGCTTGGTCGCCGCATCGACGTCTGCCTATGCTGCCGACATCACCGGCGCGGGTTCCAGCTTCATCTTCCCCGTCCTCTCGAAGTGGGCCGATGCCTACAAGAAGGACACGAACGGGGTCGTGAACTATCAGTCGATCGGCTCCGGCGCCGGCATCAAGCAGGTGCAGGCCAAGACCGTGACGTTCGGCGCCACCGACGCTCCGCTGAAGGCCGAGCAGCTCGAGAAGGATGGCCTCGCCCAGTGGCCGATGATCATGGGCGCGATCGTTCCGGTCGTGAACATCGATGGCGTGAAGCCGGGCGACATCATGCTCGACGGCCAGACGCTGGCTGACATCTTCCAGGGCAAGATCACCAAGTGGGATGACGCGGCGATCAAGAAGCTCAATCCGAAGGTGACCCTGCCGTCGGCCGCGATCTCGGTCGTGCATCGCTCGGACGCTTCGGGCACCACCTTCAACTTCACCGATTACCTGGCGAAGGTCAGCGCGGACTGGAAGTCGAAAATCGGTTCGGGCACCGTCGTCGAGTGGCCGTCTGGCGTCGGCGCCAAGGGCAATGAAGGCGTGTCCGCCAACGTTGGCCAGACCAAGAACTCGATCGGCTATGTCGAATACGCTTATGCCAAGCAGAACAAGCTGACCTACACCGGTCTGGTGAACAAGGCCGGCAAGCCGGTGCAGCCGACCAACGAAGGCTTCCAGGCCGCGGCCTCGAACGCCGACTGGGCTCACGCTCCCGGCTACTTCCTGATCCTGACCGACCAGCCGGGCGACAAGTCCTGGCCCATCGTTGCCTCGACCTTCATCCTCATCCACCGGGATGCGACCGACAAGGCAGCCGTCCAGGACGCGCTCAAGTTCTTCAAGTTCTCGTTCGACAAGGGCGGCAAGATGGCTGAAGAGCTCGATTACATCCCAATGCCCGACTCGGTCGTCAAGCAGATCGAGAAGACCTGGGCTGCGGACATCAAGAGCTGAGCAAGCGGCTCTCGTGTCCCGGACGCGGTACGGCTCTGGCGATGCGAACCATCGTCCAGCGCCGCGCCGCTGAGCCGGGCGCATAAGACTAGAGGCCCCGGATCGGCGTCGCACCGCTTCGCGCTGCGTTCCATCCGGGGCACGAGACCAGGCAGGCCAAACAGAATATAGTCAGTACAGGGGATCGGCGTGGCAGACATGGCCGTACAGAGCGACGCACCGGTGATGGAAGCTGCCGGACCCTATGACCGCGCCAAGGCGCTCAGCGCCTTCAAGCTGGGTGACATCACTTTCTATTGGATCACCCGCCTCAGCGCGATTTCGGTCCTGCTGATTCTCGGCGGTATCATCATTTCCCTGGTCATCGGTGCCTGGCCGGCGGCGAAGGCCTATGGCCTGCCGTTCCTGTGGTCGCAGCGCTGGGCGCCCTCGGCTGATCCGCCCGTGCTCGGCGCGCTTTCGCCGATGTACGGCACCCTCGTCACGTCTTTCATCGCCATGCTGATCGCGATTCCCGTGGGTCTGGGCATCGCGATCTTTCTGACCGAACTGTGCCCGCAATGGCTGCGCCGTCCGATCGGTATTGCGATCGAGCTGCTCGCCGGCATTCCCTCGATCATCTACGGCATGTGGGGCTTCTTCGTGCTCGGGCCGTTCCTCGCCTACACCTTCCAGCCGTTCATGATCGACACCTTCGGTTCGGTGCCGATCCTCGGCGCGGTCTTTGCCGGCCCGCCATCCTATCTCAGCCTGTTCAACGCCTCGCTCATCCTGGCGATCATGGTGCTGCCCTTCATCACCGCGATCTCGGTCGACGTCTTCAAGACGGTGCCGCCGGTGCTGAAGGAAGCGGCGTATGGCGTCGGATGCACCACCTGGGAAGTCGTCCGCAACGTGGTCATTCCCTACACCCGCGTCGGCGTGATCGGCGGCGTCATGCTCGCCCTCGGACGCGCCCTCGGCGAGACGATGGCGGTGACCTTCATCATCGGCAATTCGTTCCGCATCTCGACCTCGATCTTCGCGCCCGGCACGACCATCTCGGCGGCGATCGCGAGCGAGTTCGCCGAAAGCGACGGCTTGCACCAGTCCGCGCTGATCCTGCTTGGTCTGCTGCTGTTCGTGCTGACGTTCTTCGTGCTGGCGGCCGCGCGGCTGATGCTGTTGCGGCTTGAGAAGAAGGCGGGAAAATAGCGCCATGAATCCGATCTACGCACGCCGCCGCCGCAAGGACATCGTCATTCGCGTCCTGTGCGTTGCCGCCGCCCTGTTCGGCGTCACCTGGCTCGCGCTCATTCTGGCGACGCTGCTCTACAACGGCGTCACCGGTCTCAACTTCCAGATCTTCACGCAAAGCACGCCGCCGCCCGGCTCGACCGAAGGCGGATTGCTCAACGCCATCGTCGGCTCGGTGATCATGACCGTGATCGGCGTCGGCATCGGTGCGCCGCTCGGCCTGTTCGCGGGGACCTATCTCGCCGAATACGGCCGGCACGATCGCCTGACCTCGGTGATCCGCTTCATCAACGACATCCTGCTCAGCGCGCCCTCGATCATCATCGGCCTGTTCATCTACGGCGCGGTGGTGGTGCCTATGCGAGGTTTCTCCGGCATCGCTGGCTGTCTGGCCTTGGCCGTGATCGTGATCCCGGTGGTGCTGCGTACCACCGAGGACATGCTCTTGCTGGTGCCCAACCCGTTGCGCGAGGCCGCCAGTGCGCTCGGTTTGCCGCGCTCGCTGGTGATCAAGAAGATCGCCTACCGCGCGGCGCGCTCCGGCCTGATCACCGGCGTGCTGCTCGCGACCGCGCGCGTTGCGGGTGAGACGGCGCCGCTGCTGTTCACCGCGCTGTCGAACCAGTTCTTCAGCCTGGACCTCACCAAGACGATGGCGAACCTGCCTGTCACCATCAACAACTTCGTGCAGAGCCCCTACGAGTACTGGAAGCAACTCGCCTGGAGCGGCGCCCTGCTGATCACGCTCACCGTGCTTGCCTTGAACATTGGCGCGCGCATTCTTGGCGCCGAGAGGACCGCAAAATGACCGATCTGTCCGTATCCGTGAGTTCCAACGCTCATCTGGCATCGCAGCAGCCGTTGCCGGAGGCCCCGGCCAAGGTGACGGTGCGCAACCTCAACTTCTATTACGGCGAACACCACGCGCTGAAGAACATCAACCTGGCGCTCGGCACCAACCGCGTCACGGCCTTCATCGGGCCGTCGGGCTGCGGCAAGTCGACCCTGCTGCGCATCTTCAACCGGATGTACGACCTCTATCCGGGCCAGCGCGTCACCGGTCAGCTCATGCTCGACCAGACCAACATCCTCGACCCGAAGCTCGATCTCAACCTGCTGCGCGCCCGCGTCGGCATGGTGTTCCAGAAGCCGACGCCGTTCCCGATGACGATCTACGAGAACATCGCCTTCGGCATCCGTCTCTACGAGAAGATCTCGAAGTCCGAGATGGACGGTCGCGTCGAGAAGGCGCTGCGCGGCGGCGCGCTGTGGAACGAGGTCAAGGACAAGCTCAACGCCTCGGGCCTGTCGCTCTCCGGCGGCCAGCAGCAACGCCTCTGCATCGCCCGCACCGTCGCAGTGCGGCCCGAGGTGATCCTGTTCGACGAGCCCTGTTCGGCGCTCGATCCGATCTCGACCGCCAAGGTCGAGGAACTGATCCAGGAACTGTCCGAGAACTACACGATCGCGATCGTCACCCACAACATGCAGCAGGCGGCCCGCGTCTCCGACAAGACCGCCTTCATGTATCTCGGCGAGCTGATCGAGTTCGACGACACCAGCAAGATCTTCACGTCGCCGTCCGACCGGCGCACGCAGGATTACATCACCGGCCGGTTCGGCTGAGGAGACGGGACATGGGTTCTGAACATACCGCAAAAGCCTTCGACACCGACCTCCAGGAGCTCACCCGCCTGGTGGCCGAGATGGGCGGCATCGCCGAACGCATGATCGTCGATTCCGTCGATGCCCTGATCCGCCGCGATGTCGCGCTCGGCCAGCGCGTCGTCACCATCGACGCCGAGCTCGACACGCTGCAGAGGAAAATCGAGGAGCGCGCCGTGCTCACCATCGCACGCCGCCAGCCGATGGCGGTGGATCTGCGCGAGATCGTCGGAGCGATGCGCGTTGCGACCGATCTCGAGCGGATCGGCGACCTCGCCAAGAACATGGGCAAGCGCGTCGCGGCGCTGGAGACGGATTTCCATCCGCTCAAACTGTTCCGCGGCCTCGAGCACATGACCGACCTCGTGCAGCAGCAGGTCAAGTCGGTGCTGGACGCCTATGCCGCGCACGATCTGCCGGCGGCGATGGCGGTGTGGAAGGGCGACGAGGAAGTCGACGCCATCTGCACCTCGCTGTTCCGCGAACTCCTCACCTACATGATGGAGGATCCGCGCAACATCTCGTTCTGCATCCACCTGATGTTCTGCGCCAAGAACATCGAACGGATCGGCGATCATGCCACCAACATTGCCGAGACCGTGTTCTACATGATCGAAGGCCAGGCGATCACCGACAAGCGGCCGAAGGGCGACATGACGACGTTCGCCACGACGGTCCCGAACACCTGATCAGGCAAGGAGCGACCAGACCATGGGCGCACGCATTATGGTGGTTGAGGATGAGGAAGCTCTCACCGAGCTTCTCCGCTACAACCTCGAAGGCGACGGCTATGACGTCGAGACGGTGATGCGCGGCGACGACGCCGACACCCGCCTCAAGGAGCACATCCCCGATCTGATCGTGCTCGACTGGATGCTGCCGGGGCTGTCGGGCATCGAGCTGTGCCGCCGGTTGCGGACGCGGTCCGACACCAAGCAGCTGCCGATCATCATGCTCACTGCGCGCGGCGAGGAGAGCGAACGGGTGCGGGGCCTTGCGACCGGCGCCGACGATTACATCGTCAAGCCGTTCTCGGTGCCCGAGCTGTTGGCACGCGTGAAGGGGCTGCTGCGGCGCGCCAGCCCGGAGCGGCTCGCGACCGTGCTTGCTTTCGGCGACATCGAGCTCGACCGCGAAAAGCGCCGCGTGGCGCGCTCGGGCCGGCCGATCGATCTCGGCCCGACCGAATACCGTCTGCTCGAGTTCTTCCTGGAGCATCCCGGCCGCGTGTTCTCGCGCGAGCAGCTGCTCGACAGCGTCTGGGGCCGCGACATCTATATCGACGAGCGCACCGTCGACGTGCATATCGGCCGCCTGCGCAAGCTGCTCAATCTCGGCCGCGAGCAGGACCCGATCCGCACCGTCCGCGGCGCGGGCTACGCGCTCGACGATCGCTTCGCGAAGGCCGAGCAGGCCTCCGGCTAGCTACCTAGCTGCCCGCAAGCAAAACAAAAAAAGCGCGCTCGGCGGCGCGCTTTTCTTTTTCGCCCCGGCCGGTGCCGGGACGATGTCGGTCTCAAGCTGTACTCAGCGCGTGCCGGGCTTGGCCGGTGCGCGGCGGCGATCGGCTGCCGGCTGATACGCAACGCGCGAGTGCTGGGCGCAGTAGGGCAGGCCGGACAGGGCCTTGCCGCCGCAGAAGAAGAAATCCGGGCTCGAGGGATCGCCCACCGGCCAGTGGCAGGTGGCTTCGTTCAGCTCGAGCAACGAGAGCCGCTGGCTCATCGGCACCACGTTGTCGTAGGTAACGGGTTCGGCCTCGACCTCGACCTCGAAGGCCTGCGCCAGTGCGGTGTTGCCGCGCGCGATCGGCCTGCTCACCCGCATCATGTGCTGCGCAGGACGTGCCTTGCGTGGCCGCGGAGCCGCTGACGAGGGGCTCTTGGCGCGGCCGGACAGGCCGAGCCTGTGCACCTTTCCGATCACGGCGTTACGGGTGACATTCCCAAGCTCGGCGGCGATCTGGCTGGCCGAAAGTCCGGCCTCCCAGAGCTTTTTCAGCTGCTCGACGCGATCGTCGGACCAGGTCAAAACCGTCATGGCACCCTTTCCTTCGCCGCGCGCCCGCCATCCTGGGGCCGCACAACGAATGCCTAAGCCTCGAAAAACCCGTGCCGCCGGAATCCCTTAAGGCTCGCCGGGCGCGCGAAGTGCGCCCGAACGTTTACGCCGGTACATGAGGACTCTTGGGATCAGAACCGCTGCACGAGATGTCGTATCTGACAAGCCAAACGCTACAATATGGCGTGACTCGCGCGCAAGAGTCCGCCGACTCGCTTCCACATGTTCCGTGGCGAAAATCCTGCAAAATCGTCACCGCAAGACTACGGATTCAGCGTTTCACGAGGCTTTCCGGGCGGCATTGACACCCGGATCACCAGGCCTAAGATGGCCGTGCGTGCCGCCCTTAAAAGGCGGCACGTTTCGTTTTCCGGGCCGGTCAATGGTGCGTTGCGCAATGCACGCGTCGGCCGTCCGCAACAATCAAGTGATCGTCATGACCAACAGCGCAGCGCCGCATTTGCTCCCCGTTTTCGCCAGGGCCGACATCGGTTTTGAGCGCGGTGAAGGCGTCTGGTTGATCGCAACCAATGGCGATCGCTATCTCGATTTCACCTCGGGCGTCGCCGTGAACGCGCTCGGCCATGCCCATCCTGCGCTCGTCAAGGCGTTGCAGGAGCAGGCGACCAAGCTCTGGCACATGTCCAATCTGTTCCAGAGCCCGGATGGCGAGAAGCTCGCCGCGCGCCTGTGCAACGAGAGCTTTGCGGACTTCGTCTTCTTCTGCAATTCCGGCGCCGAGGCGCTGGAGGGCGTGATCAAGCTGGTTCGCCATCATCATTTCTCCAAGGGCCATCCGGAGCGCTACCGCATCGTCACCTTCGAGGGCGCCTTCCACGGCCGCACGCTGGCGACGCTGGCCGCAACGGGATCGGCAAAATATCTCGAAGGGTTTGGTCCGCCGATGGACGGTTTCGACCAGATCCCGCATGGCGACATTGAGGCCGTGAAGAAGGCGATCGGTCCGCACACCGCCGGCATCCTGATCGAGCCGATCCAGGGCGAGGGCGGCGTGCGTTCGGCGCCTCCCGGCTTCCTCAAGGCGCTGCGCCAGCTCTGCGACGAGAAGGGCTTGCTGCTCGCATTCGACGAGGTGCAGACCGGCATGGGCCGGACCGGCGATCTGTTCGCTCATCGCCGCACCGGCGTCACACCCGACGTGATGTCGCTTGCGAAAGCGCTCGGCGGCGGTTTTCCAATCGGTGCTATCCTGGCGACCGCGGATGCGGCCTCCGGCATGGGCCCCGGCTCGCACGGCTCGACCTTCGGCGGCAACCCGCTGGCGATCGCGGCTGCGAATGCCGTGCTCGACGTCATGCTCAAGCCCGGCTTCTTCGATCACGTGCAGAAGATGTCGCTGCTGCTGAAGCAGAAGCTCGCTTCCGTGATCGACCGTCACCCTGACGTCGTCAGCGAAGTCCGTGGCGAGGGCCTCCTGATCGGCATCAAGGCCGTAGTGCCCTCCGGCGATCTGGTCGCCGCGCTCCGCAACGAAAAGCTGCTCACCGTCGGCGCCGGCGACAATGTCGTGCGCTTCCTGCCGCCCTTGATCGTCACCGAGGCCGAGATCGAGGACAGTGTCAGCCGGCTCGAACGCGCCTGCACGGCGCTGTCAGGCAACAAGCGGGCGGCAAGCTGATGAGCAAGGGTCCCAAGCACTTCCTGGACATCAACGAGCTGCCGCTGTCGGAGCTCAAGAGCATGCTCGCGGCCTCCTCCGCCATGAAGGCGAAGCAGAAGGCGCATCAGCCGGTCAGGCCGCTCGAAGGCAAGACGCTGGCGATGATCTTCGAGCGACCGTCGACCCGCACCCGCGTTTCGTTCGACGTCGCAATGCGCCAGCTCGGTGGCGAGCCCATCATGCTCACCGGTGCCGAGATGCAGCTCGGCCGCGGCGAGACTATCGCCGATACCGCGCGCGTGCTGTCGCGCTATGTCGATGCCATCATGATCCGCATCCTCAACCACGAGGCGCTGCTGGAGCTTGCGGCGAATGCGACCGTGCCTGTCATCAACGGCCTGACGCGGCGCTCGCATCCCTGCCAGGTGATGGCCGATCTCATGACCTACGAGGAGCATCGCGGTCCGATCGAAGGCCGGACCGTGGCCTGGACCGGCGACGACAACAACGTGTTGGCGTCCTGGGCCCATGCCGCCGAACGCTTCAAGTTCAACCTCAACGTGGCAACGCCGCCGGAACTCGCTCCGAAGAAGGTGATGCGCGACTTCATCAAGGCGACCAACGCATCGATCGTGCTCGGCACCGATCCCGAGGCTGCCGTGAAGGGCGCCGATTGCGTCGTCACCGACACCTGGGTGTCGATGGGCGACAAGGAAGGCGAGCATCGCCACAACGTGCTCAAGCCTTACCAGGTCAATTCCAAGCTGATGTCGCTCGCCAAGCCAGATGCGCTGTTCATGCACTGCCTGCCCGCCCATCGCGGCGAGGAGGTCACGGATGAAGTGATCGACGGGCCGCAATCGGTCGTGTTCGACGAGGCCGAAAACCGCCTGCACGCGCAGAAGGGCATCTTGGCCTGGTGCTTCGACGCGGTCAAGTAGCCTGGGCGCGCGGTAACGATCGTCGTCCTGGCGTAAGCCACGACCCGATACCACCGAGCTTTGTTTGGCGAAGATTGGCGATTGCCGGCGTGCGCCACAACTCCTGGGGTTATGGGTCCTGGCCTTCGCCAGGACAACACCGAGTTTGCGGTATCGTATGTGATCAAAGCAGCCTTCGGGCGCGTTGATCTGCGCCCCCTTCCATTTTCAGCCCTCCGACCCCAGATAAAGCGCCATGGTTTCCCAATCCCCTGACATCAAAACCGGGCCTGAAGGCCCGGTTCGCGCGCCTTCAGCGGTTCCGATCGACGATGCCGTGCTGCCCTACGAAGTCGACGCGCTCGATGTGCGCGGTCGCCTGGTGCGGCTTGGCCCTGCGCTCGACGAGATCCTGACCAAGCACGATTACCCGGCCCCGGTCGGCAAGCTGCTCGGCGAGGCCATCGTGCTGACGACGCTGCTCGGCTCGGCGCTGAAATTCGAAGGCCGCTTCATCCTCCAGGCCCAGACCGACGGGCCGGTGTCGTTCCTGGTGGTCGACTATCAGGCCCCGGATCGCCTGCGCGCCTATGCGCGCTTCGACGCCGAGCGGCTTGGCGATGCCAGGGACTCCGGCACGCTGCTCGGCCGCGGTCATCTCGCCATGACCATCGATCAGGGGCCCGACATGAGCCGCTACCAGGGCCTGGTCGCGCTGGACGGCGGCAGCCTGGAAGAGGCCGCCCACGAATATTTCCTGCGCTCCGAGCAGATCCCGACGCGTGTGCGCCTTGCGGTCGGCGAGGAGTGGCGTTCGAGCGACGGCGGCAAGCACCGCTGGCGCGCCGGGGGCATGCTGATGCAATTCCTGCCGAAGGCGCCGGAGCGCGCGCGGCAGGCTGACCTGCATCCCGGCGATGCGCCTGAGGGCCTCGAGGCTCACAGCGTCGCTGAAGACGATGCCTGGGTCGAAGCGCGCTCGCTGATCGAGACCGTCGAGGACGTCGAACTGATCGATCCCGATCTCTCCGGCGAGCGGCTGCTCTATCGTCTTTTCCACGAACGCGGCGTGCGCGTGTTCAAGCCGCTCGTCCTGAAAGCGCAATGCTCATGCTCGCGCGATGCGGTCGCGTCGATGCTGAAGAGCTTTTCGCCTGACGATCGCAGCGCGATGGTCAAGGACGACAAGGTCGTCGTGACCTGCGAGTTCTGCTCATCGGTGTACGAGTTCACGCCCGAAGAGGCCGGCGTCGAGGACGCGTAAGGCGCGCTCCATCCTGGTTCATTCCGAGCCCCACGCCCGGTGTCACCGCCCGACTTGATCGGGCGGTGTGTGCCGCCTTTAATTCAACACCCGCTTGTTGTCCGGGCTGTCGAGCGAAAATGTCGGCACGTCGATCTCGAAACGTTCGCCGGTTTCGCTGACCATCTGGTAGCGGCCGGTCATGAAGCCGGAGGCGGTCGAGAGCGGCACGCCGGAGGTGTATTCGAACCGCTCGCCGGGGGCGAGGGTCGGCTGCTCGCCGACGACGCCTTCGCCCTTGACCTCCTGCTGGCGGCCGGAGGCGTCGGTGATGATCCAGTGCCGCGTCTTGAGCTGCACGGTCTCGTCGCCCGAATTGGTGATGACGATGGTGTAGGACCAGAAATAGCGCGAGCGGTCGGCCGACGACTGCTCCGGAACAAAGTTCGGCTCGACGGTCACTTCGATCTGGCGGGTCACGGCGCGGTACATGGCTGCCATCATAACGAAAACCCCGCCGGGAACCAAACGCCGCAGGCGGCCGGGGCGACATCGTCCCGCCAGAATTCACGAGGAAGTAGACCCCAAATTTGGTCCAGCCGCTTTGCGAGGCGGCGACTGGACCGGTACACTCCTTTCAACTTTCAACGTCGCGATTTTGCGGAAGGGTTTTTGGGCCCCGATGACCATTGCCGATCAAGTGACGGGATCGACGATCGCGGGAACGACAGGCGCCAAGCCCGCGGAGGCCAAGCCGCGCATTGCTGCGCCGGCCATCACGCTGCCGGCCATCGGCGAGCGCGAGCTCAGGCTCGACCTGTTCCGGGGCCTCGCGCTGTGGCTGATCTTCATCGACCATCTGCCGCCGAATTTGCTGACCTGGTTCACGATCCGCAATTACGGCTTCAGTGACGCCACCGAGATCTTCATCTTCATCTCCGGCTACACCGCCGCCTTCGTCTACGGCCGCGCCATGCTGGAGAGCGGTTTCGTCATCGCCACCGCGCGCATCCTGCGCCGGGTCTGGCAGATCTATGTCGCTCACGTCTTCCTGTTCACGATCTTCCTCGCCGAGATCTCCTACGTCGCGACCAGCTTCGAGAACCCGCTCTACACCGAAGAGATGGGCATCATGGACTTCCTCAAGCAGCCCGACGTCACCATCGTCCAGGCGCTGCTGTTGCGGTTCCGTCCCGTCAACATGGACGTGCTGCCGCTCTACATCGTGCTCATGCTGGCGCTCCCGCTGATCCTGTGGTCGATGAAGTGGAAGCCCGACGTCACGCTCGCGCTCTCGGCGCTGCTCTATGCGGCGACCTGGGAATTCGACCTCTATTTCTCCGCCTATCCGAACGGCTTCTGGGCGTTCAATCCACTGGCCTGGCAATTGCTGTTCGTGTTCGGGGCATGGTGCGCGCTCGGAGGTGCGCGACGCATGTCGCGCATTCTGGCATCACCCGTGACGATATGGATCTCGATCGCCTACATCGTCGCGGCGTTCTACGTGACGTTGACCTGGTACGTGCCGCAACTCGGCCATCTCATGCCGAAGTGGCTCGAGCAGTGGATGTATCCGATCGACAAGACCGATCTCGACGTCCTGCGCTTCACGCATTTCCTGGCGCTGTCCGCACTCACCGTGCGCTTCCTGCCGCGGGAGTGGCCAGGTCTGAAATCACCGTGGCTGCGGCCTCTGATCCTGTGCGGTCAGCATTCCCTCGAGATCTTCTGCCTCGGCGTCTTCCTGGCGTTCGCCGGGCATTTCATCCTGGCCGAGGTCTCTGGTGGACCGGCCATGCATGCGCTGATTAGTCTCTCCGGGATCCTGATCATGTGGGGCGTTGCCTGGGTGATTTCGTGGTACAAGCGCGTGGCTGACAAGGGCGGTGCGAAAACCAAAAACGCCGTCGGCAACGCCGATCTGGCGGGAGGGGGCTGATGAAGGCGAAGGTTCTCCTGAGCCTGATCCTGCTATGCGGTGGCCTCGCCGCGCCTTCGGCGCGTGCGGGCGATGCCGTGCCTGCCGCGCCCGCAGCCTGCGAATTGCCGCCCTATCTGCTCGCCACCGACAGCCAGCTCCACAAGGTTGCCGACACCGTCAAGGCAGGCAAGCCGCTCGAGATCCTGGTGATCGGCAGTCGCTCCACGACCATTCCGGCCCAGGAAGACAGCTCGTACCCGGCGCGCATGCTGGCCAATTTGAAGGACAAGCTGCCGCCTGCGGAGACCGTGCACGTATCCGTAGAAATACAGAGCAAGAAGACCGCGGAGGAAGCCGCGGGTACCTTCGTTAAGCTCATGGAAGCAAAAACGCCTACTTTGGTCATCTGGCAGACCGGGACCGTGGATGCTATCCGCTCCATCGATCCCGACGATTTTCGCGGCGCCGTGACCGATGGGGTCGCTGCGTTGCAAAATGCGGGGGCTGACGTCGTCTTGATGAACTTGCAGTACAGCCCGCGTACCGAAACCATGATTTCGGCGCCGCCCTATCTCGACAACATGCGGGTGGTGGCGCAGGAGCATGATATCCCGCTGTTCGACCGTTTCGCGATCATGCGGCAGTGGAATGATCAGGGTCAGTTCGACCTGTTCAGTCCCTCTCGCGGCCCTGAGCTGGCGAAGCAGGTCCATGATTGCATTGGCCGGGCGTTGGCACAGTTTGTGATCGACGCTGCCCATCTGGGGCCGGCCGAGCAGCAGAATTGAGGTCTAGCGTTAATGAGTTCTCTCCGCCCTTTTGGCCTGTCGACATGGCTGGTCGCGCCCGCCGCGGCGGCGCTGCTGATGCTGACGCCTGTGCTGCGGGCACCCGCCCTCGCGCAAGCAGCGCAGGCGACACCCGCTCCGCAGCAGGCCGCTGATCCGGCACCCGCATCGCCCTCCCAGACCACGGTCGCTGCGACCAGCCAGCCGCCCGCCGAGCAGCGCGGTCTCACCTCGCGCGCCATCGACAAGGTCAAGCAGGTCGCGAAATCGGCCGGCGACATTTTCAGCCGTGTGCCGTGTCTGTCGCCGAAGGGCAGCTCGAAGACGACGGGCTCGCTGCCGCATGTCGCGAGCAAGCTCATCGCCGGCAAGCCCGTCGTCATCGTCGCGTTCGGTTCGTCGTCGACCGCGGGCTATGGTGCGAGCTCGCCCGACTTCAACTATCCGAACCGTCTCGCCGCGCAACTGCGCCGGCAGTATCCGACCGCCGACATCAGCGTCATCAATGCCGGCGTCGGCGGCGAGGATGCGCCCGAGATGATGAAGCGCCTCCAGAAGGAGGTGATCGACGTACATCCGGATCTCGTGATCTGGCAGGTCGGCACCAATGCCGTGCTGCGCAATCTCGATCCGGGCGAGACCGCCAGGATGGTCGAGGACGGCGTCACCCGCATCCAGGCCGCCGGCGATGCCGACATCGTGCTGGTCGACCCGCAATATTCACCGCGCGTCACCGAGCGTCCTGAAAGCGCAAGCCGGATGGTGAGGCTGCTCGGCAAGGTCGCCGAGCTCCGTCACGTCGGCATCTTCCCGCGTTTCGAGGTGATGCGCGACTGGCACGAGAAGCAGGCGCTTCCGGTCGAGAGCTTCGTCATCGCCGACGGCCTGCACATGAACGATTGGGGTTACGCCTGCTTCGCCCAACTGCTCGGCGACGACATCATCCGCTCGGTCGGCCAGATCAAGCTCGGCGTGAACGTGCCGGCCGACGTGCGTACGTACCGGCCGATGTGAGCCGTCTCCTCCCCATTGTCGTCCCGGCCTTCGCCGGGACGACAATAACCTCACGCCTTCTCCAGCGCCGCCGTCAGATCCTCGATCAGATCATCCGCATGCTCGAGCCCGGCCGAGAAGCGGATGAAGCCCTCGCTGATGCCGAGGGCTGCACGATCCTCGGGCTTCAGCCGCTGATGCGTCGTCGTCGCCGGATGCGTGACGAGGCTCTTGGCGTCGCCGAGATTGTTCGAGATCTTCGCGAGCTTCAGCTCGTTGAGCACGCGGAACGCCGCCGCCTTGCCGCCCTTCACCTCGAAGCCGACCAGCGTCGAGCCGCCGCGCATCTGCTTTTTCACCAGAGCCGCCTGCGGATGATCCTCGCGGCCGGGATAAACCAGCCGCGCAATCTTGGGGTGGCTCGCCAGCACGTCGGCGATGTGCGCCGCGGTGTCGGTCTGCGCGCGCACGCGCACGCCCAGCGTCTCCAGGCCCTTGAGCAGGACCCAGGCGTTGAACGGCGAGATCGACGGGCCGGTCTGGCGCATGAAATTGTGGATGTGCTCGGCGATGAAGGCTTCCGACGACAGGATGATGCCGCCCAGGCAACGACCCTGGCCGTCGATGTGCTTGGTCGCGGAGTAGACGACGACGTCGGCCCCTAACGCGAGCGGGCTCTGCCAGATCGGCGTTGCGAACACGTTGTCGACGACGAGCCGCGCGCCGCCCTTGTGCGCTATCTCGGCAATCGAGGGAATGTCGAGCACGTCGAGCGTCGGATTGGTCGGGCTCTCCAGGAAAAACGTCTTGGTGTTCGGCTTCACCGCGCGTTGCCATTCATCGAGATTGGCGCCGTCGACCAGCGTGGCCTCGATGCCGTAGCGCGGCAGCAGGTCCTGAATGACGTAGAGACACGAGCCGAACAGCGCGCGGGAGGCGACGACGTGATCGCCGGCCTTCAGCGGTGCGAGGATCGCGGTCGTCACTGCGGCCATGCCTGTCGCGGCCGAACGTGCGGCCTCGGCGCCTTCGAGCTCGATCATGCGACGTTCGAACATCGCGATCGTCGGGTTCGAATAGCGCGAATAGATGAAGCCGGGGTCCTCGCCCTTGAACCGCGCCTCGCACTCCTCGGCGCTGTTGTAGACATAGCCCTGGGTCAGGAACAGCGCCTCCGACGTCTCGCCATATTGCGAGCGCAGGGTGCCGGAATGGACCAGGCGGGTTTCGGGACGGTAATTGGCAGGCGACTTCGACATAGGACCCTCCGATATGACCGTCTTGTCGAAAACGGTCACAAAAAAACCGGCCTGGATATCTCCACGGGCCGGGATCACAGAGGTCCCCGGCCTGTTTAGCGACTTATTTAACGTGGCTGCAAGCCGGCCGGCTCAAATCACCACGGGATAAGTGATGCTCATATTCCGCAATGCCCTTTTCGTCAAGGCGTCCATCGGATAGCCGTAAAAGGCTAGTATTTCCCGCAAGTCCGGATGTACTCGACCCCTGATGAGGACCTCCTGTTGACGTTCACGGTTGCCGCCGACGCCAATGGTATCCTGCCCGACCGCATGATCGCGGCGATGGCGGAAGAGGGCCTTATCCTGCCCGCTTATGATTTCGTCGAAAGCCAGATCCAGCCGGCGAGCCTCGACCTGCGCCTCGGCGACATCGCCTATCGCGTGCGCGCGAGCTTCCTGCCCGGTCCCGGCGCCACCGTGGCCGAGCGCATCGACCAGTTGAAGCTGCACGAGTTCAGCCTTGCCGACGGCGCAGTGCTCGAGACCAACTGCGTCTACATCGTGCCGCTGCTGGAGAGCCTCGCGCTTCCGCCGGAGATCGTCGCCGCCGCGAATCCGAAAAGCTCGACCGGCCGGCTCGACGTCTTCACCCGCGTCATCGCCGACGGCACCCGCCGCTTCGACATGATCGGCGCCGGCTATCACGGTCCGCTCTATGCCGAGATCAGCCCGAAGACGTTTCCGGTCCTGGTGCGCGAGGGCTCGCGCCTGTCGCAGGTACGCTTCCGCACCGGTGATGCGATCCTCAATGCCGACGCGCTCGAAAGCTTGCATGCCACCGAGCGTCTCGTCGACATCGACGATGCCGATCTCGCCGGCGGCGTCGCCGTCTCCGTCGATCTCTCCGGCGAGAAGGGCAGCGGCTTCGTCGGCTATCGCGCCAAGCGCCACACCGGCGTGGTCGATGTCGATCGTCGCTCCGGCTACGCGGTTGACGATTTCTGGGAGCCGATCTCGGCGCGTCCCGACGGCAGCCTGATCCTCGATCCGGGCGAGTTCTACATCCTCGCCTCCAAGGAAGCCGTGCAGGTCCCGCCTGACTACGCCGCGGAGATGGTGCCGTTCGATCCGCTGGTCGGCGAATTCCGGGTGCACTATGCCGGCTTCTTCGATCCCGGCTTCGGCTATGCCGGCGCCGGCGGCCAAGGCGCACGCGCCGTGCTGGAAGTGCGCTCGCGCGAAGTGCCGTTCATCCTCGAGCACGGCCAGATCGTCGGCCGCCTCGTCTACGAGAAGATGCTGGCCCGCCCCGACGCCATGTACGGCCAGCGCATCGGCTCCAACTACCAGGCGCAGGGGTTGAAGCTGAGCAAGCACTTTCGGGTGTAGCCGTATCCCCGTCCTCCGCCGTCATTCCCTGCCTTCGCGTCGCGAATGCGGGGAATCCAGTAAGCCGCGGCCTCTCGTTTCAATCACTGACGTCTCTGGAATACTGGATCGCGCGGTCTTCGCCGGGCGATGACAGCGAGATTGTGGCCGGTTGCCTCGCTCTATCCGCGATGACACACTCCGGCAAAACAACAAGCCGGGAGCGAACATGACCGTCGCAGCAGACGCCGCGCAAGCAGCGCAATGGAAACGCTGGCGCGCGGTCGCCGACCTCTATCACGCCTACTTCACCGGCCTCATCCTCACCGTGGTCACGCGGCGCGGCACGGCGGATGCGGCCGAATTCGTCTTTCGCGTGTTTCGCCGCCAGCAGCAGGAGCGATTCCTTCCCGGACTCGTGAAGCTCGGGATCGATCATCTGCCGCCGGCCGTGGCGGCTGCGCAATATCACTATCTCTCCAACTGGATCGGCGGCGTGCACGTCGAATACATGTACGAGAGCGACACCAAGGCGTGGATCCGCTATCCGCCGCCGCGCTGGATCTGGAAGGGGCCGGCGATCTGTGGCGTGCCCGGCGAGGTCTCGCGCGCCATGCTGCGCGGCTGGCACGCCAACAACGGCGTCGCGCTCGGCGATACCCGGCTGGGCTTCGTCTGCACCAAGCAGAGTGTCGACGGTCAGGACGGCCTCGAAGGCTACTATCATCAATACGACCATCCGCTCGAACTCGACCAGCGCCTGGTGTTCGCACGGCATCTCGAAGCGCCGCTGTTCGATGCGAAGACCGCGCCGGCGCTGCCTGTCGCGAGCTGGCCCAAGCCGCGCCTCGAAAAGGCCTACCGCAACTACGCCATGGAATATGTGCGCACGGCCGCGCCGGTGATGGTGCAACTGTTCGGACCTGAAGACGCCGGCCATCTCCTGCACATCACCGGCAAGCTGATCGGCATGCAATTCTTCGACGAGATCGCGGAGCCCCTGGCCATGCGCCGGGGTGGCGCGAGCGAGTTCGCATCCTTCCTCAGCGCGCTGTTCGCAGCGCAGGACGATATGGCCGAGACCACGCAATCCGAAGGCAGCTTCGAAATCCGTCAGCAGAGCTGGAAGCTGATGGACGATGTCGCCGACTATCATCGCGCCTGCGCCAAGGTGCTGGAGGGACTGTTCGAAGGGCTTGCTGCGGGATGCGGCCGGCATATCGGCGTCCACTTGCGCCCGGCAGCAGGCGGCCGTCTGCCGATGGTCTGGACAGTCGGGTAATTCCACCGCTTGAAATGCGCTGCCGCAGGGCACGCCTGCACCCGACGCAGGAGGAATCGGCAGCCGCCGTGCTAACAAGTGCCTGCCGCGCCTTTCGCGCGAGGAAATCGATTGTCACACCTATGCATTGCCGCGCCGCAAACGGCGCTTGTGCCCGGGAGAGGAAATGACTGATCTCGCCGAGATCCCGGTCGATGAGCAGGAACGTCCGCTGCCGCCGCCACGGCGCCCCGCACGGAGCGCGCTGACCGACGGGCCGATCCTGCGCACGCTGCTCTCCCTCGCCTGGCCGAACGTTGTCGCGCTGTCCGCCGGCACCTGCGTGGTGATCGCGGAGACCTCCTATATCGGCCGTCTCGGCGTCGAAGCGCTGGCCGCGATGGCGCTGGTGTTTCCGACAGTAATCCTGACCATGACCATGTCGGGCGGCGCGATGGGTGGCGCCGTGGCCTCCGCGATCGCGCGTGCGCTCGGCGCCGGCGATCGCGAGCGCGCCGGCTCGCTCGCCGCGCATGCGCTTCTGATCGGTCTCACCTTCGGTCTCGTCTTCATGCTGGGCATGCTGATCTTCGGGCCCCAGGTGCTCGAGATGCTGGGCGGCCGCGGCAACGTGCTGGCGCATGCGATTGCCTACACCCAGGTGTTCTTCGGCGGCGCGGTGCTGCCCTGGACGCTCAACACCATGGCCGGCGTGCTGCGCGGCACCGGCAACATGAAGCTGCCGTCGCTGTTGATTCTCAACTCAGCGGTCTGGCAGATCCTGCTCGGCGGCACGCTTGGCCTCGGGCTCGGACCCTTCCCGCAGCTTGGCATGCGCGGCGTCGCGGCCGGCGCATTGATCGCCTACTCCATGAACATCTGCGTGATGGGCTGGTATCTGTTTTCGGGCCGCGCGCGCGTCGTTCCAAAACTGCGCGGGCTGCGCATCCAATGGGCGATGTTCTTCGACATCCTGAAGGTCGGCGCCATCGCCTGCTTCTCGCCGCTGCAATCGGTGCTGACGATCTCGATCTTCACCCACATGCTGGCAAAATTCGGCACCGCGATCCTTGCCGGCTACGGCATCGGCGCGCGGCTTGAATTCCTGCTCACCTCGATCGCGTTCTCGTTCGGCATCGCTTCGGTGCCGATGATCGGCATGGCGGTCGGTGCCGGCCGCATCGCCCGCGCGCGGCGCATCGCCTGGACCGCCGGCGCGAGCGCCTTCGTCGCGGTCGGCGCGCCGGCCTGCCTCGTCGCGCTGTTCCCCGATCTCTGGGTCAACATTTTCACGGACAGCGCGACGGTGCGCGCGACCAGCCATCAATATCTGTCGACGGTGGCGCCGTTCTACGCCTTCATCGGCCTCGCCTCGACGATGTACTTTTCGTCGCAAGGTGCAGCCAAGGTGATCGGCCCGGTGCTGGCGCAGACCGCGCGCCTCTTCTACATCGCCGCCTGCGGCTGGTGGCTGTCGACGCACGATGCCACCGCGCAAAGCTTCTTCTGGCTCGCCGCGAGCTCGATGGTCGTGCTCGGCCTGCTCTCGTGTTCCAGCGTGGTGCTGACGCGCTGGGGGCCGCGCGAGACGAAGCCGGCGGTTCGCCCGGCGCTCTCGGTCGTTGCAGACTAGCGATGCCGATGGCGGCGATGGCCGCCACCGCCGACGTTGGCGAGCCGCATTATCTGCGGGATCATCGCCATGATGTCGCCGCCGCCGGCCCCGCCGAGCATGCCCATGATATCGCCGCCGCCCATGCCGCCGTTCATGGGCGCGTAACCGGCGCCGTAATTGGGAGCGCCGAGGCCACCTAAGCCTCCCATAGCGCCGCCGCCATTTTCCATCATGCGGCTCATCATCGGGCCCATGGTCTGCATCAGCATGGCGAAGCGGCGCTTGCCCATCTTCGCCTTCATCATCTCCAGCATCGGCGCCATCTGGGTCATCATGCCCTCGCCGCCGACACCTCCGCCGAGGCCCGCGAATTGCGCCTTGGCCGGCGCGCTCGAAATCGAAAACAGCAGCAGCACGGCAGCGGCCTGGCAGATCACCTTGTCTGCACGTCTCATGGCATGCTCCTCGCGTGCGTGGCGCCGCCGGGAGAGCGAAGCCGTCAGGACGCACGCGGTCATGGTTACGGCCGACGAGGGGTGGGCTCTGTGAGAGAGATCACGCAGGCGCGTCTAGGAGGGTGGAAATGCCTTGTGCATGGCGATCACCGCCGCCTTGGTCTGCTCCTGCACGTAAGGCGCAAGCTCGTTCGGCAGCATGTCGATGATCCAGACCAAGCGGCATGTCGCCTCGCCGTCGGCAATCACCTGCACCGAAGCGCTGTAGTGTTTCAGCCGTTCGTTGTTGATCGCGTAAACCAGCCGCTGCCGCCCGTCGTCGCAATCGACCAGCACCTCGCGCGCGACCGAGCCGTTGGCAAAGGTGACGATGCGCGCGTCGCCGTCGAGCGAGCACGTCGTGACGAAGCCCGGCACCAGCCGCTGATGCAGCGCGCCGAAATCGCGCACCGCATCCCAGACGTCGCGGGCCTGGGCGGGGAGGGAGATGTCGTTGTGGATGGAGGCCATGTTGCTTCCTCATGAAACAGAATTCGCAGGGTGGGCAAAGGCGCAAAGCGCCGTGCCCACGATCTGTCGATGATCGCGACGGATGGTGGGCACGCTTCCGCTTTGCCCACCCTACGGCATCGCGTGCGCCGCTAACGCTTACGTACAAACCGCCTCGACATTGTTGCCGTCAGGATCGATCAAGAACGCCGCGTAATAGGTCGGGCTGTAATCCTTGCGTGGGCCGGCGCCGCCATTGTCGTGGCCACCGCTCTTCAGGCCCTCGCGGTGAAAGGCCTTCACCGAATCATGGTCCTTGGCGCGAAACGCGATATGTGCGCCATCGGCCTTGCGTCCCTTGTTCAGATGCAGCCAGAGCGCCGGCTCGCCCTTCGGCCCGAAGCCGGCATAGCCGTCGCCGCTCGAGCACAGGATATAGCCGAGCGGTGCCAGCACCGCGGTGTAGAAGCGCGTCGCAGCGTCGAGGTCGGCTACGCGCAGTCCGATATGGTCATACATGGTCGTCTCCATTGCAAAGCGCGCCGCAAGTGGCGCGCGCCGGAGACGACCCTAGTCAGTTGAGGGTGAAACGCTCTTGGAGAATCTTGCGCTCACCACGCGCTGCCTGCCGGAATTTTGTCGGCGACATGCCGGCGGCGCGGTGGAAGGTGCGGACGAAGTTGGAGAGGTCACCGAAGCCGACGTCATAGGCGATGTCGGTGACCGCGATGTCGTCGTCCGTGAGCAGGCGCGCCGCGTGCCGCAGCCGCGAGCGCACCAGATATTGATGCGGGGTGACGCCGAGCACGCTGGAGAACAGCCGCAGGAAATGGAACGGGCTTAAGTCCGCCAGACGCGCAGCCTGTTCGAGATCGATCTCGTCATGCGAATTGTCGTCGATCCAAAGCGCTGCCTCGACGGCGCGGCGACGGTCGCGCGCCGTCGGCGCCACCTTCTTGCGGGGCTTGCCCGAAGCGACATCGACAAAGCGGCTCGCAAAAATCTGGCCGACCTCGTCGAGGCCGAGGTCGCTGTTGCCATCTGCCGCCGTCTGGGCGAGTTCGCCCAGCACCATCAGTTCGGGCAGTGGCGGTGTCGCGCCGACCTGCCAGGTCTCGCGCCGCCCGCCGAGGGCATCGACCAGGTCCTCGCTCAGGAAGAACGACAGGCAGACGTCGCCACAGACATGATCGTGCGTGCAGGTGTATTCGTCGCCGGGCGCGCCGACCAGCAGCGAGCCCGCCACCAGCTCGAAGAAGCCGGCGCGGCAATGACAGCCGAAGCTGCCCGAGCGCACATAGGCGATGGAATGACCGGTGCGGCACTCGGCAAATGGCGTGTCGCCCGGTCCCGCGTCGCAGCGAAACTCGGAGACCGTCATCGTCTGTGACGTCAGCAGCGTGGTGGCATCCATCCTGGATATTTAGGAGGGCGACCGCGGCGGGGCAACGGGCAGCAGCACCTCGAACAGCGTCTTGCTGGCGATCGGGTGAGCGCCTTCGAGCGCCAGCAGCCGCCGCTTGGAGATCACCCCGCCATAGGGCGAGATTCGGTCGGCATAACCGCCCGCTTCCAGCACCCGGTGGCAAGGCACGATGATCATGTAGGGATTCCGAGAGATCGCCTGCGCCACCGAATGCGCCGCCCCCGATGCGCCCAAAGCCTTGGCGATCTCGTGATAGGTCCGCGTCTCCCCGCGCGGGATGGTGCAGGCATACTCATAGACCCGCCGATTGAAGGCCGGCACGTCGCCGGCGTCGAGACTGACGTCGGAAAAATCCGGCTCGCTGCCCTGCAGCAAGGACACGATGCCCTCGATCGCGAGCTCGGTGTTAACAGGCACCGCCTGCTCGCGCGCCTCGGGATGGACCTGGAAAATCCTGCGGCGGGTGTCGATCTCCCGCGCCTCGGGCAATTGCACGGCGACCACGCCGGAGTTGCTCCAGACGATGCCGCAACGGCCTATTGCCGTGTCGAAAATCGCGTAAGCACGCCCCACCATGCACACGCCCCACTCAGTGCAGGTCCCCAGACGTTGGATCATAACACCGCCACAATTGGGCGCACCTGGAATCTTGCCGGGACGTTGACAACCGTCCAGCCTGGCGCGCCAAACCGCTTGGCGCCGGACACGGTCTCGGCTAATCAGGATGGGTGCGGAAGACGCGCATCGGCGGGCGTAGTTCAATGGTAGAACGGCAGCTTCCCAAGCTGCATACGAGGGTTCGATTCCCTTCGCCCGCTCCAGTCGCCTTTACCCAATGAAACAAGGCCTTCCCGGACGTTCCGCATCCCGGATCCTCGTTGGTTCCGAAAATCGCGTACAAGCCCCGTACAAAAAATAGCCCGGAATCTAGCGGATGGTGCGTCGGCATGCCCTGCCGGCGGACGAAGATCGCCCCCGGCACCGGCAATATCACGTCGGCACCACCATCATCATGGTGCCGACGACGATGCCCATGATGATGATCGCGAGCGGAGGGTCTGGCTACGCAGCTTCGGCGCGGTTACCCGACGAGTTCTCTTTGGACGAGATGTTGAAGTAAGCGTTCGGCGAACCAGCGTGCGTACGCTCGGCGGAGAAGCCCATCGCCAAGCCGCCGCGTTTAGCATGCCGTTCGAAACGTAGTCTCGACGCTCTGCTCGCCGAGCATCTCCGCAGTTCTCGAGGACGCGCGCCTCAGCGTGTTCGGCGGACTCGCCGCGGTCCCGCGACACGCAATAACCAAAGCCGCTGAGCTCGGGCTCGAGGTCCGTCGCCCATGTCGACATGGATGATCTTTCGCAACTCAACCGCCATCGCCGCTGTTTGGCTTTGAGCGCCAGTCAGCATCCATGGGGCCCAAAACGATTTGATCGGGGTCGGCCAGGGCCGCTTGAACCTCTTCATCAGTCACAGCGAAGCGCATGAAATTTCTGTCCTTATCGTGAAGAGATGTGAATGTATGCCCATCCGGCATCAAGATTTTATTGGGATCGCTGAAAGTGTGCCGCCCAATGAAGGCCGCCAAGCGTGCCGGGTCGTGTCTATCAGCGAGATATGGATTGAAATTCCGGCGAGTGTGAACCTGAGAAACGACGGCATTCAATTCTGGGTTCCAGAAGTAGGTGACGCGCGTGGCGTCATCGTGAAGCACCGTACCGTCATAGAACATCGTCGCCGCCACTTCGGCGAACTGGATGGGATGTAGCGCATGTCCGCCTAGAAAATCCCAAGTTTGACTTAAGAATCGACGATGTAACCCACCATCGAAGAGGCAGATGACACCGAGCGTACCCGTGCGGAGGCCGACACCGAGCGTGATCGGATTGTCGAAAAAATCGAATGCCTCAAATCGTTTGTCTCTTTCGTCTATTCGGAATCGGTACAGCGAATAGGGCACGTCGTAGAAGTATCTGGGAATGGCAGGGTCTCCGGCGTAACAGGCGACCATCCCTTTCTTCATCGCAAAAGCTCTTTCGATCATCCCGAGGTAGAGCGTGCCTGGCATGATATCATTGGGAATTATGCGATCCGGCTCCGGAAGATCACGGGTGCGGAAGTCAATCGCCGCTTGGCTCTTACGGATGAGGAGCCAGAAGATCTTTCCAAGCCATAAAGCGAGTTCCTCATCATCGAGCTGGTCGACGGAAGAAAAAGGATCATGCGACGTCAACAGCGGAGCGAGGCGGGTCTCAATCGCACCGAAAGTCCTGTTGTTGCATCGCTGGCAAATGCGAAGCTTTACAGTATCGTACCGCTTGCCGGTGAAATTCGGGATGTTTAGCCGACGGGTCCAAAGATTATGGTGGCGTTGCAGCCACTTCGGAAAAATGTGCTCCTCGTCGGACGGAAATCTCGCGAAAGATCGGCCACATAACGCGCAATGTGTAGATACGTCGCGCGGCTTGAGCACGTCAGATATCATCCTAAGCGACATCGATCACTCTTTCAGGTACCCTCTCGGGCTGCCGATACGGCCAGATCTTCCTTTACGCCGCGGGCGACGATCCGGAGCGCGCCGTCCGTAAGCGGCCGCTGTAACTTGAGGGCCTCGTCCGCGGGTGCGGTCATCCAAGTCTCGACCTCGTCAGGCGTCGTCAGGATCACGGGCATCGCCTTCGGGTGGATGGCGCCGACCTCGGCGTTCGGCTCCGTCGTGAGGAAAGCGTAGAGATCGTTGGCAGTCTCGCCTTCCTTGATCTTCCTGACAGAGGTCCAGTTCGTCCAGATGCCGGCGAAGCACGCGAGGGGGCGGGTCTCGTCAAGTGCGAACCAGATGTCACCGCCCGCGGCCTTGTTGAACTCGCTAAACGAATTGAACGGCACCACGCAGCGATGCTCCGGGTCCAGCCAGCGCGTCCAGTGCTTTGACTTCACGTTCCGGATGTTCGTCGTACCGCCGTCCGGCTCCATCCGCAGCAATTCCTTGAAATCGACCGGCTGGCCCTTGGCCTCGAGCTTAGTGGCGCGGTTCCTGGTGGCCTCCATCAGCGCGTGCTGCGAGGACGGCATGCCCCACCGCGCGGTCGTGAGTTCGCGGCCGTCGGCGCCGGTTCTGATGATCGGCGCCTTGTAATCCGGGAACACGCCAGGCATGGGCGCGAGGTTGCCGACGTACCGATTGACGACGCGGAACAGCGCGCTGATGGCGGCTTGGTTGGTGGTGATCGAGTAGAGATTGCACATGAGCCGGACCAGTAAACCCTAGTTCGAGTCCTCGTCGCCGGCGCGATCGCGAAGCGGCGCTTCGGATCGGGGACTCACTCCTCGCGCGGCTCTCGCCGCTTCGCTGTCGATCCTGAGATCGAACGACGTCGGGTTCGCTTGCAGGTCCCTGTACAGCGTCCGGACGATAGCCTGATAGACCTCTCGCAAGAGTGAGTTGGTTTCGACGAGCAGATTCCCGATCAGCGTGATCCCTTCGTCGAAGACCGACTGGATCAGGTACAGCGGCGTTTCGCCCTCCTCCGATACGTCGAACGGCTGCGTCGTCATCCTCATTATCTCCTCGTCCGAGTGCGCCATCATAGTGTTCCGCATATCGACGAGCCGGGCGTGGAGTGCGCGCTTTTGGTCGGACAGCTTGAGGCCGACCATCTTCATGGTGAGCGGCGGCGTCCCGCCCCGCGACTGGGTGAAAGGCCTTGTGTAGGCGACCACGAGCGTCGTTTCGAAACAGCGGAAACGCCGCAAATCGGCTGTGGAGTAGCTCGCATCCTCGTCGCAGTCGTAGAGGAATTCGCACGCGCTCAGGGCCTGCTGCAGATCGTTTTGCGAGTACAGAAGGCGCCGCCTGCGGGCGTCCGCGTACTGCGTCATCTTCTCCGGATTCGGTGGTGCGGACATGATCGCGGAACTGCCTCCTCGACTACAATCACGGCCCGGACGGATCGTGCCGCGCCCGAAATGCCGGTTGCGGCGGCGTGGCCGGCGGGCGCCGCCCGGCCTTAGCACATTTGCCGCAGCGGAGGCGTGGACGAAGGTCGTCGGCGGACGTGACGACGCGGCGATGTCGACGTCGCGCCTGGCCTTGCGGTCGCCGCCGCTGAAGGGCGTGGGATGGTGCTTCGGCGCCACTCGCCGGCGCTCAATCGAAGGAAGGCCAGCAGCCGTCCTCTTCGTGCCGCGCGGTCCGTTGCTGGCAGGTCGCGTCGAGCAGGCGCTGCCCCACCTCTTTCCAGACCGCGTCCGGGCCGTAGAGCCTGACGGCGTCGGCCTTCTGGATTTCCACGATGCTGCTGCAGCGGTTGCACGCGACCCGCAGCACGTGCCGGCCGATCTGTGAAACCTTGCTGGACTGAATCGGGCGGCTGACCTGTCTCTCGTCGGCGCTGGCGTCCTTCAGGACGGCGTCCCAGTATTCGGCAGACATCCTGTCGCCGGGACCGACCGCGGGCGACAGGGGGCCGTTTGTGCCGACCGCAGCGCTGGCAGCCAGCTTTTCCATCTGTTTGGGACTCGGCATGCGCCAACTCGCTGGTCTGTCAGAAGCCATCGAGCGACTAGAACATAACAAGAACAATGAGGTCGAGTTGGAACTTTGGCCACCCAAAAAAGCCTACACTGAGGTCGCCGCGATCGCGGCATGTTATGGCTTTTTGAAGGAACCCTAATTATAAATAGCGAATTGGCTCCTCAGGTTTGGTTTTCATGAAGCGCAGCGATCTCAGCCATAAGATCCGGGAAACTCTAAAGCGGCTGCCTGCCCCATATGATTCTCACTATGGGATCGTCCCGCCGGCGCCTCCGGAAGACGGCGTCTTTGCACCCGGTGCCACGAAAGCCTTGGAGGCTGCTCAAGCGGCGTTCGGCAAGGTCGACGCGATCGCAGCCCAGATGAAGGACCCCTACATCGTCAGCCGGGTACTGACCAGACGCGAGGCGGTCAGTTCCTCGTCAATCGAGGGCACCCAGAGCACTCTCGACGAATTGCTTTCTGTCGAGGAGACGGGCGACGACGGCGCCCGGGACGAAGCGCGCCAAGTCCGCAACTACGCCGTAGCCTTGGACGGATTCATCCCGAAGGCCGCCGATGATGGATACAGCGTCTTCACGATGGACCTGATCAAGGATCTCCATCGCGCAGTGATGAAGGACGATCCGGATTATCAGGATATTCCCGGCGACCTCCGCTCGCGCGTCGTGTGGATCGGCGGAAACCGGGACATCGCGTACTCGAGCCTGAATCCTCCGCCTCCTGCCGACGTCCCCGACTGTCTTGCACAGACGGTCGATTATCTCCGGAACGAGGGGATGCAGCAGATGACCCAAGGGTTCATCACGCGCATGGCGATCGCGCACACTCATTTCGAGGCGGTACACCCCTTCCGCGACGGCAACGGTCGCGTCGGCCGCCTTCTGCTTCCGCTCATGATGGCCGCGGAAAAGCACGTGCCCTTGTACCTTTCGTCCTACATCGAGAGCAAAAAGGGGACGTACTACGCCTCGCTCAAGGATGCTCAGCAGCGGCTCGACTGGGAGCCGATCATCACGTTCATGGCGGACGCCGTCACCGGTACCGTCGAAGAGCTCATTCGGACCCGCACGGCGTTGTCGGAATTATCGGAGCTTTGGCGAGAGCGCCGGAAATTCCGGAAGGGATCCGCGGCCGCGCGCGCGCTTGACGAACTTCACAACTATCCGGTCGTGACGGCCAAGCGACTCGGCGAACTTCTCGGGATCAGCGCTCCGCAAGTCCACCAAGCCATCGCGCAGTTGGAAGACGCCGGCATCTTGGAGGAAAGGACCGGCTATGCGCGCAATCGCGTCTACGCCGCCTCCGAGGCTCTTGGCATCATCAACCGCCCGTTCGGCGAAGACCCTCTTCTCCCCGGCAAGATCGAACCGAACGAGAATTCGGAGAGCCCCGAGCGGACGTGATGCCCGCTACTCCCTGACGGAGAAACGGGTGAACGCGGTGAGGGTCTGCAGCCTCGGGGCGATGTCCCGCAGGTAGATCGCCGATTTGAGGAAGGCGATCTCGTCGTCGACCGCCGTCTCGCCGACGTCGACGTACCAGGACCTCGGTTTTCCGTCGCTGCCGTCGCTCCATCTGTAGCCGCGCCGCTTCAGCGCATCCTTGAGATCGAACGGCGACTGCTCGGCCCACACCTCACCGTCTTTCTTCGGGCCCGCTCTAGCAGCACCGCAAGCGCCGGCGCGCCCGCGGCCGGCAGTTCGGCGGCGAGGATCTCGAGGAGGGCGTGGCAGTCGTCCACGGCCCTGTGCGCATGGTGAAAGAAGCCGGCGCCGTTGAGCAGGTATCCGAGTTGGGCGCCCGCGAATCCATGATGGCGCCACTCCACTTCGGTTGCCGAGCAATCCCATGCCTTGTGTTCGAACACGGCCCAGAACCGTTCGGCGAATTTCCTGTCGAACGCTGCATTGTGCGCGATCGTTATGACGGAATCCTGGACGAAGGTTTCGACGGCGGCCGTTTCGATGCGATGGCCGGCCACCATCTCTTCGGTGATGCCGGTGAGCGCTGTCACCTCCGCCGGGATCGGTATCGACGGCTCGTTGAACGAGGTGAACACGTCGCGGACGCCGACGATGCGGCCGTCGCCGACGGAGTCGAACTTCACCATGCCGAGTTCGATGACCTCGTCCTTCTGCAGAGGCCGGTGGTCTCGACGTCGAGCAGGATTCCTGTCTTGACGGCCTGGTCGGTCGGCGAGGCCGAGATCCGTCGCGGAATCAGGCGTCGGAGGACGCGATAGTCTTGCGATTGGCCGAGTGCTCCGCCATCTCGGCCAGACTGAGATCGGTGCAACATGACCCCCTGCCAACTAACTGCCGCGGCCCGTCCGACCGCGGCGGAAACTATCACGTGGACTGGCTCGGAAGACCGATTCCGTCGGCTTTCTTCACGGCACAAGCGAGAATCCGTGTTTCGGCTTCGCCGCCCAGCGGCGGATGTCCTTGTCGCCGACCTTGACCGTGCTGGCCTTGACGAGGCGCAGCCATCGCTCGTCGGTGCGGTAGAAATCCGGGCGTTCGTCCTCACCGAGGATCAGGTTGGACTGGTCGGCGAACAGGACGAGTGCGGTGGCGGCATGGTGTCGCGAACTGTTGTATCGAATGCCGTCGACCTTTCGCTTTCCAATCTTGACCGCGGTCCGGACGTATTCGGTGACGATCTGGGTCGGCACGTACTCGACGTGAACCCGGTCGTCGCGCGCGATCGGGCGGGAGATTTCCCTGCTGATGCTGTGGAGGAATCCGAGGCGCGGCCGCGGATCGCCCATGGTGTCCGACAGTTCGGCGAACACGCTGGGCACCTCGGGCAGGCGCGTGAGATCGAGGATCAGCAGGTCGCGATCGTTGACGAACTCGCCCACCGCGTACGTGCCTGGCTCGTCGGCGGTTTCGGCGAGTGCGGTCTCGCGGTCCTCGGCGGCATAGGTCATGACGACGCCCGGCGGGCTCATCCGGTTGGTCTTGATCGCATGATCGGTCGGCGGCGGACCGAGCGTACCGGCGGTCTTGTAGTGCGCTCCCTTGCCCTGCCATCGTGCGCGATAGACCGGCGTGCCTGCCGGGAGCGCCACGAACGCATCGGCGTCTTCAGCGTAAGAGAAGATGGTGCGCAGGATTTCGGCAGGAGAATAGAGTTCGTCGTTGTCGGGCCACGGCTTGTTCTTCGCCTCCTGCAGGAAGAAGTAGCGACGCTTGTGTTTCACCATCTCGCAGAAGCGTTCCCAACTGAACGTAAGTTGCTGCGCCGGCGAAAGCGCGTAGGGCTCGACCTCGCCCCACAGTTCGCTGTCGACTCCGTTGGAGATCGCCTGGCGGAGCCGGTCGCCGACGTCCTGGGGAAAGTCGAGGCCCAATTCGTCGAAGATTTCGTAGGTCCACCAGGTCTCACCCTGCCAGCCGCCTTCGCGGCTTTCGTAGGCCAGGCCGGTGTTCGCAGGATCGTCGTAGTAGCGGTGGATGGTCGCGTTGATGTGTTCGATCACCTCGTCGAGCGGAGCGGCGATCGGCTCGTCGCCGGTCGCTTCGCAGAAGTCGCATTCGGTGCGCTCGGCGTGGTTTGAGCAGAAATCCTTCATGCCCTGATCGCCGAAACATTCTGCGCAGACGAATTCGTCGTTACCTTGGTAGCGCGGCACGCAAACCTCCCGTCATGTCACCGCCGCGGCTGAAGATTCGGCGGAGCAAATATGTAGTAGCTCCCGCGCACAGATTCACTCGGATCCCCCGACGGTCATACCGCGGGTCTGTCACGCGTGGGGCTTTCTTCGGCGGGGAATTCCGGCGGCTCGCCAGCAAGGTTCTTTTGGCCGTCGTAGGAGTTCGCAGGGAAGGCCGCACCGGCTGCCCAAAAGCGAGCGAAGTCGTCGTGCCTGCTCAAGGAGACCGGGCGATAGGCGCCGTATCCGTCGTCCAGGCGGACGGCCTCGGCGTCGAAGCGCCGGTAGACGCTCTCGTGGATGATGCCGTGTAGGCCGCCGTCCGGCAGATCGCGGTGCTTTTCCGTCCAGGTGAAGCCCGTCCACCGCGGGATGGAATCGAAGCCGGCGGCCACCTCGTCGTGCTGCGGGCCGTCCGGATGCGGCCAGACCCTCAGCAAGTTGCGATCAAACTTCAGACCGTGCGGGACGGCTGCCGCCCAGCGGGTCATCCAGTCGAGCGCGATGTCCGAGAGCCGCGACTCGTTCTCGGGGTAGCCACCGCCGACGTCGGCGTGGTCGCCGGCGAACCAGACCTGCTCGAACCACTGGATGCCGTTTCCGTCCTTGCCCGCGCCGCGCGGGCTCGACCAGGCGACGCGCGCGAAATCCTTCCTGTTTTCGTCGATCGAGATCGCGTGCCTGGCGTAGCTGACCTGCGCGCTCAGTTCGGTATCGTAGAACTGCATCCAGAGTTCGTTGAGATGCATGGTGCGCAGCTTATCGCCCCGATCGTAGCCCTCGACTGTGAAGTCCCACTTCAGGTGCGTGTAGACGTAGACCACTAGCGCGGTGAGGGCCGCGAGCGCGATGACGCCGCCGAACACGTTGAGGAAGGTGAAGTACGCCAGGAAGCTGTCAGCCGGCAGAAAGGCGACCAGCACCTGGACGACCGCCGCGAACACGGCGACGCCGCCTGCGAAGACGCAGGTGAACAGCAGGAAGGTCGGCAGGTTGCCGAGCGCCGCGACGGTGTCGAACACGCCGACGAAGTACGGATAGACGTTGGCGTTCTCCGGCGCAGCCGCGTCGGCGGAGCCATAGCGCCGCCGGAAGGCGCGCGCGATGCGCACGCGCGTGTCGAGCAGGAACTTCTGGCGCGGCGTCGCCTTGTCGGTCTTGCGCGGCTCGGTGAACTGGTAGACGTGCTTGACGGCTTCGGCGGCGAGCTTGCGCACCGAAGCGTCGTCGAGCTTGAGGGGCGTCCCGGGATCGTCCGCGGCATGCGTCGGGATTCCGCAGCGTGCGACGATGCCGCCTAGACAGCGCACGGTGTACGCGCCCCTCGAAAATCCGATCATGAAGATGCGGTCGCCCGGACGCCACAACCGGATGAGCGCGGCGTAGCAGTCGATAAGGTTGCGGGTGATGCCGAAGCCGGTCGCCTGCGCCACCGTGTTGTGGATCCAGCGCAGCGCCTTGCCGAAAATGTTGACGCCGTCCGCCTCCGAGCCGAGGCCCGGATCGTAGAACGCGACCTGATCGCGAGGATCGATGGCCGAATCCGGGCCGCAGCGGCTCGCGCGGTACATCTTGTAGACGTTCGTGCGGGCCTCGTCGAAGCGGAAGCCACCGGCCTGGCCGGTGCCGTCCGAGTAGATCACGATGTTGCGGCCTGCCGGCTCGATGTCCTCAAGTCCATCGCTCATCGCGGATAGCCTCCAAGCAATCTATTTCGGTTGATCTAGCCAATTTCTTCTGTCGCATCGTGGCGTCCAGGCGATACTTTTTTCGATAGGCCTCCAGGAAATCCTGGTCGCGACAGATGCACCTGCCGGACGTATCTTGAGCGTGCGGGTCGGCAAGAATGGCGGCAAGCGGACGCATAAGATTGATCCGTGTGCTGGTCGCTGATGGGACCGGCAGACCTTCGGCATGCTTGACGAGGTCTGCGGCCAAACCCAATCCCGCAAGTGCGGATTGAAACGCCATCGGAACGATGGCCGCGCCGGCATTGCCGGCGCCGGTCAGCCCGATCATAAACCCGCCGCAAATCGCCTTCTGGTAAAAGGTGCGCAGCGGCTGACCGACGAACGACGATAGATCGGCATAGGGGACGTTGAAGGCGGTCGCGACCCTCTGGACAAAATTGTCGGAGACGCCGGCGCTGTTCTGCAGGAGCGCGCGTACCTCCATCTTCGCTTCGGGAAGTCTCAGTTCCTCGGCGACCTTTTCGTCTTCGCTCTTGATCGTCCCCGTCGGCATGTAGAGGCAGGCGAGGCACGCCTTGCCGTCGTCGAAGCCGTGTCTTGAGATCCCGAGGTCGAGCTGCTGGGTCCAGGCGTTCACGATCCAGCGGGGCAACGAAGCCTGTACGCCGATGCGGTCCGGCCCGTTGTCGAGCGCGACCGCGACGCGTTCGAAGTACCGCTTCTGACGGCTGCCGACGTAGTCGCTCCATGGCATGGGCTGCCCGGCGACGCTGAGGCCTTTTCTCTTGAGGATTCGTTGCGCTAGGCGGGATTTGGGCTGACCGACGTCCTTCTGAACGGCCATGACGTATCGCTGGAGGTTCGATAGATCGACCGTGTCATGGTCGACCGCATGGAGAGCTCCCGTGAGACCAGGAACGCGGCTTAGCGCCCACATCGCACCGTGTCCGATCGCACCGAGTCCGACGAGATACGCGTCGCCGAGGTCGATCTCGGCGGGGAGGGGCGGATTTTGCGCGCCGGCTTGGCCGTAGTCGAACAGAGAGACGTCGATCCGCTGGTCCAGTTCCCCGCGTGTAAGCTGTCCGGCAAAGACGAACCGAAAGACGTTCGCGGTCGCGAAGCAGGCAGCAGCGCCGGCGCCAAACGGGTTCGTGGTCGCGCCGGAGCCGAGCGGGCCGTCTGCGGAGATCAAAGCGCGCCAGCCGTCCGATCCGGCGAATATCTTGGTCATGGCGCCGGCGGTATCGGTCGAGCCGACGACGATCGCGACGCTCGAGCGAGTGATATCGCGCTCGACATCGATACGGTCGTTGATCTTGCGAGCCAGTCGCTCCAATTCTTTCCGGTATTTCTCCGCCTCGCCGCCGGCACATGCAATGGAGATCGTCGGGTAGAGCCGCGCGAGTACCCTGACGCAGAGGTCCAATGTCGCGCGTCCTTCCGGCGACGCGGCTGCCGCCTCGTCGAAGGCCAGGCCGATCACGTGTCCGGACAGCGTCGCCTTGTACGCTTCCAGATTGAAGTTCATGAGGACCTGGGACGCGGCCGTAGCGGTCCGGTCGAAGAAATTCGCGAAGGCCATTCTAGTCCTCGATCACGATCGTTTGGGCGGCGCGCGACGGGGCGATTTCCCGCCAATGGCCCGAACCGTCCAGCCGATAGGACGCAAGCCGGCCGATATCGAACACGCCGGAAGCGAAGTCCGGCACCACGAGCGAGAAGCACCCGACCGTGGTCGCGACCGCGAATTCGTCGTCGGTGCTCGAGTGGTAGGCGCGGCCGGGGTGGCTGTGGATTTGCGCGATCAACGACAGGCCGTTGCGGTATAGCCAGACGTTGATGCGATGGAGCTCCTCGGCGCCGGTGATGACGCATACACCGTCGGCGGTCCGGATGTGGCGCTGCGCAGGAATGACGGCCTGATCGACCTGAAATACCGCGCCGTTCTGTCTTCCGACCCAAAGCCCGAGGCCTTCGTAGCCTTGCCGACCGACGTCGCGCAGGTGCTTGTGGACGATTTGGGCGTCGCGCCGCTTGACGACGACCTTCTCGACGTCGACCAGACGCATCATTCCGGGATTCCCATCGGGTTCGGGGCGAGGCCCTGTATCTGAATCTGGATGTTGTACGCGGCGAGAGGATCTGCCCCGTAGATCCAAATCTTTTCCAGAATGAAGACCAAGGAGCCCTCGCCAGAACCCCGATGCAGTAGCCATGAATCCCCCGTGTGGGCTGGATTGTCGTGATATTCGCGGACCCCGGGCAGGCACAGGAAGGGAAAATCGTCCGGCTTGTTCGCCTGTAGCATCGCGGAAAGCTGGATCGCGCCTTGCTGAATCATCGCCGCGATCATCTCGGGCGGAGCACCGGGCATGGCAGGACGCCTGAGCATCTGGAAGCCGACGTTCGACGCCGTCAGCCGCTCGCGTGTGAAGGGGTCGACGAAGCGGACCGATGGGGGTTGCAGATCGTAATCGGCAAAGTCGACGATCACGGCGGCGACGATCGGCGCCGGCTTGATCTTGGTCGCGGCGAACGCGACGAAGACCTCCGGAAACGTGGCGCCGAGCAGAAGCCAACCGCGCTTTCGGTAGGTCGCCTCCAGCATGCGGTAGGCGGCGACCTCACGATCGAATTTGGCTCGCGAGACCTCGGGATCCACGACCTGTGGCGCTGCGGTCAACCGGCCACCCCCGCCTTCAGGCTCAGGAACAGGGTCGTTTCCTTGCCGAAATGATATTCGCCCACACGCTTTTCGGGATCGAGCAGGGTGCCGGCCTCGTTCTTGATCTCCCAGTTTTCCGGCGGCTGGGCCACGTTCTGGGTATCGTGCAACGCCTTCTTGCGGACCTCGGCCAGCGTTTCGTCTTCCTTGGCCTCGACGACGGTCGGCTGACCGTTCACCACCACGGTGATCCGGACGCGGTGGTCGTGACCGTGATCGTGGTCCTTCTCGCGCTCGCGACGCGCCTCTTCTTCAAGCTCGTGCTCGCGCTCATCAAGATCGTGCTTGATCTTCTCCTCTGAACGGATGACCTCGTCGACGCCTTCGATTTCCTTCTTCAGGAATTTCGCCTCGCGTTCGAGCTCATCGGCGGTCTTGTTTCCGTGCTCGGACATGGGTAGCTATCCTCTCTGGCCTAAGCCCAAGGTTGCGTGGACAGCGGATTGGCTGCCATCTACAAACATCTGCGCTCGCCGAGCCGGACTCGGACACGAAATTTTTCGTCCGAATTCGGCGCCGGTCGCGCATTCGAAGATAGGGTTGCCCAGCTGGGGGCCTCATGAGGTCCGACGATATCGATGGAGAGGGCCCGGGCGGTGCCCGCCACACGGCGGAGCAGATCCGGGCGATGCTCGAAGGCCTGACCGACGACGACCATCGTCGGTTGACGGCCATCGTGCGCTATTTCGCGCCTCGCACCGATATGACCGAAGACGACCTGCGGCAGGAGGCCTTTCTCAGGGTCCTGTCGAGCCGGACCTGCAGCGTCGACGTCGGGATCGTCGAATTTCTGGCCGGCACCGTCAAGAGTATCGCTTCCGAGACGCCCCGCGCCCGCAAGAGGGCGAGGGATGGGGCCGGGCTCGAACTGGTCTACGTGCCCGAGTATGGCAGTGGCGACTCTTCGGAACCGGTGGACCGTGCTACGCCTTCTCCCGAGGACCAAGCTCTGGCACGGACCGTGTATGCGAAGGAAATCGAGCGGGCAGGCAAGCTCGTCGCCGGAGACTACGAGCTCGAACTGCTGGTCGAGGCGTTGGCCGAAGGATACCGCGGAAAGGATCTGGAGAGTGTGCTTGGGACCGACACCAAGGGATTGGCTGCAGTGCGGAAACGATGGATTCGTAAATTGCAGGTAGGCTTTCCAAACGGCGTGCCACTTTGAGGATGCGACGATGAGCGACAAAGAGCGTGTCGACCGGCTCGACGATGCGATAATCGAAGAGATCCTGGGAATGAGCGGAGCGGAAACCGCCGCGCTCGTTGGAGCCGCCGACGTTGCGGCATCGCGAAAAAGCCTGGCTCAAGCGAAAGGGATGGTCGGGAAGCTGCGGCTGGCGCGGGCGAAAGCCGACGTCGCGCTGGACGCGGCAGGCGCCGCGGCGATCCGCCCGAGGACGGACGGACACAGGGTGAATACATTGCGGAAGTCGGATCCGGCTCTGGACAAGAAGATGACGCTCGCCGCCAGAAGCGGGACGGCGAACGCGGAGGCGGATGCGGCCAGTTTGGACGAAGACCTGGCGGAGCTCGACGCATGGGAAGCGCAGGATCTAGACCGGTCGTGAGCCGACGGCTGACTCTTCCCGAGCAACTATTGCAGGACTTCGGGATAGAGCGTCCGGAAGAGATCGATCTGCACGCCATCGCCTGGGAGCTTGGTGCGCGCATAAAGTACCGCGAATTGCATTCGTGCGAAGCGAGGATCGTGGGTCAGGGCGGCCGTGCCATCATTACGGTGGATTCCAAGGCAACACCTCGTCGGAAGCGGTTTTCGATAGCTCATGAACTCGGGCATTGGCATCATCACCGCGGACGCTGCCTGATCTGCCGGACGGATGAGATCGGCAATCGACGGCGCTCCGTAACGGATCCCGAACGCGTAGCCGATGACTACGCGTCGGACCTGCTGCTGCCGCGTTATCTGCTCGAGCCGATGCTCAAGGCCTGTCCTCGCCCGACGCTGAAGTTCGTGCGGGAGACGGCCGAGGCCTTCGATGCGAGTGCTACTGCAACGGCCTTGAAGATCGTCGAGACCGATCGATTTCCCATCATGCTGGTTTCCCATTCACAGAAGGGGAGGGCCTGGTTCAGAAGAGCGCCGAGCGTACCGGAGCACTGGTTTCCTAAGCAGGAATTGGACCATGAGAGTTTTGCGTTCGCTGCTCTATTCGGGAAGAACGAAGACAGAGGGGGTCCCAGACGCATCGGTGCCGACGCATGGTTCGACCATAGAGGTGCCGACGATTTCGAGATTTATGAGGAAACCTTCCGCGTAGCCTCCGATCAGATATGCACGATACTGTTCTTCAACGACGCCAAGATGCTCCGCGAGTAACCGGTGGGCAATGGAGTTGAAGCCGAAGCGATGGCGGGCCATGGCTGTCGCCTCGATCAGGCGACCAGTCCCTTTGACGATGTCACCCTCCGAGTCTCGACAGGTACCCTTGGATTGAAATCGAATGCTCGCGCTGCAAGACTAAGCGGGACGTCGACTTAGCGACGCTGCCCCATCCGCCACACAACCTTCGTCCAATACTTGGGGAGCCGGCTTCGTTGCAGCAAATTATGCGCCCAGACCAATCGCCGGCCCGCTGCCGGACCAGGCGGCGGGGTGTCGTTTTGCTTCAAATCCTTGGCTCAAGATGCAAGAGTGATCCAATCGACCAGGCCGGAAGTCATATAGACGATGGCGCCCCGACGCGATCCGGTCGCGCGAAGGTACTGGACGAGTTGTCGCCGATAGGTTGAGAACTCGGCCTCCTTGGGATCGACGTCGCTCTTCCAGTCGAAGACGACCATGCCTTCATCGTCGCGGGCGATCGCATCAGCTCGGCCGCCGACCAGATCGTCGGGACCGGCCGCCGTGCCGTAGACCGGCACCTCCGCCACGAGCCTTCCGCGATATCTGTCGACGTCCGGCAGTCGCAGCGTCCGCAGTGCGGTCGAAGCGAGCTCCCGTACGTCGATCGCGGCGTGCGTCGGAGCCATCGAAGACAATTGATCGAATAGTTCGTTGGACCGGGCCGTGGCGGCTTCCAGGTTCTCCTCCAACTCGCCGGAGATGAGCTCCTCCATCAGCTTGTGGAGAAGGATGCCGCGGATGCGGCCTCCTTCGACCGTGGTCTCGGCTCGTGGCAGCTCTTCGCCCGTCTCGAAGGACAGTTCGTCGGTGATGACGTCGGGATCGCCGTCGCTCGGCTTGATCCAACGGACGCGGGGCGCAGCTTCGATGCGCGATCGCTCTTCCGTGAAGATCTGCGCGGTCTGCCCGTTCGCCACCGGCACGCGCGAGGCGACGGGCGTTCGGGGTAGGCGGCCGATGTCGAGTTCGGGAACGGTGTCCAATTTGAAGTCGAGAAGCTTCGCCCAGGAAGCGTCGTTGCTCCATGAGAAGTCCGGAATGACCAGGAGCTCCATCGCCCGGGTGCATGCGACGTAAAGGAGCCGCACGTTCTCTTCCCTTTTCTCCTGCTCTTCCGTCCGCAGCGCGTCGCCTAGTCCCGGCGGCACCACCTGGCCCAGCGCCCAATGCAGGCTTTCGTCCTGTCTCCTGTGCACGAACGTCTCGGCCCGCCGCGGCATGGACGAGCGGTTGATCGGAATCACGACCGGCCACTCCAGACCTTTGGACGAATGCACGGTGACGATCTCGATCGACTGTCCGTCGGCCTCCATCATCCCTTCCGGTGATGCCGATCCGCTCGACCATTCGTCATCGATGTCCCTGGCGAACTGGACGAAGCCGCGGACGTCGTAGCTTCGTGCCCGTTCGACGAAGCCGTCCACGTTCGCGAGCGCGCGCGCCGCTTGGTCGCCGCTGCGGGCGGCGACGATGGCGCGGATGCGCAGACGCTCGATTGCCTCGGCGAGAACGAAGGCGGGCGCCGTCGCGTTGATGCGGCGGCGCAGGTCAGTCAGAATGGTCAGCACTTCCCGTGCGACGGGGTTTCGGACCGCCGCCGGATCGGTCCGGAGAGACAGACCTGAGATCCGGTCGCGGTCGACGGGAAGATCGGCAGTGATGTCGAGCAGCTCCTGCTCGGTCAGGCCCACGAGCGGACCGCGCATGAGCGCTCCCAGCGCCAGCGTGTCGTGGGTGTCCGCCAAGGCGCGGATCAGCGCTACCAGATCCTGCGCTTCCTGCCGCTTGTAGAGGTTTTTGCCCGCCTGCGAAGCGAAGGGCAGTCCAGCCTCCTCGAGAGCGCGTTCGTACCGCCAGAGGTCCGTGGAAACCGGTGCAAGGAGAGCGATGTCGCCCGGACACAGGCGCCTGGTCTCGCCGTCGTTGAGCTTGATATCGACGTTGCCGATGAGGCGCGCGCAAACTTCGGCCACGGCCTGGGCTTCCTCGTCGCGGGCACTGTCGACCCTCGTCAACGGGGGAAGCTCTACGGAAACCTTCGCCACGCACGGCAAGCCGTGCTCGCTGGCCGCCCTCGTCGTCTGCAAGGCCACGTAACCGGCCTGCTGCGACGAGAGCCGCTCCTCGAAGCATTGGTTCACGTGGTCCAAAATCTGGCCGCGAGACCGAAAGTTCGCGGTGACCCTGAGGATATTGTCGGGGAATTGCGCCTCGATCGTTTCGCGCACCCTGAGATACGTCGCCAGGTCCGCGCCGCGGAATGAATAGATGGCCTGCTTCGGATCGCCGACTACGAAGAGGTGGCCCGGCCTGAGCGATCGCGCGTGCCAGGCGCGGTCGTCCTTCGCCGTTCCGCACAACAGAAAGATGATCTCCGCCTGCACGGGATCGGTGTCCTGGAACTCGTCCACCAGAAGCCGCGAGAAGCGCTCGGCGGCGGTCGCCCGGACTGAATGATGGTCGCGCAGCACCTCGCGGGACGTGAACAGAAGGTCGTCGAAATCGAGGACGGCGGCCCGCCTCTTGAAGGTCTCGTACTCCATCATCACTTCGTCGAGCTCGCCCGAGAAGATCCCGATGATGGCCGTCGCGATCCGTCCCATCAGCGTGCAGTAGGCCTGCCGGCATCGGCCGAAATGCTCTTCCGCCTGATCGGCAAGCCGCTCGCCGTCCGCACCGCCAACCTTTCGCCACAGCGTCCGGCGTCTGTAATCCCGAAGATTGGACGTGCCCTTGCGCATGATCGGCAGCCATGCGGGATGCGCGAGCTCCAGCAGGCCTTCGAAGTCGGGCAGGGGATCGAAGCGCCCTTGGAAGTGGGTGACCAACGCCTCGAGCGCGACGATGTCTGGATCGGCTTCGGGGGGTACGTCGACCCGGTCGCACCAGCGCCGGAATTCCCGTACGCTCTCCGCGAATTCGACGTCCGCGTGCGCATCGAGATCGGCGGGCAACGGCCGCGCTCCCCGATGGCGTCGGCGGAATTTGGCGAAGCTGCGCAGCAGTCCTTCGGCGTTGATCGGATCACGCCGAGCAACCGATGCGATCGGATCCCCGGCCGCCGGCGCGGTCCGGTCGAGCCTGCCGCGCCACCACCTGTCGAAGATCGCGTCGAACGCGAAGTCGGCCTGATCTCCGTCCAGGACATCCGCGCCGGGATCGATCGCGGCTTCGACGGAATACGTCTTCAGGAGGTCGTGGCAGAACGAATGGATCGTTCCGCAGGTTAGTTCGTCGAGGCGCTTCGCGGCGGCGCGCAGCATCGCGGTCTGGGCGGCGTCGGGACCGGAGGGCAGGGCCGGCCGGAGCTCGTCAGGAATCCGGCCCTCGAGTATGCGATGGAGGTAGGAGGCGATGCGCTGACGCAGTTCGCCCGCCGCGAGTTCGGTGAACGTGATGGCCGCGATCGACTGCGGATCGACCCCGCGCGCGAGCAGCATCACCACGCGACCGGCGAGCAGGGACGTCTTCCCCGTGCCTGCTGCGGCTTCGACCAACAGGCAGGACTCCAGATCGGTCAACGCCCTGAGACGTTCGGCCCCGTCGACCATCTCCATCACGGAGCGCTCCAATATCGCGAGATGGCTGCGTTGATCTTGTTGCTTGCGGCCAGCTTACGCCTTTCGTATCCGGGCGACGCCGGCAGCGCCAATCGAAGTTCGTTCGACCTGTCGAACGAAAGCCGGCCCGAGGTGACGACGCCTTTGCGCATCATCGAGACCGCGACGTTGACGAAGGCGGCGATCTGCTCGATGGCGGCATCGAGATCGGGAAGCCTGACGGCGAGAGTATCGCCGCGAAGATAGAGAAGCCGGGCAACCACCGTCGGTTCGCCATCGAGCAGCTGTCGGCAGGCGAGTCCGTACAACGCCCGCTGCAGCTCGGACCCGCCCTGGATCACTATGCGTCCCGCGTTCCTGGGCGCTTGGCCGGTCTTGTAGTCCCAGACGCGGACGGCGGTGCCCGAGCTGTTGATATCCAGCCGATCGATCGATCCGCCCAGGGTGACGGGCGTCCCAGGTATCGCGACGGGAATGGTCGGATCCCACGGCAGTTGCCGCTCCGTGTCGACGACGTTCGATTGGCCGAACGGCACTTCCGTCCAGCTTCGAGTACCCGCATCCGTTATTTCCTTCCGCAGCAATCCCGCGAGAGCCAATGATGCCGCGAAATCGACGGTATTGCGCCAAAGCAGCGCCGGCGGCGTCTGTCCCCGCAGTGGCCACGCGTCCCTGACGACCGACGAGGCGTCCGTGAGAGCGGTTTCGATCTCCGCGTCCGACGCGCGTGCATATCCGGGCTTCGGCTCGAGCGCGTCCACCGCGCGCCGAAGAAGCTCGTGGACCAGCTTGCCGAGCTCGACGGGCAAGATCGTCAGCGGCTGCTCGCGATCGCGAGGCGCATTCCAGCCTAGCGCATAGCGCCACACGAAACCGAGCGGATCCCGTAGCATCCTTTGCAAGGATGTTGCGGACTGCACGCGTTCGATTGATCTCACGACGACTGGATGTTCGGCGTCGAACTTCCCGTCGTGCGGCGTGAACCGCTCAAGATGCCAATCGCGCCAGCAAGCATCGGCCGATCGTACGCGCTCGACCTCGGACGCGTCCTGGGGGCGGGCCATGAGGCGATCGGCCTCGTTCCAGGCGTACTCCGGAACGCGCGCTCTCGAGAGCTGCTCCTCCCTCCGACCTTCCGAAAGGGGACTTCGGCCCACTCGGCTTCCCTGCGCGCTTCGGCGCCCGCGAGAAAGCACGGCTCCGCCCGTGGCCGCCTCGACGACGATGCGGAAATGTCGTCGGTCGGCTTCGGCGACCGGATCGACATCGACGATCGCGCTCGAAAGAACGTGATCCGGAACGAGGGAGTCGTTGCTTTGCCGGCGAGGCCAGTGCCGGTCCGTCAGCCCGAGAAGCCGGACGTACGGGCGCGGCGCGGTGGCCAGCTCCCGTGCCGAGCACCACACCACGGAGTCGGCAGGGTCGTGATCGGACTCGAAGCGCGAGGTCCGCAGTGAGAGCTCGATGGCCTCCGGAGGAGCGCTGCGCAACGCGCTCTGCCATAGCTGGAGCGCCCTACCGTGCAAAACGAGGACCGCGGCTTCGGCCGCCGCCGGGATGCCCCGCGCTAGGATATCTACGATCGGCAATGCGGCCGCCGCGCCCGCCAAAGACGCATTGCTCGCTGCGGCCGCCGAAATAGCGCGTCGCCACTCATCAGGGCGCGACAAAGTCGCGCCGCGTGGCAGCGCTGCCAGCCAATTCGCGGGCAGGCTTTCGAAAGCGCTGCGCTCGCCCCGGCAAAGGGAAACAAGACGTCGCAACCGTTGCTGGTTCAGACCGTGTTGAAGCACGTCCGCCAGCGCGGCACACCGCTGACCGTCGCGGGTCGAAAGCGCGGGAATCCCGTGCGGAAAGGCCAGCCGGAATCCAGCGTCGGGCGCGAGAGCGCGGAAGTAATCGTCCCAAGGGGGCGTCCCCGCAGTAGCGATCGCGATCTCGTCCGGCCGGGCCGCGCCTGAAGCGATCAGGTGCCGCGCCCATCGCAGACTTTCGACGGCCTCGTGTGACGGATCGGCACACGACACGGCAGAGGGCGCGGGACGTTCGTCCTGTGGTGACCGCACGATCCTTCCCCCGAACCAATCGGTTTCCGCGTGCGGCGACGCGATCCATTCGACCGGGACCTCCCTCGCCAACGCGTCGATCAGGGGCCGCCAAAGCGGGGGAATAAAGGATAAGCGATCGATCGTCAGCGGTCCGATCGTACGGGCCGCGTGCCGTATCCTCGACAGAGCCTCCTCGCGCAAATCGATCGGAAGCGCCGTCGCGAGCGGCAGCTCGCGCCGAACGAGGTCCTCGATCGAAGCCAGATCGGCGAGGCGTGCATTCTTCGCGTCCGTTCTACGAAGAGAGACGTCGGCATCCCAGACCTTGCGCAGCGCGCGAGAGACCGCCCGCGTCATGCCCGGAAGATGCCGCACCTTCTCGATGTCGCGGAAGCCGCCTGCCGCGAGGGCCTGCTGGATCGCCCGATCCAGATGCTCCGAAGAAACCGGCGCACTGAAGCCTCCGGCGAGGCGCGCCGCCAAATTGGGAAGCGTGAGGATCTGCAGGCCGTTTTCGCGGGATCGCGCTGCGGCCGCACGGCGCATCCGGAACGCCAGCGCGCTGCCGACTATTGAGGTTCTCAATTGCGCCATCGCCTTTACTGGCCGCCTTTTTGCCTCATCCGATTCTCATCGTATCACCCCGCATCGAAATAGCCGGGAAAATGGCTGCAGATTCGCAAAAAAGCGGCTTGGCGGTCAAAGCGGCGAATTTGACTTCCTCACCGCGACAGGTGCGGACTCGTTGACCGGCTCTCAACTGGCGGCCTTCTTCGTTCGGCCGCCGGGCTGGGGGCGAATGTCGAGCGCCGATGTCTCGAAGGTAATCCCAGCGAAGAAGGTCGAAGATACTAAATTCTGAGGGCAACCCAATCCTCTCTGCGAGAGGACACATCAGGCAAGGTCATCTCTCGGAATAGTTGGATCTACGCGACATCCGTCCCGACAGGGGAGGCCCGCATCTTTCGATACCCGGTCCGCAGCTTGCGGCGGAAGCGCTTCCTGTCTTCGAGGCGCGCCGCGATCTGGCCGGCGTCGTTCACCTGAACAGCTGCCATAATTTCGTTGTAGACAGTGTTCCGGACCGAGAGCGGAAAAGTGCTCGGAGCAGCGGCGAACGCGCGCGGATACATCGTCTCGATATGAAAAGCGACCGCGTCGCCAACGTCCTTTGCGATTTGCTTGACCAACTCGCGGGACCACGCCGTCTCGATTGAGGACGGGATTTCTTCGCCCGGGCGGTTTCGGTCTGCCATCCCGAGGCTCTCGGCTTCGCCCTCGCCTGCACTCGACCTCTTCATCACCAATCTCCAATGCCCGTTGTATCCGCCCGGCGGGAACCAGCGCGCGATTGTCGCAGGCTATAAGTCGCTCGTAGCGGCAACCATGATCCCCCTGCCAGCAAAAGACTCAATCAAAAACAGTTTTGGTCAAATTGAATAATGTGGAAAGCGAGGTGTGTGGCCCACGGCCGTTTCGATGACTTTGCCGAAGGGCAGCGTTCACTTCGGCTTGGCGGGTGGCGTCAGGAGCTCGCCTACCGTTACCTCGAGCGCATCGGCGATCTGCTGGATCATCTGCAATGTGGGGTTTGCCCGCTGCCTCTCGATGAGAGAGATCGCCGCCTGATCCACGCCTAACGCTTTGGCCAAGCCTGTCTGACTGAATCCTTGAGCCTTGCGTAGGCCACGCAGGTTCATCGCAAGAATGACCGCTGCCACCGATTTCCGCTCGGGAAAGCGGCGGCCGAACGGCTTGTTTTTCGGCGCGGCCGATTTGCGCGGTTTCTTGGGTTGCCTTGTCAAAATCCGAGCGGGCTCAGTTTGGATGACCCCCTAAGAGACATCCTGCGGACGAAGGATTCATCGGAACGACCGTCCTCTACTGAGGTCAAGTGCCTGCAACGCTTTTCCACCGGTTCGGATCGGCAACCTCGGGGAGCATTACACGTAAGCCGCGCCGAAGCGCTGCTGGTGCTCGAAAAGGGCTGCTTTTGATCGGACGTTCGAGTAGAAGCTGGCCATGGCAACTTCTACCGCGCTTGCTGAAGATCTCGCGACGGCCTTGGGAATCCCGGCTCCGTCGGTGATGCACGTCATGCGCGGGCTGAGGGCGGCCGGCCTGATCGCCTCGCTCGGCCGCGGCGTGAGCGCATCGGCGATGTCCAGGGACGATGCCATCGCCCTTCTGATCGGACTTGCTTCGGGGGCTCCGGCGGCTCATCTGGAGCCGGACGTCCGGATGCTCATGGGGATGAAGCTCCGCCGTGCCGACCGGCCGCCCGGGTTTTCGGGAGTGCGCCATGCCATCGGCAACCGCTTTTTCTCCTTGCGGGAGGATCACACTTTCTTCGACGGCCTGACCGTCCTTTTCGAACAGGAATGGGGCGGACCGGTATTGGACGAGGACGGATACGAAAAGCGGCGGGGTCCTCTCGACAGGCTCGACACCCTGGGCATAACCATCGGCATGGACGGCGGGCGGAGCGGGGGCTTCGCGATCATCCGCGGCGGATCCCCGGACGGCATCATTCGCAACTTCTACAGCACCTGGCAGGTCAGCAAGACCGAGGGGGAGGGGCTTACGCAGCTCTTCGAGACGGACGCCGACGCTTTCCAAATGATGTACTTCGGCGGCAAGGTTCTGCGCGCGGCGCTCGACTCCCTAAAGCGGCCGGCAAACCGCGAGCGGGTCCGCACCCGGCGCAACCTGCGCTTCTCACGCACGCCGCAGAAATCCGTCTGAACGTCCGCTCCTCTACCGTCCCGGGGCCCGACGCGAGATGAAGCCGTCGATATGGCTGAACCGGCCGTCTTTGCGGACAAGTTTCAGCAGCGCGTCGCTGAAGCATTGGAAGTCCGAGCTCGGCTCGACGGCATCGTAGAGTTCACGGATGGCGGCGCGGCCATCCCGCTCGACGATGAGAAGGGCGAGCTCTTCGTCGCTCGCTTTCTTGGCGCCCCCTGCGGCTGGGGTGCAAGCCGATCCGGCCGCCCAAAGGACGCGCGCATCGACGGTCCAGCGTCGGTCAGAACGTTGACGGAGCCTGACGGCGATCTTCGTGAGAGTGCGGTTTATGTGGTCCCTGTCGAACCGCAGCTGGAGGACCAGCGGCAATTTGTCGTGGAGCTCGGCTCCGAACATCGCTCTGCGCTCGGAGACGAGAATTTTGACGCATTCCTCGTCCAGCTCCGGGCATTCCAGTTTATACTGCATATTTTTGGTCCCGCCGAACGAACAGCGCCGCCGTGGGATCGGCATGCCAGATTCCGTCGGAGACCTGGAGAGCCGGGTAGTAGTCCGCGGCGCGGCTCAAGATCTTGTCGAGCCCGGCCAAATGGCGAAGATGGCGCGGCAGCAGCTTTCTGATCTCACTCGACGTCGAATGGCCGCGCAGCCGCAGCACCTCGATGGCTGCGAGCGCGCATTCGTCCTCGATGCTGAGGTGGCGTGGCCGCGTCTCTTCGAGGTTGGAGAGGAACCAGAGTCCCGGTCCCTTTCTGCAGATCTGAGGGAAGCGCTCCGCCGCGCGTTCCAGGAAGTAGGAGAAGTGGGGACGCAGGCGCGACAACGTGTCCTTCATATCGGGCGACAGGCGCTCGCGGATCTCGATCGCGGTCATGGGAGCGCCCCTCGCCGTGAAGATCTGGACGACCTCCCGGCCCAAGGCCTTGTAATCGACTCCGCCGAAGCGCCGCGGCGCATACTTGGTCTTCGGCGTTGCAGGGACGTCCTCCCGTGCCGCATGCCACCAGCGGCCGTCGGGCAGCTTTCGCAGTTCGGGCGGGTTCGCGGAAGTCAGTATCGCTGCCGAGTACTCCTTCTTGAAGTCGAAGGATCGACCGCGGTGTATGCCGGCGATGTAGATCTCGGCGGGACCGGCGGGACGGCCGGTCTCGGTGATCAGCGCGACGGCGAACCGACTGAAATCGAGGCGCCGTTCGGCAGCTTTGTCGGCATTCCGCCGCTGCGGGGTCGGCTCGCCGGCGTCGGTGGTAGATCTCGTCGATTTGCGCGAGTGGTAGTGCCTCGGGAACACGTAGGATTCGGGCACGGCGAGTCCCGGGATCCAGAAGGCTCCGTTGTCGAGCTGTTCGAGCTTCGAGGCCTCCCTCAGGACTTCGCGGGACTGCTTCCTGGAGAACTGCGGCAGATATTCGTTCGCCAGAGCTGCGTCGAATATCTCGGCGGAGAGCGCCGGCCTGCGCACCTCCCACAGGTAGGTGAAGGCGAATCCTTGGAAGGCCTGCTCATCGAGCGCGTTGAGTTCGCCGCGCCGCTCTGAGATCAGCGGCAGCGGCTGAAGACGAGTCACGTAGTCCGTCGTCACCGGAGGCGCGCGCGATGCCTCCGCGGCGCGCCGGGCCGCCTCGCGCAGACGAGCGCCGGTGCCGCGGCTCACGGCGCGCCCTTCAAAGGAGACGATCGGAGACACTGCCGCCGGCGGTTCGACGCCGGACCGATTGCGGACCTCCTCGGCTTCGGCGAGCAGGGCTCTCACCCCCGCCTTCCAAACGCGCACCATGTCCGCGACCCCATTCTGACCGCGGTTGATTGCGGTCCTGACCTTAGGGACGGAGACCAAGTCCGGATTCAGGGTGCCCACGCTGGATGCCAAGGCCATCATCACGGCATGGGCCTGTTCGTCGATTTCCACAGCTTTCGAGTCGGGCGAGTAAAGCCCTTTACTCGCTGCCGCAGTAATGGTCGCAAGGTCGAAAAACTGCGGATTCCGTCCCGCCATACCCTCGAGAACATTGGGAAAACCGTGGTCGTCTTTGGGGGACTGATGGCGGGATGGAATCGCGATTTCGTTGCAGATCAATAGGTTAGCGGTACCCGAGAATCGATTCGATTCCTTTCCCGGCGCTTCGCTACCATATTGAATCTGCTTGGGCTTTTCTTTTGTCCCGCCAGTCATCTGCAAAACCATCCCGCCATCGTTCGCCTAACCGGTAAGCCAGAAGCTGGGCCCGATCGCGCGGTTACTCTGCATTACTTCGCATATTTGTCAAAAGATAATTTGTATCATGATATGCTCATCTCCTTGCCGGCGAACGGTCGGTGATGAACGGAGACATTGATGCACGATATAGTTTTGCCTCTCGAGGATCACGTGCGGCCCCACTGGTCGGCTCGGGACCGTTGTTACTATTACCGTCACGAGATGCGCCGGCCGCCGACAGGCTTCGTCCTCACCAAGGCCGAGCGCAGGCTCGGCACGGACTACAAAGTGGCGATGCAGCGCGCCCGCGAGATCAACGCCAGGCTCAAGCGTTACCGGGCCGAGCAAGCCTCGAACGTGATGATCGACCGGCCGGCGGCCGGAACGATTGCGGAGCTCTTCCAGCGGTGGAAGAAGCACCCGACGTACCGGGGGTCCCTGATCACCGACGCCACGCGCAGCTACTACGACGGCATCATGTCCCGGGCGCAGCGGCACGAACTCCGCTGCAGCGGTTTCGCCGGCATGAAGTTCGCGGACGTCCCAATCCGGAAAATCGACGTTCTCGCCGTCAAAAGGCTCGTGTTCGATTATGCAGACTTGGGGCTCAACGTCAGCCGGGCCGACGCTGCCAACAGATTCCGCGACACGATGCGGACGATCTGGAACGCGATGGCCGGCGAATTTCCTGGCATCGCCGAGCACAATCCCTGGCCCAAGGCTCGCAAGCTAAAGCACGTCAAGAAGAGGACGCGCCGCGCGGATCTGGTCGAGCTGGCCTTTCTCTACCGCGGTTCGAAGATCAAGGATTCGAATCTCGGCGTCGCGGCCTGGGCCATGCACGAGTTTCAGATCCGCTCTGGAGCGATTCTCTCCGCTTGGCTATGCCAGCATTGGAAACCGGCTGACCGACCCTTCCAAGTCTACGTGATCAGGCCGAAAACCGAGAACTCGCGCTGGATCGATTTGCGGGACGAGAACGGCGAGCCGCTGTATCCGGGTCTCGAGGCTGAGATCGACCGCATCAAGGGCACGCGCACCGAAGGCATCCTCATTCCGAAGGACGGCACCCATGACACGCCCTGGGCGCTGCCGGGAAAGAAGCTGCCGGGCGAATTCTACGCGCGCTTCGGCGAGGTCAGGCAGGCTGCGGGCCTCCGCGACGACATCAAGTGGACATCGTACCGGCACGGCGGCGTCTCGGAAAGCGCCGAAGCCGGTTGCACCGAGCAGGAGCTGATGGCCATCAGCGGCCATCTCGATCCGCGCACCGCGCAGAGGTATATCCACGAAACGCAACTGATTGTCACGACGTCGCAGAGGAAGCGCCTCGCGCACCGCGCCCGCATCCTGCAGCTCCTGTTGGCCAACGGCCGGCTCGAATCCTTGCGCGACGATCCGCAGGTGCAGGCCCTGTTCGCGGCCCTGACGCCGTACCTCACCCACGAAACCGAGATCTACCGCGGGGCGTGACGACGCGAGGCGAAGTCCCGGATTGCGTCCGCGAGCCAAACCGCCTCGGGGCGACCCGAGACGGTGCGGCACGCGGTCGGCGGCGCGGCATCCCCTTTCTGAATCGCCTTGCAGAGCTCCCTCGTCGTCGCATAGTCGAGGAACGCCGCCGCCGTCTCGGCCCTCATCTCAACCGGCCAAATTGGAGGAAACTTGGCCGGTCGGTTCGGTATGTGGACGCGTGTGGCCCGCAACGGCGTCCTGACCATCTGCGGTGATTGGGTTGCGACCGTCTCGGACACCGGCGTCCGCGCGCCAGCGCGCGGAAGCCGCACGAAACGCACCCGGTCCGGCGGAAGATCGTTTGCATGTGCCGGGGTGCCGACGTCGCGAGGAGTCTCGCTCATTTAGGCGCCCGAGTCGGGGCACGTCCGGTACATCTCGCCCGGACCCGGGAAGTCGATCTCGAAATGGTCCGAAATCTCCGACGCAGGGATCGTTAGATCGTCGACCTGCTCCGGGTCCGCCGACTGGTCGATGATCCCGACGACCACGGTGCGGAAGTCGAGATGCACCAGGCGCGCAAGATGCGCGCGCAGCACGAGCTCGGCGGCGCGGAGGTCCTCCTCGACGCGACGCCGCGCCATCGGCGACTGCGCGCCTTGGTGGCAGAAGGCATAGGCACCGGCCCAGGAGCTCCGCTCGTCGAGGACGACCATGTCGACCACGACCGTTTCGCACGGCCCTTCAACCGGCAGGGACAGGCCGACGTAGCCTCCGCGCGCGCGCGCCACCGCATGACGGGCTTGTTCGGTTACCGGGATCCGCAAGTTCGCGATCACCTTGTATCTGCCGGATGCCTGGAGCGCCGCGGCGACCGCCCGGCGTGCCAGATCGTTGCGTCGGCCCGCCGCGGGCGTCGGGCGGCTCCGCCGCGCGGGCGGCAGCGAGGGCAGCTTCGTTGCTTCCTTACTCATTACCATTCCTTCCCAGTTTCCGTTCAAATCCCTTTGCTCGAGCTTTCGCGGGCGCTCGGCCACCGCAATCGGCGACGATCCTCGCTACTTCGAGTCCTTCGATGTTTCCCTTGGCGAGCAGCCGCGCCGCGACCTCGTCGAGCGCCGCGCGGTTCTCGGAAATCAAACGGACGCACGCGGAGCGCGCCCGCGCCAGGAGTTGCGCGCTCTCGGCGCGGACTTCCGGAAAGATCAGCAGATTGGAAGTCGCGTCAGCCGCACCGAGATAGAGGAAGCGCGGGCCGGCGAGACAGTACGATCCGACCAGAGCGGCGGCCTCGGCGGTCGCCTGGTGAAGGTCGGAGCCCGAGGTCCCGGACCATCCACCACTTGCTTCGGCAAACCTGGCCTCTTCTGCGGCGTGTCCGGCGAGCAGAACCTGCAGCCGGCGGAAACGGTCCGCGAACGTACCTGCGTTTGGCACCTCGCGGAGCCGGAACGACGCGGCCGCCCGTTCCCCCAGAGCTGTCATCGTGGCCACCGCCCCCATCGGCCCGTGCAGGAGCACGTCCACCAGGATGTGACCGGCCTCATGAGCGGCGATGCGCGGAAGCAGCGCTTCGGGCACTTCGTTGCCGCCGGCAAAGGCGCGCCTCAGGTCGTTAGCCGCGAGCGGCCGGCCCTCGCGCCTGGCGATGCGCCGCGCGTCAGCGACCAGGCGCTCGATATCCGCGCCCGTGCATCCGGCGGCCGCCACCGCCAAATCGTGGAGGTCGGCGTCGGCCAGGTCGCCGCGCAGGCGGACCCGCATCATGCGCTCCAGCTCCTCGTGATCGGGCAGCCCGATGTGGATCACGCGGCCGAAGCGTCCGGGGCGCAGCACGGCAGGGTCGCATCGGGAGGAGTTGTTGGTGGTCGCCAGGAAGGCGATCCGCGGCCGCTCGGTCAGCGCTCGTCCACGCAGGCCGGCGCCTTCTGGGAGTCCGTCCACCATGGAAAGGAAGGCTGCGGTTGCCTGAAGAGCATAATCGCGATGAGAGTGGTTGATCGTCGCTCTGTCGGTGAAGCTATCTAATTCCTCAACTAAAAATAGAATTGGCGCCTTCTGCGCCATCCGGCAGGCTTCCGCATGGTCGCGCCGCATCTCGCGGAGGAAGTGGCCCAAATGGCCTTCGCCTGCCGACTGCCAGCGCGAGTGGCTGGCAACCAGAATTTCCAGCTTCGATTCACGGGCGATCAGACGACACAGCGTGCTTTTGCCGACGCCGGGTGGGCCGTCGAAGCAGACTCCTGTGCCTCCCTCGACGGCACTCCAAGGTATTTCGCCTCGGCGCCACGCTTCTACGCTATGGACGAAGGATTTCGCGAATTCCGTAGCAGCTCCCATTCCGTGCAATTCCGAGAGGGTCAGTTCGCGAACATCGGCTTGCGCGACCAGGCTGGACGTCAGCTCCCGCAGTCGGCGCATGCATTCGTCGGCAGAACGATCGAAGCGCACCGCAAGCGCGATCTCCTCGATCCCGACCTTTGCAAGAAGCTCGGGCTCCAGCGTCGCGCGGGTCCTCCCGCCGGTGACGATCCGTATCGTTTTCGCGATCGTGTCGAAATCCGGAGAGCCGATCGCGATCTTGTAGTCGCAGATCCGCAACAGCGCGTCGGGAAGGTGGGTCTCCGCCAACGGCGAGAACGCGAGCACGGGGCGCGCCGCGGACACTGCCGCCAGCGCATCGACCTGGTTCGTGAGCCGGGACGTCGCCTTCGGCGGCTCCCACACGACCAGATGGACCACGCCCCCTGAAGATTTCTGGGCTGCGAGGGGCGAGTGCTCCGAATCCAACGACGTGGTATGGGCGCCGGGAGCACCCAAGATGACGGCCCTCCAGTGCGCCTCGACGAGCCGCAGGGTCGTCGAATCGTAAACGTCGAACGCCACGACCGGCGCCGCGCAACGGATCGCGTGTCCCAGACCTTGGCATCCGTCCACGGCCTTCGCCAACATGAGCTTAGTCGCGACCGCGTGGGCGCCGTCAACGTTGGGCCGTACACTCGTTTCCGCATCGAGTCCGGAGTCCATGCGCGACCGCGAGAGGTCAGTGTAGGACCGTCCGCGCGCGCCGCTCGTGAATTCGCGAATCGAGGCTTCGTTTTCATCAGACGTCCTGCGCCTCAACTCGGACCAGTTCTTCGTTTCCTTGCGGTAGACGTCGCTTTCGAACGGTCCCATAGGCGCGGGTCGCGCCGTCGTTTTCGGCGCGGACGTGACGGCGTCTGCTGGTTTCGGCGGACGTCTACGCATCGGGGATCTCCACGACGAATGCCGGATCGAAGAGCGGGTTCTCGTCTCCGTAACCCGCGGGATTGCTGACGAGGCGCGTGCGACCGCGCCGGATGTCCATGCTGTGGTGCGTGTGGCCGCTGACCACGAGATCGGGCTGGTAGATGTCGATCAGCCACTCGAGCCGGGAGGCGTAGGCCGCGGTCTCGATCTCGCCGCGGAACACCGGCGCCACCGCGTCCAGCACGATGCCATGGTGGAAGATGCAGACCGTCGGTCCCGCGTGCAATTTCCCGAGCTCCCGGATCACGAACTCTCGGGACTGGAGATGGAGCGTACGCGCCTCCTCGGGGCGGAAGCGCCGCCACGGACTGCGGCTCCACTTGATCCGCCTATGGTCGAGCAGGTAACCGGCGGCCGCCCCTATCGCCGCGGGCCGCAAGGATTCGCCGAAGGCGCCGTAGTCGGTCCACATGGTGCAGCCGATAACGCGCAGCCGCCCGAGGAAGCAGACCGCATTCTCGAGCAGGCCGACGCGGAGCGCGGCCGCCGCCTCCCGTCCCGCGGCAAGCTCCTCGCGGTACGTCGCGTGCCGCGAATAGAATTCGTGGTTGCCGGGCACGGCGACGATCTCGAGCGGCTCCGGATATGCGCGCCTGAGCGCTTCGACGGCATGAACGAGTCCTTCGCAGGTGTCGCCAGCTACGACGACGGCGTCGACGCCCCGCACCGGCGGAGGCGCACCCCTTCTTCCCGGGTAACCGAGATGGAGATCGCTCATGATCTGCAGTCTCATTCCGCGCTTCTCCGTCGAGGGGAACGCCGGCGGCCTCTCTGCATGAGCCAGGATTCCGCCACCCGCGTTTCCGCGGATCCCGCGCAGTGCAGCCGACCGAAGAGATGGCGCATCGCAAGCCTCGCGGCGGGGTCGCCGCCATCAGCGCACAACGCGAGGGACGTCATGGCGACGTCGAACTCCGGGCGGCCGAACGCGGCGGCGCCGAGCTGCAGGGCCAGCCCGACCGCGGCGGCCGGATCGCCGTTCGCGGCGGCGAACCATCTGGCGTACCGCAGGAGGGGCGAGCGGGAGATCGCCGCCCGTATCGAGAGGCGTGCCGCCGAAGTCAGGTCGTGGGCGGCACGCGTCCGCCACCACCGCCAGGGCGGCGCGGAGCATCCGCGGCGATGTCCGCCGGACGGCGCTCGGGATCGATCGTACGGTTTCTCGCGCATTCCTCTTTCCCCGAAAAGTCGGGGAGGCGCGGTTTTTGCCGCGCCTCCCTCCTCGCCACGCCGGGCCGTGCGATGCCTCGCCGGAGCACGCCCCATGGTGGTCCTCTAGCCGATCACTTCGACTGCGTAGGTGCCGTTGACCGGGCGCCAGTCGCCGATGCCGCGGAAGAACCCGGCGACCCTGAACGTGTCGACTACCTCGACCCGGTCGAGCAGCGTCGGCAGAAACCGCGCGGTGAACTCGACGCTCCAGTCCGCGAAGGCGGGACGCGTCCTCATCGTCCGTGATCCGCGCACCCTAACGCCGGTGCGCAGCCTGAACGAAGGATTCGTCCAGAGCTCGTCCAGATCTTCCGGCCCGTCGTACTTCAGGATCGCGTTCTTCTCGACGACGAGCCCGGCACGCGCCTCGTCACCGCGCTTGCGCGTCCGAGCGGCGCCCACGAAGCTCGCCATCAGCGCCTCGCACGGAATGCAGGGGCGCCCCCCGTCCAACCACAAGCCGCCATTCCATTCGACGCGCGCGATCTCCTCATGATCGGCGATCGTCTTCTGCCTCTTGCCGGTCAGGCGCGCCAGGGCCCGCGAGGCCGGGTCCAGCGGATCGGCCAAGCGCCCGCAATGCATCAACAGTCGCTTGGTGCCAATCAGCCTGAAGCGGATACCTACGGATTCCATGTTCTTCCTGTCAGCGGGTTGGATCGACGAGAGGGCGACGAACGTCGCGCATCGGCCGAACGTCGGCACGGAGCGGTGGACAGCGGGCATAGCGGCGGCGCCGGATCATGTCCTCCACGCCCCGATGACACGGTCGGCAGAGCGCGATCAGATCGCCGACGCTCTCCCGGCCGAGACGACGATACGTGGCATGGTGGACCTCGAGCGGCGCTTCGCGCGTTCCGGACTCGAAGCAAAGGCGGCAACGGCCACCGCTGGATGCGAGCTCGGACAGGCGTGCAGCGTTCGTACGCCACCGGGTGCTGCAGATGTAGCTGGGATAATGCATGTGCTCCGTCCGGGTCATCTTGGTCTAATGTGATATATCACATTCATTGATGTGAGCATCTACGTTAGCACGGCGCTTCCGCGCTCGTCGGCTTTTTGACGGCAGATTCTCTGGCCACTTTCGCCGACGATCGGCTCTCTATCGTGGACGTCGGCTATGCCAAGCGGTCGGTGATCGGAACGCGATGCCCGTTTTTCGGCCGGTTGACATGGCTGCATGCCCACCAGGCGACTGCTACCCGGTTATGAGATAGTCTTTAGTTCGCAGCTACAGAGCTATCGCCCGAAAATGGGCCGGAACCAATCCATCGTTCGTACTCGGTGACAATTTGCACAGAGGTCGCCATCATATCGTCTGCTGCGGCTCTGGAGCTCGATTGGGAATTCCCCGCGACATTCGCCACACGTAAACCTGGTCGGGGCCACCTGCGTGGTCAGGATGCGTGAACGGGCCGTGTCGAAGCCGTAGCGTCCGCTCCAGTCGAGCATTCAGGACATCATCGGCGGCGTTCACATAGGTGTCTTCGATCTTGCGATCCCAAGAGGCGAGGATTTCGGCCTTCCAGTCGTTCAGCGCCGTCAGGACAGGCCTGAAGGCAAGGACGATTTCCGCCGGCAGGGTCTTGATCCAGTCCTCAAGCGCGGACCTAGCTCCGGCCCTGTTTCTGTTATCCCAGATGTCTGCAAGCCGTTCCCAGTACGCCGCATGCAGCGCAGGGACGAAGTTCAGCCATTCGTCGAGCTCGGTCAACAACGCTGGCAGGAGCCGGGAGCGTCTTTCTGCGAGGAGATGACCGCTGCGCAGCGGCCTGTCGCGCTTCCTCGCTGAAGGATCCTCGAATCGTTGCTCAGCACGCAGTCAGTCTAGGCCGGCCCGGGATCAGCCAATCCAGCTCAAGTGGGCGTTTATCCCGACGAAGACATCCTGCTAAGCGCGTGCACAAACGATCGCGCTGTACCTGGCCGCCGAAGAAAGTCGGTGTTCGGTAATGTCTTCGTTCGCCTTCGGAATGCGCAACGTCGATGAATGAAATCACGACTGCAATCGTCTCTAAATGTGCGTGATTTCGCGAAACTTGCTGCAATCGACGCGCACCAACATAGGCTTCGTTGACAAGCTGTCGAGGCCGATCCCAATGTTTCTCCATCAATTGTATTGGCTGGCTGTCGTTGTCTTTCAACCCGAGACGCGGCCAGTCGCGGAGATGGCGAATGACAAAACAGACTCCCGGATTCGCGCGCCGGTCCTTTGTCCTGGGCGGCGCAATGATTGGAGCGGCTACGGCAGCGGCAGCTACAATACGGGATGGTGAACTGGGGGCGCCCCCTCGCTCTTATCGTGGATCGATGCCCGTTCAAGAGGGCGCAGCCGATTCGCCACCGGAGGTTCGCGGCATCGACTACAAATTTTTTACAGCTGAAGAGCGGGAATTTGTCGAGGCGGCCGTCGACCGACTGATCCCGCCGGATGCTGTTGGACCAGGTGCAGTCGAAGCAAATGTGCCGTTCTTCCTGGATCGGCAGTTGGCGGGCCCGTTTGGGCGCGGCGACCACTACTATCTCGGCGGACCTTGGAAGGAAGGCGCCCCGGAGCAGGGCTATCAGCTGCGCTTCTCGCCGGCGCAACTGTATCGAGCTGCGATCAAGGCGATCAACAGCCATACGTCCGAACAATTCAACAGAGCTTCCTTCGCTCAACTCAGCGGAAGCGACAGGGATCGTGTTCTGAAGGGGCTCGAAGACGGTAGCATCGCGCTTGATGGCGGAGTCAATGCGCGCATATTTTTTGCGATGCTCCTCCAAAATACCAAAGAGGGCTACTTCTCCGATCCGATCTATGGCGGCAACAAGGATATGGCCGCTTGGAAGATGATTGGCTTTCCTGGTGCTCACTACGACTATAGCGAGTGGGTGGAGCGGCACGGTGAGCGCGTGCCCTATCCGCCAGTGGCCTTCAAGGGCCGTCCCGGCTGGCGGGAGGCCTGAGCATGGCTACCACTCTGAAGCCCGTTGATGCGGTCATGGTCGGGTTCGGCTGGACCGGTGCGATCATGAGCCAACAACTTTGCGACGCAGGCCTGAACGTGCTCGGACTCGAGCGCGGCCCCTGGCGAGATACGCCCACTGAATTTGCCACGGGCTTCGCGCAGGATGAGTTGCGTTACATGTGGCGCCACCACCTATTTCAGAACGTTTCGGATGACACTCTCACCATACGAAACAATTTGAGCCAGGAAGCGCTTCCGATGCGCCATCTGGGTTCATTCCTGCTTGGGACCGGCGTCGGTTCAGGTGGTGTGCATTGGAATGGCCAGATCTGGCGCTTTCTCCCGAGCGATTTCCAGACAAAGAGCCACAACCAGGAGCGCTACGGCAAGAACGCGGTGACCGACTACGACCTGACGGTGCAGGACTGGGGCGTCACCTACGACGAACTTGAGCTCCATTACGATGCGTTCGACAAGCTTTGTGGCACCAGCGGTAAGGCAGGAAATCTAAGAGGGAAAATTCAACCGGGAGGCAACCCATTCGAGGGGCCTCGTTCGGACGAATATCCCACTCCGCCAATGAAGCAGACTTACGGCCCGACTCTGTTCGGCCAAGCTGCAGCCTCGCTCGGCCGTCATCCCTTCCCGCACCCCGGAGGCAACCTCAGCCAATCCTACGTGAACCCGCTAGGTTGCCAGTTGGGGAAGTGCACTTACTGCGGTTTCTGCGAGAAGTTCGGCTGCGGAAATTATTCAAAGGCGAGTCCTCAAACTACGGTGCTTCCTTATCTGATGCGGAAATCGAACTTCGAGCTCCGCACGGAGTGCGAGGTGCTCCGGATCGAGCTCACGCCGGACAAGAAGAGGGCCACCGGCGTTACCTATGTGAACAGCGCGGGCGAGGAGTTCTTCCAGCCGGCCGAGATGGTCTTCCTAGGAGCGTATATCCTGCACAACGTACGCCTCTTGCTGTTGTCGGGCATCGGGCAGCCATACGATCCCAGGACAGGCGAGGGTTTGGTGGGCAAGAACTACGCCTACCAAACAATGTCGTCTGTGAATGTCTTCTTCGAAGACAAGATCATCAATCCGTTCATTGGAGCCGGTGCGCTGGCGACGGTGGTCGACGATTTCAACGGTGACAACTTTGATCATTCCGGTCTGGGTTTCATCGGCGGCGCTTATATCGCCGGCATGGTCACCGGCGGGCGTCCCATCGAGATGATGTACACGCCGAAGGGTACACCGGCCTGGGGCTTAGAGTGGAAGCACTCCGCCGCGAAAAACTATCTGCGTTCGTTCAATCTAAGCATCCACGGCTCAAGCATGAGCTCGCGTGGAAACTACCTGGATCTCGACCCGACCTACCGTGACGTATTTGGACGGCCGATGCTTCGGATGACGTTCGATTTCAACGGAAACGATTTGAAGATGTCGAACTACCTCACCGACAGGACGGCAGAAATTGCGCGAGCAATGAATCCCCGGGAGATCAAAGAAAATCGTCGGAAGGGATCTTGGAACGTCGTTCCCTATCAGACAACGCACAACACGGGCGGCGCCATTATGGGTGACAATCCGCAGAACAGTGTCATCAATAAGTATCTGCAGTCGTGGGACGTGCCGAATGTATTTTCGATGGGCGCCGGCGCCTTCCCGCAGAACCCCGGCTACAATCCGACGGCTACCGTCGCGGCGCTTACCTATCACGCTGCTCAACACATCATCGCGCGCTATCTGAAGGCCCCTGGTCCTATGGTGCACGCATGAAGTGCTCTCCGTACTTCATGACCACCGCCGTGGGCCTCGGTGTTGCAGCACTCGCTGCGATCGGTTGGGCTGAAGGTCAGACATCGGCACTGCCCCAGCATCGCTCATCGGCGGTCACGGCTCTCTCGATTCTTACTGCGCAGATCCCGGATGGCGCAGATGCCGAGAAGCTGCGTCACGGACAGGAGCTGATGCGCGCCGGTGATTGCGTGTCTTGTCATATGCGCAAAGGCGGAGAGCCACTGTCCGGTGGACTCGGTCTCAAAACTCCATTCGGAATTATCTATTCATCGAACATTACTCCAGACCTGGAAACTGGCATCGGGCGGTGGACGGCAGATCAGTTCTACCGCGCCATGCACGATGGTCATGGGGTGAATGGTGAGAACCTTTACCCCGCCTTTCCTTACCCATGGTTTCGCAAGATGAGCCGTGCGGACGACGATGCACTGCTTGCCTATATCAAAACGACAGCGCCGGTCCGCTATACGCCACCGGCTAACGAATTGATGTTTCCCCTCAACCACCGAAGCCTCGTTGCCGGCTGGAATCTGTTGTTCCTCAAGAAGGAGCAAGAAGCATCGGTCTCTGAGAAATCGAAAGCTTGGAATAGGGGCGCCTATCTGGTGAACGGGCCCGGCCATTGCGGTGCCTGCCATACCCCGAAGAACGCGTTCGGCGCCGATCGAGCCGGTCAGGAGTTCAAGGGTGCCATTGTCGACAACTGGACGGCTCCGGATCTGACCGGCAACGTTCGTACGGGGCTTGGTGCCTGGAGCGAGGCGGATATCGCCGAATATCTGAAGACTGGCCGCAACGCTCACGCGGGAGCGGGAGGCGCAATGGCCGATGTCGTAACCTATTCCACATCGCTCCTGACTGATGCGGATCGCGCAGCCATCGCGGTGTACCTCAAGAATCTTCCGGGAAGTTCTTCTAAATCCGCCACAGTGCTGGTGGATGCGGCCTCGCTTTCCCGTGGGCGCGAGATCTATTCGGATGCCTGCGCATCATGCCACCTGGAGAACGGCAAGGGGCAGCCGGGACTGTTTCCGCCTCTCGGCAAGAACGCCATGGTGCAACAACTTGATGCCACTGGCCTGGAGCAACTGATCCTGGCGGGGACGAGCATTGCAGCCACACCGAGCCGACCCTCGCCTCTGAGCATGCCCGCGTTTTCGTGGAAGCTCTCCGATCGGGAGATCGCGGATGTTGCGACCTTTGTCCGGAACAATTGGGGCAATCGAGCTTCCGCAATCGACCCGGACGACGTTGCCGCCCTGCGCAAGCAGCTGAAGCTTCAGGAGCCGAGGCGAACAGACAATTCAGGCGATCAAGATTGATAGGAAGACCGCAATTTGCGGCGCACGGAAGCTGAAGCCAGTCAAACCAGATGGAACAAACCATGATGCAGAACAAAGCCACCACGCCGATGGATCGTCGTAAGCTCCTGTCGGGACTAGGTACGGCAGCCGTGGGCGGCGTCACTGCGAAACTACTGGGTCATACGGGGCCTGCGAATGCCGCTGCGGCTCGAGACACGTCCGACGCACCGTCGATCCTCGTGTTTGATGTCAACGAAACACTTCTCGATATCGAGTACATCAGCCCTGTTTTCGAAAGAGTGTTCAATGATCGAAAGGTCATGCGCGAATGGTTCAACCAGCTTATTCTCTACTCCGACGCAGTAACGTTGTCGGGTCCCTACGTTACCTTCTTTGATCTGGGTCAGGGCATCCTGAAGATGCTTGGCACGATCCATGGCGCCAAGGTCACTGCGTCAGATATCGACGATCTTCGCACGCGAATGTTGACGATGCCGGCTCATCCCGACGTTCTCGCGGGATTGAAGCAGCTGAAGGATGCGGGCTTCCGTCTGGTGAGCTTCACGAATTCCCCGCCCGACCAAAAGGCCAGTCCCCTCAAGCATGCGGGTCTTTCTGAATGGTTTGAGAGATCGTTCAGTGTAGATCGGGTCCGCAGGTTCAAGCCGGCTGCTCAAGGCTATCATCTCGTGGCCGAAGAACTCAACGTTGCGCCATCCTCGCTCTGCATGGTCGCAGCTCATGTCTGGGACACGATCGGGGCGCAGAGCGTCGGCTACTCGGGTGCCTTGATCACCCGTTCCGGGAACGCGCCGCTTCTCGTGGATCAGCTTCCTCAGCCCCAAATCGTTGCGCCCGATTTGCCTGGCGTTGCGGCCCAAGCCATCCGGTTGTGGCGAAGCTAGGAACAAGGCCAGTGAAGGCCGTGGAGCAATCGTGCCGCCCATCGCTAAGCCGGTCAATCCTGGCACCGGTCTAAAGTCCGCAAAGGGATAGACGGGGCTCCGCGAAGCTTGCGCTTCGTGGGCCAAGCCCGATCGTCGATGTGGTGCGTCCTCGCCATCTCCGGATGATGTCTTGAGCCATACCCTGTTGGGAGCCAAAAATGAAAATCAGTAGGTTCTTCTCGACTGCGATGCTCGCGGCGACGACGCTCACGTCGGCTTCACTCCATTCAGTGCGCGCGGCCGGCGCGGGCCAGACCAGTGCTGAGATATCTTCCTTGAAGCGGCAACTGCATTTGCTCGAACAAAGGCTCGACAAGCTGCAACAGGGGAGCGCAGCGGGGGCCACCAAGTCAAAGGTTGCGGCAAATTCACAAGCAAGAGCCGCGTTAACGACCTCTAACGGAGCCAAAGCGCCGCCGCTGGCGGCGGGCGCGCTCGTGTCGATGCCGAACAACCGAGCGACCATCTGCACCGACGACGGCGAGAACTGTGTCGGTATCACGGGCCGCGTCCACTGGGACGTCGGTGGCTACGATTATCATCCCAATACCGCGGCGACCTCTCCGCAGCGACTGAATTCCGGCGAGAATGTCCGCCGTGCGCGCATCGGTCTCGCGGGCAAGTTCTTCGGCGACTGGAATTTTGCCCTGGTCTATGACTTCGGTGGTTCGTCAGATGGCTTCGGCGGCGCAGCGGCGGGCTCTCTTCCCGGCGGGGGGCTCTCGGGGCTGGAGAATGCCTACCTGAGCTACACGGGGCTCAAGCCGTTCGGAGGCAAGATGGCAATCGAAGGCGGCATTATGGACATCCCCTGGACGATCGACGAGGCCACCAGCTCGAACGACATCACGTTTATGGAACGCTCATCAGCCCAGGTCATCGCGGTCAACGTGGCCGCCGGCGATTTTCGTTCGACTTTCGGCACACGCTGGTGGAACGACTCATTCTGGGCCGGTGGCTATGTGACCGGTCCGACCACAGGTTCCATCCATTCGGCCTCGAGCGTCACGCCTGCGGGGGCCACCGAGCAGTTCGGTGCGGTGGCGCGCGTTGCGGGTCAGCTCATCAGCGGCAACAACTACTCCTTACACCTTGGCGCCAATGCCGAGTGGCTCGTTCAGCCGTCGCGCAATCTCGTGACCAACGCGCAGACGGTTTCGTTCAGTGACCGTCCTGAACTTCGGATCGATCCAACAGCGCTGATTTCGACCGGCGCAATTGCCAACGCCTCGGGTGCACAGGTCTACGGTGCGGAAGCGGCTGCGAGCTATGGGTCGCTCTACTTCCAGGGCGAGTACTACTGGTACAATGTCGATCGCAGCGCGTCGACGGGACTGCCACCGATCGGTGCTCCGAGTTTGCATTTTCAAGGTGGTTATGCCCAGGCAAGTTACGTGTTGACTGGTGAGACCCGCACCTACAATGCATCGACCGGCTCATATAACGGCATCAAGCCGGCGGATCCGTTCTCAATGCGGAGCGGCGGCTGGGGCGCCTGGGAAGTCGCGGGTCGCGTCTCAACAATCGATCTCAACGACGGGCTGGCGACCGCAGCCGGGGTCGCAGGTGGTCGGCAGACCGTCTATACAGCGGCCTTGAACTGGTACATCAACGGCAATCTTCGTCTCATGCTGGACTATCTGCACGGCGACGTCGCCAGGCAACAATCGCCGACTTCGACGGCAGATCGGGGCGCGACGTTTGACGCGGTAGCAATGCGTACCCAGCTCGCATTCTAATGAAGTGGGCACCAGGTTTGTCGGTACCGGCCGAGACTGTGTCAGCTGATTGGGCTCGCCGTGTTTCCTACCTCAGTCTCTTGCGCACGCGTGAGTCCTTTGGCGCCCATAATATTGCCGCCAAGGCGTTGCGCGACCAGGCCGCTCAACGCCTTGGTCGCGGACCGACCGCGTGCCGCTACGGTTGGGATTGATCCGAGGCGCCGATCAACAAATAGATGAATTGCTCTTGATCGCCATCCTCAGAGCATCGTGGCTCTCCTTAGCTAGGCGAGCGTGTTCATCCAGTCGACAATCGCGTGTCCGATCTCGTCGGGCGAGTCCTCCTGAACGAAATGGATTCCCGCCACGCTCCGCTCAGTCACAGCCGGCCAACTGCGCACGAGGTTGACCAGTCTATGATTGTCAAGAATGGCACCCGGCTCTGCCTTCAGGAAGAGCTTCGGTACATCGGTCGTCCCCAGCCAGTTCGCATAATCGGTCGCGATCGCGACCACATCGGCTGGTTCACCGTCGATCGGTATTTGCCGAGGCCAGGTCAATGTTGGACGTCGTCCCTCCCCGGGCTCCAGGAACGGCCTTCGGTAGTGCGCCATTTCCTCAGCCGAGAGCTTCCGGATGATGGCGTTCGGCAGGATCTGCTCGATGAAATAATTGTTCTGCAGGACCATCGTTTCGCCGGCATCCGAACGAAGGGCCTCCAGGGCTGAGCGCATGCCCATCTTGTCCCAATGATCGTCGCCTTGGGGCGCTACGATCGCCTCCATGAATGCAATTCCCCTCACCGATTCCCGATGGCGGTTGGCCCAGTCGAAGCCGAGAGCAGAGCCCCAGTCATGAAGAACCAGGGTGACACGCTCGCGCACATCCAGAGCGTCGAGCAAGGCATCAAGGTAACGACGGTGCTCAACGAAGCGATACGAGTTCGGGCCACTGTCGGGCAATTTGTCTGAATCGCCCATGCCAATGAGGTCGGGAGCAATGCAGCGGCCAAGCGGCTCGACATGTGGCAACACGTTGCGCCAGAGGTACGAGGAGGTTGGATTGCCGTGTAGCAGTAAGATGGGATCGCCCTCTCCAACCTCCACATAAGCCATCTCCCGATTCAGAACCCGCTGTCGCTTTTTCACATACGGAAATGCTGCGGATATCATGCGATTGTCCTTTTTCTCATCGTGTTCTAAATCGGTCGATGCGTGCTGTCATCGTTGTTACGATGTCGGGAGGGATCTTGATTCGAACTTCTTAGCTCGTAGCGGACAGAACGCTACGCCCTCGGGACAATGTCGTTTTGTCGCGCGCCGCGATAACCCGCTCGACATCCTGCTTCAGCAGATAAACAGAGACGGTCAGCAAGACGAGATCCTTCAGGAGGAAAGCTGCGACCATTCCCATGGCCGGGAACCCTCCGGCGCCGGCATCCCAGGCGTCTGGCGCGAATGGGAAGATCGTAACGGTTGCAATGAAGGTGCAGCAGGAACCGAGTGCGCCAAGCACGCCCAGCTTCTTATTCCAAAATCCCAGGAGCAATAGCGAACCGAAGGTCCATTCTGAAGCTCCGAGAAGAACACTCGTGCCACCGATACCCAAGACCGGAATCGTCCAGAAGATAAATGGGCCGTGGGTGATCAATGGCACGAGACCTCTGATCTCGGAATCGAACCATTTGTCATATCCGAACCACGCGAAGATGATCACCATCGATGTGCGGAGCAGATGGTAATCGAGATCGCGCCGTAGCAGCACTGAACGGCCGAGCGTGTCGATAATGAAGTTCATGGCGTGTTTTCTCCTGTTGACGAATGAATGAGGAACCGCGCCATGATGGTGCGGCACCAAGGGATAGGTCGGAGGATGCGATCGCCAAATGCAGTGGCGCTCGCAGTCAATGACCTGCGATTTGGCCACCATCGACGTGAATGGTTTCTCCGGTTACGAATTTCGCGTCTTCCAAGTAGAGGATCGCCTGCGCGATATCCTCGGGTTCACCCATGCGCTTGAGAGGGTGCAACGACGCCACGGCTTCGTATGTCTCGGGAGCGTGAAGCGGCGTCTTGATCATGCCGGGAGCTACAGCATTTACCCGAATGCCGCGGGTGGCGTATTCGATTGCGAGACCGCGCGTCGCAGCGGCGAGGCCGCCCTTGGTTAACGACGCCAGAACGGCAGGAACATTCGAGTTGGCGTATTCGACCAGGGTCGTCGTGATCTGGACGACGTGTCCGCTCTTCTGCTGCAGCATCGCCTTGATGGCGTGCTGGGTAATGAAGAAGAAGCCGTTCAGATTGGTCGCGAGAACGTCTCTGTAGTTCTGCTCGGTGTAGGTTTCGAACGGCCCGGAAATAAAGATGCCGGCATTATTGATCAGCGTGTCGACACGTCCGAACCTCTCGAGAGCGGATTCGATGACGCGTCGTCCGGCTTCCGGATCTGCGATATCGGCGCGAATTGCCAGGCAGTTCGGATCGTGGGACGGTGCAATCGACCGAGAAGTCGCGACAATGCAATAATTGCGGCTTCGATACCCATCGACGATTGCCTCGCCCAGGCCTCCCGAAGCTCCAGTGACGACGACAACCTTCTGACCTGTGTTCATGGTACGCCTCGTCTGGTTGTGCTGTCCTTGGGCGGCAGATATTTTGACGGCGTGCCCCAACGCGAGACCATGGCGTTTCCGATTCGTAACTCAACAGAATGCGAGAACCCTCCCGGTTGGATCTTGGCTCGCCGAAGGTCTCGTCGAATGCAGTGCCGTGTCTCACGGTGCCCCTTGAAACGGCGGCTCACAACCTAGCGATTATGATGCAGTAACGCATACTGAAGTATGGGTTGCTCGAACACCGGCCACCGCGGAGCTTCGCTGGAAGTGTGATCTCGACACGAGCTTCGTGCGTCACCGGCGAGCCAGCGTGCTCGCCGGTGACCGATCAGGTCGGCGTGATGGCTATCGACGTGCCAGTCGAACCAGATCTTGTCTCAACAGATAGAAGGAGACTGCGAGCAGGACGACGTCCTTCATCAGGAAAGGCACATTGCCGGTCATCGCCGGAAAGCCTCCTGCCGCAATATCCCAGCCCTCCGGCATGAAAGGAATGATGGTGACAGTTGCGACGAACGTGCCGGTCGAGCCGAGTGCCCCGAGAACACCAAGCCGCTTGCTCCAGAAGCCCGCGAGCAGCAGCGCGCCAAACGTCCATTCCGACACGCCCAGGAAGTAGCTGGCGCCCGCGTGGCCGAACACGGGATAAAGCCACCAGATCAGCGGACCGTTGCCGATGAAGGGGACCAGTCTCTCGAATTCATACGGAAACCACTTCTGGTAGCCGAAGAAGAAGAACATGATCACCATGGAGGCGCGAACGATGTGATAATCGAGATCCACAGCGAGTAAGCCGGATCCATGCATGATACGAAGAGCGGGGCTTTGGGCGAATTTGGTATTGGCAAGCGTAGTCATGATCCTGATTCCTGATTCCTGATTCGAGATGACGATGCGCCGCAGTTGCGCTACGCCACTGCCGGAAAGTCGATCTCGGTATCGTTGATACGATTGAAGACGTTGGTGAAGACGGTGGTTGCAAAGGCAAGGCTGATCTCGACGAGCTGCGCATCGCTGTAGCCAGCGGCCTTGATCGCGAGATAATCCTGGTCGCTGATGGTGCCGCTGGTGCGCGCGAGCTTGCGCACGAACGTGACCAACGCGTCACGCCGGGCATCGCCCGTGGGCTTACCGTCGCGCACCTGCTTCAGCACCTCCTGCGTAACGCCGACGAGCGACCCGAGATGGCTGTGGGCGGCGACACAGTAGTCACAGCCGGCGGCTTCGCTGATGATGAGCTTGATGATCTCCCTGTCGGACTTGTTCAGGCTGCCGGACGCCAAGACCGTATCGGCAGCGAGGACGGCCTTAAGTGCCGCAGGGCCATGGGCGGCAATGGCCGCGAACGTATTCGGCACGCTGCCGATGGCCTTCTTGATTTGGGCATAGAGCTGGCCAGACGGGCCGGCGTCAGCGTCGAGGTTCGGGATGGAAAGGCGGGACATGGTGGCACTCCTTATTGGCCGGTGAATGATTGCGGAGTGACAATAGGGTCCCAAGATGAGATGTTGAATGCCAGTATGGCGCGAATATATGCTTGTTCGTCTCAATAGGGTGTCGTGAGGGGTTTGGATGGATTGGTTGAGCCGGCTGTTCGAGATGATGCCAGTCCACGGTCGTTTGGACCTGCGTTGCTCGTATGGGGCGCCTTGGCGGATCGAGCAGGGGCCGGGCAATGTCAATGAGATCCCGTACCATGCCGTTTTGGCAGGCTCGGCGGTGCTGGACGATCCGGAGGGTGGCCGGCCGCTGCACCTCAAGGCTGGCGACATCGTGCTGCTTCCGGGCAATCCGCGGCACATCATGCATGATGGCAGCGGCGCCGCGCCGTTGAAGGTGCGCAACCGCGCGTCGCTCAATTTCATGATCAGCGAGAATCCGGGCTCCGACCAGCGACTTGATCTGTTGTGCGGACACTTCTCGATCGCGCCGCCGCACGACAGGTTGCTGCGAAATTATCTGCCGCCGGTGCTGGTCGTCAGCGCCGGCGCGACGAATGGAGAGCAAGAGACAGCGGGGCAACTCGCGGGCCTCGTTGCCTTGATGCGCGGCGAAACGGCAAGTGATCGATTAGGAGGCCGCGCGATGTTGAATGCGCTGTCGACTGCGATGTTCGCGCTCGTGTTGCGTCTTGCCAGCGAGACCGGGGATACGCCACGTGGGCTGCTTGCGCTTGCGGGTCATCCCCGCCTAGCGCCAGTGGTCGCGGCAATGTTTAACGAGCCGGCGCGCGCATGGACGCTGCCCGACTTCGCACAGCTCGCCAGCATGTCGCGTGCCACACTCGCGCGTCAGTTTCAGGAGAAGCTTGGTCGTTCGCCAAGCGATCTGTTGACCGACATTCGCATGACGCTGGCAGCGAACGAATTGAGGAAATCGTCAATCTCAACGGGAGCGGTGGCGGAAGCAGCCGGATATCTGTCCGAGGCAGCATTCCAGCGGGCTTTCAAGAGCCACATGGGGATCACGCCTGCGCAATGGCGGAAGGCAGCGCAAATATCGGCGACGGCTGACGAACTGGAGCTGACGAAGAGCGCAGAGGTGATGTCGGATATTGGAAGCACCTCAGCAGGTGCTTGAGATGGTTGGCCACCTCAACATCCCCGGCAGATGATCAGCTTGCGGTCCAGTATCTGATCGCGCTGTTGCTGCTCACGTTCCAACGCTGACAAAGTGCCTGAATGAGGTGCGTCGTCGCGCCTCGGCTGGTGATGGCCAACCGGCGCGAGCCACGGCCGATGCGATGTCAATTCGACCGAAGCCAGTTGCTCGGCTGCGCGTCCCTGCAGCCCGTGAAGGGTTTCGAGAGAGGTGCTCCGATCGGATGCGTATGTGGGGGACAGCAAGGCAAGGAGAAGAATTCCTGCAAGGACAGGGTGGCTCGAACGTGTTTGGATCGACATCTGGGTCATGGCGGAACTCCCTTGGTGGAGGCTCGTGATGAGCGGCTCCGTAGGAGCTACGATAGTCATGCATGCCAAAGACCGAATGCCGGGCGATCTCTAAGATGTGCTCGTTCGTCTCATAGCCATTGGTGGAGCTGCTCCGCCCGGTGTTGACACGGCCTTATTGCGGCAGTGATTGAATGTGAGGCCAGCGTAGCAGGTAGATTGGGTACTCGCAGATGACCGATTCGTTCGGACGAAAACCGGCCAGCTCAGAGGGCCGGTCCGGTCGACACGGCCAGTCTTCCAGGCCAGATGCTGTTCGTGCTGCGGGCGGAGGCTCGTTGGGGTGGGCCGGAGCGGTCGCCTACATGGAATGGCGATGTCCAGCGGCGCACGCCTCAAGCCGCGCGGTAGCCCCGTTCCTGGAGCACCCAGCCGTTGCCGTCCGGGTCCAAAAAATCAGCGAAACTGGCGTAGTCCCCGCGCGCGGGATCCAGGCCCGGCGCGAAGCCACCGTCCCATGCGCCGGTCGGCGTCTTGTGCCTGATATCGCTGACCTGGACGCCGCGCCCCAGCAGGTGGCGGTGCGCGGTCTCCAGATCCGTGACGACGAGACAAGTGCCACGGAGCGAGCCGACGGGCGCGTCGGTGATCCCCTTACCAATCTGGATCGAGCAGCTCGAGCCAGGAGGCGTGAGCTGCACGACGCGGAATGCGTCGTTGGGGCGGTAATCGACGTCGAGGACAAAGCCGACCTGATCGACATAGAATCTCAGTGCCCGATCGACATCTCTCACGGGAACGGTGATCACTTCGACCGAGAACTTCATAAGGACCTCATCGATTGCATCGCCTGCGACCTACAAATCGATGACGACGTCTCGTATAGGCTGTGAGCAGCAAATCAGGAGATTGCCGTCGGCCGGCATGTCGAGCGGAAGTGGATTATAGGCCACTGCGCCTGAAATCAGGCCGCTTTCGCAGTTGTGGCAAACGCCAGTCCGACATGACCAGCGGACCGGAACGTCACACGCTTCGGCCAGCTCCAGAAGGCTCCCGTAAGAGGACGGCTTCCAATGGACGGCGATGCCGCTTCGCGCGAAGGATATTAATGGACCACCGCCGGGGGCATCACTGGGCAGATGAGGAGCTCGGGGAACTGCGTTGACGATCCCAGGCATCAATGGCTCGCCGCCATTGAAGACTTCGACATGAATCCGATCGGGTCCTATGCCGAACGTTGCAAGCGCCTGCTTCATGTCTGCCATGAAACGGGCCGGCCCACAAAGGTAGACATCCGCTTCGTGCGGGATTCCGACTTCCTTGAATGTCGATTGCGACAATCGGCCTGGAGCATCGAAATCTTCGCCGAGCCTGTCGCGCGGAGCCGGTCTGCTGTAGCAGATGAAGCTGCGGCCCCGGGCGAGGCCAAGCACGAGCCGGCGGACTTCGCCGGCGAATGGATGATGCTGCCCGTCGCGCGCGGCATGCAGCCAGAATACCTGCCGGGCGGAGTGGGTCGCTGCAAGCGCGTGTAACATTGCGAGAACGGGCGTTGCCCCGATGCCCGCGCTGAGGAGTACGACTGGCCGCTCTCGGGATTGCAGGATGAAGCCTCCGCGGGGGAAGCTGACTTCGAGAACATCGCCGGTCTGGAGAGCCCTCTTCAGGTAGTCTACAGCGGCTCCATTCGGCTCGATCTTCACACTGATCCGATAGCTCTCGGTCGATTGAGGACCGGAGAGCGAATAGCTGCGAACGAGCGGCGGGCCATCGGAGCGCGGAAGGCGCACGACCACGTATTGGCCTGGGAGCGGAAGAGGCAACGGCTCGCGATGCGGATGCTGAAGGGAAAGAGAGAGGACGTCCACGGTCTCCCGATCGATCGCGGCAACCAAGAGCGAGAGAAATCCAGGCGCGGTCGAACTAGCAGCGGTCGCTGGAGCAAGACCTGCATTGCCGCTCCCTCCCGCACCTGCCATTTGGCTCTGAAGCAATGCTTCAAACGACGAGCGCCATCCCGGCGAAAGTGCCTCGATCCTCAATGCCCGCTCCAGCCGATCACGCGGGTGATCTGGAGAGTAGAGCAGCGCGCTGATTTCGGCGACGGTCATCCGTTCGGACGCTTCACCAACCTGTACGATTTGATCGCCGACCCCAACTTCGCCTTCACTCAGGACACGGAAATAGAATCCCGGCCGTCCACTGGATGTCAGAAGGGCAGGCATCTTCGGCTCGTTGGTCCGGATGCCGACGCGGTAGCAGGTGACGCGCGGTTGAGTGACCTCGAAGACGGCGCTGCCAATTCGATAGCGATCGCCTATGCAAACGCTATCGTCGGGTAGCCCTGCGATGGTGAAATTTTCGCCGAATTGTCCATGTACGAAGTCGGTGCGGCCCAGTTGCATCTGCCAGTAGCGGTATGACTCGATTTGGTAGACGAAGATTGCCCGCTGCTCACCGCCGTGCCCGCTAAGATCGCCTTGCCCATCTCCCTCTAGATTGAGCCGGCCAACCCGACAGCGACCGCGCACAGGGGTTTTCCAAATGCCCGTGCGTACCGTGCGGCCCTTCCACGCGATTTCGCGCGGAAGCCCAACGTTTACTGACACAAGATGCGCCATATGCAGCTCTCTGTTGGCGAGCAGTTCTTCTTGCCGCTTATGAGCCGTGGACTGGCTTTCAGGCGCTAGGTTCGCGGACTATCTCGGCAACGTCGAGATTCCGGTCGGGCCCATGTGGAACGACCGACTGGCCCGGCTCGAGACGTATCTGGTTGCCATCGAGAAGAACCGTCACGATATCTGGTTCGAACGATACAAAATTCGAGATGCGACCGACTTCGGAATACGCCTCGGGGTAGGACCATGCCGCCTGGCGCGCGTCGCCGATGGAATAATAGCTGCAGAGACCCTTGTATGGACAGAAAGTCTGGAGTTTCACTGGGGTGAGGGCGGACTCATCTACATCGGAACGTGAAACGTACCAGCGGGGCGCAAAGCCGGATTCGTAAAGCACCAGCGGTCGCTTTGTATCGGCAATGACCCGGCCCTCATGACTGACCACGAGATTGCGAGAGGTTTGGCGGATGTCGATGCGGTGATAGGGATCGGCGGCATGACCGACGATGCGTTCATCTTCCTCATAGAACGCATCCATTGCACGCCAGGCGAAAGCGATATGACCCTGCAAATCGCTCGCATAGGCAGGCAGATTGGTGTGCTGCCATGCTCCCCGCGCCGCGATGCGCTGCTCGTCTGCTTGAACGCTGTACCAGGAGGTGGGGCCGAGGTCGGCGTGTTGAGTGATATGCTCGGTTCGCTGCATGACCTGTTGCGACACATCGGCCTCAGGAAAATACGCTACGGGGTAGCGACCTGGTTCGAAGAGCAGGAGGCACCGCTCGCTATCTGCGATCCAGCTTTCGCCCAAACGCACGCGCATGCGACGGCGCAGCGGCTCAATGTACAAAAGCCGTTTGGGCAGGGGCTCGGGGACGAGAAAGCGTCCAACCGCGCCGGCTGAAAGCGGGCCTTGTTGCCAGGATAGTCCCACATCTGCCTCCTCGTTTTCGTCAAAGGACCGCCTGTTCAGGCCAATCCGGTTTCGTCCGGCTATTTCGGGCGCAAAGGGGCCGGAGTTACAGGCAACGAGATATTTTTTTCGGGGCCTTCAGGCGGTGCTGCTCGGCGATTTCGCTGTCTTGGCCCGAGAGGTGTGACGGTAACTAAGGTTCCACTCGCGGCAGAGTTACGACTAGTGTCGCCCCCAAGTCGGCGTTCGGCCTCACCTGGATAGCCCCGCCATGAGCAACCACCACGCGCCGACATAGCGCGAGGCCGAGGCCCAGGCCGCCCTCTTTTGTAGTGTAGAGGGGATTGAAAATGTCCGTTGTCCCGTCGGGAAGGCCAACGCCATTGTCCTCGATTTCGAGCACGACGGAGTTCGACGAGGTAAACGTTCGAATGTTCAGCGCTCTATGGCGATCCGTAACGTGAAGCAGGCTGTCGATCGCGTTCTGAATGATATTCAACATCACCTGAAGGAGCAGATCCCTGTTCGCCTTTGTCACCGGGCGATCAGGATCAAGACTGATGTTCGTTACGATCTCTGCGAGGGCAATCTGGGGGTCAGATAAGGCAAGCGCTTCGTCGACTATGGCATTCAGAGACTGCTCCGTAAGGTCGGTCAAAATGTTGGCCGATAATTGCTGCAACTCCGCGATGGTCCGCCCGCATCGGCCGACCGTGACACGGATGCGCTGGATGGACTTGACAGCACAAGCGATGTTCGGCGTTTCGCGGTCGAGCCAGCGCAAAGCGGCGTCGGCGCTGGAAATGACGGCTCCGAGAGGCTGAGTGACCTCATGAATGATTGTTCCGGCGAGTTCCCCGAGGTGCGCCAGCCGCATTTGACGATCGTGTTCGAGGCCGGTTCCATCAAAGGAATGATTGGCCGCCGTCCTTGGTTCGAAGAAATCCATCCCGACGCTCCGCAACCGTGGCTTCGAGTGGCCGTTCAGCACCCACCGCTTCGTTGTCGCGATGCAGCATGCGAGATGCTGGTGACCCATTCGCCTTCTGGAGATATCGTACGGCAGGCGACGTCGTGGTTCTTGAAAAGACCTGACGTTCGTTTTGGATGAATCTGATCGGCGCGATGACCGGCTTCATTCCAATGACCGTCAAGACGTCTCTCAACGGCGGACGGATCTTCATCAGCAAGCGGAGCAGAGCGTGAGAAGTCGAAGGAGGATGGTGGAAGAGAAGCCGTCGGACTTCTTGTCCGACCCCAAGGACGGCATCTGCCTGGTTCGAGAGGTCGCTGGCGCGAAGTTTGCTAAAGCCGGCCTTAACGCCGTTCACACGCTCAGGCGTCGACAGGGATCGGAGATGACTTCAATGCATCTCCGCGAGAATATGTACATGGTGACCGTATATCTTACGGATCATCCCGAGGCGCAAGACGTCTGGAAAGACGGCCATCATGCGATGCGACCGGCAATGCGAGCAGGAGCAATCTCTCTTTTCGATATGCGCTATCATTGGGAAGGGGACAATATGGCGCCGTTCGAGGCATTGAACTTTTTCATCCCTGATCTTGCCTTTGACGAGACCGCACGCGAGCTTGGTTCGACTTTCTCGGGTTTCAACTACGACGTGGAGCGAGAATACAGGGATGATGTCGCGACGTCGCTTGCCCGCGCCGTGCTGCCCGCATTGGATCGCCCGGCCGAAATTCCCATGTTGTTCGTCGACCACGTGTTCTCGGCGCTGCGTTCGCGCCTGCTGGTCGCGTATTGCGGCCTGAACCCGACTGGCAACGCAGCCGGTTCAAAGCTGTCCGACCACGAGGTGGCCCGGATCAAGGAGTTGCTTCTCGACGATGTCGGTGCGGATCGCTCGGTAGCTGAACTGGCGCAGGCGTGTGGACTGTCCGCCGGGCAATTTTCGCGTGCTTTCAAGAGGACGCTGGGAACGTCGCCACACCAGTGGCTCGTTGAGCAACGGATAGACCGTGCTAGGTATCTGCTACACGGGAAAAAATCGATCAGCGAAATCGCGTTGGAGTGCGGCTTTGCGGATCAGAGCCACCTCAGTCGCGTATTCTTGCGAAAGGTCGGGCTAACACCCGGCGAGTGGAGGCGTGCCAAGCATTCAGATGCTTAGGGCGGCCTATTGGAGCCGACCATTTCCAGATTGGAGCGAGTGAAGCGAAAGCACACGGGCGTGCGGCAAGTGTGTCGTGGCAGGTTTCCATCCGACGACATTTTTTCGAGAGCTTAGATCACGCTCAGCCCGTCATCGACAGGGACTGTGAACTGAAAGACGGCTCCTCGGGCTTCACTGGTGTCCGCCCACAGCCGGCCGCCATGTGAAAGAATAATCGATCGGCATATCGAAAGCCCAACGCCAAGACCAGTCGGCTTGGTCGTGTAGAAGGGTTCGAAGAGGCGGGCCAGGCTCTCGGGTGACAATCCCGGCCCTGAATCCGCAATTGATACCAGTACGCTTTCGTCGTCCGCTCTCGCGGTTCGGATCAGCAGATCTCGCCTGGCCTCCGTTGTCTCACTCATTGCCTCGATCCCATTCAGGATCAGATTAAGGGTCACCTGCTGCAGTTCGACGCGATCTCCGATGACGTTGGGCAGGCGGTCGGCGAACTCGGTCTGAATCGAGACCCGGTTTCTCGCGGCTTCGACTTGTGTGAGCTCGATGACCTGACCGATGACGTCATTGATCGCCAGGGCATCCCGCCTGGGAGGCGCTTTTTTCACGATATCTCGAATTCGCCCAATGACCTCGCTTGACCTGACGCTGTTCTCGACAACGCGCGTCAGCGCCCTCCGCGCTTGTTGCAGTGCGGGGGGCTGGTGATTCAGCCAGGTCAATGCAGCTTGGGCGCTGGAGATAACGGCTGTGTTCGGCTGGTTAACCTCATGGGCAATCGATGCAGTCAGCTGCCCCATCACCGCAACACGGTTGGCGTGAGCCAGCTCCATCTGCGCTTCCCGGTATCGGTGCTCCCGCTCCTGCAACTCCCGGTACAGCCGGGCGTTGTCGAGCGACGTCGCGGCCTCGGACGCAAGAAATCTGAGGATCGCGATCCGGCCGGGAGTGAAGACCCGCGAGGCAAGATTATTCTCGAGATACAGAAAAGCCACCGCCTTACCTTGCTTGACGAGTGGGACACACAGGACTGACCGGGTACCTTTCTGCCGGATGTATTGATCGCCGCCGAACGCGCTGCTCGTCGACGCATCGTCGAGCACGACACTTTCCTGCGTACGAGCCGTGTAAAGTACGATCGATAGCGGCAATACCTCGCCAGAGAGGGGCAAATCTGCCAAGTCAAAGGCGATAGAGCCGTGGCCGATTGCTGCCTGCGCCCGAACTCTCAGTTCCGTGCCCTGCGGCAGAACCAGCACGGCGCGTTCTGCGGCGGCGTGTTCGATCGCCGAATGCAATAGGGTTTCGGTGAGCTTATCCAGCGCGATCTCGCCCGAGACGGCTTCGGACACCTTGAGAACCGTCGCCAGGTCCAGCTGCTCGACATGCGTGCCGATAGTACTGGCGGCGTGGACGACATGTCCCTTTTCTCGGATGCTCGGATAGCGCTCCTCGAGCTGGTAGACCTTTGCGCTCGCGCCCCAGCGTGCATAGCAATCTCGTGCATTCGTGACGTACGACAGTACGACCGTACGAATGTCACGCATCTCGTAGAACGCAGCCGCGCGCTCCGCCGAAATAGCCTCGATCTGCAGGAACCCACCTTCTTGCGACAATTGTATCGCTGCCTCGTACAGCCTTTCGGCCTCGATTTTGCGGCCTTCGATCCGCGCCAACTCCGCGGCAATCAGCGTGCAACGGGCGGCGAAATTGGCCGGGCAGCGGTCGGACCATGCAACCAGCTTGCGGTAGTGTTCGCGAAGGCAAATGACGTGTTGCTCGCGATCCTGTTCCGGCGCCTCGTCATAGGCGGCGGCGTGGGCAAGCCCTGTATAGAACCGGTACTCGGCAAACTCACAATAGGCTCTGGCGCACCACGCGTACTCGTCTGCGCATCGGGCGAAAGCGATAGCGTCATGGCTACGTCCGGCAAGAACCGCGAGTTGGACCCGCACGACATAGTCGAAGAACGAACTCAACGGCTCCGTTGTGGCCGGGGCCTCAATTGAACTCGGCTTGTTCGAATCGAAAGCCGCATCACGCCCCATCAGGCTGAGCGCGAGCGCCCGTTGCGTCGCCAGGCATTCGGAATTCAACCGGATACCCAAGGCTTCCGCAAATCCCAGCGCCTGCTCGGCATGCAACAGAACGCCTGGAAGTGCTTCGCCGCTGAATAGATCCAGCGCCAGAAGCCCCCGATGCGAATACGCCGCGAAGGCGAGATCTCCGGTGGTCAGGCAGATCTCGAGGGCGCGTTGAACGAATGACCTTCCGGATCGGACGGGACGGATCCATGGAGTCACATGGAGGCCAAATACCAGGAGAGCACGGCCGCTCAGCCCTGTCTCCGAGCGTGTCTCAGCCAGAGATGCGCCGAACTGCGAGAGGCGAAAGGCAAGTTCCGCGTCGGTCGAATCGCTCGCGAGCACACCGAATATGGCGGTCAGCGGATAGCACGATTCAGGGCTGATCCCGTGCTCGAGGGTCAGCCGGGTGGCCTCCATGAGCATGATGTCAGATAGGTTGCGATCGGTGAGAAACGCAGGTGTGACGAGGTCGGCCAAGACACGCATGATCGCGCGATGATCCGGATCGACCATCGGCGCGAGTGTGCGAAGCTGTTCGTCAGACGATGTTTCGGCCAAAGCTCGCAATCGTCGACGATCTTCGTCAACTTGGCTGCGAGTCGGATGAGGGTGCCAGTCAATTCCGACCTTCCGGAGAAATGCCAGGCAGACGTCGACCGCCGGCTCCAGTTGCCCCGCAGCGGTGTACAGCTGCGCACGAAGGCTGGTGACCTCCGCACTCCGCACAACATCGGACCAGCTCTGCGACAAGGCCCGTAACTCTGCTTCTGCGGTGGTTAGATCGCCAAGGAGAAACTTGCATTCAGCGTGGAGCAGGCCGATCGAAAAGGCGATCTGGCTATGCTGCGCAGACCGTTTTTCCTCGAGCAATCTGCGGGCCATCTCAAGGTAAACTACGGCGGCATGGTAAGCTGTCGCACCGCGCGCGCGCTGACCTGCGGCGAGATTGATGGCAATGATCGTGTTTCTCTCGTCGCCGGTCTTCGCAGCGGCGACGCCGCGGTTGAGTTGGCTGGCTACGCTATAGATCCGTTCGCTCGGCTCGGCCTGTGTCAGCTGTGTGGCAAGAGCCATGCCGATCCGGAGATGCAAGGCGGCTCGCTTGTCTAGGTCCGGTTCAAGCGCATAGGCCGCCTCGTGGACGCGATCGTGCACAAATGCATATGAATTGTTGAGGCGTCGGACCAGTTCGAGACGTGTCGCCTCATTCAAGTCCGAGTGGAGAGCCTGCTCCGACGTGCCGTGCACAAGGCAGAGAGTTTCGATCTCGGCGGCATTGCCCAGGCACGCCAGCTCCAACAACGCGGCACGAGCGTCGTCGCGCAAGCCGCTCAACTTTCCGACGACTAGATCGGCAACGTTGTCGGAGTAGCTCTTCTCCTTGATGCCGGCAAGATCCCAGCGCCACTCTCCCTCAGCGTGATCGAATAGAAGCAGGTTCTCTTCCGCTAGTGTTCGTAGAAATTGGGTAAAGAAGAGCGGGCTGCCGCGAGTCTTCGCGTAGACAATTTCCGTGATTGGCAAAGCGAATGGCAGATCGCGGCGAAGCGCATCGGCCACGAATTGCCCGACAGATTCCCGGGTGAGGGGAAGCAAATTGATGCCCTGAACGTTCTTGCCGGATTGGCGGATCTCGGCGAGTCGTGCGGCCAGCCGATGTCCCATCTCGACGTCGCCGTCACGATACGCGGCGATCAAGAGTAGATTTTGCAGATCGGACCGGGCCAGCAGATATTTGATCAGGTCGAGCGTGGCCATGTCCGACCACTGCAGGTCATCCAGGAAGAGAACGAGCGGATGGGCCGGTTTGCAGAACACACCGATAAAGCGGGCAAAGAGAAGTTGAAAACGCCGTTGCGCATCTCGCGGTGATGCATCGGGGACAGATGGTTGATCTCCAATGAGAAGGCGCAGCTCCGGCACGAGATCGCCCATGAGTTGAGCAAGCGGGCCAAGCGCTTCGCGCAATGCGTTGCGCCAGGGTGCAAGGTCGGCTTCTTCCTTGGCAAGAAGGTTCCTGATAAGCCCGCTGAATGCCTGTGCGAGCGATGCGTAGGGTACGTCGCGCTTGTGCTGATCGAACTTGCCGGACCCGAACAGCCCTCGAGACTGCGCTATCGCTTTCTGCATCTCGTCGACAAGCGCGGACTTGCCCACTCCGGAGGAGCCCGACACCAGGACCAATTCTGGCACGCCACTTTGGGCGACGCGATCGAACGAGGCGAGCAAGGCCTCGATCTCGTGCTCCCTGCCATAAAGTCTTTCCGGAATCAGAAGATGGTCCGACCGATCCGATTGCGCGAGAGGGAACTGCTCGATCCGTCCGTGCGTGGCCCACTCCGCAAGGCAGTGATTGAAGTCGTTCCGGAGGCCGGCGGCGGTCTGGTAGCGGTCCTCGGCCGTCTTGGCGAGAAGCTTCATGATGATCGCCGATACGGCTGCCGGTACGCGATTCGTCAGCTCGTGGGGCGGAACTGCCAGTCTTGCGACATGGCAATGCGCCCATTCCAATGGAGTGGCGGCGTTGAACGGCAATACACCCGTGAGCATCCGGTAGAATGTCACGCCAAGTGCGTACAGGTCGCTGCGGGAATCGATGGACCGGTTCATGCGACCGGTCTGTTCGGGCGCCATATAGGCCAACGTTCCTGCGATGGTCTCTGCTGCTTCAAACTGCTGTCGCTCTCGCAGCACGCGAGATGCGAGGCCGAATCCGGTAATTCGGACCTCATTCTCCCCAATCACCAGAATGTTTGCCGGCTTCAGATCCTTGTGAACCAGGTTGCGTCGATGGAGATATTCGACGCTCGTCGTGATGGCGACAGCCAACCGTAGAAAGTGATCCAGCTTCATCGGCGCGATGAGCAATTGCTCCAGAGCTTCGCCGCCAGGATCTTCTAACGTCAATAGAGTTCGGCCGCCGCTGCGGATCAATTCCAGGGGCCACACGGCCCAGCTACGGTCGAGCTCACTGCGCAAAGCGAGTTCGTGGGCGAAGCGTTCAAGGACCTCGGCCGGAGGATGCTCCAGAGTGGCTCTTACGACGAGGATACTGCTGACTTTGCCTTCATCGTCTCGGGACCACTGGCGACAAAGGACACGCGCTCCGTCATCGCACAAGATCTCGAGATCCGCGTCTCCATTCGTAGTTGAACAATCGTGCATCCGGCGAACTCTGAAATCGGCCACTTCGGGGAAGGTTGCCTTGTTTTCCAAAGTGCCGTTCATCTGCCGGCTTTCCATAATCGTATGGAGCTAACTGGCTCCTCAGGTTCCCGAGCCGCCAGCCGACCAGTTCACCGGGATGGCTGCGGGGTGCCGGAAGCGCATCCTCGACCTTGTTTACTCGACGACCTTGCTATGCCTGTTACCGGCACATTGCAATCTATCTGGGGCGCCGATAACTGCCGCGTGAACGAGCCTTCGCCGTGTCAGACGGTCTTTCATGTCGCGCTGTAACCAAGCCGTGCCCTGCCGCGAATGACGTCAGGCACCGTGTACTGATCCAGCCAGAATTTGCGCAGATCAGGTGAACCGGTTGAAGCGAAGATGGAGCTTGCACCATGTCTGACCTTCCTTTGATCGTCTTCGATGTCAACGAAACGCTACTGGATATCCGGACGGTGGAGCCGGTCTTCAAGCGAGTATTCCAAGATAAAGTCGATGTGCGGCATTGGTTTGCGAACCTCGTGCTGTATTCGCTCGCCCTGACGGCAGCGCGCTCGTATGTGCCGTTTACGGATATCGGCGCCGCCGCATTCAAAATGCTTGCGGATACTCAGGGCGTCAGGCTCGAGCGGGCGGATAGCGATGAACTTCGGCAAAAATTCTCTACGATGCCGCCCTATCCGGAGGTGCCGGGAGCACTGGAGAGCCTGCGCAATGCCGGCTTTCGGCTCTTCACACTGACGAACAACCTGGCCGAGGTTCAAGCTCACCAGCTCGAACGCGGGGGAATCGCGGGGTTTTTTGAAGGGCTGTTCAGTGTGGACAGCGTGAAGCTCTTCAAGCCGTGGCCGCAAACCTACGACCATGTCGCGCGTGAACTGGCGGTCCAGCCGTCGCAGCTCTGCATGGTCGCCTGCCACGCCTGGGACACGCTAGGCGCAGTAGCGGCAGGCTGGAGCGCCGCTTTTGTCAGACGGGCCGACAACGAACTCATGGGAGTTGGTCCTCAGCCGCAAATTATTGGCAGTGATCTCACCGATGTCGCCCAGCAACTCATCGCTCGTTACGCGGCGCGACGCTGACCTTGTCAGGCGTCGGTCCACGAGGACAGGGCAATGAACGCGCTGTTGCATTGAAAGCATCGGCGCACAACTCGCTCGTGCGGGCCTTGATGCGATGCCCGTCTGGTTCCCCGCGCCGGCAAAACCCATACCAAAGTATGGGTCTGTGCATCCCAATCGTGAGATTGTGGAGGAAATCAACTGACCGCATGCTCCAGGCTCAGCTGCGCAACAAGCCTCCGCGGAGCTGCTGGAAAGCTCTTATACGGGGCATCGAACATGCGCCTCTCGCGAATCATTGTCGAACGCCGCGATATCGATAGCCTGGTCGACGGGGAGGCGGCTTGTGCGCCGATCGACCTCGTCACGATCGCATCTCGATGATGATCGCGTCTTGCGAGGGTAAGTCAGGTGAAGGTCCCTTTTGTCGGAGTCGTCGATGACGACGAGGCTCTGTGCCTGTCCTTGGTGGATTTGATGCGATCTGTCGGATTCCGCTCTGAACCGTTTGACAGAGCTGAAGCCCTGCTGAGCTACACGGCTCTTTCGAGCTTTGATTGCATCATAGCGGACGTTCATATGCCGGGTATGGGTGGGCTCAACCTGGTTCGGGAGCTCCAGCGACGGAAGATAGGATCGCCGGTGATCCTCATCACCGGTCTCCCGGACAAGCAGCTGGACGAGGAAGCAAGATCGATCGGCGCATTTTGCCTTATCAGAAAGCCGTTTGAAACGAGCGTCCTGCTCGAGTGTCTCGACAAGAGCTTTCGACGATGAACGCGTTCTCGCATTACGATGCTGTAGCAGGCATGTCCGCGCAGTCGCTTGGCAGGCGGCCCCCGAGCAACGTCGCCCGCGCAAGACTGGATCGGTCCAACGCGGCATCCGGAGATAGATGGAGAGATCGCTCGCGCCGATGGTCCGAGCTGATGCTCGCGGGACGCTCGGGAGATGAAGCAGCATATGAACAATTGCTACGCGAGTTGAATCAGTGGTTGCGTGCCTACTACGCTCGGCGGCTCCCATTCTGCGCTGCAGAAGACGCAAGGCAAGAAGCGCTTCTGGCTATTCACGCCAAGCGCCACACATTCGAGCCGTCGAAGCCGTTCGGCGCCTGGGTAGCGGCCATTGCCCGCTACAAGTGGGTCGATCTGGTCCGTGATGCGTCGCGCTACAAGGCCCTCGCGCCAGAGGAAGAGACTGCAACTGAAGGCCACGAGAGCGCAGCAATCAGCGTCGTCGCGATCGATCAGTTGCTCGGCCGACTGAAGCCCGCGCAAGAGAACGTGATCCGCCTCGTCAAGCTGAATGGCTTCAGCATCGCCCGAGCGTCCGGTGCGACCGGGCAGTCAGTCGAGCTCGTCAAGATCAATATCCATCGCGGGATGAAGAAACTGGCGGCAATGGTCTCTTGAGATATTTCGGGGCTTTCGGACCAAGACAAAGGTGTGAAGAAATTGAGGTCGTTCCCACTCCAGAATGAATTGCCATCCGAGATGGCTGACGCGACGATCGCATTCCGCAACGACGTCTTTGAAGGGCTGTCTCGAAGCCCAAAGGCAATTCCAGCGAGGTGGCTTTATGACCACCGCGGGTCGGCTCTGTTTGAAGCGATCACCCTGTTGCCCGAATACTATCCAACCCGGACCGAGCGATCGATTCTTGCTTCCGCGCTCCCGGCGATATCTGCCATCGCAGGGCCGGGCCGCGCCCTTGTTGAGTTCGGTTCAGGCTCATCGGCCAAAACGAGGCTGTTGCTGGCAGACATCGAGCCATCGGCTTATGTTCCGATCGATATCTCCGGAGAGTTTCTTCGGGACACGACAGCAGGCCTGTCGCGTGCGTTTCCAACAGTTCCGATCTACCCAACCGAGGCGGACTTCACGCGCCCTTTCGCGCTGCCGAAGCAGATTGCCAGGAGTCCCCGCCTTGGCTTCTTTCCCGGTTCGACGATCGGTAATCTGACAGTGCATGCAGCGGTCGATCTGCTGCGGGCTTTGGCCGGGACGTTAGGCGCCGGATCCATGCTGCTCATAGGCATCGATCGTATCAAGGGTCGAGAGGTTCTGCTGCCGGCGTATGACGACCCGCAGGGACTCACCGCGGCGTTCAATCTTAACCTCCTGCATCGGATCAACCGCGAGCTGGGTGGGTCGATTCCCCTGGGCGCATTTCGTCATGTGGCACGATGGAACGATACAGAATTTCGCATCGAAATGCATCTGGAGGCGATCCGAGACGTCCGGTTCGATGTCGGCGGTCGCGCCTTCTTCTTGGCGGAAGGTGAGACCATCCACACCGAGAACAGCCTCAAATACGGGCGAGGCGAGGCCTTCATCCTCTTGCGAGCTGGGGGATGGAAGCCGGTGGCGGACTGGACGGACGACGCAGGACTCTTCTCTGTCGTCCTCGCGGAGCAAGAGCCGCCGCAAGCGGCACCATAGGCCGTCCGTCAACGGGAGTGATTCAAACAATGTAACCTCAATTACGGCAATCCACGAACAGCAGGATCGGTCGGTGTACTGCATAATGAGAGAGCATTCACGCGAACCAACCGTACCGAGGTGAGGCCATGCATTTCCGCTCATCCCTTCTTATCAGCTTCGCTGCGATACCTCTCTCCGCCCTCGCGGACCCAGTCTCCACGCCCCCATCGTCCGCTGAACCAGGTATGGCCGAGAGCGTGCATGTGCAGCCGCGCGGGAGTGCCTTCATGCCCAATTCAAAAGCTGTTGACGCGTTGCAGAGACGCATAACCGATTTCAATCAGAAGCAGCAGGACCTCGATGCGGAGCTCGACAAGAAGTTGAAGATATGTCGCGGGTGCTGAATTCCCAACGTCAAGACAGATGGTAGGTCCGAACATGAGGCGCACTGACACATACTCAGCCAAGGCCGAAACTGGATACACGGGTTGTGGGCGGGCGGTTCAAATGAGCAGCGACACGCTCGAGCTCGTTGTCAGGGAGTTGCAGCACCGAATGCGCAATCTCCTCAGCGTCGTTCTGTGCTTCGTCGACACGACTGACGCGGATACTGCTTCCGAACTTCGTCTAGCACTTTCGGCTCGAATCGCAGCCCTGTCGGACGCCTATCGGATGATTGAGGGCGCGCAAGAGCGTCGGGTGTTGCTGGCATGGCTTCTAGAGCGCACGCTCAGGCCGCACGCGATGTCGCACCGCCACTGCATCCTTCTCTCCGGTCCTGACGTGAGATTGGAGCCGCACATTGCCTTGTCCCTGCACGTCATCTTTCATGAATTGGCAACCAATGCCAGCAAGCACGGCGCGTTGTCGTCAGCTGTAGGCGCGGTGGAAATCAGCTGGGATCGGCCGCCCCACCTCGCGGGGCAGGCCCTTGCGATAGAGTGGCGTGAGCGCGGCGGACCAAGTGTTAGAAAGCCGGGCCGCGCAGGCTTTGGGACGAAGCTGATCGAGAGGGCCTTGCCGAACGCCGAGGTCGATCTTGACTTCGCGCGCGACGGTCTCGTCTGTCGGTTGCTGGTCGATCTGGACCACGCAACGGCCGGCCGGCACGAGGTTGGTTGATCGATGTTCGTTGTTCCTTCCCTTCACCAACCAAAGTCTGTGTAACGAGGTTCGAAATGAATCCGGCGGGGTCGCCTGCGGTTTCGTGGATGCTCATGGGCATTTTCTACGCGCGTGCAGAGAAAAGTTGCGCGAGATGCAATGCACCTGTCCTGCGCGCTCAGGACTGCAGGGCGGGCTCCTCCTGCAACCTCAATGGCGCAGGCGTAGCGAAGAGCGGCATGTCGCCGCTATTGATGAGGGCCCTTTCTCTGGAGCGCTCGACCTCGACCGGAATGCGTCGCGTCTCGCCGAACGGCTCCAGCGGTCACTAGGGGCAACTCGCATGAGCCGGGAAAGCGAGACGAGCGAACTTGAGCTGGTCGCGAAGGCATTCCAGGTCATCTCGAGGGAAATCAGCTATCAGGGATTGGCCAAAGCCCTCCTCGCCGAGGCGCTAAGCTACTCCGGTGCAACCCGCGGCGCGATCCTGCTCAGCGGACAAAGGGATATGCTTGCCAAGGCGGATGCGAGCTTCCCTCGCGAGAGGGCAAACTTTCTTGCCTCCTTCCCTCAAAGCGCGCGATTCAGTCTACCTGAAGATCTCGCCGAAGAGGTCCTCGGGAGAAAAGGGACGGTGGTGAGGGTTGCCGGAGCTACGAGCTCGGCGCTCATTGACGCGACGAAGCCATCGTCCGGCAAGATAGCTCAATTATGCGTGCCGCTGGTTCATCAGAATTGGGCAATCGGCGTAATCTATCTCGAGTCCGACGACGATGTAGGCATCTTTACGCCTCAGTGCGTGCGGGTGATCTCGATGCTGGCCAGTCAAGCCGCCATTTCGTTCGAATCGGTTCGGCTGTTCGAGGCACTACGTGAGACCAACATGTGGATGGTCAGAGGTCAGCAGATCGGTGGCATGGGTAGCTATCGCTGGAATACGAGGACTCTCCTCTCCCGAGGTTCGCGCGAGTGCTACCGCATCCTGGATCTTGATCTGGATGTAAATCCGGTGCCGTTCGAAATGTTCATAAGTCGAATCCATCCGGAAGACTATCCTGCGTTGGAGCGGGCGCTTGGCGAGGCCATCAGCACCAAATCGCCATTTGCTCACGAATATCGCGTCATTCATAGGGACGGAAAATCCTTGCATGTCGTCGCTGTTGGGCAATTCGACGAGGGGCCAACGGGAGATTTGGAGCTCGAGGGCATCATCACTGACATCTCACAGCGGAAGGCGGCAGAGCAGGCGCTTGCAGACGCGCGGAATGAGCTTGCGCATGCGTCGGGTCTGACCTCGCTTGGTGAACTCGCTGGCTCCATCATTCACGAGATCGATCAACCTCTGACGGGCATACTCACAAGCGCAGAGGCTTGCGCGCGGTGGCTCGACAGGGATCCCGCTGAGGCTGCGGAAGCGCGAAAATCGATTGCACGCATTATCAGGCAGGCGCGCCGAACCGCAGATGTGGTGACAGGGGTCAGGTCCCTGGTACGAGGCGCCCAGGTTCGTTTTGCAGAATTCGATATCAACGACGCGGTTGCGGAGGTCCTTCTGCTTTCAAAGCGGGAGGTCGAGCGAGCTGGTGTCGTCGTACGTACGGATTTCGACCGGACGGCGCCTCGTCTCGAGGCGGATCGAGTGCAGATCCAGCAGGTCGCTCTTAACCTTGTGCGTAACGCCATAGAGGCGATGACCGAAGTAGGAGAGGGGAACCGCATTTTGACCGTCTCATCGTGGACCGCTGATGATATGATCTCGGTTGCGATCGCGGATACGGGTACGGGTGTCGATCCGGCCGATAGAGATCGGGTCTTTGAGACTCTCTACACGACGAAGGGAGCCGGGCTCGGTCTGGGACTATCGATCTGCCGGAAGATAGTCAGGCTTCACGGAGGAAAGCTATGGGTGGAAGAAAACGGGAGGTGCGGAGCGAGGTTCACGTTCAGTCTCCCGCGCCGCCAAGCAGTTCGGGGGGCGAGAATCCAGTAGACGTGTCTCAATCCGGGATCGTCCATATTGTTGACGATGACCGCGCTGTCCGCGAGTCCCTCGGAGATCTCCTCGAATCATTGAACTACAAGGTCGCGCTATACGCGTCTGCAGCGGACTTCTTGAAGGTCGAGCTATCGGATGCGCCGGCGTGTCTGGTGCTTGACGTCAGATTGCCTGGAACAAGTGGTCTTGAGTTGCAGGAATACCTAACGAAGATCAATGTCGGAATCCCGGTGATCCTGATGACCGCTTTCGGCGACATCCCCATGTCGGTCAGAGGCATGAAGCTGGGCGCGGTCGATTTCCTCACCAAGCCGATACGAGACCAGGATCTTCTGGATGCCGTCACCGCCGCGATTCGAAAGGATATCGATCGACGCGACGACAGTGCACATATTGCGCAATTGCAGGAAAAGTTCTCGCTGCTGACCGCTCGCGAGCGGCAGGTGATGACGCTTGTGACATCCGGATTGATGAACAAGCAGGTGGCCAACGAACTCTCTATCAGTGAAGCTACGGTCAAAATGCACCGCGGAAGCGTCATGCGGAAGTTGGGAGCAAGAACGGCGGCGATGCTCGTTCGAATGGCTGAGGCGCTTCAACTCCAGCGATAGAGCGTTGCGCTAGACAAGCAGCCGATGCTGAAATCGCCGGCGCGACTCACGCCCCGGCACCCATACCTAGGTATGGGCTGAGCCCGCACAACCGTGAGATTGCTGACAGGGCGGTTGAACAGCATGCTCTCCCTGTGAGGTGCTTCCAGTGATTGGCAGCGCACCTGGCCGGAGAAGCGATGCCGCCCTTGCAGCTTGCGGCTTCAACAACTGCGAACAGGCAACCAAGCATCCCCTCGGCACCGAAGTTCGTTGATGAGCGAACGCTGCCATCCGGAGCACAAGGTAGGGCGACGATGATGGGAATGAACCTAGCAAATTCAAGTGAGAGCAAGCAACGGGGCGCAGCCTCAGCTTCGTCGGCGCGATTGGCAGGCGAAGCGCGGGCGGTCAAGTCTTCCACAGTCGCCCTCGATTCAAGAGTTAGCATAACCCCTGCCGATCCGGTGACGCGCCTCGAGATGGGTCGGCGTTGGTGGGTTTCGGAGAGTGTTCACTTGCCTTGCGGCAACAAGGCTGAATTTCGCTTTCAGGGGTCGAGGCATCTTCTCGCACTTTACAACGAAGGCGCCGGGAAAAGAGGGGAGGCATCCGTCGACGGTGTATGTCGCTCGAAGCTTCGCGGTTCCGACCACCTTCTGACATTCGTCCCGGCGGGACGCGCTTACCGGGAATGGCATGAAACGGCTTCCTTTACAGAGGTGACATTTCTCTACTTCGATCCCGCTGCGCTTCGCCTATCGGAAGCCACCAACGCTCAGTTTTTACCGAGGGTGTACTTCGAGGATGCGCTCGTTTGGCAAACGGCCTTCAAGTTGAAGAAGGCTATAGAAAGCTGCGGAACGGAGTGCGCGCCCTATCTGGAAGCCCTCTGCGGCGTGCTCGCCCACGAGCTCTCAATGCCCGATGGCGACTTGGTTCGCGAGCCGACACCCGTCAGTCGTGGAGGTTTGGCAGGTTGGCAGAAGCGCGTCGTCGTCGAGTACGTGGAAGAGCATTTGGGAGAGCAGGTCTGCCTGCTCAAGCTCGCCGAGCTCGCCAGGCTGAGCGTTCACCACTTTTGCCGAGCGTTCAAAAGGTCTTTCGGGATGCCGGCCTATCAATATCAGGTGCTTCGACGCATGGAGTTCGCGAAATTGCGGTTGGCTGATCGGGCGACCTCGATCACCGACATCGCGCTCAGTCTCGGCTATGCGCAGACGAGCTCCTTTAGCTCGGCCTTTCGAAAAGCAACGGGTTGGACGCCTACCAATTATCGCAGGGAGCTCAAATGAAGCGGATCGCCGGGAGGCTTGTAACCAGGGCATTGCGACCCGCGAAATAGTCGGCACGTCCGCGAACGCTGCTTGCGAATGATCATTTAGGCGTTCTGGCAGCCGCACAGGCGTTGAAGGGCGAACAGAAAGGGACTGCGGATGACAGGCATTCGATATCGCAAAGCTGACGTGGATGGACTGAAGATATTCTATCGCGAGGCTGGACCGACCGACGCGCCGGTGCTGTTGTTGCTGCACGGCTTTCCGACAGCTGGCCATATGTTCCGTGACCTGATCCCCGCCCTGTCAAGTCGCTTCCGGGTTGTGGCGCCGGACTTGCCCGGATTTGGCCAGTCCGATATGCCCGGCCACGCAAGCTTCACATACACATTCGCGGCGTTGGCGCAGGTGATCGAGCGGTTCACTGAAGTCGTAGGCCTCGCTCGCTTCTCGCTGTTCGTCTTTGACTATGGCGCGCCGACGGGCTTTCGAATGGCCGTCCGCCACCCCGAACGGATCGTTTCCATTATCTCGCAGAACGGAAACGCTTACGAAGAGGGACTGAGCGACGGATGGGATCCAATCAAGGCCTACTGGATGGATTCATCGAAGGAGAACCGGGAGGCGCTGCGTGTGTTGCTTTCTCCGGAAACGACGGCCTGGCAATACACTCACGGGGTGCCGAATATTTCCCTGGTCTCCCCCGATGGATACACCTTGGACAATCACTATCTCGCGCGTCCCGGAGCCGACGAGATACAGCTCGATCTGTTTGCGGATTACAGAACCAACGTCGCCATGTATCCGGAATTCCAGGCGTACTTCCGCAAACATCAGCCTCCCTTTCTCGCTGTCTGGGGTAAGAACGATCCGTTCTTTCTACCAGCGGGAGCAAACGCATTTCAGCGCGACATCGCAAACGCGGAGGTGCGCTTCTTCGATACGGGCCATTTTGCCCTCGAAACTCATGCAACGGAGATCGCGGTCGTGATCCGCGATTTTCTTGTTCGGCAAACGTCAGGCGCGTGACTGAATGCACCTGCAGCAGCGAGCGACAGGAAAACATGATGCGTGCCATCGTCCTTGAAAAATTCGGCGGCTTGGACAGCCTGGTCTATCGGGATGTTCCGGAACCGGAGCCGTCGCACGGTCACGCCGTCATCCAAGTAAAGGGATTCGGCATTAACCACGCGGAGATGCACATGCGCCGAGGCGAATGGGCCGACGCGGCGCCTATCAGTGGAATTGAATGCGTGGGCCTCGTGAAGTCGTGTCCGGGCGGCGAATTCCCTGTCGGAGCGAGGGTGGCCGCGCTGATGGGCGGCCTCGGCCGGACGATTAATGGAAGTTATGCCGAGTATACGCTGGCTCCGGTCTCGAACGTCGCCCTGTTTGATTCGAAGTTGCCCTGGGCAGAGCTCGCAGCCATACCAGAGACCTTTGCGACGGCATGGACATGTCTCTTCCGCAACCTGGCCCTTCGCAGGGGGGAGCTTCTCGTCATCCGGGGCGCGACATCTTCGTTTGGTCAAGCCGCGCTCAAACTCGCGGTCAATGCCGGCGTGCGAGTCATTGCGACGACCCGCAGTCGGGAGCGCTTTGCCATGCTGGAGAAACTCGGCGCGACCCGTTGCGAAATTGAACGGCGCGATCTCTCACATCATCTTCCCGAAGCGAAGCAGGTAGATGCTGTTCTGGATCTCGTCGGCAACACGGTCGCTCTCGATTCGCTCGGCCTGCTCCGCCGCGGAGGCCGATCATGTCTTGCGGGCTGGTTGGGTGGACTTGATCCGATTGTCGATTTCAACCCGCTATTGCAGATGGCAAGCGGGGTCTATCTGACCTTCTTCGGCAGCTTCGTATTCGGGACACCCGGGTTTCCTCTCTCCGACGTACCTCTGGGAGAAATTGCCGCCGACGCCGCGGCTGGGCGGCTCGATGTCAAGCCAACCCGGATATTCCGGTTCGACGAGATCCACGAGGCGCATCGCGTCATGGAAGCGAACGAGGCGATCGGAAAGATGGTCGTCGTGATCGAGTGACGACCAAAAGTCACATTGGGGGATCTTCTATGTCAAGGACAGTTGCTATCGTTACGGGCGCAAGCCAGGGCATCGGCCGCGCAACTGCGGTGCGCCTGGCACGCGATTTCTCGGCCATTGTTGTCGTTGCACGAAATCGTTCCAATCTGGAGGACACTGCAACGATGGTGAGGGCTGTCGGTGCAGAGGCTCTGGTGCTCGAGGCCGATCTGTCCGGACCTCGCGCTGCGAAAGCTGTTGTCGATCAGACTCTGGCTCTCTTTGGCCGCATCGATGCTCTCCTCAATATTGCAGGCGCGGTGCCACAGGTCGACTTGTTCGAGACGACCGACGTACAGTGGGAAGCCGGACTGGCCTTGAAGCTGCACGGCGCTCGGCGGCTCACCATCGCCGCTTGGCCGTCGCTGATGGCAACCAAGGGTGCCGTGGTGTTGATGTCTGGAAACTCCGCCCTGTTCCCAAAAGCGCCCTATGCCGCGGTAGGCACAATCAATGCCGCGATTGTCGCGTTGGCAAAGGCGTTCTCCGACAAGGGGATTAGCGATGGGGTGCAAGTTAACAGCGTTCTGCCCGGCCCGGTGATGACGGGGCGTCGCCGCTCTTATCTTGAGCATTGGGCTGCTTCTCATAACATGACGGTCGAGGAAGCGACCACGAAGTTCCCCAGGGATGCCGGCATCGCGCGTTACGGTGAGCCGGAAGAGATCGCTGAATTGCTGGCGTTTCTGGTATCGCCCGGCGCCCGTTGGATGACCGGGGCGGCCTTACGAATGGACGGCGGCGAGGTGAAATCGATTTGAGCTCGGTGCGGGCTCTTGAGCGCGCAAATCACGCGCTTGGACGGCCTGATGCCATTCGGCCGCAGATTGCGTGTGACCGGCTTTTACGGCAGAGCATGGCATACATCACCCCGAGCGTTTTGAAGTCGTTCTCCGTAGCGGTCGATCGCTGAGGAGGCCCGGCGCTTTCCGGGGGACTTTGCCGCTGCGAGCTCCGTGGTGGCGGGCCGCTTCGCAGCCGCGCAGGGATATGCGAACCAGGGCTAGGTTCAGAAGCGCAGGTACCGCACCCCGCTCAGCTCAAGCAGATGTCCTTCTTGTGTGCGCGTCGCCCTGATCAGCTCGTTTCCACAATTGGAGCACCTTACGATCGCCTCCGATCGCCTCCGCTTGCGACAAGAGAGCCAAGGCCGACCATCGTACAGCATGCGCCGCACTGAACTTTCGTCAGGGTGATGTCAAATGCGAAGGGCGCCTGAAGTAGGTGTGTAGCTGGATCGCCGCCGATGATAAGGTCAGAGATAGTATTGAACATGGGACAACTATCCTCCCGATGGTCCAAAGCGTTCAGTCTTGATGGCGAGCGGATCAAAGTCGAGTTTCACCAGCATGCTTGAGATGCTCTCAACAAACCCTGCGGGACCGCAGACAAAGAATAGGGGGTCTTCCTCGCGCGCAAAGCTGTTCTTCGCGAGCAGCAGCTCGTCGACCCGTCCTTTATGTCCGGTCCAGTCGCGAGGGCACTCGCGAGTAAGAGCATAGATCACGCGCAGATCCGCATCGCCGTCGGACATCGCATCGAGTTCATCCCGATAAACGATGTCGTTCAGGCAACGAGCTGAATAGATCAACGATGCAGGTATGGGGACGCGCGACGCTCGCCGGTGACGCAGCATGGCCATGAGCGGCGTAACCCCGCTGCCGCCCGCGACAAGACATAACGGGCGATTGGCCGCTTGATTCCAGATAAAATGGCCGCCGATCGGTCCGCGAAACTCGAGAGCGTCACCAATCTGCAGTTCATCGAGCAGATAGGAGGAGACCTCGCCGTCCTCGATCCGCTCCACGGTGAGCATAATGAGCTCCTCTGTCGGAGGCGACGCGATCGAGTAGCTTCGTTCGGCCCGATAGCCGTCTTCGGCCGTGAGGCGAATGTCGACGTGTTGTCCTGGCTGGTGCCCAGGCCAACGGGTGGGCTGCAGGACGATGCTCTTCACCCGGCTTGTTTCGGCCACGATAGCCTGCACGCGTCCGACCTGCCATTCAATCCTGGACCGAAACTGAGGCGCGTCAATCGCCGTCATATCGCTGCTCTTTCCAGGGATCGCCGTAGTTGTGATAGCCACGCGACTCCCAGAACCCCGGCTCGTCCTTGGCCATGAAGCGCAGTCTCCGGAGCCACTTTGCGCTCTTCCAAAAGTAGAGATGAGGAACAAGAAGCCGCGCTGGGCCTCCATGAGCCGGGGCGAGCGGCAAACCCTCATAGCGGGTCGCAACCATCGCTCTTCCGCCGATCAGGTCGGCAAGGGGAAGGTTCGTCGTGTAGCCGCCGTCACAATGCGCCATGACAAAGGCGTTGGGTGGTTCTTCCAGTCCAACCATCTTCAAAAGGTCGTCGAACGTGACACCCTGCCAAACCGTGTTGAGCTTCGTCCATTTCGTGACGCAGTGAATGTCAGTTTTGATCGTGGTCTGGGGCAGTGCTTCGAATTCGTCCCAGGTCCACCTGCCAAGCAACGTTCCGCCAAGTTGAAGCGCAATTTTCCAGTCGGCGGCACGGATGTCCGGTGTCGGTCCGGCGGAGAGCACGGGGAAGTCGGTCGTCAGATACTGCCCGGGCGGCAACTCGGCCGCCCCGAAAGTCTGGCGTTTTGATCTGAAGCCACGGGAAACAATAGGCTGGTCCATGGATGCGTGCCCTTATGTCTGACGCGCAGTAGTCCGGACGCGATATCGGCGTGCCGTGTACCCCGCTCCAACGCAGATGCACCTCTGTTGATGGCTTGTCGATGGCCGTTGTGGAGAATGCATCAAGATCGAGAAAGACAGAGCAATCGCGGATGCGCAGCCACGGCTCATTTCAATATCTAGAGCCCAGCGATCTCGAGTGGTTCGAGCAGGAGGTAACGATGTCGGACGTGAGGCGGACGCTGCATTCGGACGAGCTTGCTTACCTCAGCGCTCAGGAATTGGCAGCTCGCATCCGTCGGCGCGAGTTGTCGCCGGTCGAAGTGATCGACGACTTCATTCGGCGCATTGAAGTGCGCAATCCGAGCCTCAACGCGCTCATTTATCTCGATTTCGAGGGAGCCCGTGCAAGTGCGAAAGAGGCCGAACGCGCACTATGTGCCGGCGAGCCGCTGGGGCCGCTGCATGGCATTCCGTCGGCGCTCAAGGATCTGTTCGACTTCAAGCCGGGCTGGCCAGCGAGCCTTGGCGGCATCCGCGCGCTGAAACACCACGTCGTGAACGGCTACTGCGCATTTTGTGAGCGCATGGAGAAGCGTGGCGGAGCAGTGTTTTTGGGCAAGACCAACAGCTCCCTCATGGGCTTCCGGGGAACCTGCGACAATTACCTATTCGGTCCAACCCGCAACCCTTTCAATCTTTCCAAGAATGCCGGCGGATCCTCCGGCGGCAGTGCCGCAGCGGTGGCCGATGGACTGTTGCCCATTGCAGAGGGCACGGATGCCGGCGGATCGATACGCATTCCGTCCGCCTGGTGTGGCGTCTACGGTTACAAGGCATCCTTTGGCCGCGTGCCGTTCCTGGTGCGCCCAAACGCATTCGGCGCGGCTGATTCGCCCTTCCTCTTCGAAGGTCCTATCACCAGGACGGTCGAGGACGCGGCCGTCGCTTTGAACGTCCTCGCAGGCCATGATCCGCGGGATCCTTTCAGCCTGACCGGTCCGACGGTCGACTTCACGGCGGCGACCCGACGTTCCATTCGCGGTCTCAAGATTGCCTATAGTCCCAACCTGGATGTCTTTCCAGTCGACGGAAAGGTGGCGGAGACGGTTGGCCGCGCGTTGATGGCCTTCGAGGAAGCCGGAGCTCACGTTCAGGAAGTCAAGCTCGGCATCTCCCGTTCGCAGCGGGAATTGAGCGACGTCTGGTCTCGCCTTTACATGCTTCTGAACCTGCAGGCGATCGAGAACATCAGGCGCGATGGCATCGATCTGTTCGGGCAGCATCGCGCTGACTTTCCGCCCGAATATCTGGATTGGGTCGAAAGGACCAATCGGATGTCTGGTCTCGATTTCTTTCGAGACCGGGCCGTCCGGTCCGAGGTGTACGATGCTTTCCAGCGTGTCTTCGAGGAGTTCGATCTGCTCGTCACGCCCACTCTCGCGTGTCCGCCGGTCGATAATTCAAGCGACGGAAATACGATCGGTCCGACGTCCCTCAACGGCGTGGAGATAGATCCCCTCATCGGTTGGTGCCTGACCTACTTTGTCAACTTTACGGGACATCCGGCGGCGTCGATGCCGGCGGGCCTGTCCGAGGGACTTCCGATCGGGATGCAAATCATAGGCCGGAGAAATGCCGATTCGGATGTGCTGGCGGCAAGCGCCGCGTTCGAGCGGCTTCGGCCATGGCAGGACAATTACCGAATTTGCCGTGAGCGCCCCCTCCAGGCGTGACCGACGAGTTCTTGTGAGCGGCGGAGATTTTCAATGAGCGATGATCCGATCAACCCGGCAATCGTGAGCGAACTGGCAGCGACAGTGGACCTCTCCATCGCAGAGGTGGACCGAGTCGGGATCGCTGCGTTGGTGGCGTCGGCGAGAGCGGCAGTCATTCGGCGAGCGGACACGCTGCCAATCGAATCGCCTCCGGCACTCGTGTTTGATCCACGATAACGGAGCTTGAAGAATGGACATTGTCGGTCTGGACGTTATGGGGGCAGCTAAAGCGATACTGTCCCGGTCACTTTCGCCTATCGACCTCACCGAGCACATGCTGGGGCGGATCTCCAGGATTGATCCTCATCTCAAGGCATTTGTCGAAGTGCTATCTGAGCAGGCGCGGGCGTCCGCAAAGCAAGCCGATGCCGAAATTCGCAACGGCCAATATCGCGGTCCGCTGCATGGCATCCCGATCGCGGTCAAGGAACTGTACGACATCGCTGGCGTCAAGACCCGTTCCGGCTCACGGGTACGGGAAAACTATGCCGCTCGGGCCGATGGCGCCGTCATCCGAAAGCTTAGGGACGCCGGAGCTATCTTGCTCGGAACCACCACGACTTATGAATTTGCCTTCGGCTTTGACGCTCCCCCGACGCGCAATGCGTGGAATCTGGACCACATTCCCTCGGGCTCGACCGGCGGCGCGGCGGCGGCCCTCGCGGCCCGGCTGTGCCTGGCCGCCGTAGGCAGCGATAGCGGTGGTTCCATCCGCACGCCGGCCGCGGCGAATGGCGTCGCCGGCATCAAGCCGACCTTTGGTCGCGTGAGCAAAGCGGGCATCACCGTCGTCGGTTGGTCGCTTGATCATCCCGCCCCGATGGGAAAGACCGTGAGAGACCTCGCGGTTCTGCTCGGAGTCATGAGCGGGGTCGATTCGAATGATCCAAGCAGCAGGAACCTTCCGGTGCCGGACTATACGAAGGCTCTGGACGGCGACGTCAGGGGGATCCGCATCGGCGTGCCGAGCAATTACTTCTTCGATGACGTCCAGCCCGCGGTGGCGCATGCCGTCAGCGAAGCCGTGACTGTGCTCGAGAAGCTGGGAGCGGCGATCGTCCCACTGACTGTCCCGAGCATGGAAGGGATCATCGACTCGTGGCTCGCCATCGCCCTGGCGGAAGCTGCGACCTATCATCAGCAAAGCCTCCGGTCGAAAGACGACTTGTACGCGAGCGATGTGCGATTCCTGCTTGAGGCCGGCGAGCTGACGCTTGCCACAACCTATATCAATGCGCAGCGCGTCCGACATGCCTGGAGGTCGTCACTGCGCGCCGCCATGGAAACCGTAGACGTCATGGTCACACCGACCTTGCCGAATACCGCGATGAAGGTCGGCCAGACTGTGAGCAAGATTGGCGCAAAGGAGGAGACGGTCTTCGAGGTCTCTGCGAGATTCTGCGCTCCCTTCAATCTGGCGGGCTTTCCAGCAGCTTCCATTCCGTGTGGCTTCGCGCCCGATGGGCTTCCGATCGGTCTTCAAATTATCGGCAAGCCATTTGAGGAGGAAGCCATTCTGCGGGTCGGGCAAGCATTTGAGAGCCGTACGGATCATCACTTGAGGGCACCCTCGATTGCGGGTCTGGCCGCCTAATCGCCGTGCGCGCTTTTCGGCGATCTCAGCGCGGCGACGCCCGAGCCGAATACATCAAGATAGAAAAAGAGAAGGCAATCGCCGACGCGCAGATCTTGTTGCGATTGGCTATCCCGGATCCCGACAGATCATTCGTGCCGAGGCCATGCGCGCTCGGTCGCAATCGCGGGAGAAAGCTATGCGGGTTGGAGCTCAGGCAGCAGCAGTAGTCATCGCGGGCAGTGCGGTTGCGACGATGCTGTTCTTCGGATCGCTGAAGGACAGCAACGCCCAGAGCACTGCGCGTTATCTGCCGCAATACACTGCGGACGGACAGCTGCTCCTGCCAAAGAATTTCCACGAGTGGGTCTATGTCGGTTCACCCTTGACGCCAAATGCCCTCAACGGGGGACAGGCAAACTTTCCGGAATTCCACAACGTCTACATCGAGCCGGGTTCGTACGCGATCTACAAGAAGACCGGCGAATTCCCCGAGGGGACGATCCTGTTCAAGGAGTTGCAGCTCACGTTGCCGCAGGAAAACGCTGACGGTTCGCGGACGGAAGCGTCGGGACGCGGGTACTTTCCAGGCAAGTGGAACGGAGCGGATGTGACCGTCAAGGACTCCAAACGCTTTGCCGAGACAAATGGCTGGGGGTACTTCAACTTCAATCATCATGAACCAAAGGCGTCGATGGCCAAGGTGAAGTCGAAGGACGAGTGCGCCTACTGCCACATTGCCAACGCCAAGAAGGATGAGGTCTGGACGCAATTCTACCCGCTGCTGGACAATAAGGACGCGCGATAATGCGCATGAGGCTACGCAGAATCGCCTGTATCGCCCTGGTCGTGGCGATCGGGTTCGGGGCCGCGCTCAGGCAGTCGCAGTTTCGGGCGAGCGCTGCCGATGGCATTGCGACCGGCGCCGGAGCGAGCGACCGAGAGGGTCACCTGCATGTGCCCGATGACTATCGCACCACCTATCAGCTCCTCGGAAGCTGGGCGATTGCGGCGGACGAGGGCAAGGGCTCGAAGGAAGTTCACGTCGTCTACGCCTCGCCCGGGACGATCGATGGCTATCGAAAGACCAAGCGCTTTCCGGATGGCGCGGTGTTGATCAAGGAGGTTTTCAAGCCCGCCACCGCCGAGATGACGACCGGCACCGTCAGCCGAGCCGATGTCCTGAAGGGCTGGTTCGTGATGATGAAGGACACCGCGAACAGGCATCCGGATAGCGCGCTGTGGGGCGATGGCTGGGGATGGTCCTGGTTCGACGCGGGCGATCGGTCAAAGACAACCACGACCAATTACAGGGATCAATGTCAGGGCTGCCACGTTCCAGCGCAGGCGTCCGACTGGGTCTACGTCGATGGATACCCGCCGCTGAGGCCATAGCGCCGGCGCAGGCCATCGAAGGTCTTTCGATTCAACCAAAGCCAATCATTAGAGGAGCGAGAGATGGCTAAAGAGGCGACCAACGAGATGGGAATGTCCAAAGGACAGGCCGGTCATCTCTACACCCAAACCAACGAGATTGAAAATGCGGTCATCCACTACGCGCGACAGGTCGACGGCAAGCTGATCGAGGTTTCCCGCATCAAGACTGGTGGCGCCGGGTCCGGCGAATTCAAGCCGATCAGCGGGCAGGACAGCGCCCCCAATTCGTTCGAGGGCGCGGGTAGCGTCATCATTACATCCGACCGGCGCTTTCTGTTTGCGACCAATGGTGGAGACAATTCCGTATCGAGCTTTCGCTTGGAGAGCGACGGGCAGCTTAAGCTGCTCGACGTGAAATCGACCGGAAATCCAGTCGATGGAAGGAGTGGTACGGCGAAATCGCTCGCCTTTGCACCTTCGACACGGACGCTCTTCGTTCTGCACTCGTTCGGACCGGATCATCTTCGGTTGATGTCGGTAGATGCAGAAGGCATGCTCAAGCCGCGGCCCGAGCGCTACACGGTCAATACCTACAGCAAGCGGAATCGCGTCTCCACCATGGTCGTGGTCTCGCCCAACGAGGATATGGTGCTGGTCGGTACCACATTCGACGAGCCGATCGCGCACACTGGGTTGTATCCCGACGGCTCGCCTATTCTTTGGGTCCAGCGGGCAGGCGGCGCGTTGCATTCCATTGCCTCGAATGCGCCGGACCCGGACGGCCTTGCCGTTTTCGCGCTGCAGAAGGATGGTTCGCTTGGTACAGCGAGGTTCTATGACGCAAAGGGCGGTTCTCCGTTCTTTATCGCCTTCCTGAACAAGCGACCGGATACCTTCGTGATCGGCTATGCCGTTGGCGACGGATGTTCGATCTGTACCGTCGAGAAGAACGGCGCGATCAAGATTGGCCCGCTGGTCAAGATCGATACGAGTGCAGGCCTGCCGTCGGAGCTGTGCTGGCTTGCGATTGCCCCCGATGATCGCATGATCTACGCGACGAATTTCGGCTACAGCAACATCAGCAGCTATCGCCTCAACGGCGGCGGTCTCGAAATTGCGAGCGATCCGGCCTGCCCCAAGGTACCCGGCGACGGCACAGCAAGGGGATTGAACGGAACCGTGACGAGCGGTCCCAGCGATAGCTGGCTCACCCCCGACGGCGCCTTTCTCTATCAGATCTACGGCAACGCCTCGAAGTTGGTCGGCTACAGCACTCAGTCGGACGGCTCGTTGAAGGAGATCGGCAGTGTCAAGATTCCGTACAACAGCCCGCAGGGACTCGCCGGCTTCTGATCTGGTTCGTTAACACAAGATCCGGGCGTGGTTCTCATCGCTGGTCCACGTCCGGCATCTCTCTGGCCCAACGCGGGAAGCGGGCGACATGAGCTCTAAGACGGATGTTTGAAGCAAATCACGAGCGCGCTCGCGACAAATCAGTCGTTCGCCGCAGTCACATCGGCGAGAAAGAGGGCCCCGGGCAGAAATTCGACTTGCAGCGCGCTGCGGGTGCGGCGCGGGTGGCATTCTCTGGTGCCCGAGATGGCGCCAAGGTCAGCGACGTTTATCGGAAATTTCCGATGGCCTTCTTGTTTCCGCATGTCGACAATGGCCGACACAGGGAGACCGTTCTCATCAATACATCGGGCGGTGTCGCGGGCGGCGACGAGATTAACATCGAAATTGTTGCCCGGGACGGGGCCTCGGTCGCGATAACCACGCAGGCCGCGGAGAAGGTCTATCGCGCTTTGGGCCGTCCTGCCCGAATCCTGACGCGGTTGAGGGCGGAGACGGGTGCTCGACTTGCATGGCTTCCGCAAGAGACGATCGTCTTCAACAACGCGCGCATCGTGCGGCAGACGGAGGTCGATGTGAGACCGGGGGCTGAACTGGTGGCCCTGGAGTGGCTGGTTTTCGGTCGCGCCGAGAGCGGTGAAGAAGTCATCGCCGGATATATTCTGGACACGTGGCGCATCAGGGTCGACGGCCATCTCGTCTGGGCGGACGGCTTCCTTTCGTGCGACCAGACATTCCCTCAATTGCGGAGAATGGCTTTGCTTTCAAACTGGAGAGCGATCGCGACAATGATTTACTTCGGGCCGAGCATGGAGACGCGGCTCGAAAGATTTCGTCAGATCGCAGCCTCTCTGGGATGCGCGTGCGGGGTCACCCTCGTGGGCGCGATTATCGTAGTCCGCGTTGCTGCAGCTGCCGGTGCGGATCTCAAGCGGGGTCTGCGCCGCTTCCTCGATCAGCTCGATCGCGAACTGGGAACAGGTCCCTTCGGCGTGCCGAAGATGTGGTCCTGTTAACAGCGCAGCAAAGTGGGAGACCAACTTGAATCTGACGCCACGGGAACGAGACAAGCTGATGATCGCTCTTGCTGCGATCGTTGCTCGCGGCCGACTCGGGAGGGGCGTCAAGCTGAACTATCCCGAAAGCATCGCATTGATTTCCGACGCCATCATGGAAGGCGCTCGCGACGGGAGATCGGTTGCGGATCTCATGGCGGAAGGCGGCAGGCTTCTGCGCTGCGATCAAGTCATGGAGGGTGTTCCGGAGATGATCCGCGAGATCCAGGTCGAAGCGACGTTTCCTGACGGAACCAAGCTCGTCCCCATTCACAATCCGATTCGATAGGAGCTGGAGGCGCGACATGATTCCCGGGGAAATCATTCCGGCTGATGGCGACATCGTCCTGAACCGCGACAGGACGGGACGATCGATTGACGTTGCCAACACAGGCGACCGGCCGGTCCAGGTCGGTAGCCACTATCACTTCGCCGAAGTGAACGCTGCACTCGTGTTCGATCGGGCCGTTGCCCGTGGCTGTCGCCTCGATATCCCGGCCGGGACTGCCGTGAGGGTCGAGCCGGGGCAGTCACGCGAAGTCTCATTGATTCCGTTTGCCGGAGCGCGTCGCATCTACGGCTTCAGCGGCGGCGTGATGGGCCCTCTTGAATCGCGTGCCGGCGCCTTTGGCCTTGATGAGTGAGAGAGAACGATGTCCGTCACGATGAGCCGCAGAGCCTATGCGCAGATGTTCGGCCCGACCGTTGGCGACAAGGTGCGTCTGGCGGACACCGACTTGTTCATTGAGCCCGAGAAGGACTTCACGATCTATGGCGAGGAGGTCAAGTTCGGCGGCGGCAAGGTCATTCGGGACGGGATGGGACAGTCGCAGCTCACGCGCGCGCGCGGAGCGGTCGATACAGTCATTACCAATGCGCTAATCCTGGATCATTGGGGAATCGTCAAGGCGGACATTGCGGTCAAGGACGGGCTCATCGCCGGTATCGGCAAGGCGGGTAATCCCGACACCCAGCCGGGGGTGTCGATCGTCATTGGACCGGGGACGGAAATCATCGCAGGCGAGGGCAAGATCATCACCGCCGGAGGGATGGATACTCACATTCATTTCATATGCCCCCAGCAGATCGAGGAGGCGCTTTTCTCGGGCGTGACGACCATGATGGGCGGAGGCACCGGACCTGCCGCAGGAACAACAGCAACGACCTGTACCCCGGGGTCGTGGCACATCCATCGCATGCTTGAGGCGCTGGACGCCTTCCCCATGAATTTCGGCATTTTCGGTAAAGGCAATGCCAGCGTACCCGAGGCCCTGGTCGAGCAGGTCGAAGCCGGGGCTTGCGGCCTGAAGCTGCACGAGGACTGGGGTGCGACGCCGGCTGCCATCGATTGCTGTCTCTCCGTTGCGGACGACCTGGATGTGCAAGTCATGATCCACACTGACTCCCTGAACGAGGGTGGGTTTGTCGAGAGCACGATCGCTGCGTTCAAGGGGAGGACGATCCACGCTGCTCACACCGAAGGGGCGGGCGGCGGCCATGCGCCTGATATCATCAAGGTCTGCGGCGAGAACAACATCATCCCTGCTTCGACCAATCCGACGCGCCCGTATACGGCGAACACGCTCGACGAAGCATTGGACATGCTGATGGTGACTCATCATCTCGACCGCCGTATCCCGGAAGACGTTGCCTTTGCGGAAAGCCGCATAAGGAAGGAGACGATTGCCGCCGAGGACATCCTGCACGATCTCGGGGCGTTCTCGATCGTATCGTCCGATAGCCAGGCAATGGGACGTGTCGGCGAGGTGATCACGCGTACCTGGCAGACCGCCGACAAGATGAAGAAGCAGTTCGGCCGGATGTCGGAGGAGGCCGGACAGAACGACAATTTCAGGGCTCGGCGCTACGTCGCAAAATACACCATCAATCCGGCGATCGCGCAGGGAATGTCGCGCTACATAGGCTCGCTCGAGGTCGGGAAGCTTGCAGACATCGTTGTCTGGGACCCGGCGTTCTTCGGGGTCAAACCCGATATGGTCTTGAAATCGGGCATGATCGTCGCCGCCATCATGGGTGATCCCAACGCGTCCATACCAACGCCTCAGCCGGAGTATTACCGGCCAATGTTCGGCGCCTTCGGCCGTTCGCCTGCCAAGAATTCAGTAACGTTCGTGAGCAAAGCCTCGCTCGAAACGACGATATCGGTGAACCTGGAAAAGCGTCTCCTGCCGGTCTCGGGGACACGCACGATCGGAAAACATTCCATGATTCTCAACGACGCGCTGCCTCGGATGGAAGTTGATCCCGAGACCTACGAGGTACGGGCAGACGGACGAATCCTCACGTGTCCACCGGTGGATGTCGTTCCAATGGCGCAGCGCTACTTCATGTACTGACGAGTTGATGTTGCATGGTGGTGCCATGACGGACGACAATCGCGAACTATCTGCGTCGGCGTTGCTGCGACTGCTGGCCTGGCTTTCGCCGTCATTCCCGAATGGAGCGTACAGCTATTCGCACGGCCTGGAGTGGGCCGTCGAGGCCGGCCACGTTACCAGCCGCCGCAGCCTCATTGACTGGCTCGAGGCCGACCTTTGCTATGGCTCGGGTCGGAACGAGGCCATCTTCTTTATCGAAGCGTATCGCCGTGTGATCGGGGCAGCGGAAGATAAGCTGCCGCACCTGGCAGAACTCGCCGCAGCGTCGCGCGGGACCTCGGAATTTGCGCTCGAAGCCGCACAGCAGTCGGGTGCATATCTTGCAACCCTGCGTCGCGTGTGGCCGGATCGAATTCTGGATGTTTTCTCGGATCCGAAATGCCCACCTGTATCGGCCGTTATCCTCGGCGCCTGCTCGGCGCGCTTGGCGATGCCCGTCGGCATTGCGCTTCCGGCATTCCTGCACAGCTACGTCGCCAATCTCATCAGTGCCGGCGTGCGATTGGTGCCGCTTGGTCAAACTGACGGCCAGCTTGCCATCGCGGCGCTTGAGCAGGCGATCCTGTCGCGGAGTGAAATCGCAACTCGCGAGACTATCGACGATCTTGGTTCGGCGGGTGTGATGACGGAGCTGGCGTCCATCGCCCACGAACTGCAATATACGAGGTTGTTTCGCTCATGAGCACGACCACAGGCGCGGCCCGCTCGCTCCGTACTTCTGGCGTTCCGTCAACGAATGGTCCGTTACGCGTCGGTATAGGCGGCCCGGTCGGTTCCGGAAAGACGGCGCTGATCGAGGCTTTATGCAAGCATCTCCGGGAATTCTACCAGATCTACGTCGTCACAAACGACATCTATACCAAGGAAGATCAGCTCATTCTGACACGCGCGCAGGCACTCCCAGCTGACCGTATCGTGGGGGTGGAAACGGGTGGTTGTCCGCACACGGCCATACGAGAGGATGCGTCGATGAACTTGGCAGCAATCCGCGACATGAATTTGAAATTCCCGGACGCTGAGCTTTGTTTCGTCGAGTCGGGCGGCGACAATCTCGCTGCCACATTCAGCCCGGAACTCGCTGACCTGACCATCTACGTGATCGACGTGGCTGCGGGTGAGAAAATTCCCCGCAAGGGAGGGCCTGGGATCATGAGATCCGATTTGTTGGTCATCAACAAGGTCGATCTCGCTCCCATGGTTGGCGCCAATCTCACGACCATGGAAAATGACGCTCGGAGGATGCGAGGGGAGCGGCCGTTCATCTTTTCCAACATGAAGGTCGGCCAGGCTGTCGCTGAAATCGCAGACTTTATTCTGCACAAAGGCGGGCTGTCCTCCGTGAGGTTGACTGAGGATGATTGTCGATGACAGAGGCCTTTGCGCTGCCCGTAAGGAAATTTGGCATTCGTAATCCTGCCGCGATCCGTGAACGTGGACCGCCGGGATTGTGCTGTCTGAGAAGCCGCTGGAGCTGTGCGCGTGCAATGAGGAAAGTTGCGATGACGGATGATGATCAGGAGCGTTTTGACGATCTGGCGAAGCTACGCCGCAGCATCGACAATCTGGACGCGGCGGTCGTGCACCTTCTCGCAGAGCGCTTTCGGTGTACCGATGCAATCGGACTTTTCAAGGCCAGACATGCATTGGCATCTCGAGACCCCCGACGTGAATTAACGCAGTTGAAACGGTTGCGAGCCCTCGCCGGGCAGAGCGGGCTCGACCCGGAATTCATTCAGAAGCTCCACGATTTGATCGTCCGCGAAGTTGTCGCCAATCACGAGGCGATAAAATTCAGATCGAGAACCACCTAGCCTGTGAACGTGGTCACGTGCTCGATCAACAATGAAATGAGAAGAAGCCTGTACACTCGGGAGACATGCTTGACTAACCTTTGCACGAGTTTGATCGTTGCCCTGATGATCGTATCGGCCTCCTTGACGCGCGATGCAGTCGCGGCCGAGCCCAAAAGTTCCGATTATGCAGCGCTCAGCGAGGCAATCCTCGAGGGCAAGGAGCCCCGGATGCTGATCGACCTCTCCGCTTGTCAAGTCCACGGCGCGGATATCGCGGGGCCGCCAATCAAAGCGAGCACCCGATTTGATGGATATATGATCCAGGCAGATGGAACGATCGCGTTCGCGACGACACATATGACGGTGAGGTCGGACAAGTCGGTCAGAGAATTCCTGTCGTTCAGGGTGCATGCAAACGGGAAGATCGAAGTCCGTACGGCAACTCTTGGCGCGGTCAATTTCGCAGTGCTCAAGGAGTCTTCATTTGATTGCGAGATCGGGAAAGCGGCGACGTTCCATTGGTAGCTACGAAACGACTTCACCCTTTGGACAGAGAAGTGGAATGGACCTTGCCGACGGCTTGCGGCATGTTGGCCATCTCGGCATAGCGACCTTCAGGCGCAGTCGTCGAGTTCAGGAGCCAAGCCTTTCGAACAGGATGGAGTTGAGTACGAGCGGATAGTCTCTGGCTTCCTGCGCCCTTCTCTTGCAAGCGCACTATGCCGAGAGGTCGACCAGACTACCGGGTTGTTGCCCCTTCTTTTCAAGTTGCTCTTCAATCGCGTCTTTAATCTTCTGTTCGACCGCCGCCCGCTGGTCCGGGGTCATTTTGGCGAGGTCAGCATCGGTGAGATTCATGCTCTTCAAAATGCCGGCCCGCATACGGTCGAAGGGATTCATCTTCACGTATTTCAGGAAGTCCGCGACTGCGCTGCTGTCGCCCGATGCGCCATCTTCGTTTGCCTGCACGGTTTCGCCGGTGGACGTCTCCGTCGTCTTTGTGGCGATGGTCGGAGAGGTTGCCTTCGCGGCTTGGTAGGCGAAGAGTGATGACTTAGTCGTAACTTGCATATCTGGCCCCTGCGACGATTTCGGGTTTGCAACGCGTGTGCCAAATTGCTTTTGTGGGGATTTCGGTGTTTTCCCGCCTTTAACTGGTTCGGCGTGCCTTGGCCGGAGAGAAAAAATTGCCGACTTCGCGGCGACACCGGCAAACTGTGCCGGGTCGTGCCCGGCTGCGACGCGTGGGCGTCCATCGCATGCTGAGCACCGCCGCGTTGCGCAAGGCGTTGGCGGGAAGCGCGTAACCTGAACTCATCGCCGCGATCACGACCGCCATCGAAGTGCGTATTCGGCCGGGGTCATTGACGTTCCTCGTACCTATTGCAGCGGCCATCTCCCAATTGGACCCGGTTGAATTCCTGAAACGGCGGATCACAACGCAGCAGCGTGTATGATTTGTATGAGGGAGGAGGTACGCGCCAGCAGAGAGTCTGGCCGGCGGGTATCTGGTACGTCTCGCCGCTTGTTAAAGTGTAGCGACAAGCGGTGTCCGTACTTTTAATCGTCGCCTCTGCCTGGGCCTGGGTGACTGAGGTCACCGCGAGGAACATCACCAAAGGTACACGCATCTTCTTCGTTCTCCGCATCTGATCACCAAATCAAATTGGGACGCGGTGATCGCTGCAGCAAGACAGTAGAGAGTCACAAAGTTCTGAAAGAAATTGGACGATTAATCGGGTGCGGCATGTAACCTTTTTAGCGGTCGACACTGCAAGTATCTCCAGTGCTGACGATTTGCAGACGTCTTGATTGATCGACACATTGCACGAACAGAAAGTCTTGGCGTGATGGTCCTTGGCGGCGACGCCAATTTGGGCTGGCGGGCGCCAACGAGCAGTGAGTAGGCCCGGATGGACCGTGCCCAAGGAAATCGTGTCGCCATGAGCCGCCATGTAACTGATTGAAGGGACGGCATGTGTGGACCACCAGCAGCCCGCTGGTCCCAGCCGTCCTTCGAAGCAGAATGATGCCAACGCGGGCCGCTTCCACAAGATCGTAGTTGAAGCCGTTGTACCACTCGGGCGCGCGAACCCGACCTGGAATGCGAAGTCGTCGTCGAATGACAGCCCGTCATTGCCGGACGCTACGCGAGCCACGACGTGCACGGGGAAAACGGCATCCACTCCTAGGCACTCTCGTGCCGGTGGAGGGGCCGTCCACAGCATCACAAGCAGATAAGGCACTACTAGCGAAGGAATAGTTCACAGCGTAAGCTGCCGAGACCCGCCCGCCAGAGGCGGCTCAATTTTCGGGAGGACGCCAAGATGGCACGTAGTCGTGGCATAGGATTATTGTTCGCGGCCGTCATAACTACGAGCTTTAGCTCTGGGCACGCGAAACCCTTCATGATTGTCGGACTCGATGAGAAGGTTCTGTGGGACGAGAGCGGCAAGCCCATTCTGTCTGCACCCGGCAAGGATCAGGTTCTGATCGTCGATCTCGCCTCTCCTGAGATACCTAAGATCGTTGCTGCGCTGCCTCTTAAGAACTCGGTGGTCGGACCGCCCGTGAACGTCGCGATCGATCCCAGCGGGACGGTTGCGCTGGTTGCCGACTCCGTCGACGTTGTCAAGGACGGCGACGCCCTGAAACAGGTGCTCGACAACAAGATCTACGTGATCGACCTGCAGACCAACCCGCCCAAGCTGGCGGCAACGCTGACGGCTGGGAAGCAACCTTCGGGCCTCAGCTTCAGTCCAGATGGTAAGATGGCACTGGTCGCCAATCGAGGAGATAATTCGATCAGCGTCCTCTCGGTGAACGGGACGGACGTGAAGATCACCGACACCGTTGCGATGCCCGATAGTCCGTCGCACGTGACGTTCACCCCGGATGGCAAGCGAGCCTTGGTCGCCCGCTTCCCCGCTCACAAGATATCCTTGATGGACATCGCGAACGATAAGGTGACGTACAACAAGATCGACTTGCCGGCCGGCCAATGGCCGTACAACGTCGCGGTGGCGCCTGGCGGGAAAATCGCCCTAACCTCGGACAACGGCAACGCAGGTGCTTCCGACGGAAGCGTGGACACCTCTAGCGTCATCGATTTAGAGGCCAATCCGCCCCGCATCATCGATCGCGTAATGGTGGGCGACGGCCCCGAGGGACTTGCAATCAGCCCGATAGGCGACGTCGCGGTCGCCGTGATCCTTCGCGGCTCCAATATGAAGAACGCATACTTCTACGAAAAGAACGGCAGCATTTCGGTGCTCAAGATCGACGGGAAAAAAGTGAGCAAAACCGGAGAGATTGAGGTCGGCGGCTTGCCCGAGGCCGCAGTGTTCACGCCCGACGGCAAGTACCTCCTTGTCGGCAACTACCTAACGCAGGACTTCTCGATCCTTAAGGTCGATGGCAGCAATGTCGCGGACACCGGCAAGCGCTTCCAGGTACCTGGGCATCCCGCTTCGGCTAGGATGGGACCTTGAAGATTCCACTCGTTCGAACATCCGTCGAAGGCCGCTTCACCGCCGGCCTTCATCGTTTCGTTGGTAACGGTGGTTCGCTTGGCTTTGAGTAGGCAAGTTTCCGATCGGCCCACCACTTTGACCGCGGGATGCGGGAGATGGCTTCGGCATATCTTCCTGGGCGCGAACGCACCATCCCGATGTCGATGTGAAGATCGCCGGCACTCCGGGGCGGGCGGTCGAAATAGCAACCTCGCTGTGCCCCGATGGTGGCTCGCCGCGGATGAATTCGTAGGTACTGTACCGGCGTGTCCAGCAGATGCTCGCCGCCCGGAGACCTCCGAGCGTGGCCTGACTGCCCTACGTCACCTCCGCGGGTCTTCCTTCACGCCCCGGGCGACGATTCGGAGCGTCCCGTCCGGAAGCGGCCGCTGCAGCTTCAAGGTCTCCTCGGTGGGCGCTAACATCCAAGACTCGACCTCGTCGGGCGTCGTTAGGATTACCGGCATCGCCTTTGGATGGATGGCACCGACCTCGGCGTTAGGCTAGGTCGTCAGGACCACCGTCGGCCCACATCCGCTCGTTCCAGCTTTCCGCAAGCAGCTTGTCGGCCGTCCGGATCAATGCCTCTCCCTTGGGTACGGTGGCTCTTGAAATCCCCGATGGCATGTCGGGCAAGAGTTGGCGCGCGCTCAAAATGTGGGTTGATCTAATGGTGTCTCTCGCTGAGCCGAAGGATGATCCGGCCGCGATCCAAACCGGTTTTGAGCTACCGGAAAAATGAAAGAGGCCGCCAACTGAGGGCGGCCTTACCTACCTAAGCACGAGCGCGCCAAGGAACATCACGAGAGTCAGGGTGCTAAGTGCGGTCGCCACAAGCGCACGTTCCGCATTGTTTTTGAGTATGTCGTTGCGCATGTGCGGCTCCTGCTCGGCACATGGGCAACCTAACAAATGTTGGATTGTTCCTCATTCTACTCAATCCGCACCACCAAATCAGGCCACTCCCAAAATCAAACTAGGCCACCGCGCTCGGAAACAGGCCAGCGCCACACAGCGCATTCGGACATAACAAGAACAAAAGAGTCGATAGGCCGCAAAACGATTCGGTGGTCGGCGAAATTCCGGTGTCGGATTCTGCGAGCCGGTTTTAAGCCACCGCTTTCTGGCTACCCCGCAGGTCGCGGAACTTTCGGTTCTCCCTCGCATAGGCAGCGAGCAAGGCCTTTACCCACAGCGCTATGCCTTCCGCCTTCAGATCAATCTTCTGCGATCGGCTGTAGTGCTGCTCTGTCACCGGCGCGAGCTTCTCGCGTTCCCTAGTCTTGCCGAGCGAGGTCTTATGACCCAAGATGGCCGTCGCCGCTCCACCGAGACGCTTGTCATCCAGATATGTAGTGATCGTTCGACGGCAGTCGTGCAGCGTCCACGCTTCGATGTTGTAGAGTGCGAAAAGGTCCACGCGTTCCTTCTTAGGCTGCGGTTTGGGACCAGGCTTCCCCTTTCGGGCAGGCTTCTGCTTGACTGTGTGATCGTAGACGCGGCCTTGAAGGCGATGCATCGCGAGGTTCAAGGCCGACTGCGTAATGTGCTTCTTCGGATCCCGCCCCGTGAACATCCACTTCGACGTGCCGCCCGAAAGAGCGTAATACTTCTGAATGATGCGGAGCGCCTCGGGCGGCATCGGAAGCGAATGCGGCCGGCCGCCGTCTCTGCCCCCCTTCATCTCGTGGGCCGTCCAATTCGCGATCTTCCATCCGCGAAGCCTTCTTACGACCTTCGCGGCGTCGTAGAGGCGATCGGGACGGAGCTTGAGGAAGGCGCCAGTTCTCTGGGCAGTCAGGCAGACGCCCCAAAAGGCGCCCAACGTGCCGGGGTAGGTCTCGTGCTCGCCTTCGGCCAAATGCGTGAACCGCTCGGCGATGACCAGGGTACGGGCGATCTCGGCGATAGTCGGGGTGCGGGTCCGCTCGTTCGTCTGGTATTCGAACGACCATCTGGTCCACCATTCATACTGCACGTCCTCCAGACCCGAGTCGGTAGCGCGAAACTTCCAAGCCCAGCTCAACATCGCCTTCGACTGGGTTACCGCACGGTGGACAGCCGATGCCGCGTGCTTGACGGCGATCGCGTCCCTGAGCCTCTCGAGGTCGCTGAGCTTGATGTCGCGTACCATCTTGTCGTTGATCGCGGCGAACTGCTCGAGCTCGAGATAGTGCGCGTATTCGTCCCGGTAGCCCTCTTTCAGCTTCGGTTTCTTGTAGGCAAGAAATTTCTCCGTCAGAGTTTTCCACGTCCAGAACGGTGCGGCTTGGCCGACGGGTAGTTTCTTGGCCTCCTCCCATTTTGCGAGACCGTATTTCAGTCTCTGGTCGACTGCATTCGACTGGGGGAAATCGGCGTAGGCGAGCAAGACCCTTGTTACATCGCGCAGGTCGCGTTTCATGAAGGCCGCAAGCTGAATCTGCTTGGCGATGTACCTGGCATGGTCCAGCGAGAGTTGACTCACTTCGCAGAAGCGGAGCGTCATCTCGCGCCGTCGCAGATACCAGACCGGCTTGTTTCGCGTGATGCGAATGGTGAGGCCGACGGTGCCGACGTCGCGCCATTCGACAACCGTCTTACCAAGGTCTTCGTCTTTGCTGAGATTAATCGCCTGCTCGACGACGCGATCGTTGAATCGGAACGCTTTGCGCTTGTAATTTGCAGCAGGTGACATGGGCAAAAAACTCGTACAACGATCGTACAAAAACAGCTACGAAAGGCATCATAGTTCACGATGCGTTCGAATTTGCCGTTTTGGTATAAGTTTTTGCATTATCAGCGAGTTAAGACCCGTGCATTCCTTTCGAAGATAGTTTATGGATCGTTTTCCCAAGCTGCATACGAGGGTTCGATTCCCTTCGCCCGCTCCAACCCCCTGGGACAGCGAATGGCCGACAAGGACGAGAGCGCGCGCGTGGTCGCGATTGCCTGTGATCACGGGGGCTTTGCCCTCAAGGAAGCCCTGAAGGTTGCTTTGCCCGATGTGAAGTGGCTGGACCTCGGCACAAGCGGTCCCGAGTCGGTCGACTATCCCGATTTCGCCCACAAGCTGGCGGATGCGATCAGAGACGGCAAGGCCGGGCGCGGCATTCTGGTCTGCGGATCGGGCATCGGCATTTCCATCGCGGCCAACCGCCATGCGCACATCCGTTGCGCGCTGGTGCACGACGTTACGGGTGCACGTCTGTGCCGCCAGCACAATGACGCCAATGTTCTGGCGCTGGGCGGTCGCACGACGGGTGACGTGGTCGCAAAAGAATGCGTCGAGGCCTTCCTGAGCACGGCGTTCGAAGGCGGCCGGCATCAAAAGCGTATCGACAAGCTGGGGGCCTGCTAGGCCCTTCAGCCCGGCAAGCTCCGCAAGAAATCGATGAGCGCCGCGTTCACCTCGTTCGGCCGCTCCTGCTGCGTCCAGTGCCCGCAGCCCGGCAGCATCTTGATCTCGCGCAGCTGCGGGACCCATTGCTTCATGTTGGCGAGGTGATCGGCAGCGCCGGGGAAGGCGATGACCATGTCGTGATCGCCGGCGATGAACAGCGTGGGCACGACCACCTTCACGCCCTCGAACGCCCCCATCAGCTCCCAGTTGCGATCGATGTTGCGATAATAGTTCAGCGGCCCGCGGAAGCCGCTGCGGGTGAATTCGCCGGCGTAATAATCGAGGTCGGCGGCGCTCAGCCATGACGGCAGCGGCACCGGCACCTTCGGCAACATGCCGTCCTTGCGCGAGACCATGCCGACGCCTTTCGACGGCTGTCCGCTCGCAGCCGCCATGGCGCGAATGGCGGTGACGCCCTCGCCCGAGCCGCCGAACAGCATCGCGGCGAGCGTCTTGCGCGGATCGCGCTCGAACTCGGCTTCGGCTGAACCCGGCTCCTGGAAGTACAGCTGATAGAACTGCGCATCCGTCGTCTGCGGCATGACGCTGGTCGGCCGCAGCTCGCTTCGCGGGCGATAGGGCACGCTGAGTATCGCAGCAGCGTGAAAGCGGTCGGGGCGCAGCCGCGCTGCGTGCCAGGCGATCCCCGCACCCCAATCATGGCCAACGATGATGGCGCTCCTTGCCTCGAACGCGTCGAGCACGCCGACGAGATCACCGATCAAGTGGAAGATCGTGTACTGGTCGATCGCCTCGGGCTTGTCGCTGTTGCCGTAGCCGCGCATGTCGGGCGCGACGGCGTGGTAGCCGGCCGCGGCCAGCGCCTCGAGCTGGTGACGCCACGAGTACCAACTCTCCGGAAAGCCATGACAGAGCAGCACCAGCGGGCCCTCGCCCTGTTCGGCGACATTGAGGCTGATGCCGTTGGCCTTGATGGTCCGCTGCGTCGGTCCGCTCATGTCATCGCCTCCCCGCTGCGTTGTCGTTTGGTGCATCCTAGACGGTGCTGTCACGCGCGCAAAGATTCCAATATATTAGCCCCTTGCTCCCGGCACGTGCGGCGCCTTCGGCTTAATCTCTTTCCGTCCGGCGGATGCGGTCCATGCGCGGGGCGATGTTCGGATCGGAAGGCCATGGACCAGCAAAAACTCGACAGGGCGATCGGTCGCCGCTTGAAGATTCTGAGGACGCAGGCCGGCATGACCTTGAACGAACTCGCCAGCCGCTCCGGTGTCAGCCGGGCCATGATCGGGCGGGTGGAGCGGGCGCAGAGCAGTGCGACGGCGGCCCTGCTCAACAAGCTCTGCGCGGCGCTCGACGTCTCGCTCAGCGACGTCGTTGCGCTCTCGGAGAAGCCGCCGGAGCGGCTGACGCGGCTCGCCGACCAGCCGCACTGGCGCGACCCCGACAGCGGCTACCGGCGCCGCCATGCCTCGCCTGTCGATGCGGCGAGCGGCATCGAGGTCATCGTGGTCGACATGCCGGCTGGCGCGCGGGTGCCCTACAGCCCCTGGGGCCGCAACGCCTTCACCCAGCAGCTCCTGATGCTGGAGGGGGCGGTCTGCGTGCATATCGACGCCAAGACGGTGCGCCTGCGCGAAGGCGATTGTCTCGACTTCGACGTGATGCGCGCGGTGACCTTCGAGAACGAAACCAAACAGGATGCCCGCTACGTCATCATCACCAGGCGCGGCACCTCTTACGGGAAAATATGATGTCGCTGATCGTTCGGGACGCAACGCTCGAAGACGCCGAGGATATCCTCGCCATCTACAATTTCGCCGCGATCAACACCACCGCCGTCTGGACCGACGGCCCGGCTGATCTCGACTCGCGGCGCGACTGGATCCGCACGCGGCAAGGCGCGGGCTATCCCGTGCTGGTCGCGATGAAGGGCAGGGACGTCGTCGGCTTCGCCTCGTTCGGCGATTTCCGTCCCTTCCCCGGCTATCGCCACACCGTGGAGAATTCGGTCTATGTCGACGAACGCCATCATCGCGCAGGGATCGGCCGCAGCCTTCTGGCCGCGCTGATCGAGCGCGCCAGCGCAATGAACAAGCACGCCATGATCGCCGGCATCGAGGCCGCCAATGCCGGCTCGATCGGCTTGCACGCCTCGCTCGGCTTTATCGAAGTCGCCCGCATGCCGGAGGTCGGTTGCAAGTTCGGCCGCTGGCTCGATCTCGTCTTCATGCAGAAGATGCTCGCAAGTGACGTGAGGCCATGACGATGCAGATCCGCCCCGGAGATACCTTCGATCCGCGCGTCGTCGCGCTGCTCGACCATCACGTCACGGCGGCGCGCGCCCAGACCGCTCCGGGCAGCGCGCACGCGCTCGATCTCGCGGGCCTTCGCGCCAGCGACGTCGCGTTCTGGACCGGCTGGGACGGCGAAACGCTGGTCGCGACCGGCGCGCTGAAGACGCTCTCGCCCGACCATGGCGAGGTGAAGTCGATGCATACGCTCCAGGCCACGCGTCGCCGCGGTTTTGGCGGCCTGATGCTCCGTCACATCATCGCCGAGGCGGGCCAGCGCGGCATCAAGCGGCTGAGCCTGGAGACCGGCTCGTGGGATTATTTCAAGCCGGCGCACGCGCTCTACCGGGCCCACGGCTTCGTGCCCTGCGCCCCGTTCGAGGGCTATGTCGAGGATTCCAACAGTCTTTTTCTCACGCTTGATCTGAGCGCCTAGCGCCGAGCGCCAGCGCAACCGCGGCTCGAAAAGATCGCCTTGCGCCTCAAAATGAGTTGCGCACCTCAAAACGCCTCTGCTAGCCTTCAGGCATGGCCCAAGAGACTTCAGAAGGTCTGACCGCCTCCGCCGCGTTGACGCTGAAGGACATCGCCCGCGAGGCCGGTGTCAGCTTGGCGACGGTCGACCGCGTCCTGCATAACCGCCCCGGTGTGCGGCCGGACACGGTCCGGCGCGTCCAGGAGATCATCGCGCGCAACGCTTTCCAGCCGCATGTGGCGGCCGCCGAACTCGCCCGCGGCCGTGCCCGCCGCATCGCCTTCGTGATGCCGACGGGAGCGAACCCGTTCATGCAGCAGATCGAGGCCTATCTCGGCGAGATGTCCGCCTGGCTCTCGGCCCGCCGTCTCGGCGTCGAGCTGATCAATACGGATGTGTTCGATCCATCCGTGCTCGCGGCCTCGCTCGAGGCGCTGTCGGGCAATTACGACGGCATTGCCGTGGTGGCGCTGGATCATCCCGGCGTTCGCGCTGCGATCAACGATCTCGTCGATGCCGGCACCAAGGTGGTGACGCTGGTCTCGGATGTGCCCTCGTCGCGCCGGCACCATTATGTCGGCATCGACAACATCGCTGCCGGCCGCACCGCCGGCGCGCTGGTCGGGCGGCTGGTCGGCCAGAAGTCCGGCAAGATCGGCATCATCGCGGGCTCGCAGGGCCTGCGCGACCATGCCGAGCGCATCTTCGGCTTCAATCAGGTGATGGCGTCGGAATTTTCGCACCTCGACATCCTGCCTCTGCTCGAGGGACGCGACGACGACGACCGATCCGAGCAGCTGATATCGCGATTGCTCGGCAAGCACCCCGACATCATCGGCCTCTACAATGTCGGCGCCGGCACGCAGGGCGTCGCAAAGGCCCTGACCGAGGCCGGCCGCGAGAAGCAGATCGTCTTCATCGCCCATGATCTCACGGCGATGACGCGAAGACTGCTGCTTCAGGGCACGCTCGATGCCGCGATCTCGCAGAATCCGGGGCACGAGGCCCGCGCCGCCGTGCGCGTGCTGCTGTCGCTTGCGCGCAACGAGCCGATCCTGAGCGAACAGGAGAATATCCGCATCGACATCCTGATGCGGGACAATTTGCCGTAGCCGCAAGGCGCGGTGCTTTTTTAGGAGACCGATTGCAGGAAGCGCGACGCCAGTTCGTGCGCTGCAAAAGGGAAGGGGAGGACGAACTTGTATCTCGGAGTGGACATCGGCACGTCCGGTGTGAAAGCGGTGCTTGTGAACGAGGCCGGCGCGGTGGTCGCGACGGCCGCGCGCGAGCTTGCGTTGTCGCACCCCGCACCGTTGTGGTCCGAGCAGGTTGCCGATGCCTGGGTCGAGGCCGCCATCGGTGCCATCGACGATCTCGCCGCCGCTCATCCGCGTGACGTCGCCGGCGTGCGCGGCATCGGCCTCTCGGGCCAGATGCACGGCGCGACACTGCTGGATGCGGATGGGCGCCCGCTGCGCCCCGCCATCCTCTGGAACGATGGCCGCTCGCATGCCGAATGCATCGAGCTCGAACGCCGCTGCCCGTCATTGCGCGCGATCGCCGGCAATCTCGCGATGCCCGGCTTCACCGCGCCAAAGCTGCTCTGGGTCGCGCGGCACGAGCCCGATATTTTCGAGCGGGTGGCGAAGGTGCTGCTGCCGAAGGCGTATGTCCGCTATCGCCTCACCGGCGAGATGGCCGAGGACATGTCGGACGCATCAGGCACGCTGTGGCTCGACGTTGGCCGACGTGACTGGTCGGCGGAGCTGCTCAACGCCACCGGTCTCGATCTGCATCACATGCCGCGCCTCGTCGAAGGCAGCGAGGTGAGTGCGGTGCTCGCCGGTGAATTCGCGCAGCGCTGGGGCATGGCGAGGGACGTCGTGGTTGCCGGCGGCGCCGGCGATAACGCCGCCAGCGCGATCGGTCTCGGCGCCATCGCACCGGGCGACGCCTTCCTGTCGCTCGGCACCTCCGGCGTGGTGTTCCGCGTCACCGATCGCTTTGCGCCGGCGCCCGAAGCGGCGGTGCATGCGTTCTGCCACGCGCTGCCTGACCTCTGGCATCAGATGGGCGTGATGCTGTCGGCGGCGGCCTCGCTCGCCTGGCTCGCGAACGTGATGGAGACGCCCGCGGCGGCCTTGCTGGCCCCGCTCGGCCAGCGCGTCGACGGCCCGAGCCCCGTCAAATTCCTGCCCTATCTCGACGGCGAGCGCACGCCGCACAATGATGCCGCTGCGAGCGGCGCCTTCGTCGGCCTGCGGGCTGCGACCGGCCGCAACCAGATCGTCCAGGCCGTGCTCGAGGGCGTCGCTTTCGCCGCGCGCGACAATCTGGCTGCGCTGAGCGCTGCGGGCGGGGCGATCACCGACGTTGATCTCGTCGGCGGTGGTTCGCGCTCACCGCTCTGGGCGCAGATCTGCGCCGACGTGCTCGGCATTGCCGTGCATCGCGTCGAGGAGGGCGAGGTCGGCGCCGCACTCGGTGCCGCGCGGCTCGGCCGGCTTGCGGTATCAGGCGAAGACCCGGCCCAAGTTTGCACCCGTCCGCGACGGCTTGCCAGTTTCACGCCTCGCGCCTCCGCCGCGTCCGCCTATGACGAGGCCTATCGCAGTTGGCGCAAGCTTTATCCCGCGTTGAAGGAGACGACGTAAGTGAACGCGCCAACGAAATTCTTCGATGCCAGCACGCCTGTTGCCTTTGCCGGCAAGGATGCGGGACATGCACTCGCCTACCGCCGGTACGACAAGGACCGCATGGTCCACGGCCGCAGGCTGGAGGATCACTTACGCTTTGCGGTCTGCTACTGGCATTCGCTGTGCTGGCCGGGCGGCGATCCCTTCGGGGGCGAGACGTTCATGCGGCCCTGGCACCACGGTAGCGATGCGATGGCCATGGCGCGCGCCAAGGCTGATGTCGCCTTCGAGCTGTTTCGTCTGCTCGATGTGCCCTTCTACACCTTCCACGACGTCGACGCGGCGCCCGAGGGCAACTCGCTCCAAGAATCCGTCGCCAACCTCAACGCCATCGCCGACGTGTTCGAAGCCAAGATGGCATCAGCCAAGGTTCGCCTGCTCTGGGGCACTGCGAACCTGTTCACGCATCGCCGCTACATGGCGGGGGCAGCAACCAATCCGGACCCCGAGATCTTCACCTATGCCGCCGGCCAGGTCCGCGCCGCGCTCGAGGTGACGCACCGGCTCGGCGGCCAGAACTATGTGCTCTGGGGCGGCCGAGAGGGTTACGAGACGCTGCTCAACACCGATCTCAAGCGCGAGCTCGACCAGCTCGGCCGGTTCGTGTCGCTGGTGGTCGAGCACAAGCACAAGATCGGCTTCAAGGGCCCGATCTTGATCGAGCCGAAGCCGAAGGAGCCGACCAAGCATCAATATGATTTCGACGTGGCCACCTGCTACGGCTTCCTCGCACGCTACGACCTGCTCAAGGACGTCAAGCTCAACATCGAGCAGAACCACGCCATCCTTGCCGGGCATTCCTTTCATCACGAGGTCGCGCTCGCCGAGGCGCTCGGCGTGTTCGGCTCGCTCGACGTCAACCGCGGCGACGATCTGCTCGGCTGGGATACCGACCAGTTCGCGATGAACGTCGGTGAGCTCACGCTGGTGTTCCACGAGATCCTGAATCGCGGCGGCTTCACCTCCGGCGGGCTCAATTTCGACGCCAAGATCCGCCGGCAGTCGATCGATCCCGATGACCTCATCCATGCCCATGTCGGCTCAATGGATGCCTGCGCGCGGGCGTTCCTCGCCGCCGCCGACATGCTCGATGCCGGCGCGCTCACGGCGCCGCTGGCCAAGCGCTACGAGGGATGGGCCGGGCCCGAGGGTCGCGCCATTCTCGGCGGCCAGCGGTCGCTCGCGGATCTCTCCGATCGCGCGCTCGGGGCGGGCTTCGACCCGCAGCCGCGGTCGGGCCGGCAGGAATATCTGGAATCACTCGTCAACCGCTACGTCTGAGCGAGGTCGTGATGGCACATGATGACACAACGCCGGTCCTCGAACTCACCGGGATCGGCAAGGAGTTCGGCGCCATCCGCGCGCTGCATGGTGTGGACATGCACGTCCGCCCGGGCGAAGTGGTTGGCTTGATGGGCGACAACGGCGCCGGCAAGTCGACGCTGGTCAAGATCATCGCCGGCAATTTCCGTCCCACCCATGGCGAGATCCGCTTCGGCGGCAACGCCGTCCACTTCAGCCGCCCGGTCGACGCCCGCGCGGTCGGGATCGAGGTCGTCTATCAGGACCTCGCGCTCGCCGACAACCTGACGGCGGCGGCGAACGTCTTCCTCGGCCGCGAGCTCAAGCGAAAGTTCGGGCCAATTGCGCTGCTCGACCACAAGGCAATGGCCTCGCGCGCGCTGGAATTGTTCGGCGAGCTGCGCTCGGAGACCCGGCCGCATGATCTGGTCAAGCAGATGTCCGGCGGTCAGCGCCAGGCCGTGGCGATCGCCCGTACGCGTCTGTCCAACGCAAAGCTCGTGATGATGGATGAGCCGACGGCCGCGATCTCCGTACGCCAGGTCGAGCAGGTCCTCGGCCTGATCCATCGCCTGAAGGAGCAGGGCGTTGCCGTCATGCTGATCTCCCATCGCATGCCCGACGTGTTCGCGGTTTGCGACCGCGTGATCGTCATGCGTCGCGGCGAGAAGCGGGCCGACAAGCCGATCCACGAGACGTCCCCCGAGGAAGTCACCGCTCTCATCACCGGCGCGAAGGAAGCGGCGTGATGGCCATGCCCCTGGAATCCCCCGTCACGTTCTCCAACGTCGGCAAGACCAAGTGGTGGCAGCGCGGCATCTTTGCCTCGCAGACCGGCTACGTCCTGCTGGCGCTCATCGTGCTGATGATCGCAATGCGTTTTGCCAGCCCTTACTTCTTCACCGAAGGCAACATGCAGAATGTGGCGAAGAACTTTTCCTTCATCGCCATTGCCACGCTCGGAATCACGTTCGTCATCATCACCGGCGGGATTGATCTCTCCGTCGGCTCGATGATGTGTTTTTCGGCGATGATCACCTCCATGGTCATGGTCGAGCTGTCGGCACCGGGATCGCCCTTCGTCCATCTGGCCGCCGACGGCAAGACGGTCGTCGCCAATGTGCCCGGCTTGATCCTTCTGATCTCGGTGCTTGCAGGTCTGCTCGTCGCGTTCGTCGTCGGAATAGTCAACGGCTTCTGCATTGCGGTGCTCGGCCTGTCGCCCTTCGTCACCACGCTCGGCATGCTGTCGATCGTGCGCGGGCTCGCTTATGTCGTCTCGAACGGCCGTGGCAGCTTCCCGGGCGGGCCCGATGCCGATCTCTTCTACGCGCTGACCTCGGGTGACGTGTACGGCATGCCCGCGCCCTTCATCTACCTGGTGATCCTCGCGGCGGTGATGGCGGTCGTGCTGCATCACTCCAGCTTCGGTCGCCACGTCTTCGCGCTCGGCGGCAACGAGAAGGCGGCGGAATTGACCGGCATTCCGGTCGTGCGCGTGAAGATCGAGGTCTATGTGATCTGCGCGCTCGCCGCCGGCCTGCAGGGCATCATCATCTCGGGCTGGCTGGGATCCGCGCCCGCAAACATGGCGACGTCCTACGAGCTCAACGTCATCGCCGCCGCCGTCATCGGCGGCGCCAACCTCGCGGGCGGCCTCGGCGGCCCGCTCGGCGCCATCGTCGGCTGCGTGCTGCTGGAGGTGATCCGCAACGGCCTCGTGCTGGCGCAGGTCAACTCCTACTGGCAGCAGACGCTAGTGGGCGTGATCATCATCCTTGCCGTGCTGGTCGACCGCGTCCGCTCGCGCATGACGTAACGGGTTACTCCGGAAGGACAACGAAAGATCGTCTATCCGCCTGCCGGAGCATCACATCACAAATGGATAGGCATTAAAGTGTGGAGGGAAAGCATGAAGAAGCTTCTGTTGGCCGGCGTGACCATCGCGATGATGGCGACCCCGGCATTTGCCCAGACCTACAAGTTCGCCGTCGTTCCCAAGGCGATGAACAACCCGTTCTTCGACGTGGCGCGTGACGGCTGCATGAAGCGAGCCAAGGAACTCGGCAACGTCGAGTGCATCTACAAGGGGCCGATCGAGCACGAGCCGGCGACGCAGGCGCAGATCATCCAGGACTTCATCACCCAGAAGGTGGATGGGCTCGCGATCTCGGTGGCCGACGTCGCGTCCATGACCAAGTCGATTGAGGCTGCGACCGCGGCCGGCATCCCCGTCATCACGTTCGACGCGGATGCGCCGGGCTCCAAGCGCATCGCCTATATCGGCACCAACAACAAGGATTTCGGCTTGGCGCTTGGCAAGCAATTGCTCCAGCTCCGGCCCGAGGGCGGCAAATACGCCATGGTCTCCGGCGGCCCGGGTGCGAAGAATCTCGCCGAACGCGTCGATGGTGTTCGCGAGGCGCTCAAGGGCTCGAAGTGGGTCGAGGTGCAGGGGTCGCCGACCTTCTGCAACGACGATTCCACGCTCGCGGTCCAGCAGATGTCCGACCTGCGCACGGCGACGCCGGATCTCGCCGCGATCGTTCCGGTCGGCGGCTGGCCGATGTTCGCGCCCGAGGGCTTCAAGGCCTTCGTCAACAAGAACAAGAAGGACATCGACAGCGGCAAGCTGACGCTCGTCGTCGCCGATACACTGAAGATGCAGCTCGAGTTGCTTCGCGATGGCTACTCCAACGCGCTCACCGGTCAGCGCCCGTTCGAAATGGGCGAGAAGTCGATGGACACGTTGCTGGCGATCAAGAAGGGCCAGAAGGTTCCGGAAACGATCTACACCGGTCTCGATCTGGTGACGAAGGACAACGTCGCGAAGCTCCTGAAGTAGATACGTCGAGCAGGAACGTCTCCCAGCCCCGACGTTCCTGCGCTACACTCCCTCTCCCGCCCTGCGGGGGAGGGAGTGCTGCATTTGGAAGGAACTGCAATGAAGCGTACCCGGCTTGCTGACGGTCTCGATGTCACTTCGATCGGCCTCGGCTCGGCGCCGCTCGGCGGATTGTTCTCGGCGGTCAGCGATGCGGATGCGGAAGCGACACTGGCGGCCGGCTGGTCGGCCGGCATCCGCTTCTTCGATACCGCGCCGCTCTACGGCTTTGGCCTCGCGGAACGACGACTGGGTGCTTTCCTGCGGCGACAGAAACGCGAATCCTATGCGATCTCGACAAAGGTCGGCCGCCTGCTGCGCGAGCCTGGTGGTGCGACGGTCGAGGACGATCATTACAAGGGCGCGCCTGCGCTGCGGCCGCAATTCGATTTCAGCTATGATGGCGTGATGCGCTCGGTCGAGGAAAGCCTCGGCCGCCTCGGGCTCGATCGCGTCGATGTTCTGCTGGTGCATGACCCCGATGATCACTATGACGCTGCCGTCAGCGGCGCCTTCCGCGCGTTGATGCGTCTGCGCGACGACGGCACCGTGATGGCGATCGGCTCCGGCATGAACCAGTGCGAGATGCTCACGCGCTTCGCCGAGGCCGTGCCGGTCGACTGCTTCCTGCTGGCCGGCCGCTACACGCTGCTCGACCAGGGCGCTCTGGATGCGCTGTTCCCGGTTTGCATCTCGAAGAGGATCGGCACCCTGCTCGGCGGCATCTACAACAGCGGGATTCTGGCCAATCCGCATGCGGGTGCGAAGTTCAACTATGAGGACGCGGATGCAGCGCTCGTGGCGCGTGCGCTCGATCTCGACCAGCTCTGCCGCAAGCACGGCACCGAGTTGAAGGCCGCCGCGTTGCAGTTCTGCATGGCCCATCCGGCCGTGACGGTTGCCGTGATGGGTGCGCGCAATGCGGCCGAGGTCGCCGACAACATCGCGATGTCGGAGCGCGCGGTGCCGCAAGCCTTCTGGCAGGAGCTTCGTGCGAAAAATCTCGTCGACGCGCGGGCGCCGCTGCCGGGCGGAGTGTGAGCCATGGCCATCGACGCTCACCAGCATTTCTGGGATCCCGCGCGCGCAGACTACCCCTGGATGTCGGCGCCTGAGCTTGCGCCGATCCGTCGGGCCTTCGGTCCGGCCGATCTCGCGCCGCTGCTGAAGGCGAACGGCATCGACGCAAGCATCGTCGTGCAATGCCGCTCCGCGCTGGCCGAGACCGAAGAGTTCTTGGCGATTGCGGATGCGACGCCCTCCGTCATCGGTGTCGTCGGCTGGGCCGATCTGACCGATGCCGCGATCGGCGACACGCTCGACCGCCTGCGCACCTTGCCCGGCGGCGCAAAGCTGGTCGGCGTGCGCCACCAGGTCCACGACGAGGCCGATCCCGAATGGCTGCTGCGCACCGAGGTCCAGCGCGGATTGACTGAAATATTCGCCCGCGATCTCACCTACGACTTCCTCGTCCGCACCCGCGAGCTCCCCGCTGCGACCGCAACAGCAAAAGCCTTTCCGCGAAGCCGATTCGTGCTCGACCACGCCGCAAAACCGCCGATCGCCGATGGCGGCAGCGTCGAATGGTCCGAGCGCGTCGCAGCGCTCGCCGCCTGCGGCAATGTCTGGTGCAAGGTCTCTGGGCTCGCGACCGAAGCGAAGTGGAACGATTGGGACGCCGAGCGGCTGTTTCCGTTCGTCCAGCATGTAGCGAAGTGCTTTGGCGAGGATCGCCTGATCTTCGGCTCCGACTGGCCGGTGTGTCTGCTCGCCGGCAGCTATGGCGAGATCGAGGGCGCGTTGGAGACGTGCCTGACGAAGCTCGGCGCGAGCACGCGCGAGAAGGCGTTCGGGGTGAACGCGAAGACTGCGTATCGGCTGTCATAACCTGAGCGCGCACCCAGCAAATGGTGTCGTCCCGGCGAACGCCGGGACGACGATCGAGTTTGTGTCAGCGCTCGTGCCTCACGCGCCCGCGGGCACCTGATCCAGGAATCCCGTGATGCTCTTGATCCGCCCGTCCTTCAGCACCGCGAAATCGGTGCCCTTGATCGGGCTGTCGACACCATCAGGACCGAGGCCCCACGAAAAGCGCAGTTGGTCGCCGTAGCCGTTGGGCGCGCCGATCAGGCTGAACTTGAAGTCGGGAAAGCGTTGCTGCACGCCTGATATCAGCCCGTCGATGCCATCAGGGCCTTCGCCCTTCATCAGCGGGTCGACATAGCTCGCGTCCGCGGTCCAGAACTCGCCGAGCAATTCGCGGCGGCGATTCTGTGCGCGCTCGTTCCAGAGATCGATATAGCGGCGGGCGATCGTGACATGGTCGGTCATAAAACTCTCCTTCGATGGCGCCGTGGTTCGGCTGACCGTCACTATCGAAGGTTCACGCGCGCCGATCGATTACCTCTGAGGTCATCAGCGCGCGTGAAATTTACGCGAAAATTACTTCGCCGCGGTCACCATGATCTCGACGGTATACTGCGGCGCGGCCAGCTTGGCTTCGACGGTTGCGCGGGCCGGGGTGTTGCCGGGCGACACCCAGCCGTCCCACACGGCGTTCATTTCCTGGAACGTCTTCATGTCGGTGATGTAGATCGTGGCCGACAGCAGCTTCGACTTGTCGGTGCCGGCCTTGGCGAGATGGCCGTCGATGGTCTTCAGGATGTCCTGGGTCTGCTTGGTCACGCTTTCGCCGGCCGCGTTGCTGGCGACGACGCCGGCGAGATAGACGGTGTTGCCGTGCACCACGACCTGGCTCATGCGCGGGCCGGTTTCAAAACGCTGAATGCTCATTTACGGGATCTCCTGATGGGAATGGCGGCCCTGTCTAGCGCAGCCCCCTGAGCTCTGCCACCCCGGGCACGCATGGCGTTGCCGGGCACGCATGCATGACCGGCAAAACATGCGTCGGTTCATCGAAACCGGCTGAAGAAAGCCCAAATCGTTTCGGCGCCGTCGATGTCGGCGTTCTGCGGCCCGAGCAGGCCGGTTGCAACCTTCGGGAAACGGGCATCCGGCGCAACTCCGGGCATGCGGTGTCCGCCGTCGTTGATGCGATAGAGCAGGACGTCATGCCCTTCAGGGCAACGTGATGTGATCCGTGTGACCGTGGACTGATCATTCGGCGCCCTGTCCGGAATTTCGGTCGCGTCGGCGTCGCCCGGACCGCAACCATTGAGCTTGCGCCAGAATGCCACGGTCTTCTCGGTTGACCAGAATCCATGCGCGGCAAAATAGCTCGCCCCGCGCCCGCCCTCATAGGGGATCAGCGGATCGGCGGTGCCGTTCATGATCAGCATCGGCAGCGGCCGGGATGGATGGCAGGCGGCCGCGAGCTCGTCGGTCAGGTTCATGATCACACTGGCGCCGGCCGCGAACAGATCGGCGCGGGTGCAGACCAGCGTCATCGTCATTGCCCCGCCGTTGGAGATGCCTGTGACATAGATGCGCTTCGCGTCCGCGGCGCCGTCGGCCACGAATTTCTCGACCAGCTTTGCGATGAAGGCGACATCGTCCGTGCCTGCGGGCGGACCGCGTCCGGCGCGCCCCGCTTCGGTCCGCGCATCGGCCCAGGCGCGGTTGAGGCCGTCAGGAAACACCACGGCAAAGCCTTCGCGCTTCGCCACCTGCGGCCACGCCGTCCGTGCGATCATATCGGCGCCGCGCTGGGTCTTGCCGTGCAACACGACGACGAGCGGCGCAGGTTTCCGTGCCGGCAATTGCGCGGTGTACGATCGCATTACGCCATCGACGTCGATCGTAGCGGCGCGTGCGGGAGAGAGGCAGCAGATCGATGCCAGCCAAAGCGCGGCAAGCTGCAGGGCGGATCGCGTCGTCAAGGGCATGCTCGGCACCATGGTCGTCTGCGTTTAACCGTTTCGACGCTCGCACCCAAGCGCAAGGCCCCCGGGCGCGATGCTCAAGGGGCCCCCTTCCTCTTTCGGGAGTGGTGCACAAAAATGATGCAGGAACCGCTCGCTGAACCGGCGTCAGCGCGCGGACTTGCGATAAGCTGCAATTAGGAGTTGAGTTAGGTTTTGACGACGGGGGCTGATTTGCTCCAACTGGAAAAATATTTCGACCCTTCGGATATACTTCGTTTTCTTGAAGAAAAAATCGGGACTGGCGTCTGGCGCTGCGACGCCGAGGGCCGGATGCAGTGGTCGCGTGGCTTCTACGGCCTGCTGGGGCTTGATCCCCATTCCGTCGCGCCCTCCTACGCGGAGCTCGAGCGACGAATTCATCCGGAGGATCGTGGGCCACCGCGTGATCCGCGCGAATCGGTCTTCGACCGGTTCCTGCTCGAGGGCGAGTTTCGTATCACTCGGCCCAATCGGGCGCTGCGCTGGATCCGCGTCCAATCCGAGACATTTCTCAATGCTGCCGGCGAGCCCGAATGCGTGCTCGGTATCGCCGTCGACGTCACTGAACAGCGCAGGTCGCCGCAGCCTCTCAGGATCGAGGCGGGCCGCTACGCGGCGCTGACGCAGGTCGCAGGCGGGTTTCTGTGGGTCGGTAGCCGGGATGGCCGGATCACCGCGCTGCTGAACGCGGAGAACAAGCCGGACGCGCAGCGATTCTTCGGCAAGGGCTGGGTCGATCTCCTGCCTGAAGAGGAACGTGAAGCGGCGTTGCAGAACTGGGCGACCGCGGCCGAAACGGGACAGCCGTACGACGTCCAGCACCGGCTGCGCCAGTCCGACGGCTCTTATCGCTGGTATCATTGCAGGGCGGTGCCGGTCACGGAGGCGGATGGCAGCATTCGGGAGTGGCTGGGAATCTCCACGGACGTGCACCAGGAGCGATTTTCGATCCAGCACGCAGCGACGTCGCGGCTGACCGGCGCTCAGCTGCGCGCGGCCCGCGGCATGCTGAATTGGTCGGTGAAGCAACTGGCCGCGCGAACCGGGATTTCCGCTGCCGTGATTCGCCGGCTCGAGGAAGAGAATGGTCTGTTGCGACTGCCCGACGAGACGTTGACCGTTCTTCGCGACGCGCTTTCGTCTGCCGGCATCGAGTTCACGTTCGGAGCCGGGAAGCCCGGCGTGAGGCCGAGATGATCGTCAAGATGATCGTGTCACGGCCATTCACTGCCGCCATTCCGGCACTTTAATTCCCGGCGCAGTGTCGCGCGCAATTTTTGCGCACGCTGAGAGACATTGCGGACAAATTTTTCTTAATGCTGAAATAAGCATTTTTGGTCACCATCGCCCCACACGTCAAAGTCGGATTCGTGGGGATGTGAAGACTAACGGTAGAGCGTGAGTTTGGAGTGCTGGATCATTGCCGAAGCGTCGCGCGCTTCGATCAATCCGGATCATTGCAAGCGGGCGCGCCGATGCTGCCCGGGTCGGAATGTTCAATTTCGCCTCGAACGATCGCATCCGTGCGGCATCTTCCGTGCGGGATTTCATGCGATGCGGCTGAGGCCGTAGCTATGGAGTATTCTCAATGCCTTTTCATTTCGGATTTCGCATCGGCGGCCGGTTGATCGCCGGATTTGCCGCAGTCTGCGCCATCATCGCGCTGTCCGTCGGTTATACCGTGTTCGCGGTCGGGCGCATTTCAACGACCGTCGATCGCATGACCAATCTGCGCACGCCGGTGGCGCTGGCGAGCACCGAACTGGTCGGCAACCTCTATTCCACGCTCGCGACCTTGCGCGGCTATCTGCTGAGCGGAAATCCGCAAGGCAAGCTCGACCGCACGGCGATGTGGAAGGAGATGGACAAGGCAGCCGCTGCATTCGACGAGCAGGCGGCGCAATTCACCAACCCCGAGAACAGGCAGAAATGGCAAGACGCCAAGGCGCTGCTGGCCGAGTTTCGCGCGGCGCAGGACAAGGCAGAAGCGATCGCCTTCACCCCTGATGCGTATCCTGCGACCAAGCTGATGGTCGGCGAGGCCAGCCCGCGCGCGGACATGATCTTCTCCGAGATCACGAGGATGATCGATCAGGAGGAGGCGCTGGAAGCGACACCGGAGCGGAAGAAATTGCTCAAGGCCATGGCCGATACGCGCGGCAATTTTGCCGCCGCCACGGCCCTGCTCCGGATGTATCTGCTCTCGGGCGAAAAGGCCGACAAGGAAAGGTTCGCCAAGCCCTGGGCGGCGTTCGAGAAAGGCTATGCCGGGGTCAATGCGCGAAAGGACCTGCTCACGTCTCCGCAACAGGCTTCCTTCGACAAGATCTCGAAAGCGCGAGACGAGCTTGCGCCGCTCTACGAAAAGATCTTCGCGCTTCGCGAGTCGCAAGACTGGAATGCGCCGGTTTACCTGCTGATGACCGAAGCTGCACCGCGCGCGGCAAGGATTCTCGATCTGCTCGACGGGCCCAAGGGGGCCGACGGCGCACGCTCGGGAGGCATCAAGTCCAATCAGAAAAAGATGCTCGCCGATGAGAGCCGGGACGTGCAGGAGAGCATCTCGCTGCTCAAGCTGGTGCTGTGGGTCCTGTTGGCCGCGGGAGTCGGCTTCGGCGGGACAATCGCGTTGTTCACGTCCCGCTCGATCGCCGTCCCGATCCGGGGAATGACCTCCGCCATGGGCAAGCTCGCCGGCGGCGACACCTCCACGGCGATCCCCTGCGTGGGCCGCACCGACGAGGTCGGCGAGATGGCCGATGCCGTCCAGGTGTTCAAGGAGAACATGATCGAGGCCGAGCGCCTGCGCGCCGAGCAGGCGCAGGCCGAGGCTCGCGCGGCCGCCCAGCGCAAGGCGGACATGCACAAGCTCGCCGGCCAGTTCCAGGAAGCGGTCGGAGAGATCGTGAAGACGCTGTCGTCCTCCTCGACCGAGCTTGAAGCCGCGGCGCGGACCCTGAGCAAGACCGCCGAGAACACCCAGGAACTATCGAGCGTGGTCTCTGCCGCATCCGAGGAAGCGTCGACCAACGTTCAATCGGTGGCCTCCGCCACCGAGGAGATGAGTTCCTCGGTCTCGGAAATCGGCCGCCAGGTGCAGGACGCGGCCAGGATCGCCGGTGCGGCGGTGGAGCAGGCGCAGCGGACCAATGATCGGGTCCACAAGCTGTCGCAGGCCGCAACCCGCATCGGCGACGTGATCGAGTTGATCAACACGATCGCGGGGCAGACCAACCTGCTCGCGCTGAACGCCACGATCGAAGCGGCGCGGGCCGGTGAAGCGGGGCGCGGCTTTGCCGTGGTTGCGTCCGAGGTCAAGGCGCTCGCCGAGCAAACCGCGAAGGCGACCGGAGAAATCGGTCACCAGATTTCCGACATTCAGGCGGCCACCCACGACTCGGTGCTCGCGATCAAGGAGATCAGCGGAACGATCGGCAGGATCTCGGAAATATCGTCGGCGATCGCTTCGGCCGTCGAAGAGCAGGGAGCGGCCACGCAGGAGATTGCGCGCAACATCCAGCAGGCGGCGCAAGGCACCGACGAGGTCGCCGCCAACATCAGCGAGGTGAAGCACGGCGCGGCGGAGACCGGCTCCGCTTCGACCCAGGTGCTTGCCTCGGCTCAGATGCTGTCGAAGGACAGCTCGCGATTGCATGCCGAGGTCGAGCAGTTCCTCACCACGGTGCGCGCAGCCTGACCCCGAAGAGACGCGTCGTTCTTCATGATTGCATGAGGGAAGGCAATGACCGATCCATTCGCACAGGAACGGCCCACAGGCGACAACGTCATCGCCTGGCCGTTCAGGGCGACCAGCGTGGTCGCCAACGCCAGGAGAGATTGCGAGACGCTGCAACGTAGCGTCGCGACGCTGCAGCGTTGTCTCGGGGCGCTCGGCGATTTTCTTCGGAATTTCGATGACAGGCCGGAAGCCGAGGGACTTCGGGCGCACATGGCGGAGCTGAACGAGCTGCTGTCGCTGCGGCTCGCTCAGATCTCCCGGACCGAATGCCTGTTGGAGGAGCTGCTTCGCCGCGGCTGATGCGGGCGCGTCGGCCCACGGCCGCGCACCACTCAGCCCACCGCCTTGGCCGCGGCGCGGCCGGCATTGCGGCCCGAGAACAGGCAGCCGCCGAGGAACGTGCCCTCCAGCGAGCGATAGCCGTGCACGCCGCCGCCGCCGAAGCCCGCGGCTTCGCCGACCGCATAGAGGCCGGGAATGATCCGCCCCTCTGCGCCGAACACGCGCGAGTCGAGATCGGTCTCGAAGCCGCCCAGCGTCTTGCGGGTGAGGATGTTGAGCTTGACCGCGATCAGCGGGCCCTTCTCCGGATCGAGAATCCGATGTGGGGACGCGGTGCGAATCAGCTTGTCGCCGATGTAGCGCCGCGCATTGTGGATGTTCATCACCTGCGCATCCTTGACGTAGGGATTGGCGATCTCGCGGTCGCGCGCCTCGATCTGCATCTTGATCTCGTCGAGCTTGAGCAGATCGTTGCCGGCGAGCTTGTTCATGGCGGTGACGAGATCCTCGATCCTGTCGCGCACGATGAAGTCGACGCCATGGCTCTTGAACGCCTCCACCGGCGCCGGCGCGCCCTTGTTGGTGGCGCGGCGCAAGGTCATGCGCCAGCTTTTGCCGGTGAGGTCCGGATTCTGCTCCGAGCCCGACAGCGCAAACTCCTTCTTGATGATGGCCTGCGTCAGGATGAACCAGGAATAATCGTATCCTGTCGACATGATGTATTTGAGCTGGCCGAGCGTGTCCGAGCCCGGGAACAGCGGCGCCGGCAGCCGCGTGCCCGTGGCGTCGAACCACATCGAGGATGGGCCGGGCAGGATGCGGATGCCGTGGCGCGGCCAGATCGGTGACCAGTTCTGGATGCCTTCGACGTAATGCCACATGCGGTCGCGGTTGATCAGCCGCGCGCCTGATTTCTCGGTGATGCCGATCATGCGGCCGTCGACATGCTCGGGCACGCCTGAAATCATGAACTTCGGCGGCTCGCCGAGCCGCTTCGGCCAGTTTGCCCGCACCAGGTCGTGGTTGCCGCCGATGCCGCCGGACGCCACGATCACGGCCTGCGCCTTCAGGTTAAACTCGCCGACCACATTGCGCGACGAGCTCTTGCCACGCTCGACATTGTCAGGGGCGAGGATGGCGCCGCTGATGCCGTCGACCGTGCCATTGGTGATGGAGAGCGCATCCACGCGATGGCGGAACTTGAAGGTCAGCCGGCCGCTGCTTGCGGCTTCGCGCGCGAGGCGCTCGAACGGCTCGACGATGCCGGGGCCGGTGCCCCAGGTGACATGAAAGCGCGGCACCGAATTGCCGTGGCCCATGGCGTCATAGCCGCCCCGCTCGGCCCAGCCGACCACGGGGAAGATGCGATGCCCCATCGCGCGCAGCCAGTCGCGTTTTTCGCCGGCCGCGAAGGCCACGTAGGCCTCGGCCCATTTGCGCGGCCAGAAATCCTCGTCGCGGTCGAACCCGGCGGTGCCGAGCCAGTCCTGCATGGCGAGGTCGAACGAGTCCTTGATGCCGAGCCGGCGCTGCTCCGGCGAATCAACCAGGAACAGTCCGCCGAACGACCAGAAGGCCTGGCCGCCGAGCGACTGCTCGCCTTCCTGGTCGACCACGATCACGCGCTTGCCGGCGTCGGCAATCTCGGTCGCCGCCACCAGTCCCGATAGTCCTCCGCCGACGACGATGACGTCCGCCTGCTCAGTCGAATCCCCGGCCATGAGTTCCCCCCTGTAGTCGCCCGGATTGAAGCCAGCTGGCGCAACTGAGATCAAGGGCTTGTCGCGTCAGACATCGTTAACTTGTTCCACTTTGGGATCGGGCGGACTGAGTGCAGCGCGGACGCAACACTGGATTTGAATTTGTTTTGAACGAGCCGGCCTGCCTAGACAAAACCACGGTAACGACCGACGCTAGGCGCGCATCACCACCTGACACGCAGATTCGAAAACGACTGGGGCGGGGGACAATGAAGTTTCTGACGGGGTTGCTTGCGGCGGTTTGCTTGATCGCTTGCATGGGGGCGTCTCACGCGGTGGTGCGGATCGCGGATGACCGCGGCGGCCGGATCGGAACCTACGTCGACAAGTACCAGGACCTGCGCCAGTCCGGTGACACCGTCATCATCGATGGCCTCTGCGCCTCCGCCTGCACCATTGTCCTCGGCGCCATCCCGCACGACCGCATCTGCGTCACCTCGCACGCGACACTCGGCTTCCACGCCGCCTGGGACTTCGGCAGCAACGGCCGCGCCGTCACCAATCCCGAAGCCACCCAGATGCTCTATGCGATGTATCCCTCGCAGGTGAAGCGCTGGATCACGCAGCGCGGCGGCCTCACACCGCACATGCTGTTCCTGAAGGGCAAGCAGCTCCAGGCGATGTACAAGCCCTGCTACCTCGACGCGCAGGCCTCGGCCAACAAGCCGTCGTCTAGGTAAGATCTCGCTTCGTCATTGTAGAGTTGGGTGACGCCGCGCACGCGGTGAGCTCCCTCTCCTGCTTGCAAACAGGATAGGCGGGCACCACCTTCGCTGCGAAGGCTGCGCACCTCATCACCACGTGATCTCCGCCCACCCCGTTCTGCTTGCCCGCCCCGGCGCGAGCGCCTATTTGAAGGGCAGGGAACCCGATCCTTGTCATGGCGCAATCACCGCATCCCGCACACCGGCTACAGGACGTTTCGCCCACTGCCGGGCGCGCGCCGTCCGTGCTGCTGTGGACTGGAGCGGGCGCCGGTGGGTTGATGGTGATTGGCGCGCTGGCGCTCTGGTTCCACTACGGCACCCAGGTGTTCTTCGAAATGATCAGGAGCGGCTTTGCAGCCTGCTTCTGACCCGCGACAGGAAGTCTTCCGCTCATGAGTTCAGCCGCCCGTCCGCTGGTGATCGCGACCGCCTTCGCCTCGAGCCTCGTCGTCGGCCTGCTGGTGCTGTTCTGGGCCATGGGCGGGGTCAGCAAGGTGGCGCAGCCGGCCGCGATCGGCGGCCCGTTCCAGCTCACCGACCAGAACGGCAAGGCCGTCACCGACAAGAGCCTCAAGGGCAAGCCGACCCTGATCTTCTTCGGCTACACCCATTGTCCCGACGTCTGCCCGACCTCGTTGTTCGAGATGTCGGAAGTGCTGCGCGCGATGGGCAAGGACGCCGACAAGGTCAACGCCGTCTTCATCTCGGTCGATCCCGAGCGCGACACGCCCGCGACGATGAAGGACTATCTCTCGAGCTTCGATCCGCATCTCGAGGGCCTGTCCGGCGATCCCGCCGAGACCGCCAAGGTGATCACCTCCTACCGGGTCTACGCCAAGAAGGTCCCGACCAAGGACGGCGACTACACCATGGACCATACCGCGCTGATCTACCTGATGGACCGCGACGGCCGCTTCGTCTCGCCGTTCAACCTGAAACGGTCGCCGGAAGAGGCTGCGACCGAGCTGAAGCGGTATCTTTAAGGCCTCTGGTTAACTGCAATCGGCGCTCGCGTTCCCGGCCGGATGGTCTATAAGGCCTTCCGATCCCAATGAAATTCATTCCTTTCCGGCCGATGGCTCCATCGCAACAGGCGAAATCGTCCAAATCTGCCCGTGGCTTGCTGACAGGGCTCGCCGTCACCGCGTGCTTGCTCGCAGGGCTGTCCGGCGCCCGCGCCCAGGCTCCGGCCAAGCCGCCCCCGGCGGCCCCTCAAGCGACGACGCCAACCGCGCCTCAAGCCGCCCCCCAGGCCGTACCCGGCTTCTGGGACCCGCGGCGGCGCCCGGAGCGGCCGGACCTGTCGCGCCTGACCGTGATCCGCTTCCTGACCGAGACCGACTATCCGCCGTTCAACTTCACCGGCGCCGACGGCAATCCGGCCGGCTTCAACGTCGATCTCGCACGCAGCCTGTGCGAGGAGATCAAGGTCTCCTGCACGGTGCAGATGCGCCGCTTCGAGACGCTGGTCGATGCGCTCACCTCCAACCGGGGCGATGCGATCATTGCCTCCATGGCGGTGAGCCCGCAGCTTCGCGCCCGCGTCGACTTCACCGATCCCTATTATCGCGTGCCCGCGCGCTTCGCCTCGCGCAAGGATGCGGTGATGCCGGAGATCCGGCCCGAATATCTCGAAGGCAAGAAGGTGGGCGTCATCGCGGGCTCCGCGCATGAGGCTTACCTGAAGGCGATGTTCACCGACGCCGAGCTGCACCCCTACCCGAACGACGATGCGCTTCGCGCCGCGCTCCGCAAGGGCGAGGTCGATTTCATCTTCGGCGATGCCATCTCGCTGGCGTTCTGGATCAACGGCACGGACTCCGGCGATTGCTGCGCCTTCTCCGGCGGCCCGTTCGTCGAGAGCCGCTTCTTCGGCGAAGGCATCGGGATCGCCGTGCGCAAGGGCAACGACGTGCTGCGCCAGGCCCTGAACTGGGCCCTGTTCCGCGTCTGGGAAAAAGGCCGCTACACCGATCTGTGGCTCAAGTATTTTTCGGTGAGTCCGTTCTAGATTCTTCTTCGCCTCTCCCCGCGTGCGGGGAGAGGCCGGATTGCATCGAAGATGCAATTCGGGTGAGGGGGGACTCTCCACGAGCCAAATTCTCACCATCATTGCGGAAGCAGCCCCTCACCCCAACCCTCTCCCCGTAAGAACGGGGCGAGGGAGTAAGAGCGGCGATAGCCGCGCCAAGTTTTGCATTCTGCCCGGAAATCGCTATTTTCCGCGGCCCGGAGGCCCCTTTGATGTCCGTAATCGATCCCAGCATGAGCCCGAGCGATCTTCGTGCGCTCGCCGAACAATCCAACGCCTGGCCGTTCGAGCAGGCGAAGGCCATTGTCGCGCGGCTGAAGAAAAGCCCGAAGGACGAGGTGCTGTTCGAGACCGGCTACGGACCCTCAGGCCTGCCGCATATCGGCACGTTCGGCGAGGTCGCGCGCACCTCGATGGTGCGCCACGCCTTCCGCGTGCTGACCGAGGACAAGATCAAGACGCGCCTGCTCGCCTTCTCCGACGACATGGACGGCTTCCGCAAGGTGCCTGACAACGTGCCGAACAAGGATCTCCTGGCGCAATATCTGGGACGTCCGCTCACCGCGGTGCCTGATCCCTTCTCGAACGAGCATCCCTCGTTTGGTGATGCCAACAACGCGCGCCTGCGCGCGTTCCTGGATCATTTCGGCTTCGACTACGAGTTCGCGAGCTCGACGGTCTATTACAAGTCGGGCCGCTTCGACGCGACGCTGCTCAGGATGCTCGCCGCCTACGACAAGATCATGGACATCATCCTGCCGACGCTCGGTCCCGATCGCCGCGCGACCTATTCGCCGTTCCTTCCGATCAGCAAGACGTCAGGCGTCGTGCTGCAAGTGCCGATGATCCGCCGCGACGTTGCCGCGGGCACCGTGACCTATGTCGACCCCGACACTAATGAGGAAGTCGAAACATCAGTCACCGGCGGTAACGTCAAGTGTCAGTGGAAGGCCGACTGGGCGATGCGCTGGGTCGCGCTCGGCGTCGACTACGAGATGGCCGGCAAGGACCTGATCGATTCCGTGAAACTGTCCGGCGCCATCGCCAGGGCGCTCGGCGGCACGCCGCCGGAAGGCTTCAACTACGAACTCTTCCTCGACGAGAAGGGCCAGAAGATATCGAAGTCGAAGGGCAACGGTCTCACCATCGACGAATGGCTGCGCTACGCCTCGCCGGAATCGCTGTCGCTGTTCATGTATCGCGAGCCGAAGGCGGCGAAGCGGTTGTTTTTCGACGTCATCCCGCGCCAGGTCGACGACTATCAGCAGTTCGTCGATGGCTTTGCCAGGCAGGATGACAAGCAGCAGCTCGGCAATCCGGTCTGGCACATCCACAACGGCAAGCCGCCGCAGGGCGACATGCCCGTGACGTTCCAGCTTCTCTTGACGCTGGTGTCGTCGTCGAACGCGGAGAACGCCGAGACGCTGTGGGGGTTCATCGGCCGCTACCGTCCGGGCGTGAGCCCGCAGACGCATCCGAAGCTGGATGCGATGGTCGGCTACGCCATCAACTATTACCGCGATTTCGTCGCGCCGACGAAGCAGTTCCGCGTGCCCACCGACACCGAGCGCGCCGCGTTGCAGGACCTGCGCGATGCGCTGTCGCAACTTCCGGCCGAGGCGTCAGCCGAAGAGATCCAGAACGTCGTCTACGAGATCGGCCGCCGCGAGCCGTTCCTCGACCAGGTCAAGAAGGGCAAGGACGGCCGCCCCGGCGTCACGCTCGACTGGTTCAACATGCTGTACCAGGTGCTGCTCGGCCAGGAAAAGGGCCCGCGCTTCGGCTCGTTCGTTGCGGTGTACGGCGTGCAGAACGCGGTCAACATGATCGACGGCGCGCTGGCGCGGAGTGCGTGAGGGATACTTTCGCTGTCATCGCCCGGCTTGACCGGGCGATCGAGTACTCCGAGGCAGTTGTGACGCGCCGAGACGCCGCGGCGTACTGGATTTCCCGCTTGCCGCCTGCGCTAAAGCTTCGGCGCGCCCAAGATTGAAACCTCGACGAAGCTTTGGCGTAGCCGGGTCGCGCGGAATGACAGCGGAGCAAGTCTCACTGGCTCGCCCACACGATCCTTGCGACCCACGCGACATCACCTGCCGCCAACGTCCGCTCCGCCTGCGTCGCATCGAGCGACTGCAACTCCAGCGCCTTCGCCGTGCGGCGCTTTAGCGTCGCGACCATCGCCTCGCCCGTCTTCGTCTTCACCACCACGCGATTGCCTTTGCGGACCGGCGTGCCCGGTGAAACCAGGATGACATCGCCGTCGCGATAGGCAGGCATCAACGTGTTGCCGGAAATCTCCAGCGCGAAGGCACGGCTGTCCTCGGCGTTCGGCAGCGCGATTTCGCCCCAGCCTTTGCCTGACGGGAAGCCTTTCTCGTCGAAAGCGCTGCCGAGGCCTGCCTGCGCGAAGCCGAGCAGCGGTACAGTGTGGCCATCGCCGGCATCATCGTCGATCAGCCTGGCAAAGATCTCGATCGACGATTCTGCCGCCGCCAGCGCCTTCGCGATCGATTCGGTGGAAGGCCAGCGCTCGCGGCCATCGGTGGTGACGCGCTTGGACTTGTTGAAGGTGGTGGGATCGAGCCCGGCCCGCTTGGCAAGGCCCGATGGCGACAGTCCGGCGCGCGCGGCCAGCCGGTCCAGCGCGGCCCAGATCTGGTCGTGGGTCAGCATCCTCTGCGCTTTGGCCTGTTTGACCATGGAAGGTCCAGCCCGTCGCAACTCAGGAAAACTGTCCTCAAATCAACCGGTTTTCCGTTTTTCGCGCAAGGGGCGACCTCTAACTCTTGAGTTCGGAAGGGGCGGCCTTTACGGTCGCGCCGGGTTTTGAGACCCGTTCGGGACGAAAAACCCCAAGAGAGTCAAAGAGCTGACTCAACGAGCAAACAGGGCTCCGGTAAGCGGTGGTCAAGATCTACAAAATCTGTCCGGCCTCGGCCTGGCGCGAGGCGGAACGGCAGGGCGTGTACCGGGGCAGCGCGGACGACGCGCGCGACGGATTCATCCATTTTTCGATCGCCACCCAGGTTCCTGAGACGCTGCGCAAGCATTATTCCGGCCAGCGCGCGCTGTTCCTGGTCGAGGTTGACGGCGATGCGTGTGGCGCCGAACTGCGCTGGGAGCGCTCGCGCAATGACGAGCTGTTTCCGCATCTCTATGGCGAGCTCGATCTCGGCGCCGTGCTCTCGGTGATGAACCTGAACATGCGCTCCGATGGCGGCCACGATACCCCGGAGCTTGCCCCGTGATCCGCGCATTCGATGCTTTCTCGCTGCCGGTGCTGCGCTGGCTCGATCCGGAAGACGCACACCGGCTCGCGATCCAGGGCCTGCGCTTCCTGCCACCCGTGAAGCCGCGCACCGATGATCCCAAGCTCGCCGTGCGCGCCTTCGGGCTCAACTTTCCCAACCCGATCGGCATGGCTGCGGGCTTCGACAAGAGCGCTGAGGTGCCCGATGCGCTGCTGCGGCTCGGCTTCGGCTTCGTCGAGATCGGCTCGGTGACGCCGAAGCCGCAAGGAGGCAATCCGCGGCCGCGGCTGTTTCGCCTCGAGCGGGATGAGGCCGTCATCAACCGCATGGGCTTCAACAACGACGGCGCGGAAGCGGTGCTGCGCCGGCTTGCCGCGCGCGCGGCGAACGGCGGCATCGTCGGCGTCAATGTCGGCGCCAACAAGGATTCGCCCGATCGCGTCGCCGATTACGTCAAGCTGATCGAGACCTTCGCGCCGGTCGCGAGCTATTTCACCGTCAACGTCTCCTCGCCCAACACGCCCGGTCTGCGCAATCTGCAGGAAGGCGCGCTGCTCGACGATTTGCTCGGACGGGTGATCGATGCGCGCGAGCGTGTCAGACAGAAGGCCGGTGACACGCCGGTGCTGCTCAAGATCGCGCCCGATCTCAGCCTTGCCCAGCTCGACGACGTCGTGCAGATCGCGCGCTCGCGCCGGGTCGACGGCATGATCGTGTCGAACACGACGATCGCACGGCCGAGCACGCTGCGCGAGGAGATGCGCGCGAAGGAGCAGGGCGGCCTGTCCGGCCGGCCGCTGTTCCGCCTGTCGACGCGCATGGTCGCGGAGACCTATGTGCGCGTCGAAGGCGCATTCCCGCTGATCGGCGTCGGTGGTGTGGACTCCGGCGGCGCCGCGCTGACGAAAATCCGCGCCGGTGCCAGCCTGATCCAGCTCTATTCGTCGCTGGTCTACAAGGGCCTCGGCCTCGTCGACGAGATCAAGCGCGACCTCACCTCGACGCTCCTGCGCACGGGACGGGATTCGCTGTCGGAGATTGTCGGCGCCGATGCTGCGACGCTGACGGCGGAAGACTGGCCGGGGATGTAGGCTCTTCGTCTCTCCCGCGTTGGTCCGCGTGTGGGGAGAGGAGTGAGGGAACTCTCCGGGAATCCCACTCTCACCGCCCTTGCAGAGACTCCCCCTCAATCCCGACCTTCTCAGAGCGAGCTTTGCTCGTCGCGCCCCCGCAACCGGGGAGAAGGAGAAGAAAGAAACGTCGCCCGGTACAGCGCTGGATACCTCGCGCCCTGCAATCCCCCGCGTGCGACATAGAACGCGAGCAGCGCGCACCACAGTCCGGCATTGCCCAGCGATTGCAGCGCCAGCCAGATGCCGAAGAAGATCGCGAGCGAGGCCAGCATCAGGTTGCGCATCTCGCGCGCCCAGGTGGCGCCGACATAGATGCCGTCGAAGCCGAACGCGAACACGCCGGGGATCGGCGCCAGCACGATGAACGGCAGGAACTCGTGCGCGGCGCGACGAACGTCCTCGCTTGTGGTCATGAAATTGATGATATCGGGCCCGAACGTCGCGAACAGCACCGCGACGACCAGCGCGAAGCCGAGGCCCCACAGCAGCACCAGCCTTGTCGAATCCGCAAATCCCCTGGCATCGCGCGCGCCAAAGGTGCGGCCGCAGAGCTGCTGGGCGGCGTTGGCGAGGCCGTCGAGGAAGAAGGCGCTGACCAGCAGGAAATTGTTGAGCACGGAATTTGCGGCCAGCGTCACGTCGCCGGCGCGCGCGCCCTTGGCGGTGAAGAACAGGAATACGGTGATCAGCGCCGCGGTGCGAATCATGATGTCGGAATTCACCGACAGCAGCCGCATCAGCTTGGCGCGGTCGAACAGAATTGCGCGGGGAACGGCAAAGCCGCCATGCGCATGGCGCCGGCAGACGACGACGCCGAGCACGAAGCCGATGCCCTCGGACAACAGCGCGGCGATGGCGGCGCCCGCGATGCCGGTGTCGTAGACCAGCACCAGCAAGATCGTCGCCGCCATGTTGATGAGGTTGATGGCGACCTGGAGCGCGAGCGCCGGATTGGCGCGGGCCTGCCCGACCAGCCAGCCGAGGATGACGTAGTTGGCGAACGCGAAGGGCGACGACCAGATCCGGATCATGAAATAGGTTTTGGCGGCGTGCGTCACGCCCGCGCTGCCGCCCATCAGGTCGAACAGGATGCCGGCCAGCGGCAACTGCAGCACGATCAGCGCGCCGCCGATCAGGCCTGCGACGATGAATCCGCGCACCAGGATCACGGTCTCTTCGCGCGTCTCGCCGGCGCCGAGCGCCTGCGCGGTGAAGGCGAGCGTGCTCATGCGCAGGAAGCCGAACAGCCAGAACAGGCAGTCGAAGATGACGGAGGCCATCGCGACGCCGCCGAGCAGCGCGGCATCGTCGAGCCGTCCGATCGCGGTGGTCGAGACCACGCCGATCAGCGGCGTGGTGAGGTTCGCAACCATCGCGGGGCCCGCGATGGCGAAGACCTGGCGGGAGCCGACCTTGGGATGAGCAGGGGCGTGCATGTCAGAACACCAGCACCATGCCGTCCTCGGCCGCGAGATGCGCGATCTCGTCAAGACGCGACAGCACGTCGTCGCTCATATGGGTGAGCACGAGGCGTCTGGCGCCGATCGCTGGCAGATGCTGTTCCAAGGTCTTCAGGCTGAGATGGTTCTTGACCACCTTCTCGTACATATAGGCCTCGGCAATGAAAAGGTCCGCGCCATGCGCCAGCGGAATGAGTGTATCAGTCCATTCGGTGTCGGCGCTGTAGGCGAGCGTGCGGCCCTCGGTCTCGACGCGGTAGGCCAGGAACGGCCCGCCGGAGTCGCCGTGCACGACCGGGTAGGGCGTCACAGTCACCGCGCCGAAGCCTTGGACTTGCCCAGGCGCGAGTTCGACCACGTTCAGCTCGAAGCGCTGCCTGGTCTTGGAGGAATGCTCGAACAGCACCTCCATCGCGCAGGCGAGCCGTGTCTCGATGCCTCGCGGGCCCGCGACCGTCAGCGGCCGTGTCCGCCGCGAGAATTGCGCGTCGAGCAGGAAGAACGGCAGCCCGGCGAAATGATCGCCGTGGAAATGCGTGATGAGGATGAGATCGATCTCGCTGCGCTCGATCTCGAGCCGCTTCAGTGCCGGCAGGGCCGACGCGCCGCAATCGATCAGGAAGTTGGCTTCACGCCCCGAGATATGGAAGCAGGTGTTGAGCCTGCCACCGGAGCCGAAGGCGTCGCCGCAGCCGACAAAGCGTAGTTGCATCGGCTGCGGGCTCCCTGTGTCGGATTCACTCTAGCGTCGCGGCGACCCGAAGACGCGCGACAGCAGCCAGATCGGGATCACGATGACGGCGCCGAGCAGGAAGTAGCGCCACAGCCAATTCACGGCATCGAAGCCGAGATCCCAGATGCGCTGGAACAGCAGGCGAATGCTGATGAGGATATTCCACGGATCGAAGCCGATCGCGGCCAGCACGACGCCGACCAGGATCGAGAGCAGCACCAGGCGGAACGCGACCGCCAGCGGCGAGCCGCCGAGAAAGCGGTGCAGGCCATCGCTGTGGCCGGCCGGCAAATCTCTGACGTCGTGGGCCATCTCACAAAACTCCTCGCGGGGATTCGCCCCGATTATAGGTCACGGCGGGGGAAATGGGGAACCCTGACCTGAGCGTCAATCAGCTTACCGCATTTTAATTCGGGCAGTGCGGGCGCCGCGGACTGGCTGCAAGCTCTCCCGGCAAGCGGGAGAGGGCGCGCGCTGCCGTCGCGGCGAGATAGAATGCCTCACGCCTCGATCTCCGCCGCCTCCGCCTTCAGCATTTTTTCCAGCGTTTCCAGTCGGTCCGCCTCCCGCGGCGGTTTGTCCCAGCGCAGGCGGCTGATGCGGGGAAAACGCATGGCGACACCGGATTTGTGCCGCGGCGAGCGTTGCAGCCCCTCGAAGGCCACCTCCAGCACCAGCCCCTTGTCGCCCTCGTGCACGACATGGCGGACGGGGCCGAACTTTTCCGTGGTGTTGCGACGGACGAAGCGGTCGATCTGCAGCAACTCCTCGTCGGTGAAGCCGAAATAGGCCTTGCCGACCGGCACCAACTCCTCGCCGCTCTCGGTCTCGGTCCAGACGCCAAAGGTGTAGTCGGAATAATAGGACGAGCGCTTGCCGTGACCGCGTTGCGCATACATCAGCACGGCGTCGATGATGTGCGGATCGCGCTTCCACTTCCACCACTGCCCCTTCGGTCGTCCCGGCAGATAGGCCGCATCGCGCCGCTTCAGCATGACCCCTTCGACGGCGTCGGCATCCTCGCCCGCGCCGGCGCAGGCCGGATCGGCGCGCGCCGCGGTCAGCGCGTCCCAGCTTGCGAAGGGAACGGTGGGTGAGAGATCGATGCGGGGATCGCCGAGCTTTTTGACGAAGCTCTCCAGCCGCTCGCGCCGTTCCGCGAACGGCAGCTCGCGCAGATCGTTCTCGTCGTCACCGAGCAGGTCGTAGGCGCGTAAGTGAATCGGAAACTCCCTGATCAGCTTCGGCGAGACGGCCTTGCGGTTGAGCCGCTGCTGCAGGACGTTGAAGCTCTGTACGCGCCCTTCGCGCAGGATCAAGAGCTCGCCGTCGATCGCGCCCGGCAAGCGCAGCGACGGCACGAGGTCCGGAAAGCTGCCGGTGATGTCCTCGCCGGTGCGCGAATAGAGCCGCGCGGTGATCTGCCCCTGGTCGTCGCGGCCGGCGACCGCCTGCACGCGGATGCCGTCCCATTTCCATTCGGCGACGTAGTCGGCGGGATCGAGGTTTTCGAAATCGCTGTCCTCGATCGCATGCGCCAGCATCACGGGCCGGAACGGCGCGGGATCTCGATTGACGGGTTTCTCGGCGCGGCCCTCCAGCCAGGCGAACAGGTCGAGATAGGGGGCGCTGAGACCCGGCCAGATCAGCTCGACCTCATGCGGGTCCTTGTCGCCAAGCGCGGCAGCGGCCGTCTTCGCCAGCCGCGCGGAAATGCCGATACGCATGGCGCCGGTGACAAGCTTCAGCAGCGCCCAGCGGCCGGTCTCATCCAGCTCGTCGAGCCAGCGCTCGAGCTGCTTCGGCAGCTCGCTCTTGCCGAGGGTGCGCAGCGTGGTGACGACCTCGGTCAGGGACGGCGGAGGCGGGTTGTTGTGGGCCGCCAGCTCCGCCTTCGGCCACATCAGCGCGACCGTCTCCGAGAGATCTCCGACATAGTCGTAGGACAACCCGAACAGCACCTCGTCCGTGCGCGAGGCAATGAGGGCGCGGATCAGCGCGGGCTTGGCGTGCTTGAAGCTGAGCGCACCAGTGAGTGCGGCCAGCGCATAGCCGCGGTCGGGATCGCCGACCTCGCGGAAATAGCCCGTCAGCAGCCGCAGCTTGTTGTTGCGGCCGGGCTCGTAGGCGAGACGGTCGAGCAGTTCGGCGAAGCGGTTCATGCCTCGGCCTCTTTGGCGCGCGACGGCTCGCCTTCCTCTTCCTCGCCATAGCCGACGAGATCGAGCGGCTGCGCCCGCAGGCCGCGCGACCTGCACCAATGCACCAGCGCGTCTTCCTGGCCGTGGGTGACCCAGATCTCGCCGGCGCCGGTCGCGGCGATCGTCGCGGTGAGGCCGTCCCAATCGGCGTGGTCGGAGATCACCAGCGGCAGTTCGATCCCGCGCTGCCGCGCGCGGGCGCGCACGCGCATCCACCCTGACGCGAATGCGGTGAGGGGATCGGGAAACCGACGCGTCCAGACGTCTGATGTCGCCGAGGGCGGCGCCAGCGTGATGGTGCCGGCGAGCGCAGCCTTCTTCACGCCCGTCGCCGGCCTGAGCTCGCCGAGGTCGATGCCGCGACTCTGGTAGTAATGCGTGATCGATTCCATCGCGCCATGCAGATGGATCGGCGCGTCATAGCCGGCCTTGCGCAGCAGCGCGATCACGCGCTGCGCCTTGCCGAGCGAATAGGCGCCGACGAGATGCGCGCGCTCGGGAAACAATGCGACCGAGGCGAGCAGCTTCTTCACCTCGTCGGCCGCATCGCCATGGCGAAACACCGGCAGGCCGAACGTGGCCTCGGTGATGAAGACGTCGCAGGGGACGAGCTCGAACGGTGCGCAGGTCGGGTCGGGCGCATCCTTGTAGTCGCCGGAGGCGACGATGCAGGTGTCCTTGCAGGTCACCGCGATCTGTGCCGAGCCCAGCACATGGCCGGCCGGGTGGAATTTGACGCTGACGTCGCCGAGCCTGATGTCCTCGCCGTAGCTGATCGCCTGCGTCGATCCGGCAAAATTCTCGCCATAGCGCAACCGCATCATGTCGAGCGTTTCCTGCGTCGCCAGCACGGCGCCATGGCCGGCGCGGGCGTGGTCGGAATGGCCGTGGGTGATCAGGGCTCGCTCCACCGGGCGGACGGGGTCGATATGGAAGCCGCCGGGCTTGCAGCACAGGCCGTCAGCAGTTGGCAGCAGGATGTCTTGCGGGCGCATGATTGGTATATAGGTCGCTCCACCGCGTCTTCGAGTCATCACCCGCTGCGCTTCCTGGTTCCCAATGCCGCTCCGCCTGTTCCTGACCTCCGGCGATCTCATGGCCGACCGCCGTTTCGAGTTCGCGCGCGACCTCCAGCTCAAGGGCGACTTGCCCGCCGCCGCCGACCTGATCGAGCAGGCGATCGAGCTGGCGCCGAACTTCACCTCGGCCTGGTTCACGCTCGGCGAAATCCGCCAGCAGCTCGGCGAGCGCGACAAGGCCATCGCGGCATTCCGCAAGGCGCGCGACTCCGACCCTGGGGATCAGCACGGCGCCGGCCTGCATCTGATGCGGCTTGGCGACGCGCAGATGGCGGAGATGCCCAAGGCCTATGTGCAGGCGCTGTTCGACCAATATGCGCCGCGCTTCGAGCACGCGCTGATCAACGACCTCGGCTATCGCGCCCCCGCGCTGATCTTCAAGGCGGTGCTGGCCGCGCGCGTCGCCGCGAAGAAGCCGGCCTTCTTCAAGCGCACCATCGATCTCGGCTGCGGCACGGGGCTTGCCGCCGCCGCCTTCGCCAAGCAGGTCGATCATTTCATCGGCATCGACCTGTCGTCAGGCATGATCAAGGAAGCGCGCGCGACCGGGCTCTATGCGGAGCTCGAAGTCGCCGACATGATCGAGGGCCTGCGCGGCAAGGTGGACGCCAGCGCAAACCTCGTCGTCGCCGCGGATGCCTTCGTCTATCTCTCCGATCTCGCGCCGGTGTTGCTCGAGGCCAAGCGCGTGCTCGTGCCAGGCGGCACGCTCGCCTTTACGCTGGAGACGCATGCGGGCGATGGCATCGTGCTCGGCGAAGGCCTGCGCTATGCCCATTCCGCGGAATATGTGCGCGGCGTGATCGCGCACGCCGGACTGAAGCTTCTCACGCTGGAACCCGCCTCGCCACGCAACGAGAACAACGAGCCGGTGCGCGGCCTCGTCGTCGTTGCCGAGAAAACTTGAGTCTAGGCGCTAGATTCGCTGTAATTTAAGCGCCTTTGCGTCGCAAATCGACGACTTCCTACTTGCGAGCTGTGCGGATGCCAGCACAATGCGCGCATTAGGGAGAGAAACAACAATGACGAAGAATCCTTCGCGTCGCGATGTCAGCGCCGCCGCGCTTGCCACCATCGCCGCATCCGTTCTGCCCGCGCCTTATGTCTGGGCCGCCGAGAAGAAATACGACGCCGGTGCCAGCGACACCGAAATCAAGATCGGCCAGACCGTGCCTCATTCCGGTCCCGGCTCGCTCTATGGCGTGCTCGGCCGCGTCGGCGAGGCCTATTTCCAGATGCTCAATGAAGGAGGCGGCATCAACGGGCGCAAGATCAACTTCCTCACGCTCGACGACGCGTACAGCGCGCCGAAATGCGTCGAGGCGACGCGGAGGCTGGTCGAGCAGGAGGAGGTGCTGGCGCTCTACGGCTCGCTCGGCACCGCACCGCAGACCGCCGTGCACAAATACCTGAACTCCAAGGGTGTGCCGCAGCTGCTGCTCAACACCGGGGCCTCGAAGTGGAATAACCCCAAGGAGTTCAAGTGGACGATGGCGGGTCTCCCGCTCTATCCGACCGAAGCGCGCATCCTGGCGCGGCACGTCCTCGCCGTGAGGCCGAACGCCAAGATCGGTATCCTCTATCAGAACGACGATTTCGGCCGCGACTTCCTGGGTCCGTTCAAGAAGGTGCTGGCCGATGCCGGCGGCACCGCATCCGTCATCATGGAGCAGACTTACGATCTCACCGATCCAACGGTCGATTCCCAGCTGATCAATCTCTCCAAGTCGGGCGCTGACGTTTTCTACAACATCTCCACCGGCAAGGCGTCGTCGCAGTCGATCCGCAAAGTCGCCGAACTCGGCTGGAAGCCGCTGCAGCTGCTCTCGGCGGGCTCGACCGGCAAGTCCATTCTCAGCGCCGCAGGCTTCGAGAATGCCAAGGATATCGTCTCGATCAGCTATGCGAAGGACGCCGGGCCCGGCCGCTGGGAAAAGGATCCGGGTCCCACGGCGTTCGAGGAGTTGCGCAAGAAATATCTGCCGAACATCGCTCCCGACAACACGATCGCCTATGCCGGCTACGGCCAGGCCGTCACCATGGGCGAGATCCTGCGCCGCTGCGGCGATGATCTGACGCGGGCCAACGTGCTGAAGCAGGCATCAACCCTCAACGGCTTCCACTCGCCGTTCTTCCTCGACGGCGTCACTTACAGCTACACCCCCGACGACTACACGCCGATGAAGACGCTGTTCACCCAGATCTTCAACGGCAAGGATTGGGAGGTCTCGGACAAGCCGGTGGTCGAGTAGGTGTTTTCTTCCTTCTCCCCTTGTGGGCCTGTTGCGCTACTGCCTTTTGATGCGGGAGACGTAAGGAGAGAGG
>NZ_JAUIZJ010000014.1:0-84439 GCF_030435535.1 Bradyrhizobium sp. WYCCWR 13022
GATGCTACGGCGTCATCCGGATCTCGGCATCGGTATCCGTCGTACCCTGGAACGTCGGATCCGTGCATAGCGGGCGGTCCACGGCGAGGAGCAGGAGGTGATCTTCCGCCAAACCCACGAGCCTGGCCAACTCGGCCTCTCCGACTTCACAGACATGGACGAGTTGGGTGTGACGATCGCGGGTGCTCCGTTGGATCATCGTCTCTATCACTTCCGTTTGGCCTATTGCGGGTTCGAGCACGCCCACGTCGTGCTTGGCGGCGAGAGCTTCGTCGCCCTGGCGGAAGGCCTGCAGAATGCCCTCTGGTCGCTCGGTGGGGCGCCGCGGGAGCATCGGACCGACAGTCTGTCGGCCGCATTCTGCAATCTCAATCGTGATGCACGGGACGATCTGACGCAGCGATACGAGGCCCTTTGTGCCCATTACGGCATGCGGCCTTCCCGCAACAATCGAGGCGTCGCCCACGAGAATGGCTCGATCGAAGGGCCTCACGGTCATCTCAAGCGAGCAATCGCGGACGCCTTGCTGCTGCGCGGAACTGTCGACTTCGACGATCTTGCCACCTATCGCGGCTTCATCGACGAGATCGTCAGCCGCCGCAATGCCCGCAACGCCAAGCGGATCGATAGCGAGCGCGTGGTGTTGCAGGAGCTGCCCGATCGGCGCACCTCCGACTACGAAGAGGTGATCGTCCGCGTGACCTCGTCCGGCGGCTTCACCCTGCGCAAGGTGTTCTACACGGTGCCATCGCGCCTGATCGGTCACCGGCTGCGGGTGCGCCTTTACGACGATCGTCTCGACGTGTTCGTCGGGGGCACCCATCTCGTCACCTTGCCGCGTGGGCGGCCGCATCCCAATGGCAAGTACGACCAGGTCGTCGATTATCGGCACGTGATCCATTCCCTGCGGCGCAAGCCGATGGCACTTCTCAATCTGGTCTACCGGGATCGGCTGTTCCCGCGCGATGCCTACCGGAAGACCTTCGATCGCTTGCGCGAACGCTTGCCGGACAAAAAAGCCTGCCGGATCATGGTCGATCTCCTCGCGCTCGCTCATGAACGCGGCTGCGAGACCGAACTCGCCGATCAGCTCACCGCCGACCTCGAGGCCGGCCAACTGCCCGACATCAACCGGCTACGTGCTTACTTCGCCCCCGATCCCGCCAACCTGCCGAACGTCGTGGTGCAGCTCGTGCCGCTTGCGACCTACGAATGCCTCATCGGTACCGCCGAGACCGGAGGTGCCGCATGAGCGTAACGAACACGGTTGATGCCGCGCGCCTCAATCTGTTGCTCAATGAGCTCCGTCTGCCTGCCATCAAGGTGCTGTGGGCGCAATTTGCCGAACAGTCCGACAAGGAAGGCTGGCCGGCCGGCCGCTTCCTCGCGACCATCGCCGAGCACGAGATTGCCGAACGCGGCCGCCGTCGGACCGAACGACACCTTGTCGAAGCACGTTTGCCCACCGGAAAGACCTTCGACAGCTTCGACTTCGAAGCTGTGCCGATGATCTCAAAGGCGCAGGTGATGGCGCTCGCCGGTGACAGCTGGCTGGGCAAGGGCGCCAATTTGCTGTTGTTCGGCCCGCCCGGCGGCGGAAAGAGCCACTTGGCGGCAGCGATCGGCCTGGCCCTCATCGAGAACGGATGGCGCGTCCTCTTCACCCGGACCACCGATCTCGTGCAGAAGCTCCAGCTAGCGCGACGCGAGCTTAACCTCGAGGCGGCCATCAATCGTCTCGATCGCTTCGATCTCCTGATTCTTGATGATCTCGCTTACGTCACCAAGGATCAGGCCGAGACCAGCGTGCTGTTCGAGCTCATCAGCGCACGCTACGAGCGCCGCTCGATGCTGATCACCGCCAATCAGCCATTCGGCGAATGGAACAGGGTCTTCCCGGACCCCGCCATGACCTGGCCGCTATCGATCGCCTCGTTCATCACGCCACCATCGTCGAGATGAACGTCGAGAGCTATCGCAGACGGACCGCCCTCGAACGAAAACGCGGTCCCGGACGGCCGCCATCGCACGCGACATCCAAAACCGTCGCTGATTGACGCTGCGCGACAATCAGAGTTCAACAAAACTCTTGCGCGCGACAATCATCGCGGCAATCATCATCAGGCCGCGACACGCCTCGCCATCCTGATTGCCGCGCACTTCCTACCCAGATTGCCGCGCTACATCAGCTCCCGTCGCTACGACCCCAATCGGGAATCCAACAGCCAGAGTGTACTCAGGGCTGGATAATCGTTGGGGGTCAGTCAAAGTCTACGGCTGCTGATGTAGTTCCAGAAGTTCCAAATGGGAGTCGCCAAGTTCCATGCCTTTGTCGGAACGAGCCGCCCGTCCAACAGTCAAGCACGGATGACGCCAGACTGGGGACAGACGCCGGCACTGTCGTCCCCGGAATGTCTACTGAAGGAGCAACAACGGCTCACATCTAGGGCCAAGTAATCTCACCCCACGCGCCAAATTGCTACCTCTCGGTAACATGGCATGATCCAATCCGTCGGGCAGGAATGACAAATTGGGGTTCGCTTGCTGGCTGTGGGCCCATCCGGTTTGGACCGTGCAAACCACAGCCACGGCAATCGAGGACGACGAACCGTCCGTGATGACGACTACCGCATCCTGCTCGCATCTCGACAAAAGCTCGACAAGTTCACAAACCTTCATCTTCCTAACCAACTTCTCGCCATCTAACCTCCTACTACAACAGCTTCTGTCTCTCTTTGACATTTCGCATTGCTCGGCTGACTGATCCGCCCTCAGTCGGTCGTCACTCTCCTGTTAAATACAGAGCCCACCTCGAGGTCATCGGACCTCGCCACCTTGCGAGGCACCACCACTCGCTCGTTCAGCGCCCGGAAAGCCCGCCGAATGAGCAGACCTGGAGTACTCACCCGCGCCGCCTGGGACAACCATGCTTCGAACACTTGATGTGCCCGCTCGACTGCACTAGGTGCAGCCGAGCGGGCATCCGCTTCACAGGCGCTCGACCTGGCGCCGCAGCGCCTGTCCAGAGAGGATCATGGGCTTCAGCCCACCGAAAGGTTTATCACTCTTATCCTAAGAGGTTCATGGGCCGCCTCCCGCCATAAGTTCGGACCGGAGAATAGTCGCCGTGTTCAAGGCCGCAACAAGCGGGAGATCGCCAAAGGCCACTTGGCAGAGAAGATAGTTAGCTCCCGCTTGCTCCAGGTGATCAATAAGGACACTTCGCACAGAAGCGGCGGTTCCGACAACGCACAATTCACTTTCAATTGCTGCTTCGAAGGTTGGCGGAAGGTTCGGAGGGGCAGGTACCCCGCTGAGATCATAAAGGACCCTAAAGCTCGTGAGCCATCTGTCGTAAGCCGCTGCAGCTAGCGAATACGCATGAGCTTCCGAAGTGTCTGCTACAATCATGCGAAGCAAACCGACAAGCGGAGCCCCTCCGCGCCAATTGCACGCGCGGTACGCGTCAGTCGATTTCCGAACCATAGAGGCCGGGCCAATGCTCGCGATATTGGCACCGATCTCAGCGGCCGCTCGCGCAGAGCCGGGCTGGCTCACGGGAATCCAGGTCGGTGGATGGGGACGCTGATAAGGCGTAATTGCTAACGGCACTTCGTGGAGGCGATAATGCTGACCTTCGTAGGACAAGGTCCCGCCTCGCATCGCTCTGGTCAAGATCTCCATTCCTTCGGAATACAGCTCGCGAGCGCTCTCTGCGCTAACCCCGAAGTACCCCAATTCAATCGGTAGAGAGCCCCACCCGATACCGAGCTCAAGACGACCGCCGCTCAAATGATCCAGCATGCATGCCTCTTCATAGGCCCGAAGGGGGTGCTGAAGGCTTAGCAGCATGACCATCGGCCCGATGCGGAGCTGCTTCGTACGCTGCGCAACGCTCGACAGAAATACGTTAGGCGAGGGCGATCGCCCGTGCGGTGTGCAATGGTGCTCGGCAAGATGGTACGCGTGGTATCCCAACCGGTCACACGCTTCGGCCAACACCAGTCGATCGTTATACTGCTGCGATAAGTCGAGACCGTCTTCGTCCAAGTGGTCAAAGATTCCAAGCCGTATTCGACGTGATACATTTGTCACGTTAGTCCTCCCGATTTGACGAAATCGTTCTCATTAATCAGATCAGCCCCCCAGCAATGCCACTGACCACAGATAAACAGGTGTCCATCTGCTCCGCCGCACCTATTGAGATTCTTATGAAGCCCCCAAGGTCCCCCTCGGGAAACACCGCAACGTTCACATTCTTCCTCTCTAAGGCTTGCTGCCACCATCTACCGTCGTACCCAAGCGGTACGCGAGCCAATACAAAGTTTGCATGTGATGGCAGGACATAGAATCCAAGCGCCGACAGCGCCACCATAGTTCTCTCCCTTTCCTGAACAATGCATTCAATGCACTGATCGTAGGCATTACGATGCTCGAGGATGCTGACGCCAACGGACTGGCTAATCACGCTCATGTTGAAAGGGTTCTGTATGCTACGCAGTCTTGCAATCACCCGCGGGTTACCGAGGCCAAAGCCGATGCGAAGGCCCGCTGCAGCGTAACTCTTCGAAAACGTCCTTAGCAGCAGAAGATTCTGATATCGGTCGATCAGACCCAGTGCATTGTCTGGAGCAAAGTCGACATACGCCTCATCGAGCACGATAAGCTGATCCGTTTCAGCGACCAGTCGCTCAATTTCCGCGATCTGAACGAATGTCCCTGTTGGGTTATTTGGGTTGGCGAGCACGATGAACTTTGCGTCTCCTGCCGCCTGCCGAACACTTTGGCTCGCCGGCAGAGCATTGTGATCGGCCCAATCAACTTCAAGCAAGCGCGCTCCGTTCACCGCCGCCAATTTATGATTGAACGAAAAGCCGGGCGACAACATTCCGACAGTATCGCCAGCGGCAAGAAACCCCCGGTAAATAAGTGCGAGAATCTCCGATGAGCCATTTCCTGCGATCACCTGCTCGACAGAGACCCCATAGGCTCGCGCGGCCGCTGATCGTAAGCCGCCGCTGTCCTCCTCCGGATACCTATTGTGGGTTCCAATCGCGGCAAACGCAGCCCGCATGACTACGTCAGGCATCGGGAACGGGTTTTCGTTCCTGTTGAGGTTCACGCATGGCAGCGAGTACGCAGCGATCCCGGCGGATCTGCCTTCCGCGAGACTCCTGTCTGCCATAGCATGTCGATGAAGGTATTCCTCGTCACCTGACATCCAGATCCTCCTCTATGCAGCCCGACATCCGCCTGCTGCCGCAGGTCGCGCTGCTTTCCCTATCTCTGTTGCGGACCAGCCGCACCTCACCTCTTGGTTTGTTCAAAGCCGGTCACAGTGCCCCACATTGGGCTCTATGGGTTCGGTTGAAGACACTCGAGGCTGTCACACAGCAAGGCGTCAAAATGCAGCCCTAACCGACAGCATCTAGCGCGATCGCCATAGCCATTGCTTACCAATCGAGCTCACTCGGCACGCCTGTGCGCTTCCACCTTTTCCGTGTACAACCTGACCCTGCGGTCGATTCAAGTGGTTTATCCCAAGGCCGCTCCTGCAGACCGACATTAATCAGCTGGAAGCACACACAATCCGAACCAATAATGCCGCCGTTCACAGATCACTCCTTTCGCCACAGGGCCGCCAAAAGCAAACCGCCTGCCCCCCGGCCTGTTCAAATGACCTGTTGAGCCTCTGCCGCTGAATGCCGCACCGATCAGAAACAGCCCGGTGCCACACCGCACATTGGCTCCGGATATTACCGATCTCCCTTGTTGCACCCGTGAACCTCCTCCGAATTGATGGACACCTGTAGTAGGCTCGAAGAGCCAGGAGGTGTCGGATGGAAGGACGTCAGCGTCGGTCGCTTACGGACGACTACAAGCGGCAAGCGGTTGATCTCGTAACATCGAGTTGGCGCTCGATCGGATCTGTTGCCAAGGAGCTTGGCTTGCGAGAGTCCGTGCTGCGGCGGTGGGTGGAGCAGCGAGGGGTTCGGCTGCAGCCGACGGCGGCGGCGCGGCGCCCCACGACGCGGGCGACGCTGCCGTCGGCGGACCACGCGGCAGAGATCGCGCGTTTGCAGCGAGAGAACGAGCGGCTGCGCATTATGCCTGGCGCTCGCGCCCGGGGAGCCGACGATCTGCTGCCAATCGTGACCTCGTCGACGACATCAGGCGGGTCCACCGCGACACCCGCGGGCGTTATGGCAGCCCGCGTATCCATGCCGAGTTGAAGGATCAGGGCCGCGGGGCGAGCCGTGGTCGCATCGAGCGGTTGATGCGGCGTCACGGCAGCAGGGCCATCATGGCGCGGCCACGTCGGGTGCGGACCACCGACAGCCGCCACGACCTGCCGATCGCCCCCAATCTGCTCGACCGCAACTTCATCGCCACTGCGCCGAACCGGATCTGGCTGGCCGATATCACCTACATCGAGACCGATCAGGGCTGGCTCTATCTGGCTGCCGTCATGGATCTGTACAGCCGCAGGATTGTCGGCTAGGCGATGGCGGATCATTTGCGCGCCGAGCTGGCCTTGGCGGCGTTGCGGATGGCGATCGCGGCGCGGCGGCCAAGTGCCGGCCTGATCCACCATTCCGATCGCGGCGTTCAAGGCGGATTCAAGCGGTCGTCGCAACACAGATTGTGTTCACTCACGATAGCAACTCGTCAAGGGCCTCTGCCGGCGTTTTCTAACCCAGGGTTTTTCTCGGTCGAGCATTGAGGGCCGCGGCCACAGCGGCGATCTCGTCGGCGCTGTGGCCGCTCAGGTCGGTGCCTTTCGGGAAGTACTGACGCAGCAGCCCATTTGTGTTCTCGTTGGTGCCACGCTGCCATGGGCTTTGCGGATCGCAGAAGTAGATTTGGACACCCGCGTCGATCTTAAGACGATCGTGCTGAGCCATTTCAGCTCCCTGATCCCAGGTCAGCGAACGACGCAGCTCTTCGGGCAAGCTGATGATGGTGCGCGTAATCGCGCCGCGCACCGCTTCAGCTCCGTGCCCTGCGAGAGCAGGCCCATTCTTCATGCGCGGAGCTTCGCCATGCCCCGCAACCCGGGGAAGATGCAGCAGCATCGTGAAGCGCGTCGTACGCTCAACCAGCGTGCCGATCACCGAGCTGCCAAGACCAAGGATGAGGTCTCCCTCCCAGTGACCGGCACCGCGCGATCGGCCGCTTCGGCGGGGCGTTGTCGCTTAAACTCGCTCCTCTAGGCGGGGGCACCTGAGAGCTTCTCCGTGCCCGGGCCGAGGAGCCTGCGTTTTTTCAAGTCTCCGGTCCTACGCGCCCCAGGTCCGTCTCCGTTCTGCCTCATAGCAGCCAAACCCCTTTGTAAGGAGCCGCGCCGACGTGACGGATTTGAATACAAGCTAAGGGACCACGTTGCATATGCCAGGCCGCATCTATACTCCCGAAGACCTCTTAATGCTCGGACGTCTTCTTGATGAGGCCGTCGTTGCGCTCCCCGATTGCATGCGAACTCCTGCGAATCGCACAGCACTCGCGACGCTCATTCTTGAACGCACGTCCGCCGCGGACGATCTGCGTTCATTTGTCAGGCTGATGCAGCTTGTAGCGCCCTCAACGTAGTTCAGGCCGGATGCGCTATTAGCGCAATATTGCGCTACATGGCCTGCCGCAACACCCGCGTATCGCAAGCTTCGTTCGATCTACGACACGCCGCCGCCCTGCCAGGCAAGCGGTCCGAAAGCGCTTGAACCTCCCCTGGCGTCAGGTTGTACAGGTCCGGCTATGAACAGGCCTTCATTCTATAAGCGTCGGTGGCGGCGCATTGGTGAACTTGCAGATGCCACCGGCGTCACGGTGCGGGCATTGCGTCACTATGAGCAGACAGGACTGCTCACTGCTTCTCAGCGTACGTGCGGCGGCCATCGCATGTACGACGCCGACAGTTTGACACGCGTTTACCACATAGTCGCACTTCGCCGGCTCGGCCTTTCGCTTCAGGAAATCCGGAGCGCTCTTGAAGGACGCTCGTCTCTTTCGCGTTTGTTGAGCGAGCAGCTGGAACGTGCAGAGCGCGAAGTGATGCGCGCAACCGCCGTCCGCGATCTGCTGCGCCGCCTCGCTCAGAATGTCGACGCAGATGTCCGGCTAGACGAGCTACCCAACCATCTGAACCGACCTCCGGGTAAAGTCGACATGTGAGTACCTCTGCTCGAACGGCGCGCTCGGCGGCAATCAGAGTGGGGCCGTCGCCTGTCTGGACGCCGCTGCGCGACACCGTTTCCGACGACCAACAAGGGCATGCGGGTCATTTGCTGCGGCCAACCCGTGTCACGTGGAGGCCAGTAATTGAAGGCTTAGCGCGACATGCTCCGCCGCGTCTGAACGGCCCCAATTGGGGGACGCGCTACTCAGGAGCCAGGCTTGGTTCCTCCTGTGACGAACCGAGGCGAGCGGCTTCCTCAAGCAAGACCTGGCGCATCCACTTGCTTGCAGGCTCATTGTTGTGCAGTGCAGGCCATTGCAGCGTCTCCGTAAAGCCAGGCAACGGCAGGGGAAGCTTTGCAACGCGCAAGGGTAGCGATTTTGCGAAATGCCGCACCAACGTTGCCGGCATGGTCGCTACCCGGTTCGTCCCGACGAGCATGTGGGGCATCATGCTGAAGCCCTGAACCACGACCTCCACGCGCCGCTTAACTCGATGCTCCTGCATGAACCATTCGTCGATTGACGGGACGCGAGAACGGCCGAACCGGACAGCAACGTGCCCCATGGACATGTAGCTTGAGAACGTCAGCGGTCGCGCCAATCGCTTGTTGGAACGGCAGCCCACGCAAACCAGCGTCTCATCAAATAGCGTGGCCTTCGGATGCTCATCCGTCGTGTACACGTCGGGAAGAATGATAAAGTCGACCGCACCCCGCTGAAGGGGGTGGTCGAATGGATCGGCCAGTGGCATCAGCTCGAATTTGATGCCGGGCGCCTCTCGCGCGACGCGCTCAATCACCTTGCGAATAAGCACGATAGCCGCGAAATCGGACATGCAAAGGCGAAAACGGCGATTTGATTCGTCCGGCCTAAAGGGCTCGCGAGACGTGATGGAAAGCTGAATGTGCAGTAACGCTTCGCGAGTAGGTGAGGCGAGAGCCTCTGCGCGTGGGGTCAGGACAAGTTCACGGCCGCTCATCGTGAACAACTCGTCCTTGAAATACGCACGCAGGCGGGCGACCGCCGCACTCATTGCGGGCTGGCTCAAGTTGATGCTGCGTGCTGCTGCCGTCAAGTTACGCTCTGCTATCAGGGCATCAAGAGCGACGAGCAGATTTAGATCTAGGCCACGAAACCGCATTGTTCATTCATCCGCAGTGTAGATGTAACTCATCTAAACAATCGATTTTACCCGCGCGCGCCACGATGGAATAAAAGTGACGTGTCCGACGCAACACGTTAGATTTTGGAGACCACGATCGTGGCGCTGCGCATTGAACATAGTGAACCGCGAATCATAGCGACACCGCCCCAGGCATTTCTTGAAGCTCACATATGGTCTCAGCCCTGCAGACCCCTTGGTCTCGCGACCCAGTTATCAAGCGGCAATGGGCTCTTTACAACGATCAATCGGACAGCGCGCCCCATCCAATCGACACCACCATGCGTGCCCCTTGCAAACAGCAACAGGCGCTATCCCAGTTCGAGCGCGCCATGTCTTACATTAGTAGCCCGTACCAGTTCACACATTCAAACCACCTCGATCACCCCATCAAACATCTTTAAGGCGAGTAATACATCAGAGGTGCTTTGTCTCGCAACTCGCAGGACGCCGATATGTCCGCGAAAGGACGCCGATATACCATCGTATATTGTACAACCTGACCGCACCCACCTTCTTTCTAGCAGGATTCCTGTAGGGCTCCCGCGGCCTGCTACGCATTGCGCCGCATTCCCAAGTCGTTCTTCGCCGAACCGCAGGAGAGCGCCTGCAGCAGCCCCGTGCGCTCGATTCCGTGCGCACCCTGCTGTAGCGCCTCACCTCATGCATACACGGCAATGAAGCCAAACGTAGGAGATGGGTCGATGCGCCCCCCAATACAGTGGCGGACGTGCTGGGAGAATGAGTTGGAGCTATCGGATCATATCCAGCTCTCGGCATTCTTACGAGCGGCTTACGGACCGACCGGAACGTTCAATGCACGTCCCTTTGAGGGCTATCGGAGCTGGGCGGGTGCGAGGCCCGAGCTCCGATGTGTCGGCTACGACAGCAGGGGCGTTGCGGCTCATCTTGGCGCGCTGCGACGGTTCATCAAGGTCGGCGATGCCGACGTGTTGGTGGCCGAACTCGGATTGTACGCGGTACGCCCCGACCTAGAGGGTCTGGGAGTGCCACACTCTGTACGCGCAATGTATCCTACACTACACCTGATGGGCGTTCCTTTCGGATTTGGCACAGTCCGTCATGCGCTCAAAACGCACATCACGAGGTTGCTCGATCGCCCAGGGCTGGCCTCGATCATTCCGGGTATACGCGTCCGTTCTACGCTGGCGGAGGTCTATCCTGCTTTGCCGCCCACGCGAACAGACGACGCTCTTCTCGTCGTTTTGCCTGTCGGAAAGCCGTTGAGCGAATGGCCGCCCGGAACGACAATTGAGCGAAACGGGCCCGAACTGTGACAGGCCTCTCTATGCACTTAACAAGCGTTGGCGATGGCAGGCAGTATGCTGACTCACCAAGCGTCCACTTGACGTTCGACGACGGGCCGCACTCTTTTTATACCCCGCACATCTTAGACATCCTCTCCCAACATAACGTGCCGGCGACGTTCTGCGTCATCGGCAGATATGCAGCAGAACATCCGCACATTACGCGCAGGATAGTTTCCGACGGACACGAACTCGCAAACCACACCATGAACCATCCCGATCTCTCGAAATGCGAGCCAACGAAAGTCGCGTCGGAGATTGCACACGCGAACTGTGCCATTAAGTCGGCTTGCCCGGAGGCTCGGCTCCGACATGTGCGTGCGCCATATGGGCTCTGGACCGAACATGTGCTCTCCTGCGCCGCGAGCGCTGGGCTCGGCGCACTTCACTGGTCTGTAGACCCTCGCGACTGGTCTCGGCCTGGTGCGGATGCGATCGTCAGCGCGGTACTGAGCTCCATCCAACCTGGAGCCATTGTTCTTTTGCACGATGGCTGCCCTCCCGATGAACGCAATTGGGGTCATGATCAAAGGCTGCGCGATCAGACAGTATGCGCCGTCAGCCAGCTAATTCCCGCATTGCACAGTCGCGGCTTTGCAATTCGTCCCATTCCTCACTTTCACTGAGACCAGAATGAGCCTGCTTGTGACCGCCAGCACTGCCGCGATTGGATCATACACAATCCTTTCAGCGTTTTATAAGAGCGCTCAAATGATCTATGCAATAAAGAGCCGGGCCTCATCGCCGCCACTCACGGACGTCGATCACGAAACGATGCCCAGTGTCGACGTTATCGTTCCTTGCTACAATGAAACGCCAGACACCCTGTCGGCGTGCTTAGGCTCGATTGCCGCCCAGGATTTTACTGGACGACTGCGCGTCTATGTCGTTGACGATGGCTCTCAAAACCTCGCTGCTGTCAAAGCTGTCCACGACGCTTACGCGCAAGATACACGATTTCGCTTTATCATTCTGCGAAAGAACGTAGGCAAGAGGAAGGCGCAGATTTGTGCCATCCGGCAGTCATCTGGAGACCTGGTTCTCAACGTCGACTCTGATACGACGCTCGCAGTCGATGTCGTCACAAAACTAGCAGCTAGCATGCACGAGCCGGAAGTTGGTGCCGCTATGGGCCATCTGGTCGCGACCAATCGGGATCGCACTTGGCTCACGCGGCTCATCGACATGGAGTACTGGCTTGCTTGTAACGAAGAACGCGCTGCACAAGCCAGCTTCGGTGCTGTTATGTGCTGCTGCGGACCCTGCGCCATGTATCGCCGTTCGGCTCTTACATCGCTGCTCGACAAGTATGAAACGCAATATTTCCGCGGGAAGCCCAGTGATTTCGGCGAGGATCGTCACCTCACAATACTTATGCTGCAGGCAGGGTTTCGAACTGAATACGTTCCAGATGCGATAGCCGCAACCGTCGTTCCCGACAGGCTCGGACCTTATTTGCGTCAACAACTACGCTGGGCACGCAGTACGTTCCGCGACACGCTGCTAGCACTGCGGCTGCTGCCTCATCTTAATGGCTATCTCACATTAGATGTTATCGGACAGAACCTTGGCCCTCTTCTTTTGGCTCTGTCCATAATGACCGGGCTCGCTCAGCTTGCGACCACGCACACCATACCATGGTTGACGATCGTTGCTATTTCATCGCTAACGCTGATGCGGTGCACCACAGCGGCGATTCGTGCTCGTGAGGTGCGATTTCTTGGCTTCGCGTTGCACACGCCAATCAATCTGTTCCTAGTGCTTCCCTTGAAAGCCTATGCATTGTGTACATTGGATAACAGTAACTGGCTCTCCCGTACGACGCCTCCGGCATCACTCTGCGGGGCTCCGGAAACGATCCACGAACGTGACGCCTGTCACCATGATGCCGCTCGGCGACAGCCGGCAGCGCTGGCGGTCACCGGGGAGGGGACCACCCGTTAAGGCGCTCCAACGCTCGGCCTGTGATCTAGGACCGCGCTCAAACGCGGCGAAAACAAGCGCACTAAAGTAAGGAAGGGTGAATGACATTCGATAAGGTACTGCGCTTGCTCGAGCGGGAGATGGAGGCGGACGACCCGTGGCGGCTCAACGCGAACCCATTCGAGCAAGAGCGCCACGCGCACTTGCTCCGTCTGTGCCTCGCGGAAGGCGCGGTCGGTAACGCGCTTGAGGTGGGTTGCGCAGCGGGCGTCTTCACGGCAAAGCTGGCGCCCCACTGCCAGCAACTCGTAGCAATCGACGTTCTGCCGCGTGCGATCACTCGAGCAAGGGAGCAAGCTCAATGGCCTCATATCGCCTGGCACATCTCTGACGTGCGGGACCTCAACGCAACTAATCCATTCGACCTGATCGTGGTGGCGGAAGTGCTTTATTATCTTGAAGATACCGGCCAGATGGGTGACGCCATCGAGAAGCTCACGCGAATGCTGGCGCCCAGCGGACGGCTCGTTTTCGGATCAGCGCGTGACGCCTCTTGTCAGCGTTGGGGGCATCCTGCGGGTGCCGAAACAATGCTTGATGTTTTGAATGAACATCTGGTCGAGACTGAGCGCGTACAATGCCGTGGCGCGAGCATCGACGAAGATTGTTTGATTGCGTCTTTTCGCACTAAGTCGAACTTGCCAGACTAGTGCATTCGCTGCGGCGAACACGGAGTGACTATGCGAATCTGTGGAATCAAGCTGACACATGACGGAGCGGTTGCCGTTGTGGAAGATGGGCGCTTGCTCTTCTGCATAGAGCAAGAAAAGAGAGCCAATAATCCACGCTATCAAGCCATCACCGACCTCTGCGCAGTCACTCTCGCGCTGGCCGAACACGGCTTAAGGCCCACGGATGTTGACCGATTTGTCATCGACGGCTGGGACGGGCTGACGCACTCGCAATTTGATGTCCTAAGTGAAGGGGTGCCGCTCACCATTAAGGGAGCGCCATATATCGAGTCCCACGAAAACACGCTCCTCACGCCCTATGCCGGGTCGGGCCTCGTCCTCGATCGGGTGCCTTTACGTTATCATAGCTATGCTCACGTAGCCGGCCACGTGGCCGGCGCTTACTGTACCAGTGCTTTCGCCAAAGCCCGAGCCCCTGCATTGTGCTTAGTGTGGGACGGCTGCATCTTTCCGCGCCTGTATCATGTAGATCCGACCGGAGCCCGCTTCCTCGACACTCTTTTCCCTTTCATCGGCCATGCCTATGCTATCGCTGGGCAGCACTTCGGGCCCTATCGTCAAGCCAGCAGGGCAGGCTGGGATCTTGGTGTCGCAGGTAAGCTTATGGCGTATATCGGGCTAGGCGCTCTCGATGAGGGCATTCTGGCAGTCTTTCAAGAGATGTATGAAGCGTGTCTAGCCGGTCCTTCCGAGCGTGCTCGCGCTTACCGTGCCAGCATAAACGATCCTGAAGCCTTACTTGCCGCCACTGACTGGTTTTTCGAGGCATGCGGTCGTCGGCTCACCGGTACGCCTTCCGAAGATGTACTCGCATCTTTTCACGTTTTTCTGGAGCGGCTGCTGGAGCAAGAAATAGGACTTGCTCTGCTACGGCACTCAGGTCTTCCGGGCTTACGGCACCTGTGCATCGCTGGAGGGTGTGGACTTAATATAAAGTGGAATAGTGCTCTGCGCGCGACGGGATTGTTTGATTCAGTTTGGGTACCCCCGTTTCCAAATGATAGCGGCTCAGCAATTGGCGCGGCTTGCGCCGCCATGGCCGAGCCAAACGCTTTGACTCCTTTGGAGTGGTCAGTTCACAGCGGACCGGCCTTGACCGGAAGCAACCCATCAGGCCAATGGGAGGCTTTGCCCTGTACCATCGTAGAGCTTGCGGCTCTCATCGCTACAGGCAAGCCCGTAGTGTTCCTCACCGGCCTCGCGGAGCTCGGACCCAGAGCACTCGGCGGCCGCAGTATTATTGCGGCTGCAACCTCCAAGGAGATGAAAGACCTTCTGAACGATATCAAGCTACGGGAACGATTTCGTCCCGTCGCTCCTATTTGCCTCGAGGACCGGGCTGCTGAAATTTTCGATCCCGGCAGCCCAGATCCTTACATGCTCTTCGACCATCAAACCCGTCGCGAATGGCGGACAAAAGTTCCCGCTATCGTGCACCTGGATGGTTCTGCCCGATTGCAAACAATCTCCCGAACGTCTCCGCAAAAGATCGCTGCTCTTCTGGTCGAGTATGAGAAACTTACAGGAATTCCGCTGCTCTGCAACACGAGCGCCAACCATCCTGGCCGGGGGTTTTTTCCTGATGTTGCTAGCGCTTGTGACTGGGGTCGCGTCGACCATGTTTGGTGCGACGGCTTTCTCTGGCAACGATCCGTCGAAGCTGGTCTGACATTATCCAATTCCGCTCTGGTCACTGACTAAGACAGCCTATGTCCAATCCAGCGATTCAACTGACTGACGTCCAAAAGACTTATCATGATCGAGGCGTCGTACGGGGTCTGACCTTTAGCGTCGCTAAGGGAGAGTGTTTCGGGCTACTCGGTCCAAATGGGGCGGGTAAAAGCACGATCGTTCGGATGATCCTCGGCCTCATATCGCCCGATGCCGGCCGGATCACTGTTTTGGGTGAGCAGGTGCCGGCACGCGCCCGTTTGGCGCGCGCGGGCATCGGCGTCGTCCCACAAGTTGATAATCTCGAGGATGCGTTCACTGTGCGCGAAAATCTCCTCATATTTGGACGGTACTTTGGACTGAATACGCGCGAAAGTGAGGAGGCTGTGCCTTCGCTGCTCGAATTTGCGCGACTTGAGGGTAGAGCAGAGTCACGGGTCGCGGATCTGTCCGGCGGCATGAAGCGACGTCTCGTGCTGGCCCGTGCCCTGATCAACGATCCACAACTGCTCATCATGGATGAACCCACGACCAGCCTCGATCCCCACGCCCGCCACTTGATTTGGGAACGCCTGCGTCTTCTGCTCGCTCGAGGAAAGACTATCCTGCTGACGACCCACTTCATGGAAGAGGCTGAACGACTTTGCGATCGCCTCTGCGTGCTAGAGAATGGACGTAAGATCGCCGAGGGTGCGCCCAATGCTCTGATCGACTCTCAGATTGGCTGTGATGTCCTCGAGGTCTACGGCGGAAACCCACTCGAGCTCCGTGCGATAATAGAGCCTCACGCTTCGCGCATCGAGGTGAGGGGAGAGACGCTGTTTTGCTACGCGCCGGATCAGGCGGCGGTGCGGCTTCGGCTTCGTGGATGCACCGGTCTGCGCCTTCTGGAGCGGCCGCCTAACCTGGAAGACGTCTTCCTGCGGTTGACGGGACACAGGATAGACGCATGAAGACGATATCCAAAGCAGCCTTGCCATCGGACGCACTCAGTTGGATCAGCGTGTGGCGCCGCAACTATCTGGCATGGAGGAAGGCCGCCGCTGCTTCGCTGCTTGGCAACTTGGCCGACCCGTTGACCAACCTCTTGGGTCTCGGCTTTGGGCTCGGCCTGATTGTCGGCAATGTAGACGGTCACTCATATGTCGATTTCTTGGTCGGCGGAATGGTGGCAACCAGCGCTATGACCGCGGCAAGCTTCGAAACTCTGTACGGAACGTTCGCTCGCATGCGCAGCCAACGAACCTGGGACGCAATGATGTGCACTCCGCTCACGCTGGGTGATATCCTCCTCGGTGAATTGGTTTGGGCAGCAAGCAAGGCCACTTTGGCGGGCACCGGAATCGCGCTTGTTGCTACGGGGCTTGGCTATGGCACCTTATTATCCACGTTCTATTGTTTCCCCGCTCTCGCCCTCACCGGCCTTGCGTTCGCGAGCGCGGCGCTCGTCGTTGTCGCGATTGCCCCAAGCTACGACTATTTTGTGTTCTACCAGACTCTCATCTCGACCCCTATGGTGTTCCTATCCGGGGCAGTCTTTCCCGTTGCGCACCTTCCGCCCGCTCTCCAGTTGGCTGCAGCCGCGTTACCTTTGGAACATTCGATTGCGCTAATACGGCCTGCAATGCTCGGGCTACCACTCGATAGCATCGGCGCGCATGTTGGTGTCCTTTTCGCTTACGCAGTACTGCTCTTCTTACTGTCGGCAAAGCTATTTCGGCGACGCTTATCACACTGACGATGCCCAGCCGCTTAATGAACGCACACCCTGTTTCTCGGCCTGCGCTTGCCGGCCTATTCGCGTTCAACGTCGCGGACGTTTCATTACCCGGCCGCCCTAAAGATCATGATTACTACCACACTTGCTGGAGGATAGAATGCTGTGTCTTGGATTGAGCGGCGGATTGGATAAGGTCCATGAATATCGACCTGCACTCTCGCACACATTCTTGCATGATGGCGCAGCTGTCATGGTGCGTGACGGGCGTGTGTTAGCCGCGGTTGAAGAAGAACGCCTAAACCGAATTAAGCATTCCAACAAATTTCCCGCCCAGGCCATCCGCTACTGCCTGGCTGCTGCGGGAGCGCAATTAAAGGACATCGATCGCATCGCATTCTATGCAACCGAGTCCTATTGCAACGCGATGCTTCGGCTTTTGTTTGGTTCGGAGACGCAGAGTGGCATCCCTCTCGACGCCAGAACCCTTCTACAGCTTATGCTATCGCAGGAGTTTGATACAGAGATCGAGCCATCGCGCTTGTCATTCGTCAGTCACCATCATGCGCATGCAACAAGTGCTTTTGCTGTGTCCGGCTATGACGAAGGTCTAGTCTTGGCAATCGACGGCGGCGGTGATTTCCTCTCCGGGATGGTGGCCATTGGATCGGGAAGTCGTCTTACTCAACTACATACCTTCCCAGAGGACGGTTCCCTCGGATTGTTTTACTTAGAGGCAATCAAGTGCCTCGGTTATGGCTTGTTCGACGAGTACAAGGTTATGGGCCTTGCTCCGTACGGGGACTCCTCGCGTTTCCGAGAACTATTTCAGCAATTCTACGAATTAAAGGAGAACGGTGGCTACAAGATACATTTGAACGACATCGCTCCGGCGTTAGAGCACGACATACACGTTCGCGGCAAGGGAATGCCGTTCACCCAAGAGCATAAAGATGTTAGTGCAGCCTTGCAGGAGGCCTTGGAACGTATTGTTTTTCATGTTCTCAGGCATTACCGTGAGGTGACCGGCATGAAGCGGCTATGCTTGGCTGGTGGTGTCGCCCACAACTGCACCATGACCGGTAAGTTGCTCTATACAGGACTATTTGATGATATCTTCGTGCAGCCCGCGGCGCACGATGCTGGATGCGCACTCGGCGCTGCTCTCATGGTTTCCGAAGAACAAGGACGTCCCGCACCCCGTGAGCGGCTTCAGCATGTCTATTGGGGCCCGGCACTTGGGGATGACCATGCTGTAGAGCGAGAGGTTGCTGCATGGCGCGGGCATATCGACGTGCAAAGAAGCGCGAACGTGGCGAGCGTGGTAGCTGAATGGATAGCCAACGGTTCGGTTGTTGGCTGGGTCCAAGGCCGCTCCGAATTTGGACCGCGCGCCCTCGGTAACCGCAGCATTGTTGCTGACCCCAGACCAGCAAAGAATAAGGACCGCATAAACGCCATCGTTAAAAAACGCGAGGGCTACCGGCCGTTTGCACCTTCCGTATTGGAGGAACATGCCGCTGAGTTTTTCGATCTTCCTAAGACCGCGGGAGCTTTTCCGTTCATGAACTTTGTCGTTCAAGTTCGTGATTGCAAGCGAAGTGTGCTTGGTGCGGTTACGCACGTCGATGGTACAGCACGGCTGCAGACGGTGTCACGTAGATCGAACCCGCGGTACTGGGAGCTGATTAATCAATTCCACAAGCGGACGGGCGTCCCTGTCCTCCTCAATACATCTTTCAACAACAATGTCGAACCGATCGTGCAGTCGGTTACCGACGCAATGGTCACGTTCCTTACGACAGATCTTGACGCCCTCGTGATCGGATCGCTTCTCATCACGAAGCGCGTCGCCACGCCGGAGGACTGGGCTGCGCTCCGCGTTTCCTTACCGGCCTACACTTCACTTCGCCGTACCCCGGATCACGTCACCGCAGAGTGTCGGGAGATCGTCTGCGAGACTTATACCACCTTCTCCGATGGCGGCGCTGTGCGCATCTCGCCCGATCTATTCGAGTTGCTGCATGGAATCAAAGGGGACGCCGCCCTCGGCGAGCTTCTCGCTCACGTAAAGGGCGAGCGGCGCGACGCAATCATCCTTGAACTTCGGCAGTTGTGGGAAAAGCGCCGCATCTGCTTGCGTCCCGCCGCCAACAATCTGGGAGATCTGCGCGATCAGGCGCATGCGACTTGATAGGTATCTCTTTGTCTAGCTAGCGAACGGCAATCCATAACCGACCTCTTGGTCGCGAAGCGGACAAGCTCTCGCAACCTAACATACGGCTCGCGACGGCCTGGCGGACGATAACACTGCCGGTACTTTCCTGCCGTCCAGGGTGAGCAACTTATTCAACTGCCGGAGCAATGGATTCAAGATGACTCATCAACAGCGCTTCGTCATTTCCAGGCGTCGCACCGGTTTCGGCGATTGCTTATGGTCGCTCGCGTCAGCCTGGCAATACTCCAAGCGAACAGGGCGCACTTTGGTCATTGACTGGCGCGGATCTTGCTATCTCTCTGACCCCTTTACAAACGCCTTCAGCGTGTTCTTTGAGCCGCTCGACAACATCTCGGGCGTACCCGTTATCTGCGACGATAAGATCAATCAACTCTGCTTTCCTGGGCCGTTTTTTCCACATTGGTGGAACAGGCCTGCAATTGACGGCGTTTACCGGTCGGATGACCAAATTTTCCACGAGCGTGATGAGCTGCGCAGGTTGTTGGTAACGTCAAGGGATATCCAGGCGAATACTATCGTTTGTGACGCTTGCTTAATGTGGGGCTGTGATCAGGAGGCCGAGCGCAACATATTCCAAAGCATCACACCACGCCAGGAGATCAGGCGTCGCATCGACGATGTTTACCATCGAGCGTTTGAGGGGCACGATGTAATCGGGATACACGTTCGGCACGGGAACGGTGAAGATACTATGGGTCATAGGCCTTATTGGACCGACCCACGAGTCGCTATGGAGCAGGTATGCGCTGCAGTTGAACGGGCAAAAGCATTGCATCATACACGACCGACAAGGCTCTTTTTGTGCACTGACAGTCCCAGCGTCGCTGATCACCTTTCGGCTGTCTATTCTGAGCTCTTCAGCATTCCCAAACGCTTCCGAGCGAACGATGCTGGCCCGCTGCACACTGCAGATCTTGGAGTCGAGGGCGGATTCGCTGCTCTCGTGGAAATGTACCTCCTGGCCTACTGCCATACCGTTATCCGATTTCCGTCGACAAGTGCTTTCTCGCGCTACGCAAGCCTAGTCGTCCCCCAAGTAATCGAATTTAGCTTGGACGATCCAAGCCACTTGATCTTAGCCGAAAGGTCATCCGCCGAGCACGCGCCAGATGCGCGCTCTCTCGCCGGTCCTCACGAGCGGCGGCCAGCGAAGCCGGCCTTTTGATGCTTGCCACAGGACGTCAAGCCCCACCAGCGCCAAGAAAGGCTTAAATGAGCCTAGCACTTACTTCAGCAGTCACCAGGTACAACGCCTCGGTGCCATATCTGGACATCGGTTCGAAGCCATCCAATGGACTCCGCGCGAAGCGAGGGTGCGACACTGCTGTCGTAATGTCTCACCGACCTATGCCGTTCTCCGACGGAGCCGGCTCGGTTCGTATCCCAAGCACCTTGTTTGGTGAAGGCGAGTGCTGCGGATGAAGGTGCGGCGGGAGTAGATTTCTCAAATGAGTTACCGATGCCCATACCTGGAGATAAGGTGGTCACACATTGTGCTGGACCTCTCTATGCACACGAGGGAAGGGCGCCGAGCTCACCTCGCGCGGGTTGATGCCGGATGCAGGCCTCCCAGGATCGTTAATTCAGGCCCCAACGTACTTGGTATTCCTTGCTGCTTTCACCACACAGCGCCTTGCCAACTTCTCCACGGCTGAGAGATGGTGGAGCCAGGGCGCGCCGCCACACTTCCCCGGAATATGAGCACTAGCGCCATAGTAGGTTGACCACGCCGGACGATATGTCAGAGGGACAGGCTTCGGCCGTTGCTGGAAGTCGGTAGGCCCCTGAGGCATTTGGGAGCATTTGTGAATATGGCTGAGCGCGTCGCTCTCATCACCGGCGTAACCGGGCAAGACGGGGCTTATCTCGCCGACTATCTACTGTCGCTCGGCTATGTTGTGCACGGCATCAAGCGCCGCTCGTCCTCGTTCAACACAGCGCGCGTCGATCACCTTTACCAGGATCCGCATGTCGGCAAGGTCCCGTTCCTGATGCATTACGGCGACATGACGGATTCGACCAATCTGATCCGCCTGATACAGCAAATCCGGCCGACTGAGATCTACAATCTCGCCGCCCAAAGCCATGTTGCCGTCAGCTTCGAGAGCCCGGAATATACCGCTAATGCGGACGCAATCGGGGTGCTGCGCCTCCTGGAAGCAGTCCGCATTCTTGGAATGGAGAGGCACACGCGGTTCTATCAGGCTTCGACCTCGGAGCTTTATGGCCTGGTGCAGGAGATTCCGCAGAAGGAGACGACCGCATTCTATCCACGCTCGCCTTATGGCGTCGCAAAGCTGTATGGCTACTGGATTACGGTAAACTACCGCGAAGCCTATGGCATGTTCGCCTCCAACGGTATTCTGTTCAACCATGAGAGCCCGATCCGTGGCGAGACCTTCGTGACCCGCAAGATCACGCGTGCCGTCGCGCGCATCGAGGTCGGCCTGGAAGATGCGCTCTATCTTGGCAATCTCGAAGCCAAGCGGGATTGGGGCCATGCCCGCGACTATGTGGCGGGCATGCATTTGATCCTGCAGGCCGATAAGCCAGACGACTTCGTGCTTGCCACCGGAGAGATGCATTCCGTGCGGGAGATGGTCGAGCTGGCCTTCGCGCAGGTCGGCCGCCGCATCGAATGGCGGGGCGTGGGCGTCGAGGAAACCGGCCTCGACGCTAGAAGCGGCAAGACCGTGGTCCGCATCGATCCGACCTATTTTCGCCCCACCGAGGTTGATCTTTTGGTCGGCGATGCCAGCAAGGCGCGCACCAAGCTCGGGTGGAAGCCAAAGCGGAGCTTTGTCCAACTGGTTCAGGAAATGATGGCGAGTGATCTGGCCGAAGCAAAACGGGACGCCGACAATGGCAGCCACTTCCTTTGAGCTGAAGGTCACACGCGTCTACGTCGCCGGTCATCGCGGCATGGTCGGCAGCGTGCTGGCGCGCCGGCTCGCGCAGGAGGAGGTTGAACTTGTGACTGTCGACCGGCACGGTCGACCTCTGCAACCAGGCCGCCGTATTCGACTGGTTCGCAAAGAAGACGCCGCAAGTCGTTTTTCCTTGCCGCGGCCAAAGTCAGCGGTATCCTCGCCAACAATACGCGGCGCGCTGAGTTCATCTACGATAATATTGCCATCGCGCCGAACGTGACCCATGGCGCGCATCTGAATAGCGCCGAGAAGCTGATGTTTCTTGGCTCCTCCTGCATCTATCCGAAGCTGGCGCCACAGCCGCTTCGCGAGGACTCACAGGCCAGCTGGAGCCGACCAATGAGCCCTACGCCATGCAAAGATCGCCGGGATCAAGATGGCCGAGGCCTATCGCAGCCAGTATGGCAGCGACTTCGTCAGTGTAATGCCGACTACTCTGTACGGCCTTGGCAACAATTGTCATCCAGAATACAGCCACGTCGTAGCCGCGCTGATCCGGCGCTTTCACGAAGCGACGCTTGCCGGCGCGAAAAACGTTGTGGTCAGGGACACCGGCTTGCCACGCGCAAATTCCTTTATGTCGACGACATGGCGAATGCCTGCCTCCGTTTGATGAAGCGCTATTCTGAGTCCGAGCTCGTCAATATCGGGAGCGGCGAGGACATCATCATCGCCGAGTTCTCCCGCCTCGTCGCCGAGGTCATCGGTTATCGAGGCGAGATCAGCTTCGACACCTCGCGTCCCGGCGGCATGCCACGCAAGCTGCTCGATCTCCGCCGCCTTGACAAGCTCGGCTAGCGGGCGACGACGTCGCTTCGCGACGGCTTGATGCGCGCCTATGAATCCTATCAGGCGTTCACTCGGCTCCCGCCGCAAACCTAGATACGATTACCACAAGCAGGAGTTAGCCGCAGGGAGCAGGAACGACATGCCACACGAGGCTGCCACGCGGTCGTGGCGATGATGCTCACGATCATCTAGGCGCTCATTCTATCGCGTGATGCCTGGGTCTCGGTGTCGTTCGACTCGTCCTGCTGTCCCATGACGCACCCCCTCAGGGTGGAACCGCGGACGAGCTCTATCCTGAGACGCCGCTCTGCGATTCGCTTCTTGGCAACGGTAGTAGCAATGAGAGGCGCTCCGTGGTTGCGGACCAACGCGCACCATCGCCTTACACTCCCTCGTTTGACCTTCTCGCCATTGCGACGTGCCGGTTCCAGACTCAACCGCCCTGACGGCCCTCGTCAGCGGACGTTTCGTAATCGGCCATGCTGACATACCGGGCGCCCTCCAGTGGAGACACGGGATCAGTCGCATCAAGCCGTTGAGCGAACACGCGGAGGACCGCGTCACCGGCCGCGCAAAGCGCCTTTGCCCGACCGCCTCACTCTGCCATTTTGCATGCAGCCTGTCAGTAAATCACTCTAGGTCGACGGCACCAATGCTTCGTCAATAGGCCTCCGACCGTGAAACCACCGCTTACGGGCGCGGTGTTGACGGCTCGAGGCGACCGAGTCAGCCGGCCATTGCGAATGCTTCGTCAGCGTCCTGCGAATCCGGCACAGCTTTAAGCGTCGGAGCGACGCGCTGCGGCCAAAGGAGGTCAAGGAGCACGACGACCTCGCAAACCAGTCTGGTGCCTGATTACGTGTCTCGAGCGAAACGTCCCGGCTCCTACAGCTGCCTCTACAGCTGTTACGGCCATTGTTCTCGCGTAAATCACAGTACCCGGACCTCGTCCGAACGCACTTTTGCCCGACTACGGCTGAGCTCGCATGCCGCGCCTCTCGCAGCCCTCCCAATGGGCAGCAGCGCGCTGAAAGCGATTTGCGGTGGCACCTTCATCGGTACACCAGTCCAGGACGAGCGGAGCGAGCTGCATGACCACGACTTTGAAAGAAGTCCGATTGTCACCAATCGGAAATGGCGGCCCTCGCAGCTTCGCCGAACCTGTTCACCTGAGCCTAGATGCTGCCCGCAGTAGGGACCGGCATGGACGACAGACGACCTGCTATCTCTGAAAGCACTCGAGGATCATTTGCATAAGATGCGCCAATATGGCGCACTCCTTGCGTTAAAGGACCTCACATATTCAAACTGGCGACGCTGCACCGGAGCAAATCTCTCGTCCAGGGCTGACTCTTTAATCATGGTTGGCCTTGTCGTCGCTGCACGAAACGTTGTTAGGTCCGCGACAGCGCAGGCGCCACGGCCGGCGTAACAACGATCGGCGGAAACCGGACAATATGACTAGCGACATTTTGTCTTCAACATCACAGTTCAAGTCACCGGGAGCGGAGGCCTCTCGCAGCGACGCTCAATGGGCACACCCGAAAGTGCCTGAGATCCTGCTGCGCATAGCGGAACAACTCGCCGCGCCCTTTCGGCTCGAGCTTCGGCTGGAGGCCGTCGTCGCGTTAATACAGTCTCAGCTTCAGATGCAACATTGTGTGGTCTGTCTGCATGCCGGTCACAACGCTCCGGCGATTGCCGTGGGCGCGGGCTGGACTGAAGGGAGCGATCAGCGTTTTCGACTCCGCCTGCCGCAAGGAGCTGTCGAGCGCGTGCTCAATACGGCCACACCCCTTATAATAACCCCTACGCAACCGAACAATTCCCAGACCACAAGCGATTCAGGTTCATCTGACGCCACGGCACATAGTCGATTGTCGTTCATCGCCGTTCCAATCGCTGTCGAGAGCACGACCGTCGGGGTGCTCTCGGCCGAGCTGTTCCGGGACGGGTCCCCATCGTTAGATCCCAATTCACACGTGACCCTTCTCCTCGCTATCGCGAACATGCTCGGCCACTTTCTGAGGTCATACCTCTCCACGGCCCACGATGACAGCGAGCCGCCTCTTGCGACCGATGGCAACCAGACAACGTTGCCGCAGGATGATCAAGCCGAAGCGGACCGCAACCTAACGCTACCTGGCGTAGTTGGTCGCAGCCCGGCCCTGCGCAAGCTCCTCCGCAAGATCAATGTGGTCGCTAAATCAAATGCAACGATACTCTTGCGAGGCGAGTCCGGTAGCGGAAAAGAGGTTGCTGCACAAGCGATCCACGACCTATCGCCCCGAGCCAACCGCCCATTCGTCAAACTAAACTGTGCGGCATTATCGGAGACTATTTTGGAATCTGAGCTGTTTGGACACGAGAAGGGCGCCTTTACCGGAGCCATCAATTCGCGCAAAGGGCGCTTCGAGCTGGCTGACAAAGGCACGCTGTTTCTCGACGAGATTGGTGAAATCTCACCTTCTTTTCAAGCGAAGCTGCTGCGAGTGCTACAACAGCAGGAATTTGAGAGAGTCGGCGGTACACACACGATAAGAGTTGACGTTCGACTCATAGCAGCGACTAACAAGGATCTAGAGGTCGCCGTTTCGCAGACACAATTTCGCGCGGATCTCTACTACCGTCTGAGCGTCATCCCTTTGCTTGTCCCACCATTGTGTGAGCGCCGCGACGATATTCCGTTGCTCGCTACTGAATTTCTTCGCACGTTCAACTCCGAAAACGAGCGCTCGTTGACTTTCGAACCAAGCGCGTTCGACGTATTGAAAAGTTGCGAATTTCCCGGCAATATTAGGGAGCTTCACAATTGCGTTCAGCGGACTGCCACCATGGCGGCCGGTCCAGCGATTAACAGTCGCGATTTCGCCTGCAAATCCGATGGTTGCTTCTCCGCTCGACTTTGGAAGAGTAAGCAGCCGCTATCGATGCCGTCACAACCGCTGCCGCATACGGGGCCATGCGATGCTTCATCCGAACCCGCTCACGGAACCACGCTCTCGCACCTGCAGGTTACGAGAGGTGAGCGAATAATTGATCGCGAGCACCTTATCGCGGCCATGGAAAGGGCGGGCTGGGTACAGGCGAAAGCAGCACGGCTACTCAAACTGACGTCGCGCCAAATAGGCTACGCACTCAAAAAACACGGAGTCGAGCTAAAGCACTTATAATCACCCTTGACTGCAACCGGGGGATCGTTTGAAAGCACAGGTTCACGCTTCAGCTTACCGGGCCACTAAGGCACGAGCAAATCACACGCAGACTCCGCCGGATGCTTCTCGTAAGATAGACCGCTTTCAAGGCAGAGGCGCAGTTCAACCGATCATCTACACCACGGTGCGCCAGCGACAGCTCACACCGTTGCTCATCTGATGCTTTCGTGTGGCGGCCCACCTTGACTAACCACTTAGCGACTCTGCTCATCTAGCACCCGACCACACTGGTTCAATGAATTCGCTCCGCCAGGCGCCTTTACTTCGACGATACATCAGGCCCCTTAGGCTGGATACTCGCTTGCAATCCGACGCCACGTACATCTCCTGGACACGCTGCTCACCGTGCGTCGAACGCCGGACGTAACCGACCGCGCTACTTAGTGTCAGCCAGCGCCAACACCGTACGACAATCTATATGATCGCCGGCTCACTTTGATACACCACTCGGCCGCTCGCGGGTTGACAGAACCAAGCGGCATTCCGCACTCACACCGGCCACGTTTGACTTCAGACACGAAGTGATTGCGTTCGCATCAGGTATGGCCGCGCTACAGAGCCGAAAGACGTCGGCGATACACGCCTGCTTTTCCTGTTCCGTGGGTAGAGGCCCGCCGGCTTTGGCGTACATGAATGACAACGAGTTTAGCGCGGCAACAATACTAACCGTTAGCATATAGTACTTGAATCTGTCGCTCCAGCAAGATGAGTTGAGCTGCCTTCGACGCATGATATCCTCTCAAGGTAGGTCGGCTTAGGTGGACACGGTGTGCTATAACGTTTGTAGGTCGCAAGTCGACGACTTCGAGTGCTACCGAGAGGGTATGGCTCGAACGGTTGCTTAGTGGGCCATCGTAACCTGATTGAATCCATCTGCACGGACGATGACCATCAATTCATTGATCCCGGTTTATCGACCGCACGGCCAATCCAAACCACGAGCAGCGCCCCTGTTTGTGGAGCCGCCCGATCTGGCTCACGATGCCCGGTACATCGCCCAAAGATAACACCATTGCGGCCTCGCGCGTCTCGTCTCGAACTGCTCATTTGCTTCACATCGTACAATCTCTCGCTGCGTCCGATTCAACCCCTCTCTTAACCAACTGAGCACATTTGTAAGCAGCCGTGCCCGCGCCCCACACTCGCCGCCCCGGTTCAACGAGCCGGCACCTCAGAGAGTTCTCAACGGCCACCATCATTGCCTCGGGAGCTGTATCTCGCAATCAACAGCCAGCACCGGCCACGTTGGCCTGACTATAGCGCCCGCTTTTCGCAATGCCCTTTCGCTCGGACCTACACTTAGATCGGCGCGGGTCGTGGACAGAGCGCACAGCTGATCCGTTGGATCTGCGCAGGATCTTCTTGATTCTCTCGTTACGTCACGTTGTACGCATCATTCGCCGAATTGCGAAAGGGACACTTCGATGCTTCAGCAGAAATTCACGTTCATCGGGAGCACGCGATCGCGTCAACTTCCATCGCCACTCTCCATTGATCGGCGTGCTTACAACTCAGGTGGGCACGAGCCACGTTCTGACAGTGTGCGCGAGGAGGCGCAGTACGTCTGGCAATTGTGCCTTTCCCCTCAAGAGCGGATAACGTACATTCGAAACAATCGCTCGTATTTTGCTTTTGACAGCTATCGAGAGATGATCGAGGTTGTCCGCGGCCGTCGCTTCAGCGGTTGCGCGCCGCAACTTGTGAATTGGCGCCGCCGATTCAGAGCGGGAGTATGGCGCTTCGCCGCACTGTACTGCCTTGCGACATGGATATTTATTTTTTTTGCTCTCCGCTTGCTTCTCTCCTGATGGCAATACTGCGAGGTTTCCGATCCATAGACCATGAGCGGGCGTACGGCCGTCCGCTCTGAAGCGATTCTCCAGAGAGCCAGGGAGGAGGCGGCGATCCAACATGCGCAGCACCGGAGCGCAGAAAGGTTGTCTGCCCGCTACGACACTATGCGATTGCAACCCGCCCTGCCCAGTCGACTAACAGAAAACGTCAAAGCCGAGCACATCGGCATCTCCTCACAACGCGAGCAATCGCGGCTGCGCTACTTCGGAAACGATGTTAGGTACAGTCACATCTCTTCGGCGGCGGCAGCAATCGCAGCGACGCACTTGATGAAACGATTAAACTCGACTTTGGTTTCAGATGTCCGGCCGAGGATAAGTTTAGCTATATCTGTTCTATGGCATTGCGTCCGCAAACTCGGAGTTAACGCCGATACCGCTTTGTCAAAAAGATGGCCCAATCTCAAGAGCCTTTCCGGCTCATAGATGTCGCTCATTTCTACCGGAGCACGGTTAGCGAAGCGATCCGTCGCCTCAGTAGTGACGCATTTGACTTTGGAAACAATCCCGAGCTGCGCGAGTATGAGTTGATTTGTCAACTCAGTGAGATGGCGGGTTGCTTCGCCTGGCGCTTCACCTCCGCCCACTAACCTGCCAATCTCCGCAACTTGCGCTTCGATATTTTGCCTGAGACGTTCCTGAGAATCGCTCGGGTCAGCCGCATCAGGCGGGTCAGCAAGCGATTCGAGGTGGGGCCGCCGGGAAGGTAAGGGGCTTGTAAACAGTCGCCACCACGACAGATAGTGCCTCAGTTTCGGCAACCACAACGTTAAGGCCTGATCTCCCATGCTGATTTGTTCCGCCGAGGTCGAGTTTCTGGTACTGTTCATCATCATCATCACGTCCACCCGTTATATGGTTCTGTACCAGGACGCGCGCCGTGAGTGAAACGGCTAGTCAGCGTATAACGCACGCCATGCGGCCCCTGCGACCTGAGTACCAGGCTTGATCGACATCAGTGAAATCGATTGTTCTGATAGAGCGCATTCATATTCTGAATTGGTCGGCCGCACTGACATCGAGGCCATGCAGCGAACGCCTCCTCCCACCCGCTCGCGTCTGCCTTTCCCCCAAGACACGCTTTTTGCAAATATGGCAGAACAAATGGTGGTGCAGCATTGCGAGCATGGCCAGCGCTATGCAGTGTTTGGTCCAAGGCGCTCTACGGACGCAGGGAGCGGCGCTGGCCGTAGCTCTGATCCGCCGCAATCGCATTCGAGCGATTAGGGCCGTAACCTCCTGTCCGCGCCAACGTAACTCGTCACGATCTCTCGATCGCTCCGAACCTGATCGCGCTCGACTTCACCACCACAGCTCCACACCGGCTCTGGCTGGCTGACATCACCTATATCCCGCCTGTCGAGTGCCGGCTGTATCGCGCCGCCATCACCGACCGGTTCGGCCGCAAGATGGTCGATCGGCCCATGTGCTATCACATGCGGGCTAACTCCCCTGTGCTGTGATAACGACGATCCGCCAGCAGCCTCTGACGGACTGATCCATGATTGAGGTCGGAGCGAGCAGTACGTTCCACATATCGCGTGCGGAGCCCTGCGGCTGCGGGCTGTACCCGATCGACGCGCCACAAGGGCGACTGCTTCTACAATGCTTTGATGGAGAGCTTGTCCACCACCCTGCCGAGCTCGTTCACGATCGTCAGGAGGAGACTCGTGCCGATGCACCGCGTGTATATCTCCGCGTTCGTTCGTGACTGCTACATTCCCGCCCGGCTCCATTCCACCATCGGATCGCCCCTCCGATCATCGCCTCAAAAGCCAAAGTGGCTACGATCCATCATTTAAATGGGCCCCATCCAAACACTCAATTTTACTAAGCTCGGACAAACGCGCATACGCGAGACGGGCATTCGACAAGCTGCGCGGGGCGCGACCCAGCTGTTTTCTGATCGGTCACTTGAGGGACTTCGATGCAAGCCAATTGCGTAAATAGGTCGTACCCTCCGGGTGACTGCGACGGGCAGACCGGAAGACAAAGGCAAATACGGTCATAGTATGCGGACGTAGCAGTACATTCGGATGGCTAAATGACCCGCCAGCGATTTCGTTCGACTCCGGGAATAGGGAGACGTCTGCGGTCGTCGCTTTCCACCAGCGCACTTCCGCCGGATGGCCATCCGTTTCACCACGCGGCAATTGCACCCGCATCTACAGGTTACGAGACTTGCACAGCCGTAGCGACCGCCCGCACTTGCCTGCCTATGAAACCAATGGAGTGGCAATGGCCGCCCGTTTCCGCTACCTAGCCGCAGTTTTCATACTTGCGGTCGGGCTGCTTTCCGCCGCGTCTCAGGCAAAGGATCGCCGCAATGTTCGCGAACCGGCCGCGCCTAAAGGGGTATGCGCGCGCCTAGACCCGTCAGGTGGAAATGACACTGCCAGATTGCAAGCCGCCATAGACCATTGCGTCCCAAGCGCCGCCGTATATCTAGGCCCAGGGCCGTTCCTTTCGGGTCCAATCGAAATGAAGTCCGGCACAACACTGTGGCTCGCTGGGGGCGCGATACTGACGGCTGTAGCCGACCCAAAAGCATACCAAAAGAGCTCGGGAAGCTGTGGCCACATCGATCGGAGCGGTGATGGCTGTCGGCCCCTCATCAGTTTCACGAAGACTAAAGGCGGCGGTCTCTATGGATACGGTACAATAGACGGCGGAGGCGGGACCTTGATGGCGGGCACGGCTGAGACTTGGTGGCAACTGGCCCGTCGTGCACAAAGTGAGGGCGCAAAACAAAACGCGCCTCGATTGATCCAAATGGACCGTGCTGAGGACGTCTCTGTTCATGGCATCACCTTGCGCAACGCAGCAAACTTTCACATTGCGATGAGCCACGTGGAACGTGCTACCATCTGGGCGGTCATCATTGATACACCCGCTGATGCCCGCAATACCGACGGAATAGACCCAGCCGCAAGCGAGGATGTGACGATAATCCACTCCTTTATCCGCACCGGAGACGACAATATCGCGATCAAGGCTGGCACAAGCGGCCCTGCACGCCACATTTCCATTTTAGACAACCAATTCGGCTGGGGGCACGGCATGTCGATTGGTAGCGAACTGAATTCCGGTGTCAGTGACGTGCTGGTTCGCAACCTGACCTTGGACGGCACGACATTTGGTCTGCGCATTAAAAGCGATCCCAGCCGAGGCGGCTTAGTTGAGCGGGTTAATTACGAGAATATATGTATGAGAAATAACAAATGGCCCATACACTTCGACACGCGCTACGGCCCCTTCGCTGGCAATAACTTGCCACTTTATCAACAGATCGTCCTAAGGCACGTCTATGGGACTGATGGTACGCTCGTAATGCGAGGCTTTGATCAACAGCATCCGCTCGATATTGCGATGGAAGATGTGCGCTTTTCTCCCCGCGCAACTTGGCAAGTGGAGAATGCAACAGTGACCGCGGTCAATGTATTTCCATCTCCGCCAGGTGCCGCCGCTACTCCACATTACGGCGCATCGAACCCGTGCGTAGTTGCCTTCCGCCCGTTCCCTGAAGCCACCAGTAGCAAAAACGGTGGCATTGAGCGCGACCCTCGGGCCGCAGCTCCAATCGATCGCTGACGATCACAAAGGATTGGCCGGTGTAAAAGCCGGATTGCATGGTTGCGGTCAGCTTCGTACCCGCCGTGCTTGGTACGCAACTCGCACCAGTGCTTCCTGATACTCACGCTCCCACACAGATGGTCCCAATTCGGGCCCGCCAAGACAGCCCGTCTGCAGGCCTGTCGCTAATCGGCACCGGCGCGCTGCTATTGCGGGCACTCCCGCTGCGTTCTATCGCGCTTGCGGGATCCAGCTCGTATCGTGCGAGAAGAATGTCTGGAGCGACCATTGCATTGCCTCCCGATCGCTTAGCTGGCGCGCATATCTTTCTCTTCCTCTAGGATCGGCACCAGTACCGGAGGATCTGTATTCAGCATAGTAGGCGTTCATTAAGCGGCGGCTCTTGCCCGGGTCCCATTCCACCCACCCCTCAGCCATGACCGGCGCATTAATCTGCGACGATAAGAAGATCACCGCAGCATAGGGACGCCATGGACGCCCAAGAGCAATGTCGCGCGCGCCCTTGTCGGCTGTCAGCGTGCAATGATCAAACACAAAGGCGCTGTCTTCGTCCGGGAAGGCTCTGCTTTGTGCGGTATAGACGACTGCGTGGTTTGCAACACCGTGTAGCTCACATTGCCTAAAGTAGGCCTTGGCGTTACCAAATATAAAATCGATATGGCCTTCGACGTAGCAGTTTACGAAGAACTGACGACTGGCGTTCCTGTTCGGCCCCTTGTTGACAAACAATGTGTCTTGCGCACCAAGTATTCTGACGTTTGCAAAAACATCCTTGTCGCCGGTGACAGAAAGTGCCACTGCCTGAGATGCTGGATTGCCCGAATTGGCAGAATAGTCGTTCCAAACAGTCAGATTTTCGAGCCGGAAGTTATCGCCCGACGCATCTAAGGTCGCGGAACGGACAGTCCCACCCGCAGTGACGGCGCTATCACCGTAGACAATCACCGCTTCATCCGGCCCACCACCGGCGCCCTTGATATTGACATTGGGTTTCGTCACTCTAACCTTTCCGCGATAGGTACCCGGCGCGACTACTATACTTCCACCAGCCTGAGGTAGCGCGTCTACCGCGTCTTGTATTGACCTATACGCGCCCTTTTCAGATAACGATACCTTCAGTTGCTCGGCATCGCCTGAGCGAACACTCGCAATCGTTGCCATTAATGCGACGACGCACAACACCATCTTCAACTCGATCTCCTCCTGTTTTGGCTTGCGGTGGGGCTTGATTATCCGCTTGCCTGGAATAGCGCAATGACACTGCTCGCGACCACTCTCCCAACCGGCTGAGCTACTCGTCGAACATGGCCGCGCGTATGTGGCGCACTTTAGATTCACGTGACTAGCTAGTCATCTGGAACGCAAGTTCGTCACATTAGTTGATAGCTGAACTTCCTCCCGAATGAGTGGACACCTGTAGTAGGCTCGTTGAGCCTGGAGGTGTTGAATGGAACGTGCACGACGGTCGTTTACTGAAGAGTACAAGCGCGAGGCGGCAGGATTGGTGGTGTCGAGCGGCCGCTCGATCGGGTCGGTCGCCAAGGAGCTCGGTCTGCGCGACTCAGTGCTGCGGCGCTGGGTCGATAAGCTCCGGCGCGAGCCGGCATCGGCGGCGTGGCGCCCCACCACGCAGGCGACGCCGATGTCGGCGGACCAGGCTTCGGAACTCGCCTTGCTGCGCCAGGAGAACGAGCGGCTGCGGATGGAACGCGACATTTTAAAAAACTGTCCAGCGTCGTGGCGCGCCTGCGCGGGATAGAAACAGCCTTGTGCTATCATTTAGCTCGGAGGGTAGCGGCCGGAGAGTGGTGACGCCGTTTCGACGGCGATCCCGATTAGGAAGATGACAAATTGGCATAGCCCAGACCCTCCAGCCCATCATCGGACGGAGGAGTTGCGATGCCTAACAGGACAACCGACCGCGGCCCGGACCTAAAGCTGGTCAACCTCGGCGCGGCCGCTATCGATATCGGATCAAAGATGCACATGGCCGCGGTAAACCCGGCCTGCACCGACAAGCCAGTGCGTGCATTCGGCACATTCACGCAAGACCTGCATGAACTGGCGGACTGGTTCAAGATGTGCGGCGTGACCAGTGTCGCGATGGAATCCACTGGGGTCTATTGGATCCCAGTCTACGAGATCCTAGAACAGCGCGGGTTTGAGGTCATTCTGGTCAACGCGCGGTACGCCAAGATTGTACCTGGCCGTAAAACCGATCTCAGCGATGCCGCTTGGTTACGCCAGCTCCACTCCTATGGCCTGTTACGGGGCAGCTTCCGACCCGATGCCGAGATCGCAACGTTGCGAGCCTATCTACGCCAGCGCGAGCGGCTCGTGGAATATGCTGCCGCCCATATCCAACATATGCAAAAGGCTCTGATGGAGATGAACCTGCAGCTCCATCATGTTGTGTCGGATATCACCGGCGCGACCGGCATGCGGATTATCCGAGCCATTGTTGCAGGCGAACGCAATCCCGACCTCCTGGCAACCTATCGGGACGTGCGCTGCCACTCATCGATCGAGACGATCCGCGCAGCGCTCGTAGGCAATGACCGCCACGAACATGTTTTCGCGTTAGCTCAATCACTGGAGCTCTACGACGTTTATCAGGCAAAGATGCTCGACTGTGATCGCAAGCTCGAAGTCCTGATCAGTGCATTGAACACCAAAGGAGCAAGACCGGTCGGAAACCTAGCCAAGCCGCGCGTAAAGACCAAGCAGGTCAACATCCCCACCTTCGATGTCAGGACCGCACTGTACGGAGTGCTGGGCGTCGATTGAGGCGGTGACGGCGACGGCTCGCAAGATTGCGGTTTTATTCTACAACACACTCCGGCACGGCATGAGCTACAAGGATCCTGGCGCCGACCAATATGAGCAGCAATATCGTAGCCGCGTCCTCGCCAACCTACAGCGCCGGGCGAAATCGCTAGGCTTCGTGTTGCAGGCCCTCCCGGGCGACGCCAATCCGGCTGTTTCTTAGGAAGTCGATCGCGATCTTTGCCGGAACCCGGACATGAGCTTTCGCTTCATCGAGGACCATCGCGACACCTATCCGGTGCGGCTGATGTGCGCCGTGCTCGAGGTCTCGCCGGCCGGCTACTACGCTTGGCGCGACCGCCCCGTGAGTGAGCGGACAAAATCCCATGCCGCGCTGCTGGCCGAGATACGGCAGGTCCATCAGGACAGCAGCGGCCGCTACGGCAGTCCGCGCGTCCATGCCGCCCTGCGCAGGCAGGGACGCAGCGCCAGCCGCGGCCGGATCGAGCGGACGATGCGCCGGCATGGCATCCGCGCCATCACCGCAAAGCCACGCCGTGTGCGCACCACCGACAGCCATCACGACCTGCCGGTCGCACCGAACCTGATCGCGCGCGACTTCACGGCGGAAGCCCCGAACCGGGTCTGGCTCGGCGACATCACCTACATCCCGACCGCCGAGGGATGGCTTTATCTGGCCGCCGTCATGGATCTGTTCAGCCGAAAGATCGTCCGCTGGGCCATGCGCGATCACATGCACGTCGAGCTCGCCTCCGCAGCCCTGACGATGGCAATCCGGGAGCGGCGGCCGCAGGCCGGATTGATCTGCCACACCGACCGGGGTGTGCAGTACGCTTCGCACGCTTATCGCAGCACCCTTATGGAGGCCGGCATGACGGCATCAATGAGCCGCAGGGCCGATTGCTACGACAACGCCCCGATGGAAAGCTTCTTCCATACCCTGAAGACCGAGCTCGTCCATCATCGCAACTACAAGACCCGCGCCGAAGCTCAACGCGATATCTTCGCCTTCATCGAGGGATTCTATAACCGGACAAGGCTCCATTCCGCACTCGGATATATCCCCCCGATCGAGATGGAGCTAAAAGCCGCTTAACCCGTCCACTTTATCGGGGGAAGATCAGATCCAGGTCAATGTGTTGGGCGCCGAACGTCGGCGGGATAGAGTTACTTCGAGTAGGTCTGCCCGGTCGAGGAAATCTTGCAGGCCGGGGAGAGGGTCTGCGGCATCATGCGGCTGGGATGGCTCATAGGTTCTGTTCACATGGTGTCGGATAACGCCCTATCGATCAGGACGGCGCAAATGACTTACATGCTAGCAGGCATCGGCTGGCGGAGTTCCACATTGAGTTAGCAGCCGCAGAGCGCAGGCTGAGCGCGGACTCTGTCGCTTCTTGCATTTTGGTGAATCCCACCGCGTCCAATTGCTTATTCACTGCGTCGCACAAATGTAGATCGCGACGCTGTTCGGGATCCCGTTCCCACCCCGAAAGCGGCGCTGGCAGCCGAGCGTGCGAAGGTTTGGCGATCGGCGCTGAGCCGTTCGCTGTGGCCTACGCCCAACAGCTACCTTACGGAAGAATGTCGGAACCAAAAGAACTCGAGCCATTTTCTGCGGCCACCACAATGTCTGAAGATCCTCGGCATTCATTCAGTTCCCGAGAACTGCCGGGCGCCGGGCCGGCCTTAGCGAGGCACCTATGTTGTATGCCGCATGAGAGCTCAAGCCCGCCGAACTCCCTGGGAAGCAGCGATCATCACTGCAGGATCGATGCGCCTTTGAAGACTGCTCAGAGACGTTCGGCGGATTTTGCCGGCGCGACGATCACGATGTTCGCGCGCCGGGGACCTTCAGATTGCCGATTGCAAGACACAATCGGTGGCTTGATCGGCGCAATAGCAAAATGGCAGCTCCTGGCTCGACGAACCCACGGCTTGACATCTGTACTACTAGCGCCACTCTTTCCGCTCGCTGGCCTCCGGCCCAAAGCAGCTTTTTTAATAGACAACTGTGAGACCTTCTCACTTATGATCAAAACGCCGATTGGCCATTCCACGCCCACGCGTCGAGCCTATCTAGCCGTCACTTGCACATGAACTTCGCCTCCAGCCGAGCTCTCAATGATTGCGCTTCAAAAGCACAAGGCCATAGCGGTCGGCCGGCTTGTCCGCAAGTCAGCGGCAACAACATCTTTGTGCAGCAGGAGACGGCCGTGATGCCAAGACATACACAACTACCAGGAACGAAGGCGGACACCCGATGGCATCGATGACGGTGCGTCGGGACGCTGCGGAGAAACTCTCTCGCTCGTGTCCTCGGGCGTCCTGTAGCGACCGCTGCGGCGCCGGGTACGCCAGCGTGACCCGAATCGGCGCTTACCAGTAAGCTGACAGGATCATACCCAATGAGCGCCGGTTTTCAGTTTCATGTAGCGGCCGTGCCGTGCCGTCTAGACGCCGTTCTGTTCAAGCGGGATCTGTCGACGAGCCTCGCTTGTTGGAGTGTGATGACGCGGCACGCCACGCTCCGAATCAAAGCGGCCCGCCTCGTCCTACACTCTACATGTCGCGTAAGCGACATCGAGCCGCGCACATCGCGACTACCGGCCAGGAGACGCGTGGCCCGGGTCCTGCAGGGCCACCTGCTAGCATCATTAGAGTGCGCCCGCCGAGGCGCTATCAGGAGCTTCGCGTGACCCTCAATCTGCTGGACCGCCAAAATGTAACAGATGGCGCGCCAGCGCCCGCCGCGTGCCCATCTAGCAATAAGCGGCGCACTCAAAATGCCGAGGGGAAGACGCTCGTATTGACTGGTGCTTCCCGCGGTATAGGCCACGCGACCGGCAAATTGTTTTCGGCAGCTGGATGGCGGATCATCACGTGTTCTCGGCAGCCATTCGAGGGTAGCCGTTGTCCTTGGGAAGCAGGATTGGACAACCATATTCAAGCCGAACTTAGCGACTCTCGAGCGTTGCAGCACGCGATCGCGGAGATCAAGGAGCGGCTCAATGGCGGCCCTCTGCATGCGCTTATCAACAATGCGGGCATTTCCCCGAAGGCCGCTGACGGCACCCGATTAAATTCGCTGAACACTCCGGTCGACACCTGGAAGAGCGTGTTCCATGTCAATTTGCTCGCACCCATCATGTTCTCGCAGGGGCTCTTCCATCAGCTAACGCTCGCTTCTGGTGCAATCGTGAACGTCACCTCGATCGCCGGATCGAGAGTGCATCCGTATGCCGGTACTGCCTATGCGACATCAAAGGCGGCACTTTCGTGCTTGACCCGCGAGATGGCGCATGACTATGCGCCTTACGGGATTCGCGTCAATGCTATTGCACCAGGCGAGATCAAGACAGACATTCTGTCGCCGGAGACAGAAACCAATTTGATCCCAACTATCCCGATGCACCGGGTCGGAACACCGGACGAGGTCGCGAAGGTTATCTTCTTCCTTTGCTCGGAGGCTGCCAGCTATGTCACAGGTGCCGAAGTGCCTGCAAATGGAGGGCAGCATGTGTGATCAGACACCAAGAAGAGTTACTCACGCGCGATCGATTAATTGGCAGCTCCCGCATGGAGCGTTGAGCGCTCGCGTTACTCCCGACTAGCAATTCCTGATTCCGCAGTTTCGATCCAACGGCCACGCCGTACGAGCCAGGATAGCGCCGTTGCTCGCACGCCGCGGCGCGACCGCGATGGCACGCCTCTCGCCTGAGAGATACCACGTTTTGGCCCACGTTCCATTCCGGCCGCAGGAACATTTTTTATGAGCTGCCACATAGACGCTAGCCCCGATGCCCAAGGGGCGGCGGCCAGAAGGTGAAATTTATTAAGCGCGGCCTTTATAAAACAAGTCCCGCTAATATGGCTCGACGGGGCATGTCACATTTCGAACAATGCTACGAGTAAGAACATATCAGCACGCGGCTACGTCCACTTTGCGACAATCGGGTGCATCGACGCTGTCTGCCTCCGACCTTTTTCCTTCCTATCCGTCGGCACACTTGTTGCAAACGCCTTCTAATGCAGCCTCGCGTTAATAGATCGCCAGAAGCGCGCGCCGCGCAAGGCGCCCGATCGTTCAAGCACCGCATCCGAGGAATTCGTATGAGCATAGTCACTACCCAGAGCGCCGCGGAGATGAAGGCCCGCAACAAGCAACTGATCGATGAGGCCTTAAAAATCTACCCGGAAAAGACCGCCAAGCGCCGCGCCAAACACCTGAACGTACACGAGGCGGGTAAGCACGATTGCGGGGTTAAGTCGAACCTGAAGTCGATCCCCGGAGTAATGACGACTCGCGGCTGTGCATACGCTGGCTCCAAGGGGGTCGTGTGGGGCCCGATCAAGGACATGATTAACATCAGCCACGGTCCGGTCGGCTGCGGCCAATATTCCTGGGCTGCACGCCGCAATTACTACATAGGCAAGACCGGAATCGACAGCTTCGTCACCATGCAGTTCACCTCCGACTTCCAGGAGAAAGACATCGTGTTTGGCGGCGACAAGAAGCTCGGTAAGGTCATTGACGAACTTCAGGAGCTCTTTCCGCTCAACCACGGCATTACGATTCAGTCCGAGTGCCCGATCGGCCTTATCGGCGACGACATCGAGGCTGTGTCGAAGGCGAAGTCAAAGGAACACAATGGCAAGACCATTGTACCGGTTCGCTGCGAAGGGTTTCGCGGCGTCTCGCAGTCGCTTGGCCACCACATCGCCAACGATGCGCTGCGGGACTGGATCCTGGACAGAGTGTCGCCGGAAGCGACACCCGCGTTCGAGTCAACGCCCTACGATGTCACGATCATCGGCGACTACAATATCGGTGGGGACGCTTGGTCATCGCGTATCCTGCTCGAAGAGATGGGCCTGCGTGTGATTGCGCAATGGTCCGGCGACGGCAGCCTCGCCGAACTGGAAGCAACGCCCAGGGCGAAGCTCAACCTATTGCACTGCTACCGTTCGATGAACTACATCTCCCGACACATGGAGGAAAAGTTCGGCATTCCATGGTGCGAGTACAACTTCTTTGGCCCTTCCAAGATCGCCGATTCGCTGCGCAAAATTGCCAGCTTCTTCGACGAACGCATCAAGGAAGGTGCCGAGCGTGTGATCGCCAAGTACCAGCCGCTGATGGCCTCGGTAATTGAGAAGTACCGCCCCCGCCTCCAGGGCAAGACAGTGATGCTGTTCGTCGGCGGCTTGCGTCCCCGCCACGTAATCGGCGCCTATGAGGACCTTGGTATGGAGGTCGTAGGAACGGGCTACGAATTCGGCCATCATGACGACTACCAGCGCACTGCTCAGCACTACTTAAAGGACGGCACACTGATCTATGACGACGTCACGGGCTACGAGTTTGAGCGTTTCGTCGAGACCATTCAGCCAGATCTCGTCGGCTCCGGCATAAAGGAGAAGTACGTCTTCCAGAAAATGGGCATTCCATTCCGTCAAATGCACTCCTGGGACTATTCCGGTCCTTATCACGGCTATGACGGCTTCGCGATCTTCGCTCGTGACATGGACATGGCAATAAACTCGCCCGTCTGGAAGAAACTCAAGGCACCTTGGAAGGATACTCCAGCGCCAGGCCTAATGGCCGCGGAATAAAGGAATGCACAGATCTGGCTCCGCCTATGCGAGAAGGCGGGCCAACCTAGTCGATAAACCAATCGCCGAAAAGGAGAGTGCCGCGTTGACACAGAATGCCGAACACGTCCTCGATCACTTGGATCTATTCCGAGGTCCGGAATATCAGCAAATGCTCGCCAAAAAGAAGGCGCTGTTCGAGAACCCGCATGACCAAAGGGAAGTCGAGCGGATCAGCGAATGGTCAAAGACGCGAGAATACCGCGAGAAGAACTTCGCGCGTGAAGCATTGACTGTGAACCCCGCCAAGGCCTGCCAGCCACTCGGTGCGGTGTTCGCTGCCTCCGGTTTTGAGGGCACGCTGCCCTTCGTTCACGGCTCACAGGGTTGCGTCGCATACTACCGAAGTCATCTTTCGAGACACTTTAAGGAGCCAAGCTCCTGCGTCTCTTCCTCGATGACTGAGGACGCCGGGGTGTTCGGTGGTCTAAACAACATGATTGACGGGCTCGCTAACGCTTACAACATATACAAGCCCAAGATGATCGCGGTTTCCACCACGTGCATGGCCGAAGTGATCGGGGATGACCTGAACGCCTTCATCAAGACAGCGAAGGAGAAGGGGTCAGTCCCGGCACAATATGATGTTCCCTTCGCTCATACACCTGCCTTTGTCGGCAGCCACGTGACCGGGTATGACAATGCGCTGAAGAGCATCCTTGAGCACTTCTGGGATGGCAAGGCAGGCACCGCCTCCAAACTAGAGCGCAAGGTGAACGGCAAGATTAATTTCATCGGTGGGTTCGACGGGTACACGGTCGGGAACATCCGGGAAATTAAGCGCGTCTTCGAGTTGATGGGAATCGAATATACTATACTCGCCGACAACAGCGATGTCTTCGATACTCCGACCGACGGCGAGTTCCGCATGTATGATGGCGGCACCACGCTGGAGGACGCGGCTAACGCGATCCATGCCAAAGCCACGATCTCCATGCAGCAACACTGCACCGAGAAGACACTGTCCTTCGTCGAGGGGCACGGTCATGAGGTTGCCGCCTTCAACTACCCCATCGGTGTCAGCGCGACGGACGAATTCCTAATGACTGTGTCCCGCATGACCGGCAAGCCGATCGCGAAGGCATTGGAGCGGGAGCGCGGCCGTCTCGTGGACGCCATGGCAGACTCCAGTGCGTATCTGCACGGCAAGAAGTTCGCGATCTACGGCGATCCGGATCTCTGCTACGGGCTCTCTTCATTCCTCCTGGAGCTCGGTGCAGAGCCGGCTCATGTGCTGTCTACGAATGGTGGCAAGGCTTGGGCAGAGAAAATGGAGGAACTGTTTGTTAGTTCACTGTTTGGCAAGAACTGCTCTGCATATCCCGGCAAAGATCTCTGGCACATGCGCTCCCTATTATGCACTGAGCCGGTCGATTACCTGATTGGCAACACCTACGGGAAGTACCTCGAGCGCGATACCGGGACGCCACTGATCCGCATCGGTTTCCCTGTGTTCGATCGGCACCATCAACATCGGTATCCCGTCTGGGGTTATCAGGGCGGCATAAACGTTCTTGTCAAGATACTGGACAAGGTCCTGGACCAGATGGACAGGACTGGAGCGGACTATAGCTTTGATATCATCCGCTGACGTAAATGATTTGGTCTAGCGCCGGCCAGAGCAGGGTCGACGGCCGGTGTCTAGCCAGAAAGATCCACGTCGCGGCACAAGGCTCGCGCGGCGGGTCGAAGAAAATAGGAGATACGTATGAGCGTCGACACGTCCGCCATCGAGGACGTCTTCAACGAGCCGGGTTGTGGCAGAAACGACAACAAGACGGCGGCCGAACGTACTATGGGGTGCACTAGGCAGTTGAAGCCAGGAGAGGCGGGCGGCGGATGCGCATTCGACGGCGCCAAAATCGCGCTACAGCCGTTCACCGACGTTGCGCATCTGGTCCACGGCCCAATCGCCTGCGAGGGCAATTCCTGGGACAACCGAGGCAGCGCCTCCTCAGGCTCCGATCTCTGGCGCCGAAGCTTCACGACCGACATGAACGAAACCGATGTAATCTTTGGCGGCGAAAAGCGCCTTTATCAAGCGATCGGGGAGGTGATCGGCAAGTTCGATCCGCCGGCTGTCTTTGTTTACCAAACCTGCGTGCCAGCCGCGATTGGCGACGACATCAAGGCCGTGTGCAAGGCTGCCGTGGCCAAGTTCGGTAAGCCTATCATTCCTGTAAATTCGCCGGGGTTCGTCGGGTCCAAGAACCTCGGAAACAAGCTTGCCGGCGAGGCGCTGCTTGAGCATGTGATCGGCACTGAGGAACCGGACTATACCACTCCCTACGACATCAATATCATCGGCGAATACAACTTGTCCGGCGAGTTCTGGCAGATCAAACCGCTGCTCGATGAACTTGGCATCCGCATCCTTTCTTGTATCTCCGGCGATGGGAAATATCACGAGCTGGCCTGTTCGCATCGCGCAAAGGCTGCGATGCTAGTGTGTTCCAAGGCGATGATAAACGTCGCCCGTAAGATGGAGGAACGCTACGGCATTCCCTACTTCGAGGGCTCGTTCTACGGCGTGCAGGATTCCAGCAACTCCTTGCGGACGATCGCGCGCATGCTGATCGAGCGCGGCGCGCCGCTGGAGCTTGGAGGGCGTACCGAGGCTGTCATCATGCGTGAGGAAGCAAGGGTACGCGCGGCGATCGAGCGCTTCAAACCACGATTCAAGGGTAAGAAGGTTCTGTTGATCACCGGCGGTGTTAAGTCGTGGTCGGTGGTCGCGGCGCTGCAGGAGGCCGGTCTAGAGATCGCCGGCACCTCCGTGAAGAAGTCCACCAAAGAGGACAAAGACCGCATCAAGGAGCTGATGGGCCGGCACGCCCTTATGATCGAGGAAGCGGCGCCGCGCGACATCTACAAAATGTTGATGAACTCCCGGGCTGATATGATGCTCTCCGGCGGCAAGTCGCAGTTCGTCGCGCTGAAGGCGATGATACCTTGGCTTGACATCAACCAGGAGCGTTCTCAGGCGTACATGGGGTATATTGGCATGGTCAAGCTGATGGAGGAGATTGATAAGGCGCTCTACAATCCAATATGGACCCAACTACGCCGTCCCGCGCCTTGGGACGAAGCGGAGGTCAATCGGCAGACCAACATCCCGCACACGGATTCGCACGCCGCAGAGAATTCCACCGCCGTGCGAGGTCATTCCAGCGCCGCCGGATTCAAGGAACGCGCCAATGCCTCGGGCAGGTGGGTCGTTGGGCACATTTCCGCTGCGCAGGCAACATGCGCCGTCCAGGCGTCGGAATAGGGCGTCTGCCAATGGCCATCGTCTCCACCTCCGAGAAATCCTGCACGGTCAATCCGCTCAAGATGAGCCAGCCGATCGGCGGCTCTTTCGCCTTTATGGGCCTTCGCGGCGCGATGCCGCTGCTACACGGCTCCCAGGGCTGCACCTCGTTCGGCCTGACCCTGTTCGTGCGGCACTTCAGGGAGGCAGTGCCGATGCAGACCACCGCAATGAGTGAAGTCGAGGCCGTGTTCGGCGGTCAGGAAAATGTCGAACAGGCGATACTTAACATCTACAATGGTGCGAAACCGGAAATCATCGGGATCAATTCGACCGGCCTGACCGAGATAAAGGGAGAGGACGTCGAACGATTCATTTACCTGATTCAGCAAAAGCACCCACAGCTCGAAAGGCTTCCGCTGGTTTACGTCTCGACCCCGGATTTCAAGGGCGCGTTCCAGGACGGCTGGGACAAGACGGTCGCACGAATGGTGGAAGTCCTGGTCCATCCCGTCGAGACGGGTCGGGCGCGGGATCCCGCTCGCATCAATGTTCTGCCGGGCTGCCACCTCACGCCAGGCGATCTCAATGAGCTGCGGACGATCCTGGAGGATTTCGGACTGAAACCATCCTTCCTGCCGGACCTGGCCGGTTCGCTCGACGGTCAAATTCCCGATGAGTTCACGCCCACCACGATCGGCGGCATCGGGGTCGACGAGATTGCGACAATGGGGCAGGCGGCATGGACGATCGCGATCGGCGCGCAGATGCAACGTGCGGCGGAGGCCATGTATGCGAAAACAGGCGTACGATTTCGCTTGTTCGAACGCCTCTGCGGCCTCGTTCCCAACGACGAGTTCATCGCGTTTCTGAGCAAGATCAGTGACCGGCCAGTTCCGCTAAAGTACCGCCGGCAGCGCGGCCAACTCGCGGATGCTATGTTGGATGCGCATTTCTACATCGGGGGCCGTAAGCTGGCGATCGGCGCCGAGCCGGACTTGCTCTTCGATCTCTCCAGCATGCTGTACGACATGGGTGCCAATATCGCAGTCGCCGTGACCACAACAGCCTCCCCCGTGTTGCAGCGTATCAGGACGGAGGAGGTCCTGATCGGAGATCTCGAAGATCTCGAGGAACTTGCCAAGACCCACGGCTGCAATCTCCTCATCACCCATTCGCACGGCCGCCAGGCGGCCTCGCGCCTTAACATCCCGTTTTTTCGCGCTGGCTTCCCGATGTTCGATCGTCTTGGCGCCGGCCACCAGCTCTCAGTCGGCTACCGCGGCACGCGCGATCTCATCTTCGGCCTCGCCAATCTTGTCATTGCCGATCGCGAGGCGAAGCACCAGCCGACGCCCGATACTTGGCGAAGCGTTGACCGCGACTTCAAGACCGTCCCGTCCTACCCGCAATAACCCAATAAGGAGAATAGATCTTGAAAGTCGCTTTTGCCACCCAGGATCTGAAGTGCGTGGATGCGCATTTCGGTTGGGCCAAGAACATCGCTATCTACGACGTCACTCCGGACGCTCACCGCATCCTTCAGGTCATCGAGTTCGGTGACGATCTCACGGAAGATGGCCGCAAGGATAAGCTGACGCGGAAAATCGACGCCATCAAGGACTGCACGATCCTTTATGTCGCTGCGATCGGCGGCTCGGCCGCGGCACGCGTCGTTGCCAACAAAATCCATCCGTTAACGGTGATCAAGCGCGAGGCGATCGAGACCCTCTGCATCAAGCTCGAAGATGCGCTGAAGGGCTCCCCACCACCCTGGTTGCGCAAGGCGCTCGGAGGTACGAGCAAAGCCCCCCTCCATTTTGACGACTGCAGGACGCTTCCATGACAGACGCTGCTTAACCCGCTTTCTCCCGCACTGCGACTCGAGTCGGCCGCGCTCGCAATCGAGAAAGCGACTGGCGTCATGATCTTGACGATACTTAGAGATGCACCTCGAAGAATTTGAGCGCATGGACCTGCTCGGCGGCCGGTTCATCGTCATCAACAAACAACCGCGCGACGTGAACCGCTTAGACTTCGACGATTTCGGCACGCTCGCAGCCACGGTTAATATGTCTGTCGGCCGAGCGGCGTAGGCCAATCGGACCTGCACGATCTATCGACGGCGCTTACGCCGAACTTGGCCTCGATCCTGAGCGTCGCGCAGAAGGCTCATGATGCCTTCACCAAGCTTGATCGCAAGCGCAAACAGAAGAGACAGAAAACAGCGCAAAATGATCGCAATCATGTCCTACGTAACCCGCGACGGACGCGCCTGGATACCGGACTATCTGGTATCAATCGATACCCAGAAGTGCATCGGCTGCGGCCGCTGCTATAAGGTTTGCGGCCGGCAAGTCATGACGCTGAAGGGCATCAACGAGGATGGCGAGGTCATCGGCCTCGATGATGATGATGGTGACTTAGAGAGGAAGGCCATGGTGATGCAAGACGCCGGTGCATGCATCGGCTGCGGCGCCTGTTCGCGGATCTGTCCTGCGAACTGCCAGACTCACACCCGGCCGCTTGAACTCGGGCCGGAGTGGACGAACCCGCAAGTCGATCCGCCGCCGTTTTAGGCAGCGTTCTTGGCCTCCGCAAGCCATCTGTCGGCCCGTGGGCGGCTCGGCGCCGGACATCACTGCGACGAACCCGATCGCACCCGTTCCCCCGCGTAACTTTTCTACTTGGAACTGTGAACACACCGAGCCCGGTGAACCTGACGACGGTCTGCTCTCTCGTGCGACCGTGCTCTGAGCCTCGAGGGCTTGTCCTTGAACAGACCGAACCCGCTAGCCGGCGTTGTGCGCCTGTACCACCATGCTCCGGTGCAAGTTGTTTTGCCGCAACCAGTGGGCAGCTCCTGAGCACGTTGTTCTTAGTGCTATGGAGCTTAGGTTAGCGCGGATGTGCTTAATGCCTAAGGCTCGGCAAACGCATCGCCGACAGCGAACTATTCGTCACCACGCCGATCATCGCTTACGACGCCCTGACCGTGACGCCCTAGCTTTGGGGTACGCCACGGCAGCGTTGAGACAACGAAAAAGAGCCGTTCGTGTCTGGTCCGATCGACCTCCAAGAAGGCGACGCGGGATGGGATGATAGTACACATCTATGGACGAGTCCGCCGACAGCGCCAGAGTTAGCGCCGCCGACCTGTCACAGGCGCGATGGTTTTCGGCCGCCTTAGTCCGCCGGCGTCGACGAACGTTTCCATACATGGGATTCCGGACTGCTGTGTGCGGTACGCCCGGTACAGCTGTGCCATTCCGCTTCTCGTGCGCCACCGAGGCCGGTTGTCGCAGATCCGACACGCGAGGCGGAGCAACGGGCGGTGGCGGCGAAATGCCAGTGATTTCCGTCTTCTGTGTGCTCTGGCACGAGAGTTGCGATCTGTTGAACGATCCATAACAGCGGGACGTGCGATGATTGATTTGACGGAGAGCGCGGTGAATGCGGTGAAGGCAGCGATCTCGATGGCGCCGCAACAAACGAGCGGTTTGCGCATCATAGTCGAAACCGGCGGCTGCGCCGGGTTCAAGTACGTGATGGCCCTCGCCGTGGAAGCCAATCCGGACGATACTGTTATCGAGCGTCACGGCGTCAAGCTGTTCGTCGATCGCAAGAGCCTGACGCACCTCAACGGCACCACCATGGACTTCGTCGTGGGTCTAGATGGCTCCGGTTTCACGTTTGATAACCCCAATGTGAACTCACACAACGACTAACGAAGTAGCGATGTGATGCACGCACTGCCCGAGTCCCTATGGAATCAGAGAGCATCGCATCCGCCGTGCGAAGAGCGCACGAGCAGCGGCTCCCGCAACCAGAAGTTCAGATCATGAAAGTCACGATCCGCCGCTCAACGGAGACCGGTCTGTCGATTTACGTGCCGAAGAAGGATCTCGAGGAGCCAATCGTCGAAGCCGAGCACGAGACGCTGTGGGGCGGGTGGATCAAGATCGCCAATGGCTGGGTGCTCGACCTGCCGCACATGGCCTCCGACACCCAGTTGCCCATCACGATCAGCGCCAGGAAGCGGGGCGGAGAGGGATAGGAGTGATGAATGCGCTCGCCCCATACACGAATTCGCCGGCCCCACCCCGGCGCTGAAGCACATCAGAAGACCTCACCAAGTCCGCCCATGCCCCGTGAGAAGGCACCCCTGCAAGCGCCTTCGCCAAGCCACATTCGTTTTCGCCGCTTAAGTTGCCGCCAATCAGAAGAGGCTAGTAAAATTGCGCAACGGGAAGCCCTCTTCGCCGGGCGCTGCCATTTGACCCCGCCCACCTGGCGTAGCCCGCACCGATCTCGGCGATGATCGCTGGTACGGTTTTTTTTATGGCAAGCCGCGAAAGAAGGATGGACCACAGTCATAAGGCGTGCTGCATCGGCTACGGTCTTCACGTTTTTCGCCTGCAGCAGAAAACGGGCAACTCCTGCGCACCTACCGGGCTGTTGAAGAACTCAGCCGCGTCTACAGCGAACGCAAAGTCGTCGCCAATGTGGATCTAGAAGTGGCTCATCGCCGACACATGACAACTCGGTGCGGGGCGATCCGTGGCGGGTGACTTGGCAGCCATCAAGGAAGCCCTTCAGGGCAGCGAAGGCACATTTGTTGTCGGGCTTGTCCTCGAAGGTGAGATGCGCCTCTTCGACAAGATCGAGAAACTCTCTGTCCCGGTTGTCCATCTTGACAATGTTCGTCAGCGACCGGCCAAGCCCCAGCCGAAGCCGTGCACCTTAGCCTTCAGCCCGGTCCCGCGATAAGATTCGGCAATCGCACCAGCTTGTAGGCGGTGGCAACGAAGATAGAGGCCCATTTGGCGCGCTCACCACCATGAAACCTGTCTCTTGCCCGGCAACCGTATTGATCCCGCCGAATGCCTCCCGACCCGCTTGCAGATGCGCTGGCTTACGGCTAGTGACCGACCCAAACTCAGAGCTACGGCCGCTGGTATTCTGTGAAACATGCGCGTCACGTTCATCGAGCGCGGCTCATTGACGAACTCTTCCGCATCGTGGGCCGGCCATTCAGCACGCGGCTCCATCATGTGCAGCGCTGCGATGCATTCGGCATGCCCGCCAGCATGAGGCAGGCGTCGGCCAGCCGGTCGTGGCGGTTCTGCATCAGCCCGTGTCCACAGTGGCGTCCTCTTGCCTTTGCCCTTCCTGCAGCGCGGTAGCGCCTAGCATCGGGACTGGTGGTCGACGCATGGAGGTCCTTCCAGCGTGTTTTGGCTATGGAAGTCGGGCCGGCGGCTCGCCAGAGTCGTCCTTCGGACTGCCGATTGAGCACCCGGCCGCCGTTTTTCGAGAACATCGAACATCCCGGACCACGTCGTCACCCCCGATTGCGACAAACCAGCGGACAGCGGGCGGGTATTCCAGCCGCTCTTCACAAGCCGTTCCGCGCGGATCAAATAAAACGCCTGCAACAGCGTCGCCCGCAGCAGCTTCACTCTGCGAGATCGCAGCCCGTCCAATCGTCGAATAGAGCGCAGCGCAGTCCCGCTCCAACGCCGACAGCGCCTCGTTCACAATCGTTAGAATCGCGGCGGATGATCACGCCGCACCCGCGTCTCCAGATCAAGCTAGCTATACAGCTCGCCCATTCGATTATCGCCGCGACCCAGGCACCATCTCCGAAGTTTGTCGGAGCCGCCAATGGATCACGGTACCACCATCAGCGGCGAGCGACTTTTTTTCAACGGCCTGCTAGAACGCGACGGACGCCCCTACGCTTGGCGGGCGTCCCCCTTCGGCGCGCGACCAAACGCTGTCTTTAGAGCGAACTCCTCTTTGCGCCCTGGGCTTCAATTCGATTCATTTTAATTTGCGCGCGCGGCCAGGTTCGGGCTGACGCTCTGGCTCATGATAGCCAGATACGATCGGTCGAACCGGGGATGCGCAGACCATTTTCGTAAAAGCGCTCTCTGGTAACGCCAAATTCGTCCATTTTCCAACGTGCGTCGGCTACCCGACATACTCGACTTCTGTAACGACCAATCTTGCAGGCGCAAACCAGCGCATGGACCCAACGCTGGCATAGAGGTTGCTGAAGGCCGTTCTAGAACGACGCATCAGACGCTTGGCAAGATCCGAGCTTCCAATCTATTCGGTCTCCAGGGAGAATGACCAAATGTACGCTTCAGCTCAACACGGCGCTAGCAGGAGCGATATCCTCACCGCTCTCGGCGATACCAAGCAGGTCGGGCGCAAGAGCTGCAGCACCTCAGGTTGTTGCGGTCAAGGAAAGTGCGGATCGCAAAAAGGGCAGGGAGATCTGCCGTCCGGACTCTGGGACAAAGTGAAGACCCATCCATGCTATAGCGAGGAGGCGCATCATCACTACGCGCGCATGCATGTCGCGGTGGCACCCGCTTGCAATATTCAGTGTAACTACTGTAATCGCAAATACGACTGCGCAAACGAGTCGCGCCCTGGCGTGGTCAGCGAGAGGCTGTCGCCCGAACAAGCTGTCAAGAAAGTACTGGCGGTCGCCTCGGCCGTCCCGCAGATGACGGTGCTCGGCATTGCTGGCCCGGGCGATCCGCTGGCGAACCCCAAAAGGACGTTCAAAACCTTCGAGCTAGTCAAGACCGCGGCCCCCGACATAAAGCTGTGCCTGTCCACAAATGGGCTTATGCTGCCGGATTACATCGACGCCATTTCCAATTTCAACGTCGACCATGTCACGATCACCATCAACACGGTCGATCCTGAGATCGGCACTCGGATCTATCCTTGGATCTTCTATAAGCACAAGCGTTACACCGGCCATGAAGCGGCTAAGATTTTGACTGAACGCCAGCTTCAGGGGCTTCAGATGCTCACCGAGCGCGGTGTCCTCACCAAAGTCAACTCTGTAATGATACCGGGGATTAACGACCATCACCTTGCGGAGGTCAACAAGGTAGTGAAATCGCGCGGCGGTTTTTTGCACAACATCATGCCGCTTATCTCCTCACCGGAGCACGGCACTGCTTTCGGCGCCAGCGGTCAGCGTGGCCCGAGCCCTCAGGAGTTGAAAGCCGTTCAAGACTCCTGCGAAGGCGAGATGATTATGATGCGGCACTGCCGTCAGTGCCGCGCTGACGCTGTCGGTCTGCTTGGCGAGAGCCGCACCGCCGAGTTCACCATCGAGAGGATCATGTCAATGGAGCTGAACTACGATATGGACACCCGTAAGGCTTACCGAGCCAAGGTCGAGAAGGAGCGCGCCGCTATGATTGTGGCAGGGCATGACGCGCTTGTCGGACTGGCGGATGTGTCAAGCGACATCAAGGTGCTGGCTGCGGTCGCGACTAAGGGCTCTGGTCTGATCAATGAGCACTTTGGCCACGCTGCGGAGTTCCAGGTTTACGAGCTCTCGAAGGCAGGGGCGAAATTCGTAGGCCACCGCCGCGTCGATGTCTATTGCCAGGGCGGCTACGGCGAGGAGGGCAGCTTGGCTTCGATTATCAGCGCAATCAATGATTGCCACGCAGTGTTCGTGGCTAAGATCGGCGCCTGCCCGAGGGAGGCCCTGATCAAGGCAGGCATCACGCCAGTCGATCAATTCGCCCATGACTTCATCGTCAAGTCGGCGATCGTGTGGTTCACAGCCTATCTGAAGAAAGTCAACAGCGGCGAGATTGCACACGTGCAGCGCATTCAGGCCGGCAGTCGCAACGCCACGGTTATTTCTGCAGCTTGAGGAGACATCAATGCCATTCAAGATCGTTTCTTCGCAATGTACGGGCTGCTCCGCCTGCGAGCTGGAATGTCCGAATGCAGCAATCTTTGAGAGGGATGGCTCTTTCGTAATCGATTCAAAGAAGTGCACTGAGTGCATCGGGCACTTCGACGAGCCGCAATGTGTGGCCGTTTGTCCTGTGGACAGAACCTGCGTCATCGATACCTCGCTACCGCGCTACCAAGCGCCTGCTAGAGGGGAAACAGCATGACCTTCATGGTCATACCGACAACGCGCCAATCGACGTCAAGAATGCCCCGCAGCGACCGCGGCATTGGAGGCAGCTTTCTGCTCGGGCGACTGCTCCCAGCCTGGCAGCCGCCCGAGCGTAACCGCTGAGCCCCGACCGGCGGGCCGGGTCGCCGAGCGGCGGCTCGAGATCCAGGAGCTACTGGAGCTCGACCCCAGCGATACAATCGACGCCAAGGTTTTGCTGAACGTGTTCGAGAGGACAGACACTATGATGAGTTATGGCGGCGTCGAGGCTCTCGACCGGAACGCCAGGTCGACGCAATCGTTGTCTGAATTGGCGGTCCATGGCGCGGGCGCCTACCAGATCAGTCGCGCTTAGGTGTACCATTGCTAGCACCGCACCGCCTTTTCCTCGCCCAGCGCCTCGACGAGGCCCACCCGCCATATTCGCGTATCGTCGCTGCGCAATCGCAGTAGGGCTCTCATTCTGGTCTTGCGTCACCTCTGCTGGGCGATCTCGTCAACAGATCCGCGGGCATCCCCTCAACGCCTGGCCGAGCAATTTGGTGTGCCGTCGCGAAACGCTCCGCATCGCGCGACGAAGATGCGAGTTCGAAAGCCGATCGAGAATGGCAGCCTGCAGCCGATCGTTGCCGGCGAGGCCGGCGAAAACTCAGATGCTAGCATGTACCGGCTAACACCGGAGCTCCCTGGAGGGATAATCAAGACGAGGCCAATGTCCACCCGGTCGTGGCCCAAGGCATTTTACGCATGGCTACCCGGCATGCTTACCTAACGCCACGCTGCAGTGCACTTGACGGCCCGCCATCCGACATCCATTTCAGCGTTACGGCTCGTGCCGTGGCTGGCGAGCTCATGGTGCGGGGCGAAAGCCATGATAGCCTCGTGCAAAACGCGCGCGGCCGCCGGCCACCCCTCCGCTGGAGCGAGGAAATGCGAGTATGAGCGACCACGTGAACGACGACGACTTTATCGAGCTAACGGCCCAGCCGTTTTTCAGCTATGGAGAGAAAGTGCGGGCAACGCGCACCATTCGAAATGATGGGACGTATGCTGGCAAGGAGATCGGCGAGGTTCTCGCTGTGAAGGGCGAGATCGGCTATGTCGTCTCGATTGGCACCTTCCTCCAGCGATTCTACATTTATGGCGTCGATTTCATCGAAAGCGGTCGCCGCGTCGGGATGAAGCGCAAGGAGCTTGATCGCGTTGCGCCGCGCGACGGCATCAGGCACGTCCAGTTACCGGACGAGTGCTGATAGTCGCGCTGGATTGACAATTGTTAGTCGCCGGCACGTAAGGGGCAGTCGATCGGCACCACGACCGCGTCTTTTCCAAGAATCGACCGACGATGTCTAGGCGCGCGCCGACCAACTAGGCGCATTATGTTGCTGACCGACACTATGCAGACCTGTCGATCCAAATCGTTGATTCCGCGGGTGGCGGTCGGTCGCCTCCCAGGCGAGAAAGCGGGCGGTACGCATGCGCTTGCGGCACGAAGGCATCACCGGATGCACATCGAAACATGAGAGGGCACACGAGCGACGCATCTACGTACGATTATTCCAGTGAGAACGTGCTTTTATGGAAGATCGCACACACGGCGGTGCTTCTGCACGGCAGGACAACGGCGGCCGGTGCACACTTCCGGCTCTTCGCTGGCCAATGGCCGGCCTGAGGCCTCGCGATCGACGCTCGCTTCAGCGCTCGTCAGCCAGGGGTAAGACCAGAATATCCCAGAGCATTGGCGTAACTAGGCGCCGCCGCATCCGACCCGGCTCGCTCTATCTCGGCTCTCGGGTTTCCCTGCCGCGGCCAGTCCAGCCATAACGTGACAGGCGTCTTCCTAAGGAAGCCGCACCATCGCTGTGCGGTCCATTGCTCGCGCCAGAAGCTCCTTCTTATCGCGCTTTGGCGAGGCGCCTGCAGTTCAGGTTGCCCGAACGTCTTCAAGCACCTGCATGATTGCAACAGCCGTTAGCGCCAGTATTCATCGCTTATCCGTGGCTTCGTCGCACTTGTCGACGACAGCGAGATGTTCGCGCCGGGAGCGCGCTTCCTGCCTTAGGCGATCGGTTTAACGCTGCGCTCCATCAAGAAGGCGCCGAACAGCAGCCGAGCAGGGTTCAGCCAGCCCACGCCCCTTTCGGGAGAGTCGGCCTCCGCCCGAGGCGAGGCTGTCGCTCTCGATTCCCGCATGCGACAGGCTCTGGGCGGCATAGCTGATCCACTTTCGTCCGTCACAGACATTGGACAATGGCTCCTTAACTGTCGCAATACCGATCTGCACCGACGCGTCTAAACGCTAGCGCCCAACCTGAAGCAACCTTTCCCCCGCCTATGGCGGCGCAGATACGCTGTGATCTTACCATGGCGGCGCTCCTTTGTCTGGATCCTCACACTGGCCTGACTTTCGTAGAGGCGACATCCCTTCCAACTTCGGCTCCGGGCGAACCACTTTGCGAGCGTACTCAGCGCCTTAGTCCGCGCGGAGCCAACGGCACACCAGTTGCACTTCGCATACAGCAACACGGTGGGAGCTGAGAGCTCGGCTGGCGGCTCCAAACTCTCCCTACCGAATCCTCGGGTCGCCGCTTCTGACGGTGGCTCAATGCGACGCGAGACTGCGCGGTGCTTTTGGCACCCGCTTAATGGAGATGAACATGTCGTCACTGAGGCAAATCGCATTTTACGGCAAAGGTGGTATCGGAAAGTCGACTACGTCCCAGAACACGCTCGCAGCGCTTGCTGAGATGGGCCACAGAATCCTTATCGTGGGATGCGATCCTAAGGCGGACTCTACGCGCTTGATCCTGCACGCTAAGGCGCAAGACACCATTCTCAGCCTCGCCGCCAGTGTCGGCAGCGTCGAAGACCTTGAGATCGAGGACGTCATGAAAATCGGATATAAGGACATCCGCTGCGTGGAGTCCGGTGGTCCAGAGCCTGGCGTCGGTTGTGCTGGGCGGGGGGTCATCACCTCCATCAATTTTCTAGAACACAACGGTGCCTATGAGGACATCGACTACGTATCCTACGACGTGCTCGGCGACGTCGTCTGCGGCGGCTTCGCAATGCCGATCCGCGAGAACAAGGCGCAGGAAATCTACATTGTGATGTCCGGCGAGATGATGGCCATGTACGCCGCCAATAACATCTCCAAAGGCATTCTGAAATACGCCCATTCAGGCGGCGTCCGTCTTGGGGGGCTTGTCTGCAACGAGCGTCAGACCGACAAGGAGCTGGAGCTAGCGGACGCGCTGGCGAAGAAGCTGGGAACTCAGCTCATCTACTTCGTGCCGCGAGACAACATCGTGCAGCATGCTGAGCTGCGCCGCATGACGGTGCTGGAGTATGCGCCGGACTCCAAGCAGGCGGATCATTATCGCAACCTTGCATCCAAGATACACAACAACGGCGGGAAGGGCGTTGTTCCGACCCCGATCAGCATGGACGAGCTGGAGGATATGCTGATGGAACACGGGATCATGAAGGCGGTAGACGAGAGCCAGATCGGCAAAACCGCGGCCCAGCCCGCGACGCCATAAGGATCCTGCCGGTCTCCTCGTCTCATGGGGCCGGCTATCCAGCGGTCTTTCCAATAGCGGCGGGGCATTTCTTGGCTGAGGTGCAAGCGAGTAACATGGAAGTGTCGAACTCTCGATCGGCTGAGCCGAGCGCCGTTGTGCAACAGGTCGGAATCGCGCTCTATCGACTGCTCACGGGCAGCAACCCAGCGGAAGCCGAAATCAGCGCCGACGATGATTTCGATCGTCATGCACTGGCCTCAATCCTGGTCGCTGCCGCGTTGGATGGCGGCTCGATCGTAGAACGCGTTGGAATTCCAGAGCATGCCCTGAGAAAACTGCTCGCCGGCTTTTTCCCGGCGGCCGCGGCCCGCGCCTTCACATGGATACCAAACTCATCCTCCGACGTCCATGACGAAACCGCTGTCCTGCGCGAGCTCCTGCTCGCGCAGCGTTCGACTGCCGGCGACGTCGGCCATTGGCTCGCGGCAATGGTAGCGCGACGTGCAATGGAGCCTCACCACCTCTGGCAGGATCTCGGGCTGCGCGGGCGTACGGAGCTGTCCCGTCTCCTGACGCGCCATTTCGCGCCACTGGCCCGCCGGAACACCGGGAATATGCGTTGGAAGCGCTTCTTCTATCGCGTGCTCTGCGAACGCGATAGTTTAGGTATGTGCAGGGCGCCAGTCTGCACCCAATGCGCCGATTTTGGTCGTTGCTTTGGCGAAGAGAGCGGTGAGAGCCGCCTGGTCGAACGCAAGCTGTAGCTGAGGTGGCACGTGCATTGCTCACTTCGATGATTGGAATGAATATGGAAAGACCCAGATGACGGCACCCCGCCCGACACCATCAGACCTTGATCAGTCCCGATCTCTCGTCGACCAACAACATCATCTCGACCGATGGCACACCAAGCGCCAACCTCCAGAAAGCAAGACGGTGCCGATCGCATCAGCGCTAATTTCCGCAAGCATCAACAACGCCACAGCTTCATGGGGAAGTGACGGCCTTGCGCGAACACCGGTCCGTCGTGCCAGCCAACTCGTCCGACGACGGTCGGCTCCGGACTACCAGCATCGGCCACTGTTGCCGACGCCCGGAGTGAGCGCGCCGATGCGGACTCGCGGCGTGCAGATCGCCACCAATTAGATCGCACCGGGCCGGACGTTGAGGCGCAACGCTCGCTCGGCATATCAGCGCACCCGCGAAGCAGACCCGGCCGGTAGAGACCGCAGAGTATGAAGGAACTTGAATGTCTGATGGAATTATCGCGCGCCTCAGCAAAGCCGCTTCTGCCGAAGAGTTCTTCGCTCTGTTAGGCGTCGACTACGATCCTAAAGTGGTCAACGTTGCGCGGCTGCACATTCTCAGGCGCATGGGCGAATATCTTGCTAAGGAGAGCCTTAGCGATCTGGCGGACGACAGCGTTGCTAAACGGTGCAAACTCGTGCTTGAGCGCGCATATTCAGATTTCGTCACGTCACCGCCGATTGAACAGCGCGTGTTCAAGGTCTTAAAGGACGCCGCGCCCGACACCAAGCCTGTACCCGTACTAGTGCAGATTGGTAACGAAATTGAACTGCCCTCTGTCGGACTGGCTACGCCTAGTCGCAGCGGCGTACTGCCCTCCGGGCGCCTAGCGGTTACACCCGAAACCTCCGCCGACTGAAACGTTCTCGTTCTCGTTGGTGTGATTGCCATTCCACTCTGAACTGTTTTGGGGAGATTAGTCTTGGAGAAGATCATGCACTTGCTCGTTTGCATCAAGCAGGTTCCAGACTCCGGACAGATCCGCGTGCATCCCGTGACAAATACCATCATGCGTCAGGGCGTGCCGACCATCATCAACCCGTACGATCTCTTTGCATTGGAAGCTGCCCTTGAGCTACGCGATCAGTTCGGCGGCGAAGTCACGGTGTTGACTATGGGCCCCCCTTCTGCCGAGGACAGTCTTCGCAAGGCGCTCACCTTCGGCGCGGATCGTGCGGTGCTCCTGACCGATCGCTTTTTCGCGGGCGCGGACACCCTAGCCACAACCTACGCTTTGGCGACAGCGATCCGTAGGATCTCGAGCGAGTTCGGCGCCCCTGACATTGTCTTCACAGGAAAGCAGACCATCGATGGAGACACCGCACAGGTCGGCCCTGGCATCGCAAAACGGCTTGGCCTGTTTCAGCTCACCTATGTTGGCAAGATCAGCGCACTGGACTTGCATGCCCGCACCATCGACGTCGAGCGACGCTCTGAGGGTGGCGTCCAGTTGCTTCGGACACGGCTCCCCTGCCTGGTCACGATGCTCGAAGCGACGAACCAGATCCGCCGCGGTGCGATGGCTGATGCGCTGCGCGCTGCCCGCGCGACGATCCTGAAATGGAGCGCGCAACAGGCGGGGGTTGATGACATTTCACAATGCGGCTTGCGGGGCTCGCCCACCGTCGTCAAGCGCGTTTTCGCACCAGCCGCCCGCAACGAGAAGGCCACGATGATAGAGCCTGACGAGCAGCCCGCGGAGGCATTGATCAACGCTATTTTCAGGTGCCGGCCGGCCCTCGAGATCGAGCTCGCGGCACTGGCGCGCGGCTATTGAGCTAAAGAAAGGCGCAACATGAATACCGCATCTGAAATCGGCGCTTCCCCTTCGAGTCGCGCCGCGGCTAAGAAGCAGCTGTCTGACCGCTTCAAGACCTACAAACATGTGTGGGTCTTCATCGAGCAAGAACGCGGCCAGGTCCACTCTGTATCCTGGGAGCTAATGGGCGTTGGCCGCAAGCTTGCTGACAAGCTCAAAGTTGATCTCGCCGCAGTGGTGATCGGGCAAGAGGGCGAGGCATCGCAGGCCGCCGCTACCGAGTCGTTCTGCTACGGAGCCGACCTTGTCTATATGGTCGCCGATGATCTGCTCAAGGACTATCGCAACGAATCCTATATCAAGGCGCTCACCAAGCTCGTCAATAGCTACAAGCCCGAGATCTTGCTCCTAGGCGCGACCACTCTAGGCCGCGACCTAGCAGGTTCAGTCGCAACGACATTGCGCACTGGTCTGACTGCCGATTGCACAGAGCTCGACGTCGATGCCGACGGTTCCCTCGCCGCGACGCGTCCGACCTTTGGCGGCTCGCTGCTATGCACGATCTATACGCTGAACTACCGTCCGCAGATGGCTACAGTCCGGCCGCGCGTGATGCCTGTGCCAGAACGCTGCGCGCGCCCGATCGGCCGCATCATCACCCTCCCGCTTGGACTTGTCGAGGACGATATCGTAACGAAGGTGCTGTCGTTCCTACCGGATCGCGATTCCGCACGATCCAATCTCGCTTATGCCGATGTTGTCGTTGCCGGAGGCCTCGGCCTTGGTTCGTCTGAAAACTTCCGGCTCGTGCGCCGGCTCGCCGACGTGCTAGGTGCCGAGTTTGGCTGCTCGCGCCCCCTGGTGCAAAAGGGTTGGGTCACATCCGACCGGCAAATTGGCCAAACCGGCAAAACCATCAGGCCAAAGCTCTACATCGCCGCCGGAATCTCCGGAGCCATTCAGCACCGCGTCGGTGTCGACGGCGCCGACCTTATCGTCGCCATCAACACCGAAAGGAACGCGCCTATCTTCGAGTTCTCGCATTTAGGCATTGTCGAGGACGCGATCCGGTTGCTGCCAATCCTGACCGAGGCGTTTCGCGCCCGGCTGTCGCCGCATTCGCGCGACCGGATCGCAGGATAGGACAAGGAGAGACCTCGTGACCGCGGAAACATTTGACATCATCGTCGTCGGGGCAGGTATGGCCGGCAATGCAGCGGCGCTCACGCTTGCCAAGCACGGCCTGAAGGTTCTTCAGCTCGAGCGTGGCGAATATCCCGGGTCGAAGAACGTGCAGGGTGCGATCCTCTATGCCGATATGCTGGAGGCGCTTGTCGCTAACTTTCGACAAGACGCGCCGCTTGAGCGGCATCTGGTCGAACAGCGCTTCTGGATGATGGATGACCGCTCTCACACCGGCCTGCACTACCGCTCCGACGACTTCAACGAAGAAAGGCCGAACCGCTATACTATCATCCGCGCTCAGTTCGATAGGTGGTTCTCGCAGAAAGTTCGCGAAGCTGGCGCCACGGTGCTATGCGAGACAACGGCAACCGAACTAATGCAAGATGCTAACGGCAAGGTGGTGGGTGTGCGGACTGACCGCGCCGATGGCGAGATCCATGCTGGCGCGGTGGTCCTCGCGGAAGGCGTCAACGGCCTTCTTGGCACGCGGGCCGGCGTACGCAAGCGGCCTACGCCGGACACGGTCGCACTCGCCGTGAAGGAGATGCACTTCCTACCGCGCGAAGTTATCGAGGCCCGCTTCAATCTTAAGGGCGATGAAGGGCTCGTCATTGAGGCTGCGGGCACCATCTCCCGCGGCATGACAGGCATGGGCTTCATCTACACCAATAAGGAATGCATCTCCCTTGGCATCGGATGCCTGGTCGCGCACTTCACAAGCACCGGGGAAACACCGTATGGTCTGCTCGATCGCTTCAAGCGGCATCCTTCGGTCGCTCCGCTGATCGAGGGATCGGAAGTCAAGGAATATGCCGCTCACCTCATTCCCGAGGGTGGCTTCAAGGCCATTCCGCAGCTATATGGCGAGGGCTGGGTCGTCGTAGGCGACGCCGCTCAACTCAACAACGCTATGCATCGCGAGGGCTCAAACCTCGCAATGACATCGGGGCGACTCGCGGCCGAAGCGATCATCCAAGTCAAGTCGCGCGGCGCCCCAATGACAGCGACGAATCTGTCAATTTACAAGACGATGTTGGACCATTCGTTTGTCATTAGGGACCTAAGGAAGTACAAAGACATGCCCGCGCTGATGCACACCTACTCCCGGAACTTTTTTCTGACATATCCGGAGCTCGTCTCGGAATCGATGCAGAATTTCTTGCGGGTCGACGGGACACCAAAGGCCGAAAAGGAAAAGCAATCACTAAACTCCTTCGTCAAGAGCCGTTCGTGGAGCGGCCTGCTCGGTGATGCCGTTCGCCTCGCGCGCGCTTGGCGGTAACGCTTCTCTCACACCCCCATGAGGGCTAACCATGTCGACCGACCGATCCGCGCGCGTCGAGGACAGGCTATTCTACAACCGCTACCTGCTTGATCCTGGGCACCCTCACATCAAGGTGCGGCCACACACGATGCCATCCTCGGAGCTCGTGAGCATGCTGACAACCTGCCCGGCTCACTGCTATGTAGCTAACGACAAGCACCAGATAGAAGTCGCCGTGGACGGCTGCATCGAGTGCGGCACTTGCCGCGTGATCTGCGAGGAGAGAGGTGACATCGAGTGGAGCTATCCGCGAGGTGGTTACGGCGTACTGTTCAAGTTTGGCTAATAATTCGGCTCAACGTAGCTGTGATCTTTCAGGAAGTGCCCATCCGTTCTGAACCGAGAAAGCTGAGTTTCCGAAGCTGCAGTGTTCTGGGAGAGACCGGATGAACACCCACAAGAATGCGCCGTTGATGCCCAAAGGTCGATAGGCGATGCTGCGGAGGAGTAGGCTGCCGCAAGCCGATGGCTGACCTGTGAAACATCTTGCCGAAGACGATTGAAAATAGGTCAAGCGGTTCCGCGCGGAAGGTGTTGCTTGGTTGCGCAATCGCTCCTCCAGACCCTTTCGTCGCCAAGTCCCGCCAGCCACATGTGCAGGCTTCGACGCATTGCGCCGACATCTACACCGGCACGCAGATCGCCGACCAGGTCGAAGTGTCGACGGCCGCCGTCAGCCATCCTCGTCGCTTAGAATTGAACCGGATCGCGAGGAGCTGACTGAGCGGGGAAGGCCGATATGAGCGTGAAAGCCCAGGCGAGATCATTCACATCGACATCATAACGCTGTGGCGTTTTTGGAGGGATCGGAGACGGCATTACCCGGCGCTCCCAGCCCGTCTACATTGACGACCACTCCCGTGTCGCCTTTTCCGAGATCAAGCCATTGGCGCCCAAGGGACGCTGCTGCCTTTCGGACGTCCCTAAGACCCGCGCGGCATTTTTGGTTCGGCGTGCAATAGACGTGTTTCTGTTGCCTAACCTCGTCTGCAATGTCCCCGGCCGCGCGCCGCAAGCCGTCCATCACCGGAACAGTTGCGCCCCTCCACGTGCTCAACGCCGCGGGATTTGGTTACGCGAAGAAGTACTCACACCATGATCGCGCAATCATCAAAACCTCCGGCCTGCTGATGTTGCCATTCAGAGAGACATTTTCTCTTTCTTAAATTGACCATTGACCCATTTCTGTCGTCTCCCCTAAGAAGCGCAGCTGCAACGAATGCGGATTGAACACAACCGGGGATCGCAGATGAGCCACATATCTCAAGCGCCCAGTGCGCGAGTGACGATTCCGCTCCTTCAACAATGGAAGGAGGAACGGCGGCGCATAACGATGACCACCGCCTATGACGCCGTGACAGCGCGGATTGCCGATTCCATCGTCGATATCCTCCTCGTGGGCGACAGCGTCGGCAATGTCTGTCTCGGCTACGACAATACCCTTCCGGTCAGCATGCCGATGATGAACTATCATCTGGAGGCTGTCGCGCGCACAAGACCTCGTGCGCTGCTCGTGGCTGATATGCCGTTTCTCAGCTTCCATGTCAGCCCGCAGGAAACTATCCGCAACGCAGGTGGCTTCCTGCAACGGGGAGCAGATGCCGTCAAGCTGGAAGGGGGCGCCAAGCGCATCGACATGATACGCGCGCTGGTCCAATGCGAAATCCCGGTGATGGGACACCTCGGCCTCACCCCGCAAAGCGTCAACGTCATGGGCGGCTTCAGGGTGCAGGGTCGCACGAGCGAGGCTGCATTGCAACTGCTCGAGGACGCGCACCGGTTAGAGCAAGCGGGATGCTTTGCGCTCGTGCTCGAGGGCATTCCGGCCGAGCTTGCAGCGCGTGTGACCGAGATCCTGAAGATTCCGACCATTGGGATCGGCGCGGGAGCGAAATGTTCGGGCCAGGTACTCGTGTTCCACGACGTGGTCGGATTGACGGAGGGGCACCGGCCGAAATTCGTGCGCCCCTATTCGAACGGATTTCAGGTCTTGCAGGATGCCCTCGCAAGCTGGGCGACCGATGTCCGGGAGGGCACATTTCCGGACGCTCAGGAGTCCTACCGTTTGCCGGAATCCCTGGCGGAGGTCGTCGCAAACTGGACGCCAGGCGAGCGGGACGGAATTTAGCGTCGTGCGCACCATAAAAACCGTCCGCGAGCTGCGCCGCGCCCTCGCTGGTCACAAACCGAATGGTCGCGTCGGATTTGTGCCCACAATGGGATACCTGCACGATGGTCATCTCGCGCTTGTTAAAGCGAGCCGGGCACGCTGCAACACCACGGTCGTCAGCATCTTCGTCAACCCGGCCCAGTTTGGCCCGAAGGAAGATCTCAGCGTGTATCCACGGGACTTCCCCCGAGACGAACGACTGTGCCGCGAGGCTGACGTCGATATTATCTTTGCTCCCGGGGCGGAGGAAGTGTATCGGTCGGGGTTCGACACCTTTGTCGAACCGGGTGCACCGGCACAGCCCCTCTGTGGCCCGTTCAGGCCCGGCCACTTTCGGGGTGTTACGACCGTCGTCTGCAAGCTGTTCAACATGGTGCAGCCTGATCTGGCGTTCTTCGGACAAAAGGACTTTCAGCAATGTGCCGTAGTGCGGCGGATGGTCACCGATCTCAATCTCCCGATCGAAATCGTCACCGTCCCGACGGTTCGCGATCCGGACGGGCTCGCCATGAGCAGCCGGAACCGCTATCTCAGCGCTCCTGAACGCAGCAGCGCCCTTTCCATCAGCCGCGGCCTTTTCGCAGCAAAGGCTGTCTTTCAGGCAGGCGAGCGCGATTCCATCCGGCTGTTGTCACTCGCCAGGCAGACTATAGAGATCGACGAGCTGCAATACCTGGAAATCGTCGATGCCGAAACGCTCACGCCAGCTACAAGCGAGCTGACGCGTCCTGCTGCGATTTGTGTCGCAGGTTATGTTGGCTCAACCCGGCTGATCGACAACATCCTGCTCGATACCACGGAGGCTCGCAGGCTGACCGCGCGGTGATAAGCGAGCACGATCTCCGTCGCGCCAGGAGGCAGGGCGGTGCTCCAGCGCGCGTGCTGATCCCAGCCGCGCTCACTGCGATGATGTTGCAGCTCGTTCGACCTTTTGCACCTTGAGTGCACGACGCTTCATTGTCGCCGTCAGCTTTTTTGCTTTTGCCGGGCGAGGTTTCTTTGGAAAAACGATGCCGGCTTGAGATAGCTCCTTCGGTCCGCGCTTCGTCATCATCATTCTCCGAACATATCTGGTTGATTTCGGGACGGCGCCGCAGCAGCTAACGCCGCACACCTGGCCGCTCGCCAGCTCGCGGCGGTGAAGCTGGATGTCGCGCGCCGCCTGGCGCGCTGAGCAGCAAAAACAAAGCCCTGTTAGCCTCATACCGGGCGGCCAGCCGGCTACGTTTTGAACCTGCCATGACCAGCATCCCTTCATCCGTCGAGAGCGACCAGAACCAGCCGCGGCCACGGCGAGTGAGCAAAATCTCATAATAGGGAAAACGGTCGGACATCGAATCCATTGTTCGTCTGCGCGCGGCGAGTTCCGGACCACCCGCTCGGCCGCGCCTGCCTAGCGGATGGGTTCACATCCAACCGTTGGGGGGCGTGCTGAACAGCTGGATCGGCCTGTTGCAATCCCGCTGCGGTGAAAATCATCAACAAATCCCAGTTCAACGCCGAATTCCGCCAGGACAGCCGGGTCCGTTCTTGCCCCTAGTTGCGCAATGTCGTCCGTGTTCGTTGACACCCGGCCTGGGTGCGTCATCCGGGCTAACAGTTTATATTGTCCTACTTTCAGACGAAAGATCAAATTTGCAACGTGCCTGCTCGTGCCCTTATTTTCCTTCACGTTTTCGGAGTCGCCCGTGTTGGACCCAGCGACGAGTGTCCTTCTCCGCGCCGTGCTTGATGAGGTCTGCCAGGAGATCTCCCGCAGTGAAACTGGCCTTCGTGCCCATGTCGCCTCCAAGTTGATCGAAGCCGCAACCAAGGGTGAGACAACAGCGGAGCGCCTAAGGCAGGTCGCGCTTGAGGCACTTCGCTCGACGCCGACGATGTGGCGCTAGGGAAGGGCGTGGCTGTGACTTTCAAGGTTCGTGTTGAACATCCTGGCCACCGGCAAAGACGGCCTCGCACAGATGCCGGATCTCAAGCAAATATACCAGGTTTAGCTACGGTGGATCCGATTAGGCCAAGCGCTCGAGAAGAATGATCGCATACTTGAGCTAGCCTTTTCTCAGAAGTTGATCGAGCGCATCGATCGAGATAGCGCGTCACCGAACAGAGCCCCGTGCCCTGGAGGCGATGGAAGTAAAGTCGCCTGCTGTCAGCGAGGGCACCAATATCAACAGCGCTTTTCTCGATGCGATTGTAGCTGGCGAGCCGCAGCGCATGACAACAAGCAAGCCGGTGTTCTAGCGACGCCTTTGGCTGCACGCGGATGGAGCCGGTCGCCAAGGCGGCCGGCAGCGGCCCGCACGTCTGCATCTAAACGCATCATACGCTCGTGAAGGTAAGATCGTGCTGAGGGGAAATTTAGCTAGGCCTTCCGGCCTTCTGAGGTTGGAGCGCGCTAATTTTGCTCGGGCGCATCTCATGCCTCGCCCTGGTTATTGGAACATGCTGGCTTCTGGGCGGTTCAATGAAAGGGCCCTTGTGCCCCCACGGTCCTGCCGCATACCCCCAAAGCCCCCCAAAGGCGGGACCGTGCCCCCGCGGAGTCCGCCATGGCATTCCCGACCGAAGAGCAGATCAAAAACAAGGCCCACGAGCTCTGGGAGAAAGCAGGCAGGCCGGAAGGGCGCGAACTCGAATTCTGGCATCAAGCCGAACGCGAGCTGCAGGAGCAGGCAGAGCGCGGCGCTCCGGAAAATGGCTCGCCTGACGCGATTTAGCCGCCGCCGTTTGGCACTCTCTACACGGGATCATGTTGTGCGTGCCCGCAAGACCGCCCGAGCGGAGTGAGCGACGAGCAGACGGGTGGAAACGGTTCGGCCGGGTTATTCGTCAACGTCAACTCTCATCTCGCGTGAGCTCTGCACGTCTGATTGGACGGGCCTCAAACCGCTGGCCATTCAGATCCACGTCCGTCTTCCTCTTCTTCAATGCCGGTCGTTGTCGATGGCGTCGTTCGTTCCGCGCTCGCTCGGCATGTTTTCTGGCTTGGAGCGCGGATCAATCGCTCACGCGCACATTAAAGCGCGATGAGAATGAGATGAATCCTCGTCGCGCTTTAGGTTATTGTTTGAGCCTCCGAAAACCGCTGCACACTTCTCGGGATCATGCTCTAGAAGTTTTCAGTGTTTTGGCAGTGGTGAGGATAACCCGAGCAGCCCCAGAATTTGAAATGGGTTGTGTGATTCTCCCGGATTTTCATAGAGCGACCGCAGGCGGGGCAGGTCTTGCGAGCAAATACCCGCTGGTCCTTCGCCAGCGTCATGATCCTGACTTCGCCGGCGCCGCTGGCGGCGAGTGTCCGGACACATTCCCCGGTGGTCTCCCCGGTCGTGTAGACATCGTCGATCAGCAAGATCTTGTTATTGTTCCATCTGAAATTAGAATGGAAAGCGCCTTTGATTGCTTCGGCGCGCTCCAGCGAATTCATCTGCTTGTAGCCCTCGATTTCCTTGACGACACGCAGGCCCTTCAGCTCCAGTTCGATGTCCTCATCGAAATGATCTGCTGCCTCATTGAGCAGCAATTCAAAGCGATTGCGCTGTTGAGAAGGCTTCATCGGAACCGGCACAACATAGTCCGGTGCCCAGTCGAGGGTTGCGATGGCTCGACCTACGGCCTCACCGAGAATCTTGGCGTGGGTATCATCACTCTTCAGCGACAACACGGCTGCGCTCACGCTTCGCCAATATAGCCGCGGCCAGGAATGTTCGCGTCTCAGCAAGGTGGATGCCTTCGACATGAAGACGTCCGGTGCACTGGAGGAAAGCTCGAAGATTGACGTAGGCCCCCATCGGACCGCAACAGAAGTCACCCCGGCATGGTAACTGGCTTCGATGTCACCGACATCATCACCGATGTAGAGCGTTTCCGTCGTCGCAGCCACGCCGACACGACGTAGCGCTTCCAGGATCGGCTCGGGGTCGGGTTTGTGGTTCTGGGTATTGCCGTAGCTGACCAGCACGTCGTAAGGGATGCGGAATTGCTGGAGGACTGAAGTCGCGTACCATTCAGGCGAAGAGGTGACGATGCCGATCCTCTGTCCGTCCGCCCTGAGAAGGGCGGGAAGCTCATGAGGCGCCGCGCGGCCTTGCGCGGGGAACGGCCGGATCAGATGCATATTCTGCCGGACATTGTCCCACATCTGAAAGCGACGTTGCTGCGCAATGGCCGAGCTATCGAAAAGCGTCATGTCGAGGTCAAACAGGAACATCCCAGCCGTTAGAGCATCGACATCTGCGTGGGTGACGACGGCGGAGCGACTGTTTGGGTTTCGCCACCAGCCAAGCGGCTTTCCAATAAGCCAAGCATGGAGGCGTAGTCTTCCTTGCTGGCTAGCGGCACAGCCACCGGGCGGTTGCCATACCTCTCGGCGAGTATGCGTCGGTAGTCACCTTCAGCCCGCACAGCTTCGGCGAAGCGGCTCGCGGGCAACTGCGTCATGGCCAAGATGCCCTGGCTCTTAGGCTCTGTGGCATGACGGCCCTGCGGCACTGGCGCAAACAGCACGCGGTCCTGTTGGATCGTGAAGCGCACCGTGTGCATCGAGCCGCCCTTGATGTCTGTCTGCATGACAAAGGTTGCTATCGAAAGCCCGCTTTGCAGGCGATCGCGCTGCACAAGATTGCGCGGGGATGGCGGCACGCCGAAAGGCTGCTCGCTGATCAGCGCGCCATCCTTTTCCAGAATCTCTTCGGCGAGCTTGCTATTCTGCTTCGGGTAAATGCCCTCAAGACCACCCGCCATCACAGCGACGGTCCGCCCGCCGTGATGCAATGCGCTTTGGTGGCTCAACGTATCGACGCCGATCGCAAGGCCACTCACGATCGCCCAATTGGCGCCGACCAGTGTCTCCACGATCCTATCGCTGACGATTTCGCCGAATTCGGACGGCTCGCGCGTGCCGATGCAAGCGACGCTGCGGCGCGGCGGAAGCTGGCCCTTCACAAACAGGATGGGCGGGCGATCGGCAAGAGAGCGCAGAGCCACTGGATAATCCGTATCGAAGATCGACAGAACACGCACCCCACGCCGATCCGCCTCGTCGAGCACTCGCTGTGCCTTCTCGCTGGCTTTAACAATGGCGGCGGGCTCCTGAAGGCATTCAGCCACCGCGGCCGAAACGACCGATCGAAGCTTCGCAGGCTCGGCGCCCAAAATCGCTTCAAGAAGCGAGAATCGTTCAGCGAGACGCTCGGCCGTAGCAGGGCCGATACCGCGCAAAGCGGTGAGTGTGAGAATGCCGGCTGCAGTTCGTGTCTCGGTGCCAATCATCGCATTCAACGCCTTTCAAATTGCCCTACTTCGGCGTTCTAGAACGACAGTCTCTCTTAAGGACGAGGATGAACGAGTCCGAGGTTAACGCAGTAAATGGCGAGCACCCTAGGAGATCGGCGGCGGCGAAGGATCAAGATTGCCGTGAACACGAACTTGCGCTTGGCATCCGCACATCGATGGACATCTGCACAATAGGTCATCACAGCGTAAGCAGGCAAGCCGGCCTACTCGATCAGCAGGTTGATAGAGCCGATCACCCGTGTTGAGGAAGCCTCAGCAACGAGAGTTCTTGTCTCGACGAATTAACGACGTCGATGTTGCGGTTAAGTTGCGTTGAGAGGATCTTCTCAAATGCTTCTTCCTCCTCATCCTTCCCGTTCCGCCATCAGCTGTGTGTGTCAACGAGCGAGTAGCTGGTGCTTCTGCCCCCGGCGGCATCTTTCTTAAGGATGCCATGTTCGATCAATTCCTCAATGTCCCTTGCCGCCGTCGCCTGGGAGACCTTCGTTAGCTTTGCCCACTTTGAGGACGTTAGCTTGCCCTCAAATCCATCGAACAGGCAATTAAGCACAGTTCGTTGACGTTCATTGAGCTGGCGAGCCGCATGACGATCCCAGAAGTCCGCTTTCTGGAGAATTCTCCCGAGAATGGCATCCGCGTTGTCAAAGGCGCGATCTAAGCAATCCAGGAACCACGCCATCCAATCGGTGATGTCGAGGTTTCCTTTCTGGATCCGCTCGAGAATTGAGTAGTAGTCGTTCCGCTCGCGCCGAATCTGCGCGGACATACTGTAAAACCTTTGCGGGCTCCGCTCTGATCTTGCCAGCGCAAGGTCAGCGATCGCACGCGCAATACGACCGTTGCCGTCTTCAAATGGATGGATGGTCACGAACCAAAGATGAGCGAGAGCGGCCTTCAACACGGGATCGATGCTAACGATATTACGGTTAAACCACTCCAAGAAGGTCTGCATCTGCGCATCGAGACGCTCGGCCGATGGAGCTTCATAGTGTACGCGCTCGCGACCCATCGGGCCCGAGACAACTTGCATGGGTCCAGTCTCGACCGTCCGCCACGCGCCGACGACTATCTTGGTCATACCGCTGCGCCCAGTGGGGAAGAGCGCGGCATGCCAGCCGAAGAGGCGTTCGGCAGTTAGCTCCTCGGCATAGTGTTCGGTGGCGTCGAGGATCATCTCGACCACGCCTTCGACGTACCGGTCGGCAGGGATAAGGCCCCCAATGTCCATACCAAGATGACGAGCGATGGAGGACCGAACCTGCGCATGATCGAGGATCTCACCCTCGATCTCACTCGACTTCACCACTTCTTCAGTGAGGGTCTGAAGAGTAGCCTCAGTTTTGAGGGGGAATCCGAGCCGCTCCATCCGGCCGAGCAGGCGGCCCTGCTTATGACGGACCGCCGCCAATCGGTCTGCAATCCGCTGCATATCCCAAGTGAATGTGGGCCAAGCAGGCAGTTCATGAATGTAGGCCATAATCTCATCATCTCTTGCAGAGATTATGCAAGCTAATCATTGCGCTGACAAGCTATTCTCTGCAACAAATGATGAGAAAATTGCCATAATCTCAGCAAGAGAATTCGGGGACCTGCGTAATGAGAGTCCGGAGAAGATAACCGTCTCGGGCGGGCGGTAATCGCTTCGAAGGGTTGGATCACACTTCGCCAGCGCCGGAGAAGAGCACCGTCGGCGGCGTTGCGCGGGGCGGCGGGAGGGACCGAACGCCTGGCGATCCCGGTCTGCTCTTCAGATCGTAACGCTGGGCGAGGTCGAGAAGCCGCCGCTTGGTGAATGGGTCGGCTTTCTCTGCTAGATCGCGCGCCCGCTGCGCAAAGCCACTATAGAACTCTTCCACGACGCCCCCCCGCAACATCACTGATAACCCGAATATCATTGCCGGATGCGCGTTCCGTCAAGGGCCTGCTGATGCGTCGGACGGATTTAAAGGATCTGCTTGAGCTCACGGCGCCAGAGAAACTAAGCTCACAGCGGAGGTGTAGCGCGGCAATCTGGGTAGGAAGCGCCTTCCATCCTGATCGCCGCGCGACACGGGGGGAAATCCGATCACAAGGCTCTACGCAAGCCGAAACCCTGTGCCCGACCTGCGGCAAGCCGATGACGGCCGTGCCTGACGACGAGGCGCCCGGCCGGCCGGGCTACGTCTGCCTCGCCTGCGGAGGCGATCCCCTGCACGATCCAGCTGCGCGGAAGTGGGCGGATAGCCCGCTGTGGCCGCCGTCCAAATAGCGCAACAACGAAACCGTCCCCGAGAGCTGGAGCCGACGGTCCTCTCATCTCGTCCAAATGCTTCGTCGTCGACTGCATTTCCAGCCTTGGTTTCATCAAACGAGCTGGCGGTGCTGTAGCAGCCGACGCCACCTCTAGGACGCAAATAAGGGCGCAGAAATATCAAATCAACGGCGGCGTTTCGCGTTGCCTTCGAGAGATGAACAAAGTTGTGATCGGACGCGTCTGTTGGTCAACGCTCGCCTCACATCACGAATCTCCAAGTGCATCCTCAAGGATGGCTTTCAATCGCGCAGCTCCCTTTGCCAGCTCGCCATCAAGATCTGATTTGACGGCAGCGGCATACTCCGCTCCGAGCTCAATGGGATGACCAGCGTCGTTCTGCTCCGGCGCACCTTGAGGCAGAAGCTGATAGGCCCTTATCCCGAGCGCATGGGTGTCATTGGCCCAAGCAGCGATGCGTGCCTCATCATAGGGAGCGGGCTCAACCGCCGGCAACGATGCACCGTCGATTGCGTCCGCATAGCTTCCCCACGAATAGGCCTGAAGGTCGATCAGAGAATCATCCCACATGCTGTGAAACGTCGATGCGCGCGTGTATGACGTTCCATCCGAGCGTTTGGCACGCAATATGACGTGCAACTTGTTACCACCCTGGTCGCCATCCCGTTCACTTGCGTGAAGCGGTTGCTCAAGATCACCCGCAAGATGAACCACCAGCTTGAGCGCACGCAGCCTGTCGTCCTTACTGCGCGAAGTGTCCTTTAACACCGCAATCGCCTCAGGCAGGCCCCGCACGATGCAAGTGCCCTGATTGTTTGCCTCATTGCAGTCCAGCGCGGAATCATAAGTGGCGCGGGCGACATCGATGTCGACGAAGTGCCAGCGATACGTGTTCTTCCCTTCTGCCGTGAACTTGTAGTCGTCAGCCCAGTTCGAGATCGACGCCAACGAGGTCTCTCCGATCAGGTCCTTGAGCTTGGTCGTGGCAGCCGGGGTGAGATGTCGCTGCGCGAGCTCAGCAATCACGGAATGCCCGAGCTGTCCCCACGCGAGCGCAGTCGACGTGCTGCCCGCCAGGATGGTAATGCAGGCGGGAAGTAGAACTCTAAGCTTTGTCACGGCAACCTCCAAAAAACGCATCGCATGTCAAACAGATGGTTGTGTCGGCTCTCGCCGCATCTCGCGGGCACGGCGGAACGTTTCCGCGGATTGGGCTGTCTCAACGCTTCCGATAGCGCTGCTCACCGCGCTCTGCCCTCGACCGGCGCCGGCGGATAGTTCTTCGAATCTGACTGACGAGATAAACGCCCCAAATGATCAGCATCTTGCCAACGCATTCCTTGCTCCCGCCAAGCCTTAAGGTACGTTGACAGGCGGCATGGCTTCCGTCGGACGCAACGCGACACTCTCACGCTGGTGTCCGCGCACGGCCAAGATAATTGCAAAGATGGCAAGGACAATCAGAGACCCACGCATGTCGAAAGGATACTCCCGAACTCTTATCGCAATTATGAAGCCGCTCACATCTACCTGGACGGAGGTTCTGGACCATCTTGTACGGCCAACGTCCAAGCAGCTTAAGTCGTATGCCAAGCCTTAAACGAGGCCTGCTGCTGCAACACGCCTCAGTCGTCTCGAGCAGTGTCCAAAAAATGCATTTTCAACGCGCAATAGCCGAAAAAGTGCGAGCAAGCGGGCTAACAACAGCCGCTCCAAACCTGCTCTGATTCGAAGCTGGCAGAGACAGCTGAGGCACTCATGCGCGAACATGATCTCATCTCAGGAAGCTTCCTGGGCCTGACTGGAGCGGGATTTGTCCTCCTGTGCGCAAGCCTGTTTGCATTCACCTTTTTATAGAGAACCGCTAGATCGGAGCCGGCGCGGATCAAGCCACAGTTACTTTGATGTTTCGGTCTGGGCAGAGACGTGCGCTGGCCTTCTGCTCTTCGACTTCTAATTGCAATGATTTTGTTTGAAGGCGCCGTCAGGCGGAGTCTTGATGCTCCCGACCAAGAGAGGAACCCGATTCGTCCGTTTTGAACATGAACATCGGATGACCCTCCTGGCAGCGGACGGGCGATGGTGGCGCAACTGTATACTAATCGAGGCGTCCGAAACTGGCGCCCGCGTTCTTATCGACGGATCGCCAGACGTGCTGCGATCACGGCATTTTTTCTTGCTGCTTTCAACGACTGGCTTGGCGTTTCGGCGCTGCGAATTGGTCAGGCTGGACGGTTCTGAGGCGGACATTCTGTTCAAAACCGGCAACGCACCTTGCTGAAGAGACGACGTGCGCACGGCCCGACTGGTTTTCCACCCTCACGCAATGGCCCGCACGGCGCCCGAGAACAGGCTGGCCGGGCGGCTCAAACCGTAGTGATCGCGCAGACTGCTGCCCGCATAATCACGGCGGAAGAGGCCGCGCTTGCGCAAGATCGGCACGACCTGTTCGGCGAACAGGTCGAACCCGCCCGGCAGCCACGGAGGCATGACGTTGAAACCGTCGGCTGCGCCGTTCTCGAACCAGGTCTGGATGTTGTCGGCGATCTTTTCCGGGGGGCCGGCGATGACCCAATGCCCGCGCGCACCGGCGAGGCGCTGCACCAGCTGGCGGATCGTGGGCTTTTCGCGATCGATGATGTCGACGATCAGCTTGAAGCGGCTGGCAACGCCATGCGCACCGTCGGTATCGATCAGGTGACGTGGGAAGGGGCCATCGAGATCAAAGCCGGCGAGGTCGAGCCCGGTCATCTGGCGGAGCTGGGCGAGCGAGAACTCCGGCTGGATCAGCGCGTTGAACTCGTCCTGAAGCCGGTCGGCCTCCGCTTGTGTGCTGGCGATGAACGGCGAGATGCCGGGCAGGATCTTGATCTGGTCAGGGCTGCGATCGAACGCACGCGCCTGCCGTTTGATGTCGGCATAGAACTCCTGCGCGCTCGCCAACGTCTGGTGCGCCGTGAAGATGGCCTCGGCAAAGCGCGCTGCGAAGGCGCGTCCGTCCTCGGAAGAGCCGGCCTGGACATAGACGGGCCGGCCCTGCGGCGTCCGTGAGACGTTGAGCGGGCCGCGCACGCGGAAGTATTTCCCTATATGGTCGATCGCGTGGATCTTGCTGGTATCAGCGAAAATGCCGGAGACGGGGTCATTGACGAGCGCATCGTCCTCCCAGCTGTCCCATAGCGCGGTGACGACATCGAGATATTCGCGCGCCCGCTCGTACCGCTCGTGATGCGGAGGATGCTCAGGCAGGCCGAAGTTCTGCGCTGCCTGTGGCGAGCTTGTCGTCACGATGTTCCATCCTGCACGCCCGCGGCTGAGGTGATCGAGCGACGCGAACAGCCGAGCGAGATTGTAGGGTTCGGTGTAGGTGGTTGAAGCGGTCGCGATCAGGCCGATGTGCGTGGTAGCCGACGCGATCGCGGCGAGAAGCGTGATCGGCTCGAGCCGGAAGCGCTGCGCGTAGCGGACGTTATCCGAGAGCACCGGCCCGTCGGCGAAGAAGACCGCGTCGAACTTGTGCGCTTCGGCGCGTTGCGCCAGTTCCTGATAGTAGGTGACGTCGAGAATGCGGTCCGTCGTCGAGGCCTTGTGCCGCCACGCGGCCTCGTGATGACCGTCCGGATAGATGAAGAAGTTGAGGGAAAGCTGGCGTTTGCTCATCATCTGGCTCGCAATGGTTGGTTATCTCCGGATCGCGGCGTCACCGCGCGCGTTGCAGTTGACTCTATGTCGATGCTCGCAAAGCTGTCGATGTAATGAATTTGCGTTGTTGTCGGCGAAGCGAGCATGAACGATACGAGCGCGTCGCTAGCGGGAGATGAGTGCGTTCGTGCTGGTGATCAAGGCAAATGAACCGCGTCGTTTCGTGCGTCCGTTGGCTCGATTTTGCTCGTCTTCGCGCATGTGAGGCGCTCGCATGGGCCGTCATGATCGCAAATCTTTCCGTGCTCGCCGTCCCAACGAAGCGATCATTGCGCGGCGCCGAAAACAACGCTGGTTTCGTTTCATTGACTGGAGCGCCATCGCTTTTACCATCGGCAACGTCCAAGCGAGGTCGTTCACCATGCGGCAATCCGATCCAAACATCGTTCGCAATGTGGCCCGGCTAATGGTGCTGTGCGCATCGCTTCGCACTGCGGCGATGGCGGAGAGCTGTACCGCCGGGATCCGCCTGCTGCCGACTGTCTAGCCGCCGACGTGATCCCCTAGGGCCAACCAGGAAACCACCCGTCACTGTCCGCCGCCGCCGGCATGACCGGCGTATGGCGGAGCTTTGTCCACGAATTCAATGAGAGATACGATCATGAGCAACCCGATCACCATCGACAACGTCATTCCGCGCGCCGATATCGTCAAACGTGCGGCCCGGCTCGGTGCCGAAATCCGGAACGTCAAATTATCAGGCGATTTGTCCGACGACGTCATTCGCGCCATCAATCATGTGCTGCTGGAGCACAAGGTCACCTTCTTCCGCAACCAGGGGCATCTCGACGATGCCGAGCAGGAGCGCTTTGCTATCAGGCTCGGTAAGCTCGTGCCGCATCCGACGGTCGGTGCGACCAAGGGCACTTCATCGATCCTGGAGCTCGATTCAGGTCGTGGCGGCGGTCGTGCAGACCAGTGGCACACGGACGTCACCTTCGTCGATGCCTATCCGAAAATCTCGGTGCTGCGTGGCGTTGTGATCCCGCCATACGGCGGCGATACCGTGTGGTCGAACACGGCGGCGGCCTATCTCGACCTGCCGGCGCCGCTGCGCAAGCTTGCCGACGAGCTCTGGGCGGTCCACAGCAACGCTTACGACTACGCGGTGAAGACGCCCGCGAGCGAAGCGGATCGCAAGCATTTCGACGAGGTTTTTACCGGCACGATCTATGAGACGGAGCATCCGGTCGTGCGGGTTCATCCCGAAACCGGCGAACGCACCCTGGTGCTCGGCAACTTCGTGCAGCGCTTCGTCGGCTTGCCGAAATATGATGGCCAGAAGCTGTTCGAGCTTTTCCAGTCCCACATCACCGCGCCCGAGAACACCGTACGCTGGACCTGGCAGGCCGGTGACCTCGCGATCTGGGACAACCGGGCAACCCAGCACTACGCCGTCAACGATTATGGCGATCAGCACCGCGTCGTCCGCCGCGCCACCATCGATGGGGAAGTGCCTGTCAGCGTCGACGGTCGTCACAGCGTGACGCGCGTCAAGGCGCCGAAGGCGCAGGCGCCCAAGGCCGCTTGATCTCCAACACTTGACCGGGTTTGACACATGAACTCTCTGTTTCAATTTTTTCAAGCGCGGCATCGTGCTGCACGGAGCGCCGCACGGCGGCTGCTTGTCAGCGCGCTGGCATTGGGCCTTGCCGCTCCCGCCTTCGCCGAGCCGCCGCTCGACAAGAGCGAGATCCGGTATCAGGGCTGGGCGGGGCAGGTGACCTTCATCGAGCTCGCCGACGACCTCGGCTATCTGGCGCCCCTGAAGCTGAAATGGGTCGGCAACACCATCAGCGGCCCACAGGACATCCAGACCGTGGTGACCGGGGATATCGACATCGGCGGGGCTTTCTACGGCGCGATCCTCAAGCTGATCGCGGCAAAGGCGCCCATCAAGGCCGTGGTCGGCTATTACGGCTCGGACGCCAACACCTATAACGGCTACTTCGTCAGGGACGACAGCCCAATCAAGACCGCGCGCGACCTGATCGGCAAGAAGGTCGCCGTCAATACGCTCGGTGCCCATCTGGAATTTGTGCTCCGCGAATATCTCGCCCGCAACGGCTTGACATCAGCGGAAGCCAAGCAGGTGACGCTGGTCGCGATCCCGCCGGTCAGCGGTGAACAGGCCTTACGCCAGGGCCAGGTCGAAGTGAGCACCCTTAGCGGCGTGCTGCGCGACAAGGCACTGGAGCGTGGCGGCATCCACTCGCTGTTCAACGACACCGGTCTGTTCGGCAATTTCACCGGCGGCTCCTACGTCCTGCGCGACAAGTTCATCAAGGACAATCCGGAGGCCTCACGCAAGCTGATCGAGGGCATTTCGCGCGCCATCGCTTGGGCGCAGTCGACGCCGCCCGAGGAGGTGCGCGCGCGCTTCGGGCGCATCATCGCGGAGCGCAAACGTAATGAGGACGCGACGCCGATCAAATACTGGAAGAGCACGGGCGTCGCGAGCAAAGGCGGGGTGATCTCGGATGCCGAGATCCAGGTGTGGATCGACTGGCTGGAGAAGGACGGTCTGTTCAAGCCGGGCCAGGTCAAGGCCTCCGAGACCTACACCAACGCCTTCAACTATTTCCGTCCCGGCAAGACGGCGGAGGCCCAGTGACCCAAGCGAGCCCGATCAAAATCAGCTTCGAACACGTCCGCAAGGAATTCGTGACGCGCGGCGAGGGAGGCGGCCCGTTGGGCCGTTTCACCGCCCTCGAGGACATCACGCTCGATGTTCGCACTGGTGAGTTCCTGGCCCTGGTCGGTCCCAGCGGCTGCGGGAAATCGACCCTGCTCGATCTGTTGGGTGGGCTGACGACGCCGACCAGCGGCCGCATCCTGCTCGACGGGCGGCAGATCAAAGGGCCCGGCCGCGACCGCGGCATCGTGTTCCAGCAATACGCGCTGTTTCCCTGGCGCACCGCCCTGGAGAATGTCGAGTTCGGGCTCGACATCGCCGGGCTGAAGGCCGCGCAGCGACGCGAGATCGCGCGGCATTTCCTCGACCTCGTTGGCCTGTCCGGATTTGCCAGCCGCTATCCGCACGAGCTCTCCGGCGGCATGAAGCAGCGCGTCGCGATTGCCCGCAGTCTTGCTTACGATCCCGAGGTGCTGCTGATGGACGAGCCGTTTGCCGCGTTGGATGCCCAGACGCGCGAGACGCTCCAGACCGAGCTGCTGCGGATCTGGCGCGCCACCGGCAAGACCATCGTCTTTATCACCCATGGCATAGACGAGGCCGTAGCGCTTGGCCAACGCGTGGCCGTGATGACCTCGCGCCCGGGCCGGATCAAGCAAATCTTCGACATTCCGGCCTCGCTGCGCAGCGAAGATGAGGACGTGCGTTCGCTGCCGGAGTTCGGTCAGGTCAGGCACGAGATATGGAGCCTGCTCCGGGAAGAGGTGCAGAAGGCGCAGCAGGGACAATCGAGCCGCCCCGCCGATGTCCGTCGCGGCAACAGTGACGTGAAGGAGATCGCGCATGTCTAGCCTTGAAACGCTGACGCTGCTGGAGCTCGCGCATGGGCGTCCGAACGCGTTGTCAGGCGGAGATCGCGCATCCCCACGGATCGCCGGCCGGCTTCATGCTGCCCTGCGCGCGCTCGGCGCATTGGGGCATCGCTCGCTGCTGCTCATCGTGCTGCTGTCGGTGTGGGAGGTTGCCCCGCGACTTGGGGTGGTCGATCCGGTATTCCTGCCGCCGTTCTCCGAGGTGATTGCCGCCGGCTGGCAGCTCGCACAGAGCGGCGAGCTCTATGACGACGTGTCAGCAAGCCTGCTGCGTGCCTTGAGCGGGTTTCTGATCTCGGTTGCCTTGATCGTTCCGCTTGGCCTTCTCGTCGGCTGGTACGCGCGGCTCGGCAATCTCCTGAACCAGTTCATCGAAATCTGCCGTAACACCGCGCCGCTGGCGCTGCTGCCGGTCTTCATCCTGCTGCTCGGCATCGGCGAGATGTCGAAGATCACGATGGTAATCTACAGTTGCGCCTGGCCGCTGCTGCTCAACACGATCGCCGCCGTCAAGCAGGTCGATCCGCTCCTGATCAAGTCGGCGCGCACCATGGGCGCGAGCCCGCAGCAATTGTTCCGCAAGGTCATTCTTCCGGCAGCGCTTCCGACCATCTTCGTCGGCATTCGCCTCGCCAGCGCCTCTGCCATGCTGGTGCTGGTCGCCTCCGAGATGGTCGGGGCGAAGGCGGGGCTCGGCTATCTCATCATCAACAGCCAGTACAGCTTCCTGATCCCGCAGATGTATTTCGGCATCCTGGGCATCACTGTGATCGGGCTGGCGTTCAACGCTGTGCTCGAGGTGATCGAGCGGCGCTTCATGCGCTGGAAGGCGCCGGTTTCGGCGTGAGCGCGCCAATTGTAATGGTTCGAACTTGGGGACGTGTTCAATGACCAACCAAATCCATCGCGCCGAGCGTAGGTCCGCACCTTCAGGATCGGTCGAATATGATGCAGACGTGCTGGTGCTGGGTGGCGGGCCCGCGGGCACCTGGGCAGCGGTAAGCGCGGCCGAACGCGGCGCGCGTGTTGTTCTCGCCGATAAGGGCTTTTGCGGCACCTCGGGCTCGACCGCGGCGGCGGGAACCGGCGTCTGGTACGTCGATCCCACGCCGACTGACCGCGAGGCGTCGATGGCGAGCCGCGAGAAGCTCGGCGGATATCTTCAGGACCGCCGCTGGATGGTCCGCACGCTCGATCTCACTTTTCAGCAGAGCAATCGCCTCGCCGAATGGGGCTATCCCTATCCCGTGGATGACCACGGCAAGTCGCAGCGCAACTCGCTGCAAGGCCCCGAATATATGCGCTTGATGCGCAAGCGGACCAAGCAGGCCGGCGTCACCGTCCTCGATCACAGCCCGGCGCTGGAATTATTGCTCGACGAGGCCGGGGCGGTTGCGGGCGCGAGCGGCCTGCGTCGCCAGAAGCAGGATCGCTGGACCGTGCGCGCCAAAGCGGTGGTGATTGCGACCGGCGGCTGTGCGTTTCTGAGCAAGACGCTAGGTTCGAACGTGCTCACCGGTGACGGCTATCTCATGGCCGCCGAAGCCGGCGCCGAATTCAGCAGCATGGAGTTTTCCAATCCCTACGCGATCTCGCCGGCGTTCGGCTCGGTCACCAAGACGCTGTTCTATGGCTGGGCCAACTTCACCTATGAAGACGGCAGCTGGTGCTGCATCCAAAGGCGGTCGTTCCGCGATTGCCCGAGCCCTGCTTCGGGGGGCCGGTCTATGCGCGGCTCGACAAGGCCGACGCGGACGTCCAGCTGCACATGCGGGCCTCGCAACCGAATTTCTTCCTGCCCTTCGACCGCACCGGAATCGATCCGTTCAAGGATCGTTTTCCGGTTACGCTGCGACTGGAAGGCACCGTGCGTGGCACCGGCGGCCTTCGCATCGTCGACGAGACCTGCGCAACCACCGTCCCCGGGCTCTATGCCGCCGGAGATGCGGCGACGCGCGAATTGATCTGCGGTGGCTTCACCGGCGGCGGCAGCCACAACGCCGCCTGGGCGATGACGTCGGGGACGCTGGCCGGGCAGGGCGCCGCGGACTACGCGCGGCAAGCCGCTGACGGTCGAGAGCTGTCCTCGGCTGGAACGGTCGGCCTCCGGAGCCGGTCGCGGCGCGCATTCGAGCCGGCCGCGCTGGCGCGAGCCGTCCAGGACGAGGTCTTCCCCTATGAGCTGAATTATTTCCGCGAGGCCTCACGGCTCGGTGGTGCGCTGGCGCGCCTCGATGCCGCCTGGCGCGATGTCTCGGAAGCAGGCGCTGCCGGCGCGGCCGAATTGCTCCGCACGCGTGAAAGCGCGGCGATGCTGGCCACAGCGCGATGGATGTACCGCAGCGCACTGGCGCGTCAGGAAAGCCGCGGCATGCATCGTCGTGACGATTTCCCCGAGCAGGACCATCGGCAGCGCCACTACCTGACATCGGGCGGCCTTGACGAAGTCTGGACCGCCGTCCGGCCCCATGCCGAGGCGGCTTACGCGGAGGCTGCGGAATGATCGAGGTCATCGATAGCGAGCGCTGCACCTCTTGCGACATTTGTGTCGCGGTATGTCCGACCAACGTATTCGACAAAACGGACGGGCTTCCGGTGATCGCGCGGCAGAGCGATTGCCAGACCTGCTTCCTCTGCGAGCTCTATTGTCCTGAGGACGCGCTCTACGTCTCCCCTTTTGCCGATGAGACAGAGCGGGTCGATCTTGTCACCGTCAAGGAGGCCGGGGTGATGGGCAGCTATCGCCGTGCCGTCGGCTGGACCGACGAGACGAGCAATCGGCGCAACGCTGATCGCAGCTACCTCCTCTTTGTGCATTGAGGACAGTGCATGCATTCGCTCCCGCTCCGCCATCAATGCGACTAACGTTGCGGCGTAGGTGCGTAACGCGATGGAGGCAACTTCGCTGGGATCGACGCATAGATCTGATAGAAACCGTCAATGACGGTCTACTCGCAACTCAAGAATTTCATATCCAGCGCCGGGCGAGGCTCGCCTGACCCCACAGTCCGCGCGCAGGGACTTCATCGAATTCAAATAACCAGTGGGAAGGAAGCGTCTCTCACTCTATTCTGTCAGAAACCCCGGCTATTCAAGCCTTAGAGCTCCTTGTAGATCGGGATCGTCTCGGTATGTGCATCGATGACTTCGATGACTTGTCGTTGCAGCGGGAGTTCTGTCTTGCGCTCCTTCCAAAGTTTCTTGAAGCGCTGCACCGTTTCCGCAGCCGTTTCGAGCGCAAGCGTCTCCGACATCTTCGCCTTGGCAGCCAGATGCGCCAGCTCGTCCTTTGAGAATTCGGCCATCTTCTTCGTGCGCGAATAGTTCAACGCCATCTTGTCGTCCGGGATGTACGCAATAGTCGAGAGCAGATCGTAGGCGGGCGACAGGACGGGTGTCCGCCCATCAGGGTAGATCAATGACCAGTTCTTCAGGTGCATGTCGGCGTTGCCGATCAGTGTGCTGAATACGAGTCGTCGGACGAACTCGGCGAGGTCGGCCTCACCAGTCTCAATGCCGAGGACACGCGCGATGCTTCGGTAATTCGCCTTGTCGTATTTTTCATCCGGAAAGACGCCGAATACCTGAGCGAAATCCTCCATGTGGACCGGAGCATCAGCCGTGCGGTCGAACCGCTTCACGGCAAACGCCCGCCCCTCGAGTTCGCCGATTCCGTCCGGAAGACCTTTGATTGCCTCGACGTCGATCAGTTGAAGCTCGGGCACATCCATGCCGATGTCCTTCGCCAGGGTCATCATGGAGTATTCGTTCTCAGGCACGCCGATATACTGATGTGACGGTAGCTTGACGATCCATGAACCGCCGACACCTTCGACCGGAATAGTGAGTCCGCCCTTCTTGGGATCATTCTTGAGCGCGGAGAACTTCAGCTGCACGCCCGCAAGCGAGAAGCGCATCATGTTCTGCCGTTTATCGGGCGTAAGATTCTCCTCGACCTGGGGGGGCAGCGCGTCTCCATCGGCCGGGTGGACCGACAGGGCACCCGGAAGGTCTCGGCCCAGCATCCACAGGAGGAAGAACTCGCGCCGTTCCTTCACGCCCGCCCGTTCCGCAAGATAGCGACGAAGCGGCCCTTCCGGCAGAAGATTGGAGAAGAATGGCGCGAGAACTTGTTGATACGGTTTGAACGAGGTGAGCAGATTCCCGAACGAGTCCTTGAAAGACAGGCTCAAGGTGGAACGGTGGGCGTCATCGATGTAGGTCTGATTGAAGGCGAGCAGCGAACGATCGCCCTGCACGAGTGTGAGAGTCGCGATCGGGGTATCGTGCAGGTGGACATTTAGAACGGATACGTCAGGCATCGTCGTCCTCATCGTCGAGAGCGTAGGCGGGGCGAGGGGCTTCTTCGGGATGAGCGACCCTGTTGCGTACACCCTGTAACGCGCCTGCAGAATCTTCCAGCAGAGCCCTGGGTATAGGTTCGACGCTATAGGGACGCAGGCTCTCGACGATATCTGAGACAAGTGCCAGGTCGGTTTTTGAAAGATGGACCTGTTTCAGAAAGCGAAAATATTCGGCGATGCGGTCGAGGGTGGCTGAACTGCCATAGCGTTTCCTTTGACCAGAGACGATGCGTTCGGCCTTGCTGAAGACATCCGACGATCCTTGTTCGGACGAGAATTCGGCAGCGTTTGATCGCAGTAAGCCCTCTATCGCGGGAAGAAGTTTCTTCGGCACAAGGACGAGCTCCAGGTCGAGCGCCCGCGCCATCTGCATGAAGCTCGACAGGCCCGGTTCGAGGCGACTGGTCTCGATTTGCGAGATGTGCGCCTGGGTCATACCCGCGCGGGCCGCCAGCGCGCGTTGGCTCATGCCCGCCTTTGCGCGCTGAGCGGAGGCGGCTTTGATGAGCTCTTCACTTTGGTAAGTCACAATATATTATCCTGATCAAATAAGTCATTCGATCTGTATTATATATCGAAACGCCGACATGTCTCAAGCTGACCGATCAGTATTGTTATCAAGCAGCCATCATGATAAGTAAAATTATCGATGAAGCGCGGACGAATTTCGCTTGCGCGCGGCCTTCGCCGGGCCGGCTCTTGACTAGGCCGCCCGGCCCAGGCCCTGCGGCGTTCCCGCCCGCGCAAGAAACTGCGAAAAACCTAGCTGCCTAGACGATCATCGCTGCCATAGCCGAGAGGCGAACGGATCCATCGTGGACCGATAACGAAAGAGACTTTGAGAGCCTCAGATCCATCAACCCGCTTTGCAAAGGCCGGAACTCATAAACACGAGGGAATTGCTTCCTTGCGAACCAAAATAAAGCCTCAGCGATCGCGGTGTGTTATGGTTTTTTGCAACAACCCAAAATATAACTAGCAAAATTAGCCTCTTAGTTTGGGTTCCATGAAGCGTAGCGATCTCAGCCGCACCATCCGGGAAACCCTAAAACGGCTTCCGCCACCCTACGATTCCCACTACGGGATCGTTCCACCGGCACCTCCAGAGGACGGCGTATTCGCCCCCGGTGCAGCGAAAGCCCTGGAAGCGGCACAAGCGGCATTCGGGACGGTCAACGCCATCCTTACCAGGCGCGAGGCGGTCAGTTCCTCGTCGATCGAAGGCACCCAGAGCACTCTCGACGAACTGCTTTCCGTCGAAGAGACGGGCGATGACGGCGCCCGCAACGAGGCACGCCAGGTCTGCAGCTACGCCGTCGCCCTCGATAGGTTTGTCCCGCGGGCCACCGAGCTTGGCTACGGCGTCTTCACTATTGATCGATCAAGGATCTCCATCGCGCGTGATGAAGGACGACCCGGATTATCAGGACGATCCCGGCGACTTCCGAACGCGCGTAGTCTGGATCGGCGGGAACAAAGACATCGCATATTCAAGTATAAATCCTCCACCCCCACCCGACGTGCCAGATTGCCTCGCTCAGGCGGTCGACTACCTCCGGAACGAGGGCATGCAGCAGATGACTCAAGGGTTCATCACGCGCATGGCCATTGCGCACGCCCATTTCGAAGCGGTACACCCCTTTCGCGCCGGCAACGGTCGCGTGGGTCGTCTCCTCCTCCCGCTCATGATGGCGGCGGAGAAGCGTGTACCGCTGTACCTTTCTCCCTACATCGAAAGCAAGAAGGGCACGTACTACGCATCCCTCAAGAACGCCCAGCAGCGGCTCGACTGGGAGCCGATCATCACGTTCATGGCCGACGCCGTGACCGCCACCGTTGAAGAGCTCATCCGCACCCGGCAGGCGCTGTCGGAGTTGTCCGAACGCTGGAGGGGTCGCCGGAAATTCCGTAAGGGTTTCTGCGGCTCTTCGGGCGCTGGACGAGCTTCACAACTATCCGGTCGTGACGGCGAAACGGCTCCGCGAACTTCTCGACATCTCTACCGCCCAGATCAACCAGGGCATCGCGCAGCTGGAAGAGGTGGGCATCCTACGGGAGCGGACCGGCTACGCGCGCAACCGCGTACGCCGCCTCGGAGGCGCTTGCCATCATCAACCGCCCGTTCGGCGAAGAGCCGGTTCTCGCAAACGTCAGTCCCGAGGTCGGTCCTGACAAGATCTCGGTCGGCCCCAAGGGGCCATAGAGCGAATTCCGGAAGATGGCTGCGGCTCAGAATCGAAGAGGCGCTCCGGCTGCTTCATCGAAATAAATCCGTTCTCTTATGCCGGTATTGGCGGATGAAAAATTTAGAACTGGCAAATTTGGAACTATGGGCAGGCAAACTATGCCGCGAGAGCTAAGCGGATCGTCCAGGTGGTCCACGGCCATGGATGCTCGCGTCATGTTCAACCGCGGCCTTCTTCGCATCCGTCGCAACTGGCCGACCACTGTCCACGCCGCCGGCCTTTATTCGGTATTGGCTATCCGTTGAGCCTACGGCTGGCCGTCTGACAACGAAATCGGCCCCCGCAACCGAATTGCTGCCGGAGCCGGAATTCACCTCGTCCAAATGCTTTCGCCATCAAACTGCAATCCCACGCCTCGTTCCATCGAACGTGGCTCACGGTGCTGTCGACGCAGATCAAGGCGCGCAGGCTCGGAGTGCCGAGGAGTCCGGGGGTGCAACGTAACAGTGCCGGGGACCACGCTCGTGCCGATCGGCAGAATTCAACCTGCGTCTCGGCATGTCGCTTTGAACAGCGTCAACATCGCATCGGCCCACATAGCGGTGCCCATTCCGCAATGCGTCCGTCTGATCGTATTGCGGTCTTTTTCGAATGAACTCAGAGCCTTGATTTAGGCTGCTTCTCCTATGAGTCTCTTCGCGGCCTGAGTTAGGAGGCCCGATCTCGTAAAGCCGTGCGCTTCAGCATATTTGTCGATCTGATTCAGAACGTCCTCAGGAAGGGTGACATTCACACGTATAGCCTTTGGTTGTTCGGGTTTGACCGACACCAAAATAGCTACCCCAGTTCGATGATCAGGATCTGCCATAACATCCTCTAGAGTAGAGGGCTCCGGAATGGCTTCTCCATCTTCAGCAAGACCCTCGATATGAAGGGTGAGGGCTTCCTCTGCCATAGCACGAGCGTCATCAAGGCTTTTGCCTGCCGTGATCACTCCGGGGAAGTCTGGAAATGAGACGCCGAAATCGCTGTCGGCATCCTTATGGATAAGACCAATATAGTTACGCATGGCGCTTACCTCAGTTTGAGACCTGACTGCTTTTCAATACTCTTCAGTGTCCCGAGTGGGACATCCCGTTCGGGGTGCGGAACAATTACGCGACCCTTCTTGAATGGATGTTTGAACTGCACATGGCTGCCTTTCCGGCCCACCTCAAACCATCCATCCCCTTGAAGGATCGAGATAATTTCCCGGCTTTTCATAGTGTGTATTTATACACACTATGTGTAGACTGTCAACCCAATGGTAACCGGTATGAGCTCCCACGTCTGCAGTGATCAGCCTGTGCGAGCGTAGCGGGTCGGCATCCAGTA
>NZ_JAUIZJ010000015.1:0-296729 GCF_030435535.1 Bradyrhizobium sp. WYCCWR 13022
CAGTTCATGCCAGGCTGTATCGCAGCTCATTCGCGCGATGCCCAGGTGGGGGGCTCATGCCGGTTACAGAAGGGCAACGGTAGAAAACCGTTCTACCGCACAACACCGCCGATCGATCGGCGGATCGTGCTCGACACCTCCTGGCTCGCGCGTTGCCGCCCGGTGGTGTCGCTAGAGCATGCATACGAACGCGACTGAGGGGGCGAGTATGATCGTTTCCATCCGAGAGCTTGCCTCGCGCCTTGGTTGACTTCGAGATCCGAAGGCCTCCCGGCATGACATCCTGCGGCGCCACGCGACTGCCGTGACGTGACAGGCCTGCATATTAGAGCCCTACGCCCCGATTTCGGTGGCGTGCTCTGCTACTGGAACGGTAACACTGTCACCATCATCCCTGAGCTGAACAATGACATTGCCAGAGGCGTCCAACGTCATGCGGCTCCCGCGCGGCACAACTAGTGTTGATGATTGCTCATCCAAAAGGGCCGGGCCTTCGATCGATCCTGCAATCCCGAGTTCCGATCGTCGAAGAACTGGGACTTTAACCCAAGCGCGAGTTGCATCATCATACACGGGTCGATAGCGAGATCCCTCCGAGCGAGGAGGGTCTTCCATCCGACCAAGTTTCGCGGGTTCTCGTACTTCTTTCAGGGTTACACGGATGTTCATAATCTCAAGATCAAGATCGGGTATGATATCGCCGAAGATACCTTTATAGGTCTGGATGAACGCAGCGCGAATAGTTTCACGTTCGCTCTCGCTGTAGGGTCCAACGGGCAGTCCTGTTACCAGCTCCGACCCTTGGCCCACAAAGCGAATGTCGGCGCGGCGCTCCATCTGAAGTGTACTGTGCGGAGATCTGGCCTGCGCAATCACGCGCCTTGTGTCGTCTTCCAGGCGCCTGAAGGCTGCTTCGAGTTTCTCGATTTCCATCGATCCCAGCAGGGCGCCAAGCGTTCTCGAGCGATCAACACGCGCGGGTGCAATCAACAAGCCGAGTGCCGACGCGACGCCAGCATTCGGCGGACAGATAACCTGTTTGATGCCGAGACGTCTGGCGACGTCACAACCGTGCATCGGGCCGCCACCGCCCGTCACGATGAGCTTGTACTTAGTTATATCGTGGCCTCGCTCAGCAACATGGACACGCGCGGCGGCTGCCATCGTCTCGTTAACAATGGCCTGAATGCCATTCGCCACTTTGATGAATGGCATCTCTATGGCGTGCCCGACGCCTGTGAGCGCCGCCTCTGCAGCTCCGCGGCGCAAAACCATAGTGCCACCGGCAAAGTTATCAACGTCAATCGCCCCCGAAACAACGTTTGCATCGGTAACCGTTGGCGCAGTTCCGCCGTTCGGGTAGCAGGCGGGGCCAGGTCGCGATCCCGCACTTTGCGGCCCCACCTTGAGCATTCCTAGCTCATCAACATGTGCGATGCTCCCGCCGCCCGCACCGATTTCGATAAGCTCAACAGTCGAGATGTTCACCGGCAATCCGCTTCCTGGGGCGAACCGCTTCTGGCGAGCCGCTTCAAACTGATACGCGATCAGGGGCTCGCCGTTCTCAATCACGCCAAGCTTTGCAGTTGTCCCGCCCATGTCGAAGGCAAGCACATTGTCAAATCCGGAGCGTTTGCCGAAATACGCGGCCACCAATGTGCCAGCAGCCGGCCCCGACTCCAACAGTTCGATCGGCGTACGGCGCGCTTCCTCGATATGCGTCAATCCGCCGTTTGAGAGCATCATGAAAAGTGCTCCTGGTATTCCAAAGGCCTTTAGCTGCACCTCGAGTTCACGCAAATATTTGTCTGCAATGGGCTTGATATACGCGTTCGCGGCGGTCGTTGACGTTCGTTCGTACTCCCGGATTTGTGGGCAGACCTCGGACGAGATCGACAGTTGGACTTGTGGGAAATGCCGCTCGATTAGGCTCTTGGCTCGCAGTTCATTTGTCCCATTGGCATATGAATGCAAGAATGAAACTGCCAGCGAAGTGACGCCCCTGTCGAGCAGCCGGCGTGTTTTTATTAGAAGTTCGTCTTCGTTGAGTGGATGCTGGATGTGCCCGTTGAACAAGGTGCGTTCATTAACTTCAACGCGATCATCCTGCTCAATCAATGGTTTTGGCAATTTCAGAAATAGATCATACAGATCGTATTTAAACTCCCGCTGTAAGTCGAGCGTATCCCTAAAGCCGCTCGTTGTGATCAATCCGGTCCTTGCGCCACGACGCTCGATGAGAGCGTTAGTGAACAACGTTGTCGCATGGACCACGCGACCAATCTGATCGGGATCGGTGCCGCTGGCGTTAACGACCTGCTTTACGCCGGCGAGGGCTCCAATTGTTGGATCATGGGGCGTCGTCAGCTCCTTGTGTGCGACAACGCGACCATCATCAGTGCAATAGAGGACAATGTCGGTGAACGTGCCGCCAATATCGATACCAAGCGAGTACATATCGGATCTAACCCTTCTTATACAAAATCTTTGGCGCCATCGGCTTCGGCCAGCGCTTCCTGAGCGCGGATCGGAACACCAAATCCGCCAGCGCCAGGTGTGCGCAGCAGAACGCGGGCACCAAAGTCGATAGTGTGTTGTATCTTGGGATCAACCCGAACGGTGTTGATCTGGATCTCACCGGCAGCGCCGGGATCGCCGCCTGCTAAGCCATTCGCCACAGCTTCTGGCTTAGTTCGTTCAGCCATAAAGGAAATTATGGTAGGCCCTTTATTTAGATTCTCGAAGAGAAACTCCTGCCCAGCCCCCCCTGTGAACCGACCGCTGCCCGCTGTCCGCGATCGGATTCGGCGGTGGCAAATTCTGATCGGCGCGGTTCGTTCCAGCACCTCGACGGGCGTGGAGGAAATGTTGCTCGGCCAAGACAACACGCTTGCGCCGTCCGAGGCCGCGCTGGCCCCATAGCCTCCGTTCAGGAAGAATAAGTTAGCGAAAGTCTTTCCATCCTCTTTGACGCCGGCCAGGTTTACGCACCAGAGAGGTGAGCCGACGTCGGAGATGACTCTCTCCGGCACGACTTGTGACAGCGCACGCAAGACCATCGCCGGCAGGAAATGTCCGATAAGTGCGCGTGCCCCGCCCGCTGCGGGCGGCTTTGAATTAAGAATTGAGCCAAGAGGTGCATGAATATTGAGCGGTTCCAACGCACCGTCATTGTTTGGCGTGTCGGGCGTAAGAACGGCTTTGATTCCATAGGCAGTGTATGCCGTCGTATAAGCAGCGCAGACGTTGATGGAGCGCTGCACTTGAGGATCTGTACCTCGGTAATCAACCTCGATTTCATCACCATGAACTTTAAGCGCCATCCGCAACACGATGCTATTTTCAAATCCATCGCTGACGGCGGTGGCATGATAGACGCCATCCGGTATTGCGGAAATCGCACGCCGCATCGCGGCTTCCGTCCGACCGCGGATCTGTTGAGACACTTCGGAGAATGAACGGAGCTCCCACTCCTTTAGCAAAGAAATGAGGCGCACCTCCATCAGATGCAGTGCAGAAAACTGCGCATAAAGGTCGCCTACCGTCTGATCTGGCGTACGAACGTTCTGGCGAAGCAGGCTTTCAAATGTGCGGTTCATTCGACCCGCCTCAACCACCTTCATCATTGGGATTTGGAATCCCTCCTCGTACACCTCGCGTGCATCGGCAGAACGGATGCGTCCACCAATGTCAGGAGCGTGCGTGACCGACCCAGCGAACGCAACAATATTGCCATTCAAGAAAATGGGCTTGGCTACCGTGATATCGGGCAGATGGCCGGTGCCAAGCCAGACATCGTTGGTGATCAGGATATCGCCCTCGGAGAGGGTCTCATGTGGAAACTGTTTGAGAAAGCCACGAACCGTCCGCGGAACGGTACCGATAAAGGATGGAATGCTGTTAGCGGGTTGCGCTAACGAGCGTCCTTCGGCATCCATGAGAACGCACGCAAAATCATTAGACTCGCGAACGACGGATGAGAAGGAGGTACGCAGCAGCGTCGTAGCGGCCTCTTCAGTCAGAGAAATCAGCCTTCGCCAAATCAATTCAAGCTGGATTGCATCAAGCACGTGTCAGTCTCCTTGGAGCGCCCGCGGCCTTGCCCTACGGTCTTGCACTCGCCCACGAAGCGCTGCGCGACAGTCGCACCAGCTCGGGCATTCTGCGGGACATTAAGTCAGGCTAAACGCGTCAGCCAATTCTTCTTGCTGCACGCTCTATACGCGGGTGATATAGCATTGGGATTGTTTGGCGGGCACGTCGGCCCGCGAGAGTTGCCTAGCTCGATCCGAAATCCCGCTAGGGGGCTTACTCCGTGCAGTCGCCGCACTTCACGACATGGGGGTCGTTGTGCAGGAACGTTTCCTTCAAGCTACGCGTGAAACGCTGCGACAGCGATGACTTCACAAGATGTCCCGGAAAGATTGCGAACATCTTAACCGAGATTCTCGGCGAAATACGAACAAATCGAACGTTATCGGAAATAAGCGGTTTGATGTAGGGACTTACGACGCCGATGCCAAGGTCGGCGGCGGCGAGCGAACAGAGGATCGCCGAATAGGTGACCTCGATCTCGGACGAGGGTTTCACGCCGTGCTGCGCGAGTGTCTGACGCCACAAATCACTTAGATCGTCTCCACGATTGAGAGTGAGCAGCGTTGCCTCTTGAAAATCAGAGACCGCAACCTCCTTCTTCGAAGCAAGCGGGCTGTTTGCGCAGACCGCACATAGGGCCTCAGATTCGTCACACACCTCGATTTCGAACTCTCCTGTTCGGAAATGAGCTCCGCTCGTCGTCAGGCCAACATCATAAATGCCATTGAGGAGCCCGTCTCTGATCTGCAGCGACCCTCCCGTCTGAAGGTTGATGCTCACACCGGGGCTAGACTGCCGGAATGCCTTCATGATCGTTGGAATAACGCCCATAGCCAGGGACGGAGTGGCAGCGATGCGCAATAGGCCGGTGCCGGATGACCTGATACTTTCAGCGGCTTGCTGTATCGTTTCCAAGCCAAGATAGTGCTTTTGGACGATTTCAAAGAGCATTTTGGCTTCAGGGGTTGGAACCAAACGGCCCCGTCGATAATCGAACAGTCGAAATTTCACAGCGTCTTGCGCTTGCGCCAACAGCCGGCTCACCGACGGTTGCGTTGTATTTAGAATTTCGGCTGCGGCAAGCGTTGTCCCACATTGCATCATAGCCCGAAACGCATCGATCTCGCGGGAACTGAGCGCTCTAGCCATATGCCGCCCAAACAAATTTACATTTTAGATGCATAAGCCCGATTCGAATAAATCAAATGGTATTCTCGGCCATGCGTCAAGTCGTTCGACGGATGAACTTCAGCTCCCACAATAAGAAAGGCCGCGGCGCTTTGTTGCACCGCGGCCCTTTTGTATGCGCATTGAAAGGCTCGACAAAGGCGGCGCGCCACGAGATCTCTTATGGAACGCCTGTAGCTGGACGTTTCGTATTGACGTTTTTGGGATAGCGTAACCCGAGGTTTTCGCGAAGTGTCTTGCCGCGGTAGCTTTTGCGCATAAGTCCGCGTTCCTGGAGCACGGGGACTACCATCGACACAAAATCTTCCAGGCAGGTCGGCATGTAAGGGAACGTTATCATAAACCCATCTCCAGCTTCATTGTCGATCCAACGTTCCATCTCGTCGGCGATCTGGCTTGGAGTGCCACAGAAAATCTCGAATCCGCGTTCGTAGCGCTGTGCAATCTCCCTTAGCGTGAATTTACGCGATCGGATCATGTCCGCAAGTATATTGAAATAACCCTGATGAAGGTTTGAGGAAGTCGGGATCATCTGTTCGGGAACGAGTTCGTCCAGTGGCAGCTTCGACAGGTCGACTTCAAGGTCCGTACTGACATACGCGACCTTGGCTTCAATCGGCATCACACTGTTTAGTAGGCGAAGCTTTTCCTTCGCTTCTGCTTCGGTTGAACCGACCATCGCGCGGAAGCCGGCGAGTACCTTAAGTTCGGAAGGATCACGGCGGTACTTCGCCATCCTGCTTTTGATATCCTTGTAGAGGGACGCAGCCTCCTCAAGAGTTGCGCCCGTTCCGAAGACGACCTCAGCGGTTTCTGCGGCAAATTCCCTACCCACCGAGGACGCGCCCGCCTGGATAATGACGGGTTGCCCCTGCGGAGCACGTGCAATATTGAGTCCGCCTTGTACCTTGAAATGTTTCCCTTCGTATCGAACGTGGTGAAATCGGTTCGGATCGAAGTTCATAGCTCTTGCCTTGTCGAAGATGAAGGCATCATCGTCCCAAGTATCCCAGTAAGCTCGGACCACCTCCAGGGCTTCTCTGGCTCTGGCATAGCGCTCGTCGTGTGGCGGCATCGTCTTATAGCCATAGTTGCGGCATGAATACTGGTTTGCAGTCGTCACAACGTTCCACGCTGCTCGCCCTCCCGAAAGGTGATCGAGCGATGCGAATTGCCGGGCGATATTAAACGGCTCAGTGAAGCTCGCAGATACCGTGGCGCCGAGGCCAAGCTCTTCTGTGCTCGCAGCTAGCGCAGAGAGAAGCGTCAAGGGCTCAAGTACGTTTTGCCCGCGTGGCCATTGCGCCATTGCGTGGAGATTGTCGACATCAACGCCCGGACTGTCCGCTAGAAACATCAGATCGAAGCGGCCTGCTTCACATAGCTTTGCGAGCTCTGTGTAGTACTGAAGACTCAACGCCTTCTTTGGATCCGTATCTGGATGGCGCCACGCGGCACTTGCGCTACCGGCTGCATGTATGAGTGCGGCGAAAGCGATTTCCTTTGCCATTTCGTTCCTCAATTCCTCTCTGGTCGTATGTAGAGATGCTGCGTGTTAATCGAGCACCGCCGAAATGAACTCTTTGGTCCTTGCGCCCTTGGGGTGCATAAGAACCTCTCGGGCAGTGCCTTCTTCTGCGATTTGGCCTTGTTCCATAAAGATCACGCGATCTGCGACCTCGCTCGCAAATCCAAGTTCGTGCGTAACGACCACCATAGTCATGCCGGTGCGTGCCAATTCCTTCATCGCCGCGAGGACTTCGGCAACGAGTTCAGGATCGAGTGCAGATGTCGGCTCGTCGAAGAGCATAAGGCGCGGGTGCATAGCCATAGCCCGCGCGATGGCCACACGTTGTTGCTGGCCGCCAGACAGGCTGGAAGGGTACGCGTTACGCTTCTCGGATAAGCCTACGCGTGCTAGGAGGGCTTCCGCCTCACAAACGACGTCAGCCTTATTGCGCTTTAAGACACGCACGGGTCCCTCAATGACATTGTCAAGAGCAGTCATATGGGGAAAGAGATTAAATCGTTGAAACACCATCGCGGTCTTCGTCCGCTGGCGGGCGAGTTCCGCACCGCCTAGTGGCCGCAATTGCGACCCCACTTGGCGATAGCCCACGATTTCGTCGTCTATCCAGATATGTCCTGAGTCGACGGAAACCAGTTGATTAATACATCTCAAGAGCGTCGTTTTGCCTGAGCCTGATGAGCCGATCAAACACACTACTTCATTGGGCATGACGTCGAGGGAGACGCCGTCCAGAACTTGTAGATTTCCATACCGCTTCTTAACTCTTCTCATTGAGAGCAAAGGCTTGGTCATCGGACCCTCACGACAGATGTTCCCCGCGCGAACCGCCATTCGAGCAGCAACTGAAGCGGCGTGAGAATGGAGACAGCGAGGAGATACCAAGCGCCTGCTACGATCAGTAGCTCAATCACGCGCTGATTGACGAAGTACACGTTCTGTGCGCTGTAAAGTAAATCGGTGTACTGGATCACGCTGGCGAGTGACGTCATTTTTACCATTCCAATAAACTCGTTACCAATCGGCGGAACTATCACGCGCATTGCTTGAGGTAGGACGATTCTCCAGAGCGCGTGTAGACGGGTCATGCCAATCGACTGTGCCGCTTCGTGCTGGCCCGCATCAACCGAGAGGATTCCGGCGCGAATGACCTCCGAGGTATAGGCACCCTGATTGATGCCAAGGCCAAGCAGCGCGGCCCAAAAGGGCGTGATGACATCGACAGTCGGGGCCGTCCACAGACCGGGAATGCCGATGACTGGGATGATTAAGGCTAGATTATACCAAATCAGAAGCTGGAGGATTACCGGCGTCCCGCGAAAGAACCATTGGTAGCCAAATGCGACGATGACTAGGAGCGGATTATCCGACATTCGCATAATCGAGATAGCCAAGCCGAGCGCGACACCGACAATCATCGCCAGCACGGACAAGATCATCGTATGCCAGAAGCCCGCGAGAATTGTAGGCGCCGCTAAGTATTTGGCAACAACGTTCCATTCGATCTGCGCGTTAGCGAAGGCCCTTACAATAAGGACCAACAGACCAAGAACTAGTACGCCCATTATCCAGCGGCCGACGTAACGCGGCGGCACGATCTCGACCAACGACAGATCGGGCCGTGAAAAGAGAGTGGAGGAACCGCTGCTCGATCGTACAGGCTTGTTTGACACCGCGCTCATTTTCGCGGTTCCGAATTTAGATATACTTCCGAAATAGCGAGTTTGCTCAACTGATATCTAGCCAGGATCTTTGCATAAGTGCCGTCCTTAATCATCGCATCCAGAGCGTCGGCGATCGCGTCACGCAGCGCGACATCGCCCTTACGCACACCAATTGCCTTGAATTCTGGCGCGAAGGGCTCGCCGATCGTCTTGTAAAGGCCTTTGGACTCCGCAATCATGTAAGGAACCTCGACGAAGCCCTGCAGTGCTGCATCAATTCGGCCTTGCGTTAGCTGCAGCCGCGTATCTGGCGTTGATTCGGTGCCAATCAACTTCACAGCCGGCATTCCCTTCTGAACGCAGTCCGACTCGCTCTTTGCAAGCATCACTTTGTACCAAACAGTGGACCGAATGGCGCCGGCCCGCTTACCGCAAAGATCGGACAACTCCTTTAGCTGAGAATTGGAAAGTGCGTAGACCTGATAGAAATCCCTGAAGTAATCGACCATCTCCATAATGGAATGACGTTCAGGGAGGTCGCTAAGTCCACCCATGATGATATCGATCCGACCGGTCTGCAGTGACGGGATGTACTGCGCAAATAGCATTTCATTGAATTCGGCCTTGACGCCCAAACGTGCTGCGATTTCCCGGCCAATATCTACATTCATCCCTCTGAATTCGCCCGTCTCCGGATCCTTGAACTGCAGCGGTGGCAATGCATTGCTGAGACCCATGCGCAGGACTCCCGCCGTTTTGACTGCGTCGGGCACCTGGATCTCTGCTGCACTCACTACCCTCCAGGAGGCAATGGAAAGCCCTACAATTGCTGATAGGGCAACAACTTTCGCGATTTGACTGGTGAACCCGTTTACTCGCCACGGTCCCATCTATTTCTCCTCCCTATTGGTAGCCCTTGCCTTCAGGGGCACGTGTTTCACTCGGCCGCGTGCTGTTGAGGGTAGGAAATTAGACCTCAATGACGCGGCACCGACGTCTTCCATTGGCCAGCACGGCAAACCGCGAAGCGTGCTTGGGCTCGACACGGGAAGCTGGGCGGCAGTTTCGCAACTCGTAAAGTGTTGCTTTCCTGCCGCCACAGCTCGACGGTGCTAATTAGCAACGCTAAGGGGCGGGCTATTTTGGATCAAATTCATTCTATCAAGGTCAGTATGCATCCAAGGCATAGGCCGACCCTCAGCACAAAAAATGGCCCATGCTAGGACAAAACGCGCCATCCATTGATTGTGCGTTGCGGGGCCTCGCGAACCGCTGAGCGGCAGTCTCGATGGCGGTCTCCATTATTAGAGCTCCGGAGCGGGAAAGGGAGGTGCTCTTTCCGTGACACCTGCGCGATGGCAACGGCATGGGCGATGTCCTCGGAGTTGAAGTGTATCGAACGCACTTAAAGATGCTTGTCGCCACACGACCGGGCGAGATCTCGGTGACGCGAGCGCGAGATCAGTAAAGAACGGGGCTCAGCCCGCGAACGCGCAATACGCTGGCCTTGGTGGCATGATGGCTAGGGATGAAGAAAGCCAGGGCGTTCTGGAAAGGCGTAGTGGCCAGCGACCGACCAGACGTCAACCACGTAGCGGCGCGCATCGGCATTCTTGTCACGATCAGCCGTTTCACGTGCAGTGCCGCGCGCAGATTGACGTCGAGCAGCGCGTGGATTTCGTCAGACGCAAGGTCTAGGATGTTGCTACGCTGCGACTGACCGGCCTTGTTGACGAGAACGTCGAATGTGGTCGTACGCGCTAGCGCTCCAGGACGTCGAGATCGTTAATCTCGCGCCGACAGCCTCCGCATCCGGCTTGGCCGACAGCCTGGCCAGCGGCCGAACCTCGCGCTAGCGAGTAAATTAGAAGCCCTGAGGGCGGAAGCGGCGCCGAACCGTCGCAGCCCTGACTAACTCTACGCCGCCGGGAGAGCGAAGGAGAATATTGCCCCTCCCTCTGGTGCGTTGACAACAGTCAGTTCGGCACCATGTTCGCGCACGATTCCGTAGCTGATCCAAAGGCCGAGCCCGGTGCCCTCTCCAACGCGCTTGGTCGTAAAGAACGGCTCAAATATGCGACCTATGTTGTGCTGTTCGATCCCGGGCCCGTTATCGGACAAACGAATCAGGATCTCGTTCTGATTGCGGCGAGCCGATATCTTTAGCCGTGGCTCCTGAGTGCCGCGCGTCGCGTCAATTGCGTTTTCGACGAGATTTACGATAACCTGGTGGAGCTGCCCTTCATTCCCGCAAGTCCAAAGATCCGCCTCGATGTCCATGTGAATGTCGAGGCGAACCTGCTTCGTGCGGACTGCCCAGAGCACGGCGGTGTTGATCAGAGGCTCGATGTTGACGCGATCAAACTCCCCGAGCTTGCTGAGGGAAAGCCGGCGTAAGTTTTTTACAATTTCGCTAATGCGCACGGCGCCTTCCATTGTCCCGTCCAGGAGCGGGCCGAGATCCTCTAGAATGGCGTCAATGCGGAGGCTTTTCTTCAAGGCTGCAGCTTCGGAGCTTATCGATGTGCCGTGGACGGCATCAAGGTAGGATGTCAGCGCCGTGCGATAGCGCATCAAGGTGTGCACGTTTCCATAGACGAAGCTGATGGGATTATTAAGTTCGTGAGCGACACCGGCCACCAGTCGGCCGAGACTTGCCATTTTCTCCTGTTCTACCAATTGACGCTGCACTCGCTGTAGCTCCTGATGAGCCGTGTGCAATGCTTCATAGGCTCGGCGAAGCTCGCCGATAGGCCTTCCAGTCAGAACCACGCCAATGAAGCGGCCCCGATGGTCGTGTCGGGGCGAGCTGTTGATTGCGAACAGGTCTGAGCTGCCGCCTTCGGTCAAGAAACGGAGTTCGCCATCCACAACCTCGGACGGGCTCCGAGGCTTGAGGAGCGACATGAGCTTGGCGCCATCGGCAGCGTCAATGATGTCTGCCATCCTCCAGCCGACGATTTCGTCATTGGCGCGGTCAAGCGTGCGCTGTAAAGCGGAATTGACTTGCTGGATCTGGCCTTTCGCGTCGCAAACGATGAGGATATCAGAGACAGATTCGATGACGTTGGTGACAAATGCTTGAGCTTCCTCGAGCTCGGCATTCTTGTGTTCCAGATCGACCTCATAACGCAATAGGTCGGAATAAACCTCATCCATCTTGCGGATGACTTCGATCCAAGCGCCCTCACGCTCGTGGTCGAACTCGATAGCACCGCGATCGCTGATCAACTTGAGCAGCGAGTCGGATCCGTCAGGAGAATGCGTCGCCTTTGCCATTTTTTCTCAAATCATACCTGGACAGCTTGTTCCGCAGGCCTACCCGGGACAGGCCGAGCTCGCTGGCAACCCGGCTGATATTGCCCTCATACTTCTCCAGGGAGTTGATGATAACCGACTTCTCCAGATCCTCCACCCTGTCCTTCAGGCTCGCTGCGCCGTTCAGGTTCTGTATGACCCCCGTGGCGGTCCGCCTGCCGTTGCGCCGGCCGAGCAGCGTGGGAGCCTGCAATTCGTCCGAGTCAGCCAGCACGGCCATACGCTGGATCTCGTTCTGCAGTTCGCGCACGTTCCCTGGCCAAAGGTATTTGACGAAGCCCTCAAGAGCAGCGGAGGCAAAGCGCAGACCTGGCCGGTTGAAGGAAGTCTTGACTTGAGACAGTACTCCTTCTGCGATCAAGGGTATATCCATCGGCCGCTCCCAAAGCGCCGGCATGTGAACCGGGAACGCCGCCAGCCGGTAATAGAGATCACGGCGGAAGCGGCCCGCCTCCACCTCGGCCTCAAGATCCCGATTGGTGGCTGCCACCACACGGACGTCGACTTTCCTTACACGTTGCGCGCCCAGCGGACGGATCTCGCTCTCCTGCAGCACGCGGAGCAGCTTCACCTGAAACGCCGGCGAGGTCTCTCCGATTTCATCAAGGAAGATGGTACCGCCATCGGCAACTTCGAACAGACCGATGCGATCCTGGTAGGCGCCTGTGAAAGCGCCCTTCTTACACCCGAACAACTCGCTTTCGAGGAGCTCGTCAGGCAGCGCCCCACAGTTCTCAACGACGAAAGCCTTACCGGCTCGGGCTGAGCCGTAGTGGATCGCGCGTGCCAGCAGCTCTTTGCCGGTTCCGGATTCGCCCGTGATCAGCACGGAGATGTCGTATTCGGCCGCCCGCCGGCCGAGTTCAATGACCGCATGCATCGGGCTGTCCGGGGCGTGCACAATTCGGTTGAAGTCATAGAGATGCTTAGCTGCGCCGCGCTTGACCGAAACGACCCTCTTGATGTGCTCGGGCGTTGCTTTGACGTCGACCCCTGCGGTCTCTGTCTCCTTCTGAAGCCGATAGAGCTGGACCGCCTCCTTGACAATGTCGATCAGCCGGTCCGGCTGCCAGGGCTTCGTGATGTATTGATAGATGCCCGCCTCATTGAGCCCTGCGATGATGTCGTCCGATTCCGAATAGCCGGAGATGATCATGCGAACCGGATCGGGCCAGAGCTCGCGCACCCGCTTGAGGAAACTGACGCCGGATTCGTGCGGCATGCGCTGATCGCAGATGATGGCGTGGACGATCTCCCCTTCGAGCAGCTTTTCAGCGTCTGCTGCGCTGCCGGCGCAGAGTACCTCAAAATCCTCGTTGAGGACGCGGCGTAGCGCCTCCTGTGACCTGACCTCGTCGTCGACTACCAAAATAGTACCCTGGAAGCTCATATGCGCACCGCCATGCGGGTAGATTTGTCGAGCGCGCGAGGCGACCTATGGGGTGCGATTGTGAGTGGCGTGCGCGACTTCGGCACCTTGTGAATGAAGTTGTAGCGGGCGACGTGGTAACTCGGATCGAATCCGTAGAAATTAAGCCGCATCCGCCGCAGCTCCTCGTCGCGATAGGCCTGCAAGGGCTTGTGGGCTTCGTCCGCTGCGCGACGTCGCTGCTTGTCAGCAAGACGCGTCGCAAAGCGTTCATCCGCCGCCATGCTCGCGGCAAGGCTCATGAGGCGGCCCTCCGCCAGCTCCCCGCCCGACAGAGCACGATCGATGATGCCAAGGCGCCCCGCCTCTGCCACGCCCATCGGCAGGCGGCATTGCGTGATCCGGGTGGCGTTCGCTGCACCCGCGCGGCGCGGCAGCAGATAAGTCCAGTATTCCGAGCCGAAGAGATTGCCTATGTCCTTATAATGTGGATTCAGGACGACCTGATCGCTCGCCCAGACCTCGTCGGCAGCGAGACTTAAAAATACCCCTCCCGCCCCGGCGTTGCCGCGAATGACGGAAACGACGAGCCGATCGGTGGTCTCGATGACAGTGTGCGCAAGATCGTCGATCGCATTGATGTTGCGCCAAGACTCGTCCGCAGCGCTGTCAGCCGCCTCGATCTCGGCGAGGTGAATGCCGTTGGACCAGTAATCACGTCCACCGGTCAGGAGAAGCACCTTGGTTGGGCGGGCCAGCGCAGCTCGGTAGGCGTTCAACAACGCTTCGCAGTCAGAGGTCGCCATGGCGCCATTGTAAAAGGAAAACTGCAACTCGCCGACCTCGCCCTGCTCGCGATATCGTATGGGCGCATAGCCGCAATCGGGTCGGTACGGCAGGCGCATCGCCTGCTCCGCAAAGACCTTTGCTGCGGATCGTTTCAGGCTTTTCGGTACAAGCTGCCGCACATGGCCGATCCAGACGGCACCATCGACCGTGGCCCGGGCCAAGGCTCCATCGCAATGCGCCACAATGGTTCCGGGCACACCGGAGATGCCGCGCGCCTCGTGGGCGTCGAACAGCCTGACATCTTTGAAGAACAAGCTGTCGACCAAGCCCGGCATTCCGTCTGCACTGTGGATCTTGCGCAGGACGGTCTCGCTCGTGTCGTGCTGCCAATCGATCATCCGGTCGGCCTGCCGGCAGGGCCCGCGCACCCGAATGCGGGGATCATCGGCAGGCATCGGCGACGGTGTCGGCTGTCCGGCTTCGATTGCTGCAATGGCTTCGAGCACCGCCGCGACCGCGCACGTCGTGACCTCGTTGCGGTAGATGCTGGATTTAGCCGCGCACCGCATCGGGAAGGTTCTGAAAGCCCAGATCGGACCAGCGTCGAACCCGCCGTCGGCCTGAAGCACAGTCACGCCCCAATTGGAAACACCTTCCAGAATCGCCCAGTCGAGCGCCGCCGGACCGCGGTCGCCGGGCGGACCGGGATGGACGATCAGGCAGCGCACGCTACGCCAGACATCTTCGGGGATTGCGCGCTTGAGGAACGGCGCGATCACCAGATCTGGCTGATACAGCGCCACGCTTTCGCGCGTAACGTCGGGGTGGATATCCAGCTCGACCGAGACCTCGTGGCCGCCCTCCCTGAGCTCGACGTGGAGCCGTTGCGTCAGGCTGTTGAAGGAGTGCGTGAGAAGCAGGATGCGCATGACCGGCCTCAGCAGATCCTCGGCAGTTGTTCGCCCGACAGCCAGTCGACGATCCGGCCACCGCCAAAGCTCGTCGCCATCTGCACGAAATGGTGATCGTCGGCCACGGCCTCGCCGATGTCGGCCGCATCACAGCCGAGCGGATGCGCGCGCATCGTCGCGAGCACGGCAGCGGCCGCCTCCGGGGCCACAATTGCAACCAGCTTGCCTTCGTTGGCCACATAGAGCGGGTCGAGGCCCAGCAGTTCGCAGGCCGCGGCCACGCCCGGCTTCACTGGGATCGCCTCCTCCTGCACACGGAAGCCGAGGCCAGACTGCTGGGCGATCTCGTTGAGCGCGGCGGCTAGCCCGCCGCGGGTCGGATCGCGCATCAGGCGGATGCCCTCTCCGCCTGCGGTGACCATCTTTGCCACGAGATCATGCAGCGAGGCTGAGTCCGAGACGATCTCGGTCTCGAAGGCGAGGTTCTGCCGCTTCGACATGATAGCGACGCCGTGGTCCCCGAGCGTGCCGGAGATCAGGACGCGATCGCCGACGCGAGCCTTCTCGGCGGATAGATCGAGGCCATCGGGTACGACGCCGACGCCGGCGGTCGAGATGAAGAGGCCGTCGGCCTTGCCGCGCTCGACCACCTTGGTATCGCCCGTGATGATATGGACGCCGGCCGCGCGCGCCGCCTCGCCCATAGATTCCGCGATCATCTTCAGGTCGGAGAAGCGAAAGCCCTCCTCGATGATGAAGCTCGCCGAGAGGTAGAGCGGCCGCGCGCCGGCCATGGCGATGTCGTTGACCGTGCCGTGCACGGCGAGCGAGCCGATATTGCCGCCCGGGAAGAATAGCGGCGAGACCACGTAACCGTCGGTCGTCATGACCATGCGTCCGGCTGCGACATCGAAGGCCGACTGGTCATTGCCGCGCGCCAGCCATTCGTTGCCGAAGGCCGAGTGGAAAAGACCCGAGATCAGCTGTGCCATCGCGCGGCCGCCAGAGCCGTGGGACAGGTCTACGCAGCCGTTCTTGATGTCGAGCTTGCGTTGATGGGCCTTCATGATGCCCGCCTCTGCTGATGGTCGCGGAAGCGGCCATAGGTCCAGTGCGCAGCGCAGGCGCCCTCGGACGAGACCATGCAAGACCCTATCGGCGTTTCCGGCGTGCAGACCGTGCCGAACAGCTTGCAATCGACCGGTTTCTTCACGCCGCGCAGGATGGCGCCGCATTCACAGGCCGGATTGTCGGCAACGCGGAGCTCCTTCATGTCGAAGCGCGCTTCGGCATCGTATTTCGCGAAAGCGCGCTTCAGCTTCAGGCCGCTATAGGGTACCTGCCCGAGCCCGCGCCATTCGAACTGGTCGCGCAGCTCGAAAATGTCGGAGACCTCCTCCTTGGCGCGCAGATTGCCGTCACGCTTTACAGCGCGGCTGTACTGGTTCTCGACCTCGTGCCGGTTCTCATTGACCTGCCGCACCAGCATCAGGATCGCCTGCATCATGTCGAGAGGCTCGAAGCCCGAGATCACGACCGGCTTGCCGAATTCTTCCGCGAAGAACTCGTAAGGAGCCGTCCCGATAATAGTCGAGACATGCGCAGGTCCGACAAAGCCGTCGATCTCGACCCGGCCGATGTTGCGAATATCCGGGCTCTCCAAGATGTTCTGCATCGCCGGCGGCGTCAGCACGTGGTTGCAGAAGACGCTGAAATTGGCGAGCTGCTTCTTTTCGGCCAAACGGATCATGACCGCAGTGGGCGGCGTCGTCGTTTCGAAGCCGATGGCGAAGAATACGATCTGGCGCTGCGGATTCTCCTCGGCGATCCTGAGCGCATCGATGGTGGAATAGACCATGCGGATGTCGGCGCCTTTCGCCTTTGCCTTCAGCAACGAGGCGCCTTGCGAGCCCGGCACGCGCATCAGATCGCCATAGACGCAGAAGATGATTTCGGGCCGTTCGGCCAGTCGGATCGCCATGTCGATGCGCCCCGCCGGCAGTACGCAAACCGGGCAACCCGGACCGTGGATCATCCGCACGTTTTTAGGCAGCATGTCCTCCAGGCCATAACGCGAGATCGCATGCGTGTGGCCGCCGCAGAATTCCATGAAGCGATAGGGGCGCTGCGGATCTGCTTCGGACTGGATCGCGTTCGCAAGCCCGAGCGCGATCTCCTTGTCGCGGAACTCGTCGGCATACTTCATGGCATGGCTCCCAGGGCCTCGGCGCTAAGCTCGTGCAGCAATTCCAGCGTCCGTTGCGCCTCTTCCGGATCGATTTTGGTAAGCGCGTAGCCGACATGGATGATCACGTAGTCGCCGATGGCGAGATCCTCGATGAGCGCGACGGAGATCTCCTTGCTGACGCCGTCGATGGACACAATGGCCATGTCGTCAGGCAGGAGCTTTGTCACCTCGGCGGGTATGGCAAGACACATCAGGCGGTTCCTTCTAAGCCTTGGTGTTCGAGAAGTTGCAGCCCCGCGATCCAGGCCTGACCCAGGCTTAGGCCGCCATCATTCGGCGGCAGTTGGCGCGGCAAGAGCGGGGTGAGCCCGGCAGCGATGCAACCGCGCGAAATCCCGGTGCTGAGGCGGGCGTTCAGGAAGCAGCCGCCGCTCAAGGCGACGGTCTCAAGTCCGGTCTCACGAGCCGCTTGGGAGATCCAATCGACGCAAGCGGCAGCGAAGGTGCCGTGAAACAGCCCGGCCCCGTCGGTGGGATCCGGCGCATCGACCACCAGACGGTCGAGCAATGGGAGCAGCGACAGCACGCCATTCTCGATCACCCAGCCGCCGGACACAACGCGCGGCTCGCGGACCCGCGCCTCTAGCTTCATGGCAGCCTCGCCTTCGTAGGTTTGTACGGTGCAGACCCCGAGCAGCCCTGCGGCCGCATCGAACAGCCGGCCGGCGCTGGTCGTCGTGGGCATACCGGGTTGTTCGAGCAGAGCCGATAGGCGCGCGGCCTGCGGCTGTGCCGCAAAGCGAGACGCAATCGCATCGCCGCGCCGAAGCGCGTGCAGCACGCTGGCGGCCATCCGCCACGGCTCGCGCGCGACCCGATCGCCGCCCGGCATCTTCAGCGGCGCCAGATGCCCGAGCCGCCGGAACCGCGCGCCTTCACAGGCAAGCAGTTCGCCCCCCCAATTGCCGCCGTCGCTGCCGTAGCCGAACCCGTCAAGCACTAAGGCAAGCACCGGACCTGCGATGCCATGCTCCGCCATCACCGAGGCCGCATGGGCGTGATGGTGCTGGACCGCGATCAGCCTGGTCCCGCGTGCCTCGGCGAAACGGGTCGATGCCATGTTCGGATGCAAGTCGTGGATCAGGGCGACAGGCTCGACGTCGAGGGTAGACAGCAGATGGTCCACAGTTTCCTCGAAGAATCGGATGCCTTCTGCGGTGTCGAGGTCGCCGATGTGCTGGGAGACAAAGGCCTCGTTGCCGCGCGTCACCGCCACCGTCGACTTCAGCGCTCCGCCGACGGCAAGCAGGGGCGCCACCGAGCGCGCAAGCCGGACAGGCTCCGGGACATAGCCTCGCGCACGCCGAATGAACTGGGGCCGTCCGGCGACCACCGCAGCCAAGGAATCATCGGCGCGGGTGACGATGTCGCGGTCATGCGTGACGATGAGATCGGCGATGCCGGCAAGTCGTTGCTCCGCTTCGCGATTATCGATCAGCAGCGGCTCGCCGCTGAGATTGGCGCTGGTCGCGACAATCGCCCAGCTCTCGCCGACCGGCGCATGCGCCGCATTCAGCGCATCGAAAATCAGGTGGTGAAGCGGTGCGACCGGCAGCATGATGCCGATGCGCGCCAGCTCCGGCGCGATTGACTGCACAAGGCGCCCGCGCGACGTCAGCAACACGATCGGCCGCGGCCGTGACTCGAGCAGCGCAAGTTCGACAGCGTCGGCCTCGGCGAACTCGGCGACTGCCTCCAGCGTACCGACCATGACGGCGAAGGGCTTCTGATCGCGCTGCTTGCGCAGGCGCAGTTGCCGCACGGCCGCATCATTGTGAGCATCGCAGATGAGCTGATAACCGCCGAGGCCCTTGATCGCGACAATCTTGCCGCCCGCGACGGCGGCGGCGATCTCGGCGATGCCATGGCTGAGCCGCGGCCCGCATCGCGGGCACGCAATCGCCTCGGTATGGAAGCGGCGACTGCCGGGGTCAGCATAATCAGCGGCACAGGCTGCGCACATCGCAAAGCGCTTCATTGCGGTGGCCGGACGATCATAGGGCAGCCGCTCGGCGATGGTGTAGCGCGGACCGCAATGCGTGCAGTTGATGAAGGGATAGCGGTGGAATCGGCTTGCCGGATCGAACAGCTCGCTCAGGCATTCCCGGCAAGTCGCGGCGTCCGCGACGATGCGCGTCGACACCCTACCCTGCTCGCTGGTGCGAATCGAGAACTCCTCGGTGGCGGCGGCGCCGATCGGCTGAACCGAGATCTCGTCGATCCTGGCAAGCGGCGGCTTTTCCAGTGGCAGCGCGGCGACGAAATCGGACGCCCGCTCGCCTTCGACTTCGATAAGAACGCCGTTCGGATCGTTGGCGACGAAGCCGCCGAGGCGATAGCGGGTGGCGAGACCATAGACGTAGGGACGAAAGCCGACGCCCTGCACGGCGCCACGCACATGCAGGCGCAGCCGCTGTCCGTCCCGCGCTGTGGCCTTGTCGCTCATCCTCACTCCGCTGCCGTCATCTCGGCCGGCTTCGCCTTCGAAGCCCGCTTGCGGAGCCAGGCATAGAAGGCCAGGAAGCCTTCGCCGGTGCGCGCCGACACCGTCAGCACCTCGATCCTGGGATTGACCCGCCGCGCATATTCGATGGTCCTGGCGAGGTCGAAATCGAGCACGGGCGCAAGATCGATCTTGTTGATCAGCATAAGCGCGGAGGCAGCGAACATGTCCGGATATTTCAGCGGCTTGTCCTCGCCTTCGGTGGTCGAGAACACCACGATCTTGCAGGCTTCACCGAGGTCGAATGCCGCCGGACAGACGAGATTACCGACATTCTCGATGAACACGACCCCACCGTTCAGCCAGGGCAGCCGGTCATAGGCTTCACCGACCATGGCCGCGTCGAGATGGCAGCCCTTTCCGGTGTTGACCTGGATCGCCGGCACGCCGGTTGCGCGGATGCGCTCGGCATCGTTGGAGGTTTGCTGGTCACCCTCGATCACGCCGATCGGGAAACTGTCCTTCAGCTCACTGACGGTGCGGACTAGCAGCGAGGTTTTGCCGGCTCCGGGGCTCGAAACCAAGTTGAAGGCGAGCACGCCGTCGGCACGGAAGCGAGCGCGGTTGTCGGCGGCGAGTCTGTCGTTCTTGCCGAGAATATCGCGTTCGATCTGGATGATGCGATCGCTGCTCATGCCCGCGATCTGTTGGCCGGCGGCGTCTGCACTGCAGTCGAGCAGGCCCGTATCGCCAGGCCCATGATCGTGGCTTCCGTCGTGATGGTGGTGGTGATGGTGACCGGGGCCATGGTGGTGATGATGACCTCCATGAGCGTGCTCGTGATCCTGATTATGATCATGCGTATGTTCGTTGGACGCTTTGCCGTCGCTGCAGCCGCAGACCGTACACATCAGTCGACCTCCAGTTCCTTCACACGCATCTCTTCGCCGCCGGTGACCTGCAATTGATAGCTGCCGCAGGATGGACACGGCTCGTAGCGCTGCTTGATCTCGACGTTTTGCGAGCAGGCCATGCACCAGGCCGTGCCCGGCGTCGCGATGATCTCGAGTCTTGCGCCTTGCGCGATGGTCCGCGCCGCGACGGCCTCGAAGCAGAATTGCATTGCGTCCGGCGCGACATGGCTGAGCGCACCGATCTCTAAACACACCGCCTTCACTCGCAAGAACGAGCGCTTGCGCGCCTCTTCCTCGACGATCCCGATGATGCCCTCGCACAAGGCCATCTCATGCATGGCTGGCCTCGCGGAAGCTGACGCTGAATCCGACGCAGGGGTCGAACGCCCCGACAAGTGTCCGCACCGCGTCTTGGCCCTGCCGGCCGGCGGAGAGGAGCGCGCCCTTGAGGCTTCGCACCAGCGGTCCGCGTTCGTGAAAATTCCACTCGGTCGGAGCGATATATTCGAAGCCGACGATACGTCCTTCCTCATCGAGCTTAACCGCGTGATGGAGCCGGCCTCGGGCGCATTCCACTGCCGCTGCGCCCCGGCGCTCGCCGAGCCGATAGCTCGCAACGACGCCATTATCGGGAGCGTCCCGCCTGGCGTCCAGCCAACAGGTGAGCCGGGCGATCTCGTCGATGCGCGCTCTCACGCGCGCGGCGCCGCTAGCACTTAAGGACAAAATCTGTTCGCGCTGCGCCCGCCGCGCCCAGACGCCCGTTTCCGGAACCTTCCCGCAGAGTTCCGGCGCTTCGGAATAAGCCGTCCCTTCAGCCATGAGGCGCGTCACGATCTCAAGATCGTCAGCGGGGGTCAGAAAGAATTGGTCGGCCGCCGGCAATGACATCACCTCACGATCGCAGCGCGTCAGATAGGTGGAAAGTACGCTGCCTGGCGCCGGAGGCTGGTGTTCACCCGAAACTCCGAGCGCGCGGAGCGCAGCCTTGACGTGTGCAATGACATCGCGGCGCACGGTATCTGGCACGGTTTCAACCGCACCACTGAGAGTGGTGCTCGCCTGTATCATGCTTCGCACTGCGGGTGCGCTCTCCTGATCGAGTTCGAGGCCTGCGACGAACAGGCCGCGTATCAATTCAGTTAAGCGCTCGGCGACAACGGCCGTGAGACGATGCATCGCTATCGGCTTGATCGTCTCCAGCCCCTGCGCCGCCTCGATTGCTGAAAGGAAGGCCACTTGGTGGGCGACCGAGCATAAGGAGAACAGGCGCGGCAGCACAGGGATGAGCGCGCTTGCCGGCTTTCCGGCAAACAGCCTCGTCAGGGGAGGCCGGCTCCGTGGCCGGATAGCAACGTCCGAAATTGTGGTACCAGTGAGCCACACCATTATGTCAATTTCGTTTCGAAAGGGGCGACTCATCCCGGCCGCTCCGTCAAGGTACCGCGCAGGAAGCTCCGACGATCAATCGGGGTCGTCGGTGGTTCGCGCCGGCGGACCGCCTCCTCGCTGTCGGCCGGCAGCATCAGCTCGGCAAGAGCGGCGTCAGCCGTTGCTCGCGCCGATGCCATGTCCGCAAATTGGAACATTGGCGAGAACAGCGAGCAGCTAGCGATGCGGCCCATTTGCACCTCGCTGAGGGTAAATTCGATATCACCGGCTGGAAAGCGAATACGCACGGTCGCGCCCGACCTATCCCCAGCGGCGCTCGCCGGCATCACCACGTTCATGAACCAAGGAGTGACCATGATGCCGACAAACGTTCCCTCGAAGCGACGGAAACCAATGGCCTCAACATCGAGGGCCTCGTTGTAGATTGGCAAATCGCGCATCGCGCGCTCGCCGATCTGGCGATACATTCCTGCCAATAGCTCGCCCCATGTCACCGCGTCGGCGTCGCTGGGAGAGCTTGGCGCGCTGGCAGTCATGTTTCGATCGCCATGAACTTCGATTTCGGGGCGTCGCAGTTGGGGCATCGCCACTCCTCCGGCAGAAGTGAGAACGGTGTGCCGGGTGCGATCTGCGCCACCGCATCACCATCGGCCGGATCATAGACGGTCCAACAGATGCCGCATTCAAGCCGCGCAGCCTCAGTGACGTCTTGGCGCACGCCAAAGTTCTCAAAGGCGCTCATTTGAAATATGCCTCAATGATTTCTTGGAGCCGTTCGGCGGAATCCTCGAAATCTTCGTCTGCAGCAAGCGCAACCGTGGGTACCCCGCCAACTTCCAGCGTGTCGAGGATGATGGTGTCCATGGCGTTGAAAAACTGCACCGACCAGACATTGCGAATGCCAGTCGACAGCACCCGACAGGTGCCATAGCCGCGCGAGACAAGCTGGATCGGCCCGTTCCGAATAGTCTCCTGCAAAAAGCTCATATCCACCGGGCTCATCGGCAACAGAGTGAAATTGATGATCTGCGAGCGGATGCCAGGACGCCAGGCTAGCGCCCGCTCGCGGATCTCGGCGAGCACCGGTAGGACGTTCATGGCGCCTTCAGGGGCCTGTCCGATTTCGAAATCGGCGGCTGTCAGATCGGCTGCTGCGCGTCTGACGATCTCGGGAACAGCGCCTACTTCAATATATTCGGAAGCCGCGTCAGTTTCGATCCTGACACGCCAGATCCCTGCGAGCACCGATTCTTGAATCTGCGCCAGCGATCCGTCCGGCAGCGCTACGACGCCGCCGACCTCCCCCTCGCCGAGAACATCGGCGACGAGCTTGCTTTCGAGATCGTTGAGATTGCCGAGCCGGAACAGTTGCGAGGGTGCGTCCGCCCTTTGACCTGCAATGGCCTCCGCGATGTTGGAGAGCAGCGTGACGGCTTTGGGGCAGTTCTTAGCGAGCTCGACACTGTCTAATGTTGCGAGTCTTGCGAGTGCGCCGGCCGCCGTCAGGCTGCCACTTGAGGCATTGAGACTCTCTTCTCCGATAGGGAACACGCTGACGGGTTGCTCGGCGCCTTCCGGCGCATCCCAGAATCCGACCTTCATAGCTCGACACCTTTTGCGCGATGCTGGGGAACAATGGTAACGGCAATGGCTGCGCTTTGCCCGCGCGGGCGGTCGATCAGCTTAGTGATGCGGTCGACATAGACTGACCAATCCTGGATCTTGGCGATCAGCCCCAGCGTCTCGCCCTTGGCCACGAAGATAAGGGTCGGCTGCACTCGCACCCCGAAACGTTCGCCAAGCGCCTCTTCGGCATGGGGTGCAATGATCGCGGCGCGCAGGCGGCCTCCGAACGCCGTAACCAGCTCAGGCAGCACTACGGCGACATCAATGGCCTCCGGAAAACGGTTGGGATTACCCGCCGATAGCAGCACGGCGACAGCACCGGCTTGGTCGGCATGTTTAAGAAAATGATCGACGGTCGCGACATCGACCTCATTGAGGCCATGCCGACTGAGATCATGCCGTCCTACCTGGAATTCCATTTGACCTCCCAAAACAGACTTATCTTTCTGATCGGGATAGTGTTAGCAAGCTGCGTGCCAGGGACAGTCAGGATTTATGTAGTTGAATTCACTGATCTATTTTCAACGCCATCAAGCCGAGTGGATGCGAATGATAAGCTACTTTCCACTACAAACGAAAGCCTTCTTTCCAGACTAGAAACTTGTCTTCCGGCGAGCACCTCGGCCAGCGGCTGAGGTCAGCCGGCCAAGTCATTCTAGGATGACAACCCGCTTAATCAGTCAGGAGGTGCGCAGGCAATTGCGGTTCGCGGTCGATCAGATCGGCGAAGAAGCAGTCGAAATCGTTGCCGTCGAGCGCTGCACCGAGACCGTCGATGGCAGCCGCAATCAGGCACGCTTCTTCTTTCTCAAGTAGGCGGATCGCCGTGTCGATGTAGACCAGCACGTGGGCACCGGCCGGAGGATGCGAGAGCAGAAGCACGGAGACGCGGCGTTGCTCGCCGCGAAACTCGCACAAAGCCGAAATTCCATCGGTCTCGACGATAGTCATCGGCAGTCCAAGGCACATCCGTCTTCTCCGGCACGCTCCGGCGGTCAGGCCGGCCGCATCTCGTAACTCGCATGGTCGATGTCGTTGGCGAGCAGGCGCTCGGAGTCTGCCAACGGCGTATCGCGCAGCTTCACCTCGATGCCCCACTCGGCCAGAACTTTGCAGGCAAGCTCGATGGCCGGTGCGATCTGATCGCGTACGGACGCCGTCAATGGACCTCCCCAGTCTTCGAGATCGAGCGGTTGGCAGCCGATCAGGACGAGGTGCTTCGGGCAGCGGCCGAGCAGGTCGGCTGCGCTGATCACCTCCTGGAAGCCGGTTTGATGCAGACTCATCTTCTTCGCGCCGGTGAAGCGTGGCACCTCGTCGCCGCGCACGAGCTTCAGCTTGCCTGGCGGCAGACCATAATCGATGGCATCGAACACGAGCAAGCGATCAGCGTCCTCCAGATAGTTGACGAGATAGAGCCCCTGCGTTCCGCCATCGAGAATCGTGACATTATCAGGCACGGCGTAGCGGCGGTGGAAGTCCTCCACCGCGCGCACGCCAAAGCCTTCATCGGCCCACAGGATGTTGCCGATGCCGAGCACCAAGATGTGGTCGTCGTTTGGGGCGTTCAACATCGAGATCGTTCCAGTTTCAGTCACGGAATTGCCGTTCGCCCGAGATCATCGAGGAGATGATACTCTGGCGTGACATGATGTCCTCGCGGATCGCAGCGTAGATGTGTACCATCACGAACACGACCAGCGCCCACATGCCCAGATGATGCCAGGTGTGAACGTCCTGGCTGTTCGGCCAGATCGAGAACACCCAGCCGAACAGTTTGTGCTGCCAGCTATCGATGCCTTCTCCTTCCGAATAGAGCGCAAAGCCGGTCACGATCATGAAGGTCACGAACAACGTGAAGCCCGTGAACATCGCGGTCTGCGCCAGCGGGTTGTGCCCGACATACATCTTCGGCTGACGTTCCAGGAAGGCGTACCAGCGGATCTCGTGCCAGACTTCCTTCCAGAATTGCCGGCGATGCACCGGCAGATAGAAGATCTGCCGGGAATGGTGGTTGCCGGTGAAGGCCCACAGGATACGCGCGAGGAAGAACACCGCGAGCACCTGCCCCGCCGCGAAATGGGCGAAGCGCATATAGCCCATCACGAAGTTGGCCGACGCCTCCCCCTCGACCGCCGGCAGCGGCGTCCCGATCAGAAACCCGGTGACCATCAGGATGATGATCGAGAACGCGTTCACCCAATGGCAGATGCGCACCGGCGCTTCGTAGACATAGACGGTGGGCCGGCCCACCGCATGCTCGCCAGCAGCATCGGCCGCGATCGCCGTCAGGTCCGGCTCGCTTTCCACCGGGGGAGCAATTGCATCCATCATGGCCGCCTCCTACCTGACCTTGACCTTGGCGAGTTCCTGGCCGTCCGGGCTCATGACGTGCGTCGAACAGGCAAGGCACGGATCGAAGGAATGGATCGTGCGCAGGATCTCGAGCGGCTGCTCGGGATTAACCATCGGCGTGTTCATGAGCGAGGCTTCGAACGCGCCGATGTTGCCTTGCGGATCGCGCGGCGAGCCGTTCCAGGTCGTCGGTACCACGCACTGGTAGTTGTCGATCTTGGTTTCCTTGATCTTGATCCAGTGCGCGAGCGCGCCGCGCGGGGCCTCGGTGAAGCCAAAGCCCTTGGCTTCCTTCGGCCAGCTCTCCGGTTTCCACTTGTCGACATTCGCGGTCGAGCTGTCGCCGGCTTTGATATTGGCAACGAGCTTGTCCTGGAAATAGCGCATCTGGCGTCCGGCCCAAACAGATTCGAGCGCGCGCGCCGCGGTGCGGCCGAGCGTCGAGAACAGCGCCGACATTGGTAGATCGAGATCCTTCAGGAATTTGTCGACGGGATCCTTGAACTCCGCCTTGTTCTGCGCATAGCCGACGACCCAGCGCGCGAGCGGGCCGACCTCCATGGCATGTCCCTTCCAGCGCGGCGCCTTGATCCAAGAATATTTGCCGCCTTCGTCGAGCTGTTCGATCGCGGTCTTGGTACCCTTTGCATTGGGTCCGAGTTCGTAGTTCGGCTCCGTGATGCCATCCCAAGGATGAAGGCCCTTGGTTTCGTCGGGATACTTGTACCAGGAGTGGACCACGAACTCCTGGATCTCGTCGGGATTGGCGTGATCGACCGGAAGCACCTCGGAGAGATTGCCGTTGATGATGGCGCCTCGTGGCAGCTTCAGGTTCTTGGCTGAATAGTCGTTGGCATGTTCTGGCACGTCGCCATAGGCGAGCACGTTCTGACCCGAAATGCCTCCACCATAGAGCCAGTCCTTGTAGAACGAACCGATCGCGGCCACGTCAGGCAGGTAGACCATTTCGTTGAATTCCATGATGCGGTCGATGATCGAGGAGATCAGGTTCAACCGCTCCATGTTGATGGCACCGACAGCACCTGTCCCATCTACGTTGATCGGACAGGGCACGCCGCCGACGAGCCAGTTTGGATGCGGATTCTTGCCGCCGAAGATGGTGTGGATCTTGACGATCTCCTTCTGGAAATCGAGCGCCTCCAGATAATGCGCGACCGCCATCAGATTGGCCTCGGGCGGCAATCTGTAGGCTTTGCTGCCCCAATAGCCGTTCTTGAACGGACCGAGCTGTCCGGACTCGACGAACTTCTTGAGCCGGGTCTGCAGATCCTTGAAGTATCCCGGCGAGGACAGCGGCCAGCTCGAGATCGACTGGGCTAGCGTTGATGTCGCGCGCGGATCGGCCGAGAGTGCGGAGACGACGTCGACCCAATCGAGCGCATGCAGGTGATAGAAATGGACGACGTGGTCGTGCACCTGAAGTGCGAGCTGCATCAGGTTGCGAATCGAGTTTGCGTTTTCGGGGATGGTGATCCCAAGCGCGTTCTCGACCGCGCGCACCGAGGTCAGCGCGTGCGTGCCGGTGCAGACGCCGCAGATCCGCTCGGTAAATGCCCACGCATCGCGCGGGTCGCGGTTCTTCAGGATCACCTCGATCCCGCGCCACATCGTGCCGGTCGATACGGCATTGCGGATCACGTTGTCGGCGTCGACATTGACCTCGACCCGCATGTGTCCCTCGATGCGGGTCACGGGATCGACGACGATGCGTTTGCCGGAATTGTCGAGATTGAAGCCGTTGGGAGTCTGGATACCCATGATCGTTTCTACCCTAATGTGTCTTTTGATCAGCTGTTGTGGCCGGCGTCTTCGCGCTTGCTGGCAAGCCGCTTTACCGCAGTGACGGCGGCGTGCGCGGCCACCGCCGCACCCACGGCGCCCGCTGCCGCCATGCCGATCTGATCGGCGTTTTTCTCGATGCCGAACTGCTTGATGTTGGTGAGGCGATCGTAGAACGAGCCCTTGTCCCAAAAGCCGTCCTCTGAGCAGCCGATGCAGCCGTGTCCCGATTGGATGGGGAATGAGACCCCCCCGTTCCAGCGCACGGTTGAGCAGGCGTTATAGGTCGTTGGCCCCTTGCAGCCCATCTTGTAGAGGCAGTAGCCTTTGCGCGCCGCCTCATCGTCCCACTCCTCGACAAACTGGCCGGCGTCGAAATGCGGGCGCCGGTAACACTTGTCGTGGATGCGCTGCGAGTAGAACATCTTAGGCCGGCCCTGGCGGTCGAGCTCGGGCAGCTTGCCGAAGGTGGTGATGAAGGTGACGACGCCGGTCATCACTTCGGCGATCGGGGGGCATCCCGGCACCTTGATGATCGGCTTGTTGGTGATGACCTTGTCGATCGGTGTGGCCTGGGTCGGATTGGGCTTTGCCGCCTGTACGCAGCCCCAGGACGCGCAAGCGCCCCAAGCGATGATCGCCATCGCGTCCTCGGCCATCATCTTCAGCTTTTCGACGAATGGTTTGCCGCCGTCGATACAGAACATGCCGCCCTCGTTGAGCGGCGGATTACCTTCAACGGCCAGAATGTACTGACCTTTATGCTTGGCACGGGTCTCCTCGAGGATCGCTTCCGCCTGATGGCCCGCGGCCGCCATGATCGTGTCATCGTAGTCTAGCGAGATCATCGACAGCACCGCATCCTTCACCAGGGGATGCGCGGAGCGGATGAAGCTCTCGGAGCAGCAGGTGCATTCGAGACCGTGCATCCAGATCACGGGCACACGCGGCTTGGTCTCGAGCGCATTGGCGATGCGGCTCGCCGCCAGCGGGCCGAGGCCGAGGCTCGTCGCGGTCAGGCTGCAGAACTTGTGAAAGCTTCGACGCGTGATGCCTTGCCGCCTGATCACGCTGTAAAATGTTTCCGTCGCCGTGCCCATAAATCCTCCCGCCGTCAGCTTTGGCTTTCAATGACGCTTAGGGACAGCAAGAAGCAGGCCAACTGCGTGGCGCAAAATGAAATTAGAGGAATGTCAAAAGGTTGCGAGATCTGAATTGTGCAAGACGCGAAGATCGAGCGGCACTGCACGAAAGAAGCGGAAACAATTCGATTTGCAGGCGGTAACGAGGTTTACGCCGCCGAGCCCGTTTCAATGCGCAGTGCACACCATGCAAGGATCGAACGAGCGCACGACATGCTGAACCGCAACGGAACGTGCGCCAGCCTCGCCCACATCGGTGCCGACCAGCGCCTGTTCCAGAGGGCCTGCCACGCCGAGGGAATCGCGCGGTGAAAAATTCCAGGTGGTCGGCGCGATGATCTGGTAGCGCTCGATCTTTCCACCGCGCACCGCCACCCAATGCCCGAGGCTGCCGCGCGCGGCCTCGACGAGACCGACATATGCCCCGTCGGGCATCTCCTGCGAGGGAGCACAGAACGGTTCCGAAAGTCGTAGCGCGCGGGTCCACTGCTCCATCGCAAGTGCGATGCGCGCAGTCTCGATCAGCCGGGCGATCACACGGTTGCGGACATTGGTGCCGCTTGGGGCGACGAGATCGGCTATCAGCGCTTGCCCGGCCACGGTCTGGCGCGCAATCGCCCCGACCTCGACCGGCTGGCCCGAAAGCCGCGGCGCCTTGCACCAGCTATAGGCGCCTGCCTTGTCGGGATCAGGTACGGTGTTGCTGTGCGCAGGATCGGAGGAGCAATCCCGCATCCATGCATGGGAAACGTCCTCGCTGATCTGACTCAGCGGCAACGGCTCCACAACCATGTCTGGACCAACAATGCCGCGCGGGAACAGTCCGCAATCGGCGCCTTGATAGGCGCCATAGCTCATCAACACGCCCGGTCCCTTGCCGAGCTCACTGAGCGCGAGGCTGTCGGCAAGCCTGAGGAAATGAGCGAAATCACCGCTGCGCCCCGCGCGCCAGCGGTCGAGCTCGTCTGCGGTCGAGAGCGACAGCATGTTCTCTAGAGTATCGGCGAACACTGTACGTTCAAGGAACGTGCGAAATGAGGTCACGATCGACAACAGCCGTACGCGCTCGCCGAGTTCGATCGCGCGCGTCGCGCCGCCCGGCTGGAAGGCAAGGCTGTGTGGCCATTTGCCAGCAATGATTCCCATAGTCTCGAGCAGCCGCGCCCGCGCCGGCAGCGCATCGCGCGCCGCACTGCCGCGGGTGGCCGCAAAGCGCTCGCGAGTCTCCTGGTACCAATCCTGCGAAGCGTAGGCTTCACGGGCGAAGTCAGGCATGAAGAAGATGTAGAAATGCGTAAGATGATCGGCGGCATTCTCTGCCGCGTGCGCGATATTAGTGGCGAGCAGACCGTTCGGCGCCGCCTCGGTTCCCATCGCATGGCGAAGCGCGGCAGCGGCGGCGACCGACTGCGAGACCGAGCAGATGCCGCAGATGCGCGGCGCCAACACCAGCGCATCAAGCGGTGGCCGCCCCTCCAGAATTTGCTCGAACCCGCGATAGAGCGGCGCCGTCACTTCGGCGCGCTGGACCCGGCCGCTTTCGACGTCGAGGCGGACTTCGAGATCGCCCTCGACGCGGTTGAACGGGCCGATCGTAATCCTCGTCATGGCGTGCGCTTGGCCGTGGTGCGGCCGGGCGGCACCACCACATGATCAGCGGTCGCATTCAGCCTCACGCGCCGCGGAGTCGCCGATTTCGACAACGCCGCGAGCGCGACGAACCAGGCTTTTGGCATGTCGGTCGGCAAGCCGACTGGGATGCCGGCAAGCTTGGCGGTCTCCAGGAAATTCTGCGCGTCTTCGAAGCCAGGTGACGTGCAGGCGATGCAGGCATAACCGCCCTTCGTGCAGGAACCGCCGCCGTTCCAGGAGCGCTGGTTGCAATCGCCGACAGCCTGAGTCGCCTTGCAGCCGAGATGCTCCATGAGGCAGCCGCGCTCGGACATGGTTTCGGCGCTGGCCTTGAACTCATAGAACTCGTTGCGGGAGCAGCCGTGATGAGCAAGATGGTTGGCAACGAATTTCGGTCGGCCATAGGTGTCGAGGTCAGTCGCTGACAAGTCCTTGGACGTCAGTGCCAAAATGGTTTCCATCATCCAGCCCGGATGCGGCGCACAGCCAGCCACATTGATCACCGGCAAGCCGAGCCGGGAGCGGAAGCCTGCGCCGAGCGCGCCGCCAGCATCGGCGCCCTCGAATTGCAGCCCGACCGCGTCGGTTGGATTGGCGCCGGCGGCTGGCACCCCGCCATAGGCGGCACAGCTTCCGACCGCAACGACATAGTCCGCCCGCGGCGCGAGATCTAGCATCCAGTGGTAGATCGAGCGGCCCGTGCCCGCGAGCATGTTGAAGCGGCCGCTATCGTTCGGGCCGCGGGCAACGGAGCCTTCGAGGAGCAGTAGGTCGAGCGGCACCCTGCCCTCGCGCACGGAGTTGAGCACCTCGGCCGCTTCCTCGCCTGTCTCCTCGCTGACCGAGGGATGCCACAGCAGGTTGATGCCGAACTGCCTCAGTTCGTCGAACCAGCCGGAAGAGCCGCTTTCGAGGATCGACATGGTGCAACCGCCGCAGCTCGCGCCTTGCAGCCAGAGCAGGTTGGTCATTCCGTTCGATTGGCTCATCACTTGCCCTCCAGCTCCACCAGCTTCGGCCGACCCGGCTCGAATGGCAAGCCCTCGGCGCGAAGGAACTCAGTCATGATCGCCCGGCGCGCCTTCATGTTTAAGGTGCCTCTGGCGGATCCGGTGCGTGATGATCCAAATTAGACCGACGGCAAATGGTACGAACAATGCTGTCGCGAGTGACGGCTCGACATGCAAGCCGCCGTCATGTGCGCCCTTAGCGAGGTAGCCGAACAGGCTGACGACGTAATAGCCGATCGCCGCCACGGAGAGGCCTTCGACGGTGCTCTGCAGGCGCAATTGCAGCTTGGTGCGCTCGTTCATTGAGCGCAGCAGGTCACGATTCTGCTCCTCCAGTTCCACGTCCACCCGCGTGCGCAGGAGATCGGCGGCGCGCGCTAGCTTGATCGATAAGTTGGCCTGGCGGTCCTCCATCGCGGCGCAGGTGCGCATCGCCGGCGCCATCCGCCGGGCAAGGAAGGACGACCAGGTCGGTCGCCCTCCGATCTCGCTTCCTTCGATCACGCCAAGGCGGGCCTGCACGATGTCGTAATAAGCCCGGCTCGCGCCGAAGCGGAACAGGCTACCCGCTGCGCCGCGCTCCAATGAGGCGGCCAATGCGGTCAGCTCCGTGAGGAGGTGATTGTTGAGCTTGAGGTCCTCGGCGCCCTGCATCTCCTGGAGCACTTCGACCAGCCGCCGCCCAATGTGATCGACCGAGGGCGCGAGCTCGAGCGCGGCCGGCAGGCCGAGCAGCGCCAGCGTGCGATAGGTCTCGATCTCCAGCACGCGCTGCACAAGAGCGCCAAGCCGGCCCGGCGACAGGCCGTCGTTGCAGATGAGAATGCGGACAAAGCCCTGCGCATCCGCACGAAAGTCGGAAGCGACGACCGCAGGGCCGCTGCGGACTGTCGCCATTGCGAGGCTGCTCTTATCAAACAGCTCCTCAGCGCGCGCGACGGCCGCTTCGGTCTGCTCCACCTCGAGCCTCACCGCCACAAGCAGCTGTCCCGTTTGCGGCAGTGCCCGGATCAATGCGGTAAGTTCGTCACCGATGGGAGCGAACGCCAGCGCGGATGCCTCATTACTCCAGATCCAGGTGAAAGTCGTGAATTCGGAATGCTGTTCCCAGCGTAGCGAAACTGCTCCGATTGACACCTGGTGGTGCTTAGCCGACACCTCGGGTGCCGCCAAGCCCTGCGCGGTGCAAAAGCCTACAAAGGCCTGCCGGTCGGCGGCCGCCGCTTCTCCCTGGCCCAAAAAAGCAAATCGCAGCACTGCGAGAGGCGCGGAGAGCCGCGTGAACGGACGCGCATGCACCTCACCCAACACTGCACCGCGTTGCGGGTGCAACGCGAATCCGGCCAGATCCAGACCATGCTCCATCGACGATCCCTAGGATACCGGTTTGCCCACGCGAGGGTGCCGGCTTGTCCGTTGACTAGCGCAGGTCTCTGGCACTTGCGCAATGGTAGTCGCAGGCGTCTCGCATTGCGAGCCAGACTACGCCGCGACGACGTTGGCCATGAAACGGTCAAGCTCCGCGCGCAGGCGGTGGCTCGCCTCGGTTAGTCCGCGCGCTGATTGCAGCACGGCGGAAGCCGCCGAGCCGGTCTCGCTTGCTTCGCGATTGACCTGCTCGAGATTGGATGACACCTGCGCGGTGCCAGAGGCCGCCTGCTGCGCGCTCTGTGCGATCGCCTGTGTCGTCGCGGTCTGCTGGTCGACGGCGGACGCGATCGAACCCGAGATGGCGGAGATATCGCCAATGATGCCGGCGATCGACTTGATCGCGGCAATCGAATCTCCGGTCGCTTGCTGCATACCTTCGACGTGAGAGCCGATCTCCTCCGTCGCACGGGCGGTTTGGCTTGCAAGCGACTTCACCTCGGCTGCGACGACGGCAAAGCCGCGGCCCGCCTCTCCGGCGCGGGCTGCCTCAATGGTGGCATTGAGCGCGAGCAGATTGGTCTGCTCTGCGACCGCTGTAATCAGCTTCACGACATCACCAATCCGGTGCGAGGCTTGCGCGAGCGTCGCGATGCGGGCGTCCGTGCTCTTGGCCTGGGCTACCGCATTACCGGAGATCGCATTCGAGTTGCGGACCTGGGTGCGAATATCATTGATCGACAGCGACAGCTCCTCGGCCGCCGAGGCGACCAAACCAATGCTGCTCGACGATTCTCGCGCGGCGCCGACCACCGCGTTGGTCAGGCCCCCTGTCGCCTCCGCATTGCGTGACAGCGTTGATGCTGCTGCTTCGAGTTGCTGAGCAGAACCCGAAATGCCGTTGACGATGTCACCCACCGCGGCCTCAAAGCCGCCAGCGAATTTAGCGAGCTCAGCGCGCCGCAGCTCGGCCGCCGACCTGTTACGCTCTTCGATCTCCGCAGCTTCGCGTTCGGCGCGCTCAATGGCTTGCCGCTTGAAGCTCTCGACCGCGCCAGCCATCTTGCCGACCTCGTCGTGCCGACCGAGCCCCGGCAGCACGATCTCATAGCGGCCGTTTGCCAGCTCGATCATCGAGCTGCACATCGCGATGACAGGTTTTGCGATACCGCGTCCGATCGCAAAGGAGAGCACGAGGCCAATTGCAATCGAGGCGAGCGCAAGGGCAACCACTACCGATTGACCGTGGATGATTTGCACCGCGGTCTTTTTCTCGGCATCAGCCTGCTCCGCCAAAGCCACTCGCTTCAGAGAGGCGGCCGCCCCGGATAGTCCGTGACGCAGCTTCCACATGTCCGCCATCAAACGATCGATCTCTTGGCCTGCGGCCTCCACTCGGGCGAACCCATCTCGGTAAGACGCGACGAGCTCGTCGAGCGCCTGTCCGCCGACGTCCGGCGAGCGACGCTCTCGCACGATCGCACCTTTAAACCCTTCTATTCTCTGTAAGACGTCCCTCGCGAGGACTTCATCGTGGAGCTTCAATTCTGTCGTTACGAGGCGATCGATCGTATCGAAACGCTCAATGATATTTTCTGCTTGAGCGCCCGGCGCCTTCACCTGATCGAGCGCGGTCCGGATGACGTGCGCCTGTCCGCCCATCGTGGCTGCCGAGCGATCGATCCCGGCGCGCAGCGCCAACACTTTGTTGAAGGAATCGGTATAGGCGCGGTAGGCTTCGAACAGTTCCTTTATCGACTGCTGCCAGCTGAGAGTTGCAGTCTCGGTTTTGGCTGCCGTGATCGTTCGCTCGAGCAAGCGTCGCGCCTCTTCCGCGGCAGCTTCCGCCTCCTTTATGCCCGTCAGGGCGTAATAGCGCGCGTTGCTCTGGTATGCCGAGAGCGAGCTGTCGATTTCGCGCGCATAATCCGATTCCGACATGCTGATACGATAAACGTCGAAGCCGTCGAGGATCGCCTCATAGCCAAACCAGGCGCCCGCCATGGTGCCCGCCGACAGCAGCAGAACGATAGCAAATCCCATCATGATTTTCAGGCGAATTGACAGGTTGGCGATGACTGGCTCGCTTTTCGGCAAGCTCATGGCCGCTGCATTCATCCGGCCCTGTGTCTGGAAGACGCCTGCCCGGCGCGATGCGCCGCCGCGCCGAATGAAGCTCAAATCCATATCGCAAATACCCGGTTCGCTGGAGCTGGAAATGAGCAAACGATGTGCCGTCTCTCCTAATCATCGGTAAATTGCAGCGAGCTGCCGCGCAGCAAGTGTCGTGCGCCGGGTAAGGAAGCTCGCTGCTCATGCAGGGAAAAAGACCGCGAACCCACGTGGATGCAGCGGAAAATAGCAAAGAGGTTCAATAAAGATATGAAAGCAGGATTTCCACCTGCGGTTAAAGCGGGTTTCCAATTCTTCGTTGCGTAGGGCCGCTGAAGCGTGAAGAAAAAAATTGCAGGGCGGTGATTTCGCGCCGGCATGCGCGCGATATTCTCGATGGCATGCGCTGATTCGTTTGTTCGCTGCGTCGAATCACTCTCAATGCAGGAGCATGCGATGACGAAAATCTCGGAGATTCCGGGTACGCTGGACGCCGTCGGCGCCGTCGGCACGGATCGCCAATCAATCTATGTCTATGAGGCACCGGTACGGATCTGGCACTGGTTAAATGCGCTAACGATCTCTCTTCTGGCCGTTACCGGTTATCTAATCGCCTCGCCGCTTCCCTCGATGCCTGGTGAAGCTAGCAATTGGTACACGATGGGCTACATCCGATTTGTTCACTTCGCGTCGGGACAGGTGCTCGCCTTCGCGTTCCTTTATCGCGTCTACTGGGCGTTCGTCGGCAACCAGTATGCCCGCCAGTTGTTCGCGTTTCCGATCTACAACCGGATCTGGCGCTGGGGCCTTTTGTACGAGCTGCGATGGTACCTGTTCCTAGTGCGCTACCCGAAAAAATACGTCGGCCACAATCCTTTGGCCAATACTGCGATGTTCTTGTTCGTGATTGTGATGATCCTGATGATGCTGACCGGATTTGCACTTTACGCTGAGGGCGAAGGTCGCGACAGCTTATGGTATGCGCTGTTCGGCTGGTGGTTCTCGATCTTCCCAAACAGTCAAGACGTGCATACAGTGCACCATCTCGGCCTCTGGTTCATTGTGACTTTCGTCATCCTGCATGTATATGCTGCCGTGCGCGAGGACATCGTGTCGCGTCAGAGCATGCTATCGGCCATTATTACCGGCGAACGGACGTTTCGCGACTCGCGACCTGACTGATATCAGAATGTGCCCGCTAGGGTCACTCGGACGGTCAAGGGTTCGACCGGGTGAAGCACATAGTCCATCACACCAATGGCACAGACTGGCGCAGGGGCGGCATTGGCGGCACAGAGATTGTAAAGTTTGTCCGTCTTCAGCAGGGAGCCATAGGCATAGGTGATCTGGTTCGCCTTGCTGTTGAGGAGGTTGAGCAAATCGAGCTGGAGGCGCCAGCCCTTGTCGGTGCGGTAGCCGATCCGCGCGTTGAAGATGCCGGTAGGTTGCGATCGGAAGGCGTTGTCTTCCGTCAGCGGACTGGAGGCGAGATAGCGCCAACGCAGGGCGCCGAACCAGCCCGTCTTCGCGCCGAGCGAGATGCCGGCGGACGCCATCATGGTCGGTGCGTTAGGGATATAGTTGCCGGGCGCGTTGCCGATCTGCGCGGCGGGATAGCCGGCGAGTGAGGCATAAACCTCCGCCTGGTCGCTGTCGTAACCGCGAAAGCGCGCATGGGTCATCGCGAGATCGGCGTCGACGTCAATCCAAGACCGTGGGCGGTAATGGTTGGTCCATTCGAATCCATAGCGGCGGCTCGCGCGCGCCGTCGTGGTATCGCCGGCATCGCCTGAGAACAGGATCTCGGAATCCTGGTCGAGGACGAAGAGGCTGAGCGAGGTGTCGAGATCCGGGACGATCCTCGAACGCACGCCGACCTCCGCGCCCCTGGTGCGGACCAGCAGCGGCGAGCGCGGCAGCTTTGTCCCGGGATCGCTCGGATCTTCCGTCGTCGTCGCACCCCGCGCGTCGTTCGAGTGCATGCCATAGCCGGCGCCGAAAAAGAACTCGGTCTTGTTAAAGGGACCGACCACGATGCGAAGCTTGGGACTTCCGATCGTAGCGTTGGCATGGCCTGAGTTGTTCGCATCGAACAGCGACGTCACGTCGGCCGCGTAATAGTCCCCGCGCCAACCGACCGTGGTCCTCAGCCAGTCCGAAAAGTGCAACGTACTCTCGGCGTAAGCGCCGATGCTGCCTTCCCCGACCTTATCGCTGCGTACGTTGGACAGGAAACTGCGCCGGTGGGTGTCGGTGAGCGCGAGATCGATGGCGTCGTAACGGGACTGCAGGCCGAAGGTCGTCTGCATCGGCAGCCCAGCGAATGAGCCATCCATCGTCCGTGCGATGTTAGCGCCGGCCATTAGGCGGCCGTCGTGCTGGTGAAATTGGTCGCCGACAACGGGATTGGCCAGGAAATAAGTGAAGTTATTGTAGAGATCGAGCTCGCTCTTGACGACATAAGCGTTCGCCTTCCAGGCCCCGGAATTATCGCTCTGCGCCACGCGCGCCGACAGGGCAAAACGGTTTGCGTTGCCGCCGTCAGTCGGGTCTTCAGATCCAAACCGATCCATCAATCCGTCCGTCATGGCGCGCTGCGGCACCTGATCGGTCGAATTCCATCTGTTGGCGTAAGCCATGCCCGTGACCGACACGCCGTCGGTGGCCGTGCCCTGACTGTAGCGCAAGAGCCCATTGAGCTTGCGGAGGTTGTCCGGGTTGTCCCAGGGGCCGTTGTAGGTCCCAGCCTCGCCGGCGAGGAGCAATGTCCCATCGCCGAGCCTCGTCGAATCCATGCCGAGGAAGCGGCGATATCCAAAGCTGCCGGCGGTCATCTGCGCTAGCCCCTTCACCGTGCGGTCGATCAGGCCGATATGCACGGCGCCGGCCGAGGAGAAGTCGCCTTCATCGGCGAAGTAAGGCCCCTTCTTTACCTCCATGGCGGCGATCGCTTCAGGAATCAGCCAATTGAGGTCGGCATAGCCCTGGCCGTGGGCGTGAGTGCGCATGTTGGCAGGCACATCATCAACATAGATCGCGAGATCCGTGCCATGATCGAGATTATAGCCGCGCAAGAAGTACTGGTTCGCTTTGCCCTCGCCGGAATGCTGCGTCACAATGAGCCCCGGTACAGCTTCGAGCACTTCGCCCGGGCGCATCACGGGCCGCGCGTTGACGTCTTCGCCTGATACTGTGATCTGGCTTGCCATGCTCGACGCGGGAGCCAAGGCCGCGCTGCTCTTGGCCGATACCGCTGAGGCTTGCCCGCCCAGCTGGCTACTGGACCCTATGCCGAGCGCTCGATCCGAGCGTGGCGTTGGAGCTCTTCGCGGTCGCCGTGGGATCTCCTCACGAGTGACTATGACTGCAGGCAAGGTGTAGCTAGTCTGGATATTGTCTCCAGAGCTAGGTTCAGCGTCGATCATGAGGGCGCAGATGCTTAGTGCTGCAATGCTCGTCCAGCGGGCAAAGACGGCAGGCTTCGAGCGGCTCGACAGCATCGCTGCAGCCGCTAAGTCGCGCGTGATGTCGGCAAGGCGGTTCGAGTGGTCTTTCCCTTCCATGCAACGCGATACAGCAGGAGAGATGCTAGCCAGGCGAGAGCGAACAATGACATCACGCCGAAGCCTAAGATGGCTTGTGATCCCTTGAGGCGATCGACGAGGCTCGAAAGGGCACCCGTGAGCTCAAGCTGATCGCTGATCAGGCCAAGCGTTTCCACGCTGCCGATGAACAGCGCAATCGCGACTGAGGCACCTGTGATTGTCAGATTGTACCAAAGCTTTCGGGCCGGATCGACGAAAGCCCAGCGATAAGCGCTGGCCATAAATGCTGAATCCAAGGTATCAACCAGGGACATTCCGGCAGCGAAAAGTGCAGGAAAGACTATGGCCTGCCAGAGCGACAGGCCGCGCGCAGTCTCAGAGGCAGAGAGGGAGAGCAGGCCAATTTCGGTCGCCGTGTCGAAACTTAATCCGAACAGGAATCCGAGCGGATACATGTGCCAGCTTTGCGTCACAATTCGGAAGATCGGGCCGAGCAAATGCGAAAGAAGACCGCTTCCGGCTAGGGGCGCATCGAGTAATTGTGCACCGTAGACGCCGCTGGCCTGCGCTGCACGCATTGTGCGCCACAAGTTTGCGAAGATCGCAAAGTTGACGGCGGCCACGCCGAGCAGGAAGACGGCTGAAACCGAGGTTCCGAGAAGGCCGCCCAAGTTTTTGAGCAAACCCTCTCCGCCGAGGGTCATGACGCCGGCGGCAAGCAGGATCATTGAAGCGAGAACGATCGTGGAATGGCCGAGCGCAAAGTAGAGACCTGCAGTTTCGGAGGCGCGGCCGGCATGCATCAGCTTCCGCACGACATTGTCGATTGCCGCAATATGATCGGCATCCACGGCATGGCGCAGACCGAACACCCAAGCGAGCAGCGCGGTTGCCATTACCGACGGCTGACCGGCGAACAGCGCAACGGCCCAGCCCCAGGCTGCAATGTTGGTCAGCGTCAGCCCTGCCAGCAACAAGACAGTTCTCAACTTAAGGCCTTTCAAGAGGCCACTTCGTGACGTGACCTGCCCCATGCGGCGCCACTCCCCTGGTATGATCTTTTTGTCGAACTCTCATACCCTGAGCAATATTCAGGCCAAGTAAGACCATGGCGTAAAAGGGCGCCAAGCGATTGCACTTGCAAAAGAATCCCTGTCGATAGCGAGTTACGCCTTAAAATAGGCGATGCCGCTCGCAAACTAACTAACCATATTCGGCAAGGTACTTCCCATCCCTGAAGAAACGTATTCGTAGTTCAGCAAAGGCTCGCAAGGGCGCAACTGGCTTGGCCAATGGTCCGCCGTGCTTTGACCGGATTTTCTTCAGCTTTGAGGCTTGAGCGGGCCGCAGCAGAGACTGCTGACAGGTGAATGTGGCTCATCGGTGGTTGCAAAGTTCTCATTTGCCGGCCGCTTCCGCCTCACAGCAGAGTGACGCCAAAAGCAAATACATCGAGAGCTTTTGGGGGGAAGGCGTGTTTTACCAAGGCGAAATCGCGTTCGTGCCTATCGGGCAGCGCGGCCTGAGCGCGGATGGCCATCCCCAGAAGACACTCATCTGTTCGTTCGACAGCCCTCCGACGGTGCGGCAGTCGACGTCCAGCATGGGTAACCGGTCGACGCGCCGAGGCAAAAGCTCCGGGGCCACCTTGGCGGCTTAGGATTGCTCAAATGAAGAGGAGGAAGGCATGAAGTTCAGGACATTGTTGGGCGTGGCCGCTATCCTTGCGCTCACAGGTGTATCGGCTCCTGCCGCTGATAAGGATGCCGCCGACATTGCTGTCGAAGCAGCAAAGAAATATGCGGGCACGACGATCAGTATCGTCTGGGAGGCGGGCCTTCAATCGCTCGACCCGCTCAACTATTCGGGTCCGAAATGGGAGAAGCTCACTGGCATCAAGGTGAAGGTGGTCGAGGTGCCGACCGACCAGATGTTCACCAAGATCATGCAGGATTTCAAGTCGGGCGCCGGGGCCTATGACGCACTGAACGTCATTCCATCCTGGATGCCCGACCTGGCCCGGGCCGGAGCGCTCGAGCCCCTGGACAAATATGTCGACAAGTTCGGCTATCGCGACGAGTTGCAGGACATCGCCGCAGCCTATCGCGACAACCAGATGCAGTATGACGGCAAGATCTTCGGCTTCCCGGACGACGGCGATGTGATGCTGCTCTACTACCGCAAAGACATTTTCGAGGATCCGAAGATGAAGGAGGGGTTCAAGGCCAAGTTCGGCTACGAGCTCGCTCCGCCCAAGGATTGGAAGCAGCTTGACGACATCGGACAGTTCATCACTGACAAGATGGCGCCCAAGGTCTATGGCGCCGGCTTCTTCCGAACTGCGCCTTATCCGCAATACATGTTCCAGGAACGTTTCCGCATGGAGGGCGGCAAGTTCTTCAATGCCGATACGATGAAATCGACGGTGAACAGCGATGTCGGCCTGAAGGTCTTCAAGCAGATGTTGGCCGAGAACAAGTTCATGCCACCAGGCGTGGAGCAATGGAATTTCGTCGACAACTTGGCCGCGTTCCTCCAGGGCACCACCGCCATGACGATCTCCTGGCCCCCTTATGGGCGTTGGGCCGCCGGCTACGGCTCGGGCGAGGAAGCGCTGAAATGGGTACCCAAATCGCAAGTCGCCGGCAAGGTCGGGTATGCGCTCACGCCCCTCGGTCGCCCGGAGCTTGGCGTCGGTTTCGACCTGTCCGTCTCGGCCACGAGCAAGAACAAGGAGGCCGCTTATCTCTTCATCCAATGGCTGAACAGCAAGAAGACCAGCCTTGAGCGCGTGCAGCTCCCCTATACGCTCCGCGATCCCTTCCGCCTGTCGCACTACGCGAGCGAGAAATACCGTGCGCTCTGGCCTGATGCTCCTGCCTATCTCGACACGATCAAGACATCTGGCGAGAAGGGCCTGCTCGATCTCTCCCTGCTGCAGCAGGACAAGTACGACGAGGCGATGACCAAGGCCATTTCGAGCCTCTGGGCCGGCGAAGATCCGAAGACCATTCTCGACCGCATGGCGCAGCAGTTTGATGCCATCACCGAGAAGGTGGGCATTGAAAACCAGAAGGCGGTTTATAAGGTCTGGGCAGCAAAACCAGGCGCTTATCCGCAATAGTTGGCTTGGAGGGCGCGCGGGAGGCACCGCCTCCCGTGCGGCGCGATTCCTGGATTGATGATGACGTTCTCTTTAAGCTTTAATGGCACTGAACATCGCCGCCCGAGCCGGCTCGGGCGTGTGCTCGAGGACCGCCTACCCTATCTCATCGTTGCGCCCGCAATATTGGTTCTTCTCCTCGTCGGCCTCTTTCCCCTCATCTACTCGTTGATCGTGAGCTTCCAGCGCATCACGATGACGGACAATGATACGTCTTTCGCCGGCTTGCTGAACTATGCGGAGTTGTTCAGAGATACCCGTTTGTGGGCATCGCTCGGCCACACCGCGATCATCACAGCAATCGCCCTGCCTCTCGAGCTACTGATCGGCTTCCTGATGGCGCAGCTCTTCATCGACCGCATGCCCGGGCGCCAGCTCTTCGTCGCGCTCTTGGTGCTGCCGACGGTGATCTCTCCGATTGTTGCTGGTGCGACCTGGCGCCTGTTGTTCGACGTCCGCTTTGGTCCCATCGGTGAGATACTCAGCTTTTTCGCCGGCGAACCGATCCGGATCCTGTGGACCGTCAACCCTGCTTACGTCTATCCGGCGATCATCATCTGCGAAGTTTGGCAGTGGTCGCCGTTCATGTTTCTGCTGCTGCTCGCTGCGTTGTCCAATGTCGATCAGTCTCAACTGGAGGCTGCTGAGATCGATGGGGCATCGTATCTGCGCGTGCTTCGCGCGATCATTCTGCCGGCGATCGCGCCCGTGATAGCTGTTGCATGCCTTATCCGCGGCCTCGACCTCGTGCGCATCTTCGACATCATCTGGGCCCTCACCGAAGGCGGGCCGGGCTCGATGACCGAGACGATTTCACTCTACACCTATGTGCAGGGCTTCTCGCAATTCGAAACCAGCTACACCGCCGCGATCTCCTTCCTGGTGATTGCGCTGCTCACTCTCATTACCACGCTTGTCCTCAAGCGCATGGAGATTGCGCGATGAGGCTGATGAAGCTGCCCACCAGGAAGGGGCGCGTTCTGGTGCTACGCTATATCGGCGCCGGCGTCGTCACTTTGCTGTTTCTATTTCCGGTTTATTGGCTGTTTATGATTTCGTTCAAGACGCCGGACGAGATCTATCACGTGCCGCCATTGTGGATGCCTGGGCAGATCCAGTTCTCGAATTATTATGTCCTATTCAAGGATGGTGACGTCATGGCCATCCTGAACAGCCTGATCGTCGCCGGCGTTAGCTCCGCCATTGCCATCATTCTTGGTACCCTATGCGCCTACAGCCTCGCCCGCTTCGGCACGGGTGGCGAGAACCTTGCGATGTGGATCATTTCCCAGCGCATGATCCCGCCGATTGCGGTCGTCTTCCCGATCTTCCTCATCTACGTCTATTTCGGTTTGGTTGACGGCTACTTCGGCCTGATCGTGCTCTATACCGCGTTCAATCTGCCCTATGTCATCTGGATGATGCGGGGTTATATCGTTGATGTTCCGCTCGAGCTGGAGGAAAGCGCCCTCGTCGACGGACTGAACCGATGGCAGGTCATCTGGAAAGTCGTCTTCCCGATGGTGCGCCCGGGGCTCATGGCGACTTCGGTCTTTACTTTCGTGTTCGCCTGGAACGACTTCCTCTTCGCGCTGGTGCTCACGCGTACCGAAGTGATCACTTTTCCGGTCATGCTGACGCACTATTTCGGTGGCCAGTCGAACTTCTGGGCCAAAATCGCGGCGATGTCCGTCCTGGGGACTTTGCCGATCTTCGTCGCAGTTACGGTAATGCAGCGCTATCTCGTGCGCGGCATCTCGCTCGGCGCCGTCAAAGGTTGAGGAGATTAGAGTGGCCGACGTCAAGTTGACCGGAGTGCACAAATACTACGGTAACGTGCATGCCGTTCGGGGACTAGACTTAACCATCAGCGATGGCGAATTCGCTGTGCTCGTGGGTCCGTCAGGCTGCGGCAAGAGCACGCTTTTGCGGACGATCGCCGGTCTCGAAGATCCGGACGACGGCACGATCGCGATTGGCGGCGCTATCGTCAACGATCTGCGTCCGCGCGAACGCAACATTGCGATGGTCTTTCAGAACTACGCACTCTATCCCTATTTAACCGTCAATGAGAATATCGCGTTCGGCCTGCGCGCCCGCAAGACGCCAGAAATCGAGATCAGGAAGCGGGTCAGCGAAGCCGCCGAGATGCTCGGCATCGGCAATCTCCTCCAGCGTTATCCACGTCAGCTCTCCGGTGGACAGCGTCAACGCGTCGCGATCGGACGGGCCATCGTTCGCAAGGCGGATCTTTTCTTGTTTGACGAGCCGCTCTCGAATCTGGACGCCCAATTGCGTGACGAAATGCGAACCGAGATCAAGCGTCTGCATCACGAGATCACCACCACAATGATCTACGTTACACACGATCAGGTCGAGGCGATGACGCTGGCGGATCGTATCGTGCTGCTACGCGATGGAAAAATAGAGCAGCAGGGAGCTCCACTCGAACTGTTCGAGCGGCCGCGAACGGGCTTCGTGGCGGGCTTCCTCGGCTCTCCTTCGATCAATCTCATACCGGCAACCCTGACGGCGATGAATGGCGGGCTTTCTGTCGTTTTCGGTTCCGGAGAGTCCCTGACTGTGCCGCCTGCGAAGGCCACTGCCCTTTCTAGCGTGGCGGGACGTGAGGTCATTGTCGGCATTCGGCCTCAGCATTTCGGCCGAGCCGGCGACGGACCATTGCGCGATGGGGTGGTGCCCTATTCAGCGGTCGCCGATCTCATCCAGCCTACAGGTACTCGTACCTTCACGACCATCAAGATCGGCGGAGTAGACGCAGTCGCGGAGCTGCAAGCACATGATGTTCAGAGCCATGGCGAGCGAATCCAGCTCGCCATCGACCTCAATCGGATGGTGCTGATCGATCCGGCCACAGGCTCGGTCATCGCCTAAGCGCAAGAGTTCGCAAACCCAACAACGGGATGCAGGGGGAAAAGCATGGCATCGAGACTTTTTGCTAGCGGAATCGGAGCGCCCGAGGGGCCAATCTGCCTCCCCGACGGATCGATGTATGTCACGGAGATGTCCGCATCGACGTTGTGCATCACGCGGCTCGATCAGCGAGGCAATCGCAGAGTGGTTCGCGCGACGGGCGGCCGCCCGAACGGACTGACGACGGACGGCCACGGCCGCATCTGGATCGCGGAAGCGGGCCTGCGGGCGCTGATTTGCATCGACCAAGCCGGAAACGAGATCCGGCGCATGCAGGGCGAAGGCGCCGATCGCTTTCTATTTCCGAATGACCTCTGCTTCGGCCCCAACGGACTACTCTACATGACTGATTCAGGCATGGCGGCTGAGGATTTCATCAACGGGCAGGCCTTCGTCGAGGGCTATATGGACCTTGATTGGGACGGCCGCGTCTACGAAATCGATCCCGCGGCCATGAAGGTCCTTCGCGTCCTCGATCGCAAGATCCGATTCACCAACGGGATTGCTTTCGGGCCCGACGACCATCTCTATGCCAACGCATCGTTCACAGGCGAAATCTACCGCTATGACGTACTCGGCAAGCCAATGCCTGAACGTGTTGTTTTCGGCAATGTGCTGCAGCCCGACTCCAATCCTGACTTCAAGGGGCCCGACGGGATGGCTTTTGGCACCGACGGCCGGCTCTATTGCACAGTCTATAATCAGAAGAACGTCACTGTGCTCGACCGCGGCGGCAACGTCGTGGACCGGCTCATGCTGGATGGGCCGCAACCGACAAATTGCGCCTTCACGATTGAAGGCAAGAAGTTGCGCGTGACAGAGGTCGGCAAGGGCCAGGTTGAAGAGCTCGATGTGCCCTGCGAAGGGGTGCCTCTACATCTGCCTAAATTCGGTTAAGGTTGGAAACTCGTTTCCGGTCGGCACGCGGCACTTGGCACAGAGCAACTAGCTGGTGCAGGCCGCAGATGAGTTGGCGGCAGCTCGCGGTCTTAGCATTTCGCGACGGCGCGCCTGGGGCGGATACATACGAGCATGAACAGTTCAAAACAGGAGCTAAGACAAGTGGGGCCGCTGGCTTGCCGAGGATTATGGCCACCGGCCCCGGCGTCAGCTACTTGAAATTGCCCTGCCCCAGGTGCAGTAGCGATAGCTGACAGGCACGAGATGGCCCGGCGGCGGCTCCTCCGCAAATCTCGGCTGCAGTTAACGTAAATGGCAGGGCGCGAGGTGATGTTATGTTTTGTTTTGGTCAGCATGGCGGTGCCGCCAGTTGAAGTGCCGTGATCGTCGCCCACCAGGACGGCCTATGTCGCGGAGCCGCGAACGGAAGTTGGGCAATTACTCGTCCGGCTACGACGCGAGTTGAGTGATTGGTTAGGTCGGAACTCCTTGCGAGCCGTTAGTTGATCGCGAGCGGAGCTCAAACTCTAGCTCTGTCAGCTTTTTGATCAGCTGCTCAATAACCGCCTCGTAATCAGAACGCGTGAGTGAGTTCACGCCACGGGAGGCGAGCTCGTGCTGCAGGATTGTTGCCATCACGGCCTTGACGCTCATAGGACCTCATCTGAAATGATTTCGCATCAAATCTCAAACCAAGGAGACAATCAACAAGGAGGAGGATGGAGCTGGAAGTGTCGCTGCATTCCGATCGATTATCAGCCCCAGGGATGCATACGTACCCAAAAGACTTTGAGCCTGGATATTCGATGCTCCTCCACCAGTTGGCCGATTTGCTGACTCCGCTTCCCGTCTTTGCTTTATGAGCTGGTCAAAAAGCCACCATCAGCTAGCACGAGAGCAGCTCTTGTGGTAATTGCAGTCCATAGGTCCATAGTTTGTTTTTGAAGAGTTTCATTTCGAGGACGATTTGTTCGTGACGATGGTTGCCGTGCTTTGCCAATTTGCATCCGCCGATTGCGTTGATAAGATCGTGACGAGCTCTGCATTCGACAGCACGCTTACTTTCCAGGGCTGCGTTATGAACGGCCAGACAGGGCTGGCCCAGTGGAAAGAAGCGCATCCAATTTACCGCTCAGATACTTGGCATATTCAGCGGCACAAATGCATGCCGGGAGATTACAATATCGCTCACCACAAAGCGTAGAGATCAAAGAAGCTACGCAACGCCCGCCACCGCGGTGTCAGCGAGAGCGTATGCGGTTCATCTAATGTCCCCAGCGCAACGCGCGGACGGGGCTTGCCGGGGCTCTGTTCGCTCGGAAGCATTTGAGCTAAGCCGAGTGGCTACAGGACGAAGAAAGTACAGCGAGAGGCCAGGGTTCCGTTCGCAAATCCTCTTTAATGCGTCGGCCTTGATCCAGAAAAGCTCCAAATCGCTGGCCGCTCGAGCAGATTGCGTGCGGCGGCGTCGATCCACGGCGAACAGCCCAACCTCACCAAAAACCTCTCCTGGATACAAGAGCTTGTCTATTTCGGGAAGCTCGACTTGTCCTGATCCGATGAGATAGAGTGCATCGGCGTGATCCCCTTTCTCGAAGATTGTCTCTCCAGCCTTGATCCGCTGTGTGTGCATGAACGGCTGAAGCCAGTTCGGAGAAAGATCTGTATTAGCGGCGAGCTTGGCGCGGCGTAGTACCAAGACCATGCGGACGAAGTAGGCAGCGTTTAGTGGAAGCAAAATAAAGTGCAGAATCAGCACAGGGTAGATACCGGCGCCAGTGGCATAGACGATGAATGCGAGATTGCTGCAGATGGCGACGGCCCGCAGAGTCAGCATGGTGTGCATGCAGAATGTCACGAGGACGAGCGAAGAGGCCAGATAGCCACAAGCTTCTATCCACGTCATGGCAGCCTACTTTGCTGCTTTAGGCGCAATGAATCACCTGCAAAGCGCGGGCCAAGCGTTCATCAGAAGACGAACGGCTGACGTACCGCCTCAGCCGAGCCGGAGCCTGCTTCGCTCTGTTGGTTATCCAAGGCTGCACGCCGCGCATATGAACCAGTTCACACGCTGATCGGGGCGCTTCGCTTCGCCAGCGTTATAAACTGCTGCCGGTGCCAGCAAGTTCTATCCGCTCGCGTCACTTAAGGTGGCAGCCGATCGCGGTCCGGTCACGGGACCGGATAGTCTTATTTCAGGAAGCCGATAGACAGCCAGGGCACCGCGGCGACGATCAGCGTGCCAATGAGCAGCGCAATCATGTATCCCACGATTGGTCTCATACCGTCGTCCGGGTTAATGCGGCTGATAGCGCAGGCCGCGTAGTAGCCGACCCCAAACGGCGGTGCGAACAGGCCGATGCCCATCGCGAGAACCACGACCATTGCGTAATGGACATCGTGGACCCCAACCTGCCGCGCGATCGGGAACAGGAGCGGACCGAACAAGACGATGGCTGGGATCCCCTCCAGCACGCTGCCTAGAATCACGAAAGTTACGATCGTCACCGCTAGGAAGACGGGGACACCGCCGGGAAGGCTGGTCATGAACTTGGCAAGCGAGGCTGAAAATCCCGACTGGGTCAGCGCCCAGGCCATTCCTGTCGCGGCGCCGATGATGAGCAGAATCGCGCCCGACAGGGAGGCCGTCTCGACCAGCATAGGATAGATGCGTCGCCAGTCGAACTGGCGGTAAATGAGGAGACCGGCGCAGGCCGAGTACAAGATGCCGATGGTCGAGACCTCCGTTGCCGTTGCAACGCCTTCGACGACGGCGGTCCGGATCACGAAAGGCAAGGCGATCGCAGGAAGAGCAATGACAAAGGCTCGGCCGATCTCCCGCCCAGTCGCCCTTTTGACGTGAGAGAGGTCCTCGCGCCGGTAGCGCCACCACACGATCGCCCCGAGCATAACTGCGAGCACCACGCCCGGGAGCAATCCGCCGGTGAATAGCGCGGAGATCGACACGCCCGTCACCGAGCCGATCGTGATCAGAACCAGCGACGGCGGAATCGTTTCGGTTTGCGCCCCCGTGGCGGCCAGCAACGCAACGAGGTCGCCGGGTTTGGCGCCACGCTGCCGCATCTCGGGAAACAGCACAGGGGCCACGGCCGCCATATCTGCCGCCTTGGACCCTGAGATACCGGAGACCAGATACATAGCCCCGACCAGGACGTAGTGCAGCCCGCCGCGGACGTGGCCGAGGAGACTTGCGAGGAAACCGACCATTGCGCGAGCCATGCCCGTCATCTCGATCAGCAGGCCCAGGAAGACGAAAAGAGGCACGGCGAGCAGGATCAGATGGCTCATCCCTTCATCCATCCGCCCGATCATCACTACGTCCGGCGTGCTCGTCGTAAGCGTGAGATAACCCACGGTGGCGAGACCGAATGCAAAGGCAATCGGAACGGCGGCAAAGACCATCGCACCGACAACAAAGACGAAGAAGATCAGAAGGTTCAGATTGCCGAGCGGCTTAAAAACCGGCGCGAGCAGCACGAACGCAAGGATGAGACCGGCGACGATCGCTAGAGAGGCCAACAAGCTGCGTAGATTGGCAATTCGGCAGAGCCGGAGGGCCGCGGCGATCAGCATCAGCCCAATTCCGATCGGTAGCGCCGCCGCACGCCAAGTGTTGATGATCTCCAGCGCCGGCGTGGTGACGAAGGCCTCGTCGGCGGCAAATTCATAGGCCGGCCAAACGACGAGCAAAAGAAACGCCAGCGAGGCTGCGGCCGCCACCACGTCCAAAAACGCACGCACCTGGGCACTGAGCACGCCGACGATGGCTGTCATACGCATGTGCTCGCCGCGCTGGAAAGCAATGACGGAGCCGAGCATGGCAAGCCAAAGGAAGAGAATACCGGCGAGTTCGTCGGACCAGACGATGGGGGAGCGGAATACGTATCTGCCTACGATTCCTGCGGCCAGGATTGCGACTTCGGCCAGGACGAGTAGCGCGGCTGGGACCGCGACGAGGTGGCCCAACATCGTGTTCGCTGTTACCGCCCAATGTCGGGGACCCCGTTCAGTCGAGGCGGTCGCTCCACCGTCATCAGCATGTGGAGCGTGGCTCACGCTGCTCATGACAGCTGACCCGCCGCTTTTTCGAGCTGCGACCACGCCTCCTCGCCGAATTTGCCCTTCCAGTCGGAGTAGAAGCTAGTCTTGGACAAGGCTTGTCGGAAGGCGGCGCGATCGACTTCGATAAATTTGAGACCTTTGGCCGACAGATCGGTGCGCAAGGACTGGCTGAGCTTTGCGATATCAGCCCGCTGATCGACGGCGGAGCGATCTAGTTCGCGGGTCACGACCTCCTGAACATCCTTCGGTAAGCGCTCGAATGCGCGCTTGTTGGCGAGGATCCAGTATCCGTCCCAAACGTGCCCGGTCAGGCTGCACGTGCTTTGCACTTCGTAGAGGCGGGCGGTTGCAATGATCGGCAACGGATTCTCCTGGCCGTCCACGACTTTGGTCTGTAACGCGGAGTAGACCTCGTTGAAGTTAATAGGCGTCGGGCCGGCTCCAAGCGCCTTGAAAAGCGAGGTCAAAAGCGGCGCCGGGGGGACGCGGATCTGGAAATTCTTTAGATCGTCAGGGCTGCGGATCTCACGTCCGGAAGAAGTCACCTGACGAAAGCCGTTATCCCACGCTTTGGAAACCGCCATGATCGGAGTTTTGGCAATCTGCGTCCGGATGTAGGTTCCGAGATCTCCGTCCATAGCTTTCCAAACGCTATCGTAGTCAGTAAACGCGAAGCCGGTGTTCACCAGGCCCGCACTTGGGACCAGGGTGGCGAGGATCGAAGAGGACTGATTAAAGAATTCGACGCCGCCGCTGCGGACCTGGGTCATGAGCTCGGTGTCGGACCCGAGCTGGTTGGCCGGAAACAGCCTGATCTCGAGCCGGCCACTGGTAGCCTCTAGAATGCGTTGGATGGCTTCCTGCGCGCGGACGTTCACCGGATGCGTCGGATCCTGGCCGGTTGCAAATTTATAAACGAATTCGGCCGCAGATGCCGGTCGAGTGAGAATTGCGCAGAGAGGTACGGCCGTTGCAGCTTTCAACAGGGAACGCCGGCTGATATCTCTGCGTTTCGATACGCTCATGTCTTCCTCCTCGTTCTATTTACCTAGCGGTGGCGATCTCAGCGCAGGCGGCGCAGCCGTTCCGCTCATTCGTGTGCCCGCGTCTTGAGTGCCGGCATTTGGGCAAAAGCCAGCGTTCGCCGCTGCAAGGTGCGGCGGGCAACGTTGAGTACAGCTTGTTGGACCTCAGCCCAGCGGCGCTAAAGCCACTGTTTGATTTGCCTTGCGACCTCTGCGGTGGAAATCCCGTAACGGTCGTGCAGCGTTGGAAGCGCGCCGGCGTCGAGAAATTCGTCCGGCAATGCGATCTGGCGGAAAGGCGGATGTGCCCCAGAACGCAAGAGGAGTGCGGCAATTGCTTCGCCGAGGCCACCAATGGTCGTGTGATTTTCGGCAACGACGACAAGCCGTGCCGGCTTGCTGGCCTCACGCAGGATAGTCTCTGCGTCGAGGGGCTTGATGGTTGGAACATGCAGCACCGCTGCATCCACGCGGTCATCCTTCAAAGCTTGGACGGCCTCGAGTGCCCGCATGGTCATGATGCCGGACGAGATGATCAGGACGTCCTTGCCATCACGGATCAGCTTGGCCTTTCCAAGCTCGAACTTATAGTCGTATTCATCCAGAACGACAGGCACCTGGCCGCGCAGCAGGCGCATGTAGACTGGACCTTGATGCGCGGCTATGGCTGGCACCACCTGCTCGATTTCACTGGCATCGCAGGGGTCGATCACCGTCATATTTGGCATGGCCCGAAACAACGCGAGATCCTCGGCGGCTTGATGACTTGGGCCATAGCCCGAGGTCAGGCCGGGCAAGGCGCAGACGATTTTCACGTTGCGGTCTTCCTCCGCAATGGTCTGATGAATGAAATCGTAGGCGCGCCGCGATGCGAACACGGCATATGTCGTCGCAAAGGGCATGAAGCCCTCTGCGGCGAGTCCGGAGGCTGCTCCGAACAAAAGTTGCTCGGCCATGCCCATCTGGTAATAGCGGTCTGGAAATTCCTTGGCGAAGATGTGCAGGTCGGTGTATTTGCCGAGATCGGCGGTCATGCCGACCACCTCTGGCCGGCTCCGTGCCAGTTCGACGAGTGCATGTCCGAACGGCGCTGGCTTCGTCTTTTGGCCCTCGGCCGCAATCGAGGCGATCATGGCAGAGGTGGTTAGGCGCGGCTTGCCCGCTTGCGGTGCTGATCTGACGGTCTTCATGCCTGCCTCCCGGCTTCCAGCGCGGCAAGGGCAAGTTGCCATTCGTGCTGCTCGACGCGAATGAAATGGTTCTTCTCGCGCTGCTCGAGGAAAGGAACGCCCTTCCCCATGAGGGTGTCGGCGACGATCATTCGCGGCTTCGGCTCGGGATGCGACTTTGCACGGTCGAATGCTGCGAGCACGGCATCGAGATCATTGCCATCGATACGTTGTACGAACCAGCCGAATGCCTGGAGCTTGTCGACCAAGGGTTCGAAGGCCATGACTTGCGTCGAGGGACCGTCGGCCTGCTGGTTGTTGACATCGACAATGCCGATCAGGTTGTCCAGCTTGTAGTGGGCCGCCGACTGGATGGCCTCCCACACGGAGCCCTCGTCGAGCTCGCCGTCGGAGAACAAGGTGTATACCCGCGCCTCGGACCTTTTGCGTTTGAGGCCAAGGCCCATGCCGACAGCAATGCTGAGCCCGAGGCCGAGCGAGCCACCCGACATTTCCATTCCGGGCGTGTAGGAGGCCATGCCCGACATTGGCAAGCGGCTCTCGTCACTGCCATAGGTCTCAAGCTCTTCCTCGGGGACGATCCCCGCTTCTATCAAAGCCGCATAAAGCGCAATAGCGTAGTGCCCGTTTGAGAGCAGGAAGCGATCGCGTTCCTCCCAGGTCGGATCCTCCGGCCGATAGCGCATCGCGTGAAAGTAAGCCACGGCGAGAACGTCGGAGATATCGAGCGCCTGAGCGATATAGCCTTGGCCCTGAACTTCCCCCATGCGCAGCGCATTGCGGCGAATGTTATAGGCGCGGTCCGCCAGCTTGGGCGTGTTGGTCAACGTTTTGGTCGGCGCTTCCATCGATCTGGACCTTCTCTTGCTGGCTCAGTGGATGAGCATGCCGCCATTGACGTCGATCACGGCACCAGTGACGTACGCGGAGAGATCGGAGGCCAGAAAAGTGTAGATGCCGGCGACATCTTCTGCGGTGCCGAGACGATTGAGTGGAATGCCTTCCAGAATTTTCGCACGCATTTCATCAGTCAGCTTGCCGGCCGTGATATCGGTGCCGATCAGGCCAGGCGTGACGCAGTTGACGCGGATGTTGTCAGGACCGAACTCGCGAGCCATGGCCTTGGCTAAACCAAGAACGCCGGCTTTCGCTGCCGAATAGTGTGGTCCCCCAAAAATTCCGCCGCCACGCTGGGCCGACACCGACGACATGCATGCGATCGATCCGGACTTCCGCGCACGCATATGCGGGATCACGGCCTGGGAGAGGAAGAGAACGCCTTTGAGATTGACGTCTTGAATGCGATCCCAATCGGCGGCTGATATGTCCAGGAGCTTCACCGGCTGGGTAATGCCGGCATTGTTGATCAGTATATCGATACCACCGAATGCCTCGACCGCGCTTGCAACTGCCCGCTCGCAGGACGATTTGTCAGCGACGTCGCAGCGCAAACCGAGGTGTTCCTTGCCAAGAGTGGCTGCTGCCCCTGCCGCGGCTCCGGCATCGATATCGAGGATTGCGACCCGAGCGCCCTCGGAGGCAAACCGCCGGGCGGTGGCGAGCCCGATCCCCCGCGGCGAGGCCGCGCCCGAAATGATGGCTGTCTTCCCGCTGAGCAGCATCAGTTCCTCCCGCAAATTGTTTTCCTTGACAATGCTAGGAATGACCCTCGCTCTCCGCGCCGACAAGCGCACAGTTGTCATGGGTCGATGAATCTGGTTCACTTATGCGATGCTCTCGAATGTTCCGATATCGGCAATTCGCGCCTTTGAGGCGGCGGCCCGCACCGGATCGTTTCGCGATGCGGCGAATGAGCTTCACCTGACGCCAAGTGCAGTCAGTCATGCAATCCGTAAGCTGGAGGACACGCTCCGGACCGTTCTCTTCGAGCGCAGTGCACGCGCGGTGCGGCTCACGCCGGCCGGCGAGAACCTGATGCGACATACCGGCGCTGCATTCGATCAGCTCCGCCGCGGCTTGGAGGAAGTCGCTGCTCGTGGTCCGCAGTTGGTGCGGGTTCACTCCGCTCCGAGCTTTGCAGCGCAATGGCTAACGCCACGACTGGCGCAGTTTCTTGCAGCCCATCCGAAGCTAGAAGTTCGCTTGGCTGCCAGCACAGACTATGCGCGTTTCAGTAACGATGATTTCGATGTCGACATCGTTTACGGTCCGCCGAGGGCGGAGGGCGTCGAGATTGTTCCTCTGCCAGAGGAAACAGTCACTCCCCTATGCTCCCGGAAGCTTGCAAAATCAATCAAGAAGCCGATCGACCTCCTGGATCAGACATTGATCCGTTCAGACGTGAAGCAAGTTCAATGGCATCAGTGGTTCGCCGCCAATGGATTGGAAGCTCCAGCGATTCACGGCATGAGATTCGATCGAAGTTTCCTGGCGATTGCAACCGCCGCCGAAGGACTGGGAGTAGCCTTGGAATCAACGCTTCTAGCGGAGCGCGAATTGGCTAGCGGACGACTGGTTGCTCCATTGGCCGGCCGCGCAACCGATATTCGATACGTCGGTCACAGGCTAATTTATCCGCGCGCCAGCCGGCAACGCTCGGCGGTGCGCGCTTTTGCCGATTGGATCGTCGCCCAGCTCGGAGGCGAAGCTAGCCTTTCCTCCCAGTAAGTATCGCTCGTTGCCGCGATGGTTTGGCTATCCGAAAAAGTGAGGATGGGCCTCGTCAGAACGGCCATGCGCGGTGGCTTATCGCAACAATTGTGTGACTGCGAGAGGGACGAGCAAAGACGTAACCAGCGCGTTCAGGCTCATCGCAATCCCCGAGAACACGCCCGCAACCTCGTCCACCTGAAACGCTCGCGCGGTACCAATGCCGTGCGCGGCGATGCCCGCGGCAAAACCACGCGCACGAAAATCAATGATACCACTCCAATTCATCAATGGCGTGACAATGATCGCTCCCATGATCCCCGTGAGGATCACCGCGACGGCGGTCAGAGAAGGGTCGGCGTGCAGTGTTTCGCTGATCCCCATTGCGACCGCGGCTGTCACGGACTTAGGCGCAAGGGACAGTACAACATCGCGCGGCAAGCCTGCAGCTTTCGCAAGCAGCACAATCGACGCGGCCGCTGTGACCGAGCCCACAACGAGGGCTGCCAGCATTGGCACGATCGAGGCAAGGACGATCCTGCGGTTCTCGTAGAGCGGGATAGCGAGCGCGACTGTGGCTGGGCCGAGCAAGAAATGTACGAACTGCGCTCCGCTAAAATAGACCGGATATGGCGTGCTGGTCACGAACAGAAACACGCCGATGATCCAGACCGCGTGGAGAACAGGATTGGCGAGCGGATGTCGGTGGAGGGCAAGCGACAGCGCTTCCGAGACTGCATAAACCAGTAAGGTGATCGTCAGCCAAAGCAGAGGCGATTGCGACAGATAGACCCAGAGCGAGAATGCATGGTCCTTCATGGCGCCTCATGACCGAACAGCCGGCTGACCAGGCGAAACGTTAGCACGGTCGCGAGAAGGGTCACTACGACGGAAAGGGCAAGAATCAACACAATTGCTATCCCATGAGCATAAATGAGATCGAGTTTTTCCACGACACCCACGCCGGCCGGGACAAACAGGAGAGACAGATTGTTGAGCAGCCCCCTGCTGGCAGTCTCAACGCCGCCGTTTCGCAGCGGTCCTTGAGCGATGATTGCGAAACGGTCACGGACGAGCAGCAAAATCAACAGCAGCAGGAGCCCGACGACCGGACCAGGCAGCAGCAGGCCGAACCCGCGCGTAATGGCCTCTCCGATCAATTGGCAGAGGAGGATAAGACCGAGACTTGCCAGCATGGGGCACCTGAGTAGCACTTTCACACGAGGAGAAGCTGCCGGAAGCTCAATTTTGTTGATTCTTGAGACCGGCGCTGCCCTCCTGCGCTGCAAAAAAGATAACGATTGATAGCCATCTCGATTTGCCGATGGAGCGTCATCGCGGCTGAACACCGGGGCTTGCCTACGACCGGAAGGGTAACTTTGATTCCTGCATCGACAAAGGTCTTTCTCAAGCTTTCCCTCTGCGCGTCGGACATTGGTGTGTCGCTGTACTCCTCGATCCGCCAGATGATCGCCGTGGAGACGCACACCCGCTGGGCCACTTCCTTGACGGACCAGTTCAACAGGCCGCGGGCGGCACGCAGATGCCTGCCGCTGAGGCCCTCATGCCAGCGATACAGCCCGTCTGCTCGCTGCAAGCGGCATTCGACTAAAAAGGCTGTGCGGTTTCGACCGAAACCGCCCATCCGCGCAGAGCTGCCTCGTGGTCGTCAGGCAATGTAAGCTCCTGGCCGGAGTTGCAGCCGGGCTTGGAGCATCTCGTGCACGACCATGCGTAGAGCCTCGCCGCAGTCCGGATCGACATCAAGATGGCTCGACAGACGTTTCAGGGCGAACGGACTGTTCTAGCAGACAGCAACGCGTACGTTGTTTGTCGCGCCTATTTGTCCGAATGGGAGGCCAAAGACCACGACGGCCAAGTCGCCGGACCGCACATAGCCTTCCCGTTGCGCTGCCACGGCCGCGATCCGGGTTATTTCTTCATGGCCGGAGGGATCGCTGGCCACGACACTATGGACGCCCCACAACAGGCACATGCGTCGCGCCACAATGTCGTCTGGCGTCAGAGCAAGAACGGGGATCGGTGGTCGTTTGCGCGAAATGCGGGCTGCGGTCGTCCCGCTCGCCGTGAAGCCGATGATGGCTTTGGCCTCGATCGTGGCGGCAAGATCTGCGCCTGCCGCTGCGACAGCGTGTGGAGGGGTAATCTCTTCGTCGACTTGCGCAGCCCTGATCAAGGAGCGATAGAGACGATGTTGCTCCGTACTCCGGATGATACGATCCATCATGGCGACGGCTTCGGCCGGATAAGCGCCGTTTGCCGTTTCGGCTGATAGCATCACAGCATCGGCTCCATCATAGATGGCGGTCGCAACATCGGAGGCTTCCGCGCGCGTCGGCGTCGGCGCTGCCACCATGGAATCAAGCATTTGGGTTGCGACGATCACGGGCTTTGCGGCCATTCGGCAAGCACGAATGAGCTCTTTTTGTCGGCCAGGCACGTTTTCCGGGGGAATCTCGACCCCAAGATCGCCGCGGGCGACCATGAGGGCGTCGGACAATTTGATGATATCATCGATGTGATCAAGCGCCATTGGCGTTTCGATTTTGGCGACGAGGCCGGCTGCCTCACCGATTAGAGCTCGTGCCTCAATCAGGTCTGAAGGCTTCTGAACAAAGGACAAGGCAACCCAGTCGACGCCCAGCTCTAGGCCGAAGACGAGATCGTCACGATCCTTCTTGGTCAGGGGGTAGATATCAAGCAACGCTCCCGGCACGTTTACGCCTTTTTGATCGCGGATCGTTCCACCGACAATGACGCGCGCTATCATGTCGCCATCGCCTGGCTTTTCGAGGCTTAGGCGAACACGGCCGTCATCGATGAGCAGATTTTGACCTGGATACGCAGCTACAAAGATCTCCGGATGTGGCAGAGGGATCGCCTGCTTTCCGCCTCTTGCTCCGTCCAGAACAAAGCGGACCGTTTCGCCGGCCTGCAGCGTGAGCTCACCCTCTTCAAGCGAACCGATGCGCAGCTTCGGGCCTTGCAGATCTTGTAGCACGCCGATGGGTCGGCCGAATTCGCGCTCGAGCGCGCGAATGGCGGTAAAGGCGCGCGCGTGATCGTCTTTGGTGCCATGACTGAAGTTCAGGCGGAATGTATCGGCACCTGCAAGATCGAGAGCACGGAGTTGGTCGAGCTCGACGGTTGCCGGGCCGATGGTTGCGACGATCTTGGCATGGCGCGAGCGGCGCATCAAAAATCAAACCCCTTGGATGAGCCGCCTTCGAGCCAGCCGCTCCTGGCGAAAGCCAATGCTTCGTCGATCACGCGCTCGCCCCATGCAAACGATGTCAAGCTCCAGAAGCGGCAGCCTTTGTCTTTTGCTGCGTCGCCGATAGGATGGCGTTGACAGCCCGGTACGCGAACACAATCGCAGGCCCGATGGTGATGCCTGCTCCTGGATAGATGCCGCGCATCGGGGATGTCATGTCGTTGCCGCAAGCGTAAAGGCCCGCGATGGATCTTTCCTGCCCGTCTAGGACCTGGCCGCAAGTGTCGGTTGCCAGGCCGGTGGCCGTGCCGAGCGTTGCCGGAACGATTGGAAGCGCGATAAACGGGCCTGTCTTGATGGGTCCGAGATTTGGGTTTTTCTTGCTCACGGCCGGATCGCCGAGCGTGCGATTAAAGGCGGATTCACCGCGTTTGAACAGCGGATCGCGCCCCTCAGCAGCGTGCGTGTTGTGCTCTTCGACGGTCTTTTCAAGCGCAGCCGGATCTAGCCCCAGCTGTTTGGCAAGTTCAGGAATTGTCCGGCCGACCTTGATGTACCCAAGGCGCGCATATTTTCCGATCCTCAAGGTCCAGGGCCAGGGCAGCAGATGTCCCATACCTCTCAACCGTACGAACTCCAGGTCGCAGATGAAGTAAAATCGCTTATCTGCCGGATAGCCGCTGGTGAACATCGCCAGGCAAATGTCGTGATACGAATTGGATTCGTTGACGAAACGCTTGGCATCCGGCCCCACTGCGATGACGCCGGGACGGCCGCGATCGAGCCAGCCATAGGGGACCACTTGGGAGGAGCTGCCGCTCTTGAGAATTGAGACGGGAGTCCAAAAGCCGGCAGAGGCGACATTGTTGTCAATCGCAGCTCCAAGCCTGGACGCCAGGGAAATGCCATCGCCCACAACGTCCACATGGGCCAGCGTGTCATCGTGCTGGTGGGGACCGCTGAGGCTGGCTCTTAACTCTGCGCTGCGAGCAAATCCGCCCGTTGCGAGGATGACGCCATGCGAGGCGCGCACGCGAAGGTCGGAACCGTTCCGCTTGACGACGGCTCCGGTGACACGCCCATCTTCCCTGATCAGCTCTATCAGCGGGGAGCCAGGCCATATCTCGACGCCGTGCTTGCGCAGACTGACGACCAGGCGCGCGATCAGGGCGTTCCCTCCGCTGAGCTCTGTCCCGCGCCTGTGGCCCAGCCGGTCACGCGCGTAGCGACCGACACGCCGCAAGACGTGTCTGAGGGCGGCAAAGGATTGGAAGGGATTGAGGAAGCTTCTGACCTCGCTGGATGAGATCATCATTCCACCAAGCACAACCCGGATGGGATCGCCGATCAGATCGAAATCGGCTCCGAGAAGGCGCCCATCATAGGGAGCCGGGCTCAGTGCCCGGCCCTTGTCGACGCCGCCGATCTGGCTCGAATGATAATCGGGCGCCGAGGCCAGCGTGAAGTTGACCTCTGTCCCGTCCTCAAGGGCGGCAAGTGCAGCTGGGCCGTCCTCGAGATAAGCATCGATGAAGCCTGCCCGGTAATAGGTGCCAAGTTCGTGCTGCAGGTAGGTCCTTGCCTTCGCAAGCGAGTCGTCGATCTTCGCTGAGCGCGCCTGGGGTGAGCAAGGAACCCAGATCATACCATTGGAAAGAGCTGTCGTGCCGCCGAGCCGGGCGGATTTTTCGCAGACAGTGACGCGCAGTCCTGCTTTTGCCGCATAGAGGGCGGCCGAGAGCCCGGCTGCACCACTCCCGACTACGAGAACGTCGGTTGCCCATTCGTGATCCGCCCTTGCGCTTCGGGCGATCGCCACGGTCATGCCCTTGCTTGATTGGCCCATCGGTGTGTCCATTCCAGCCTCGCTGCGATTTCTTGGAACTGAGGTCAGTGATGTTGGGGAAGCGGGACGGCTTTGAATTCCTCGGCTGCCGCCTTTACTGCCCGTTCGATCGGAATTCGTTCGATGGAGGAGGCGCCGACAAATCCGACGCATTGCGTCGACCGGTACACCTCGGCCGTATCCGCGGGCTCTGCGATCGCACCACCATGGCAGAGCAGGACAACGTCGGAGCGCCCGCTCCTGGCCGCGGCGTTGATGTCGTTGATGCGATTGATCGCGTCTTTGACCGACCGCCCTTCCTCATGGCCAACGAGCCCGCCCCGTGTGGCGCCGACATGAGGGATGATGCAGTCGGCCCCGGCGCTTGCCATCGCCTTGGCATCGTCCGGGTTTGCGACATAGGCGAGCGAGAAGATGTTCTTCTTGCGCGCAGATGCGATCATCTCGACTTCGCGTTCGAAGCCGAGCCCGACGCGGCCGCGGCGGTCGCGCCATTTGTCGCCCATGGTCGAGATGGTGGGATAGTTGATCACGCCTGAGAAGCCGGCCGCCCAGAATTTGTCGAGCAACGCATCGAGATCGAGCCGAACGGGATCCCAGGCCTCAACGCCGCCGATCACGGGGATGGAAGAGACAACGTTGCGGATTTCTGCGGCAAGCTCGAGCGTGCGCGCGTTGGAGTCTCCGATCCGGCTGGTCGGAAGCCCCATCAGGCGCGACAGCCCGGTAGAGTAGACCACCAGCATGTCCGCGCCCCCGAGGACAGCGCATTTGGCCACCAGGCCGCAGCTGCTGCCTGCGGCAAGAACCGCTCTGCGCTCGGCCACCTGGCTTGCGATCTTCGCTAGGATTTCGCTTCGCTCAAACATCCGCATCGCAGTCAGCCTTCCTGCGCCAATTGCTCGAGGATCCAACTCGCGGCCGCCTCGGCAAATTCGGGATCGTTGATGTGACAGTTCAATTCGCGCACCGTGATTTTGGGCGGCAGATTGTTCTTGACCGCGTCCAGCCAAGCGCGGTCGGCATTGCAATCACGGAACACGCCGCCGTCGCGGTCGTAGTCGGAGACGCCTTTCGCCGGCCAGAGCACGATGGCTGGCGCTTCGGCCCGCGACAGCCGCTCGGCCGTAAGCCGGCCGATGCTTGCGTTTTCGGACGGAGTTGTGCGCATGAGCGTGGTGTAGCGAGTATGGGAGTAGAACTGGCGGCAGCGAAACTGATCGGGGACGCTGGATGGTGGACCAAAATTGACCATGTCGACTGCGCCTGGCGCGACGACCTGCGGGATTGATCGATCCGCGGCTGCCTTGAGCCGATCCGGTCCGGCGCTGGCGGTGCCACCGACGATTTCGTCAGCAAGCTCGGTTGTGGTCAGATCGATTACAGCGTCAAACTCACCGGCCGCGATTAGCTGTTCCATCTTGCGCCCGCCGGCCCCGTTAGCGGGGAAAACGATCGCATCGAGGCCGGCCTCTCCAAGACGTCTTACGCATTGATTGGCCGCCGGCGTCGTAACTCCGAAGGCCGTGATGGCGACGATTTTCTTCCGTCTCCTCTGACGGGATGGCTCATATTGCATGGCGGCCACGGCGCGGCCGGCATTGTCCAGCACGCGTTGGGTGAAGGCGTTGATCCCGAAGAGGTCGACAAGGGTCGGATAGAGGATGATGTCGTTATGGACGGCCAGTTCGGCGAGCAGTGCGGGCCTGGCGCTACTCACAAGGAGCTTCGGGAAGCCATATGGTAAATCGCGGACGACTTCGCCAAAGACGGCGCTGCCCTTGCCACCCGCAATTCCGACAATTGCGCTGATCGCGCCTGATTGGCGAAGATCATCGACCATTTTGCGGGCCGATTGGGCAATGTCGTTCAAGAGCTCGACGGGAGAAACGGCGCGGCCGCCATCTGTCGGCTCTTTGTCCGACCCTGCCTTGGACGTACCGACGTCTAAGACCACCGTCGTGCGGCCCAGGCCTTCGATGACGTTTCGGAGATAAGATGCTTCTGCGCCCTTCGTATCGAGCGTCGCCACGATTGCAACGGCGCCAGCGGCTCCGACCTTGGGCGAGCGCCCAAGCCTGGCCGACTTCGCGTCGTCGGTGCAATGGTGCGACACGATCTTTCCTCTCCGATCCTGCTTGATACGAATGGTCTAAACGCGGCCGAGACGCTCAATAAGTGCCGCGCCGGGGAGAGTTGGGTAATATTGGGTAGATGTCTCGAAGCGCTCGGGAGCGCACCGGTGGCTCTAGCCAAGGTTGCCTGTCCTGTCTGCGGCGTGTCTTCCCCTCTCCTCTTCCGGCATCTTCTGTCCGGCGTCCTTTCGGGCCCATGAGACGCACGCGGTGCGCAGCAGGCGAAGGTCATCTCCGCCAGCCCTTGGGACGCTGTTTCACCCATTGCAAAAAGTGCCAAGTGGCGGGCGGGTGGACAGCTCGCGCGGTTCAATGCCTGTGAATTGAATTCTAAAAAGAGACCGCTGCTGGAGCTCTCCAACAGCGGCGTAAGTCGAGGGAGGAAGCAGACGAGGCCGGCCTGCCAGCGGATAGATGAGACGTCGTCGGAAGCCTGACGTGCCTAGATGTCGTGCAGATCTCTAGACCGAACTGAAATGCCGTATAAGATCAGTGCGATGTTTAAATGGGTAAGATTGGGTAGAGGCGGTTGAAGCAAAGAGCAGTCGGCGAGCTCATTTCAAGCAGGTCGGACACGCGCGAGGGTTATTGCCTAGCAATCTATGCGCCGGCTTTAGGGAGCCTTCCGGAAGGCTCCATGCTGGTCATGGCGACCTTGCCCGTCGTTGACTGGAACGATTGTCTGTTACGGGATCTGCGCACGTTCCGAAAGGAGAGATCTGCGGGTGTTTACGCCGCGATCGTCATGATCGATCCCTTCGCGTGCTGGGAGGATCTTGCCGATGCGTTGAAAGAGGCCGGGATCAAGGGGATCATCAACTTCCCGCCGGCGTCTCTCATTGAGCGGTCAACGACAGGGACGCCCATTGAAAGCGGACAGGAGATCGAGCTTCGACGTCTGGAATGGTTTGCCAATTTGGACTTCAGGGTGTTGTTCGCGACGGACGACATCTCTAAGACCGCAATGGCCGAGCGGCGCATCGGCTCGCATCTGGCCGGCCTGGTCCAGATGCCGGAAGAAGCGCTCAAGTTCGTGATTGGCGATGGCGTCGATTTGGTAAGCGCCGGGAAGCGAGGAGCGCCGGTGGCGAAGTTCGCGCTTCTGAGCGGCACGAAGCCGCCAGCGCGAAAATAATGAGGAGCAGAGCTACTCCAGGATCCGCAGCTTCTTGATCTTGTTGTAGAGGGTCTTCCTGGAGAGTCCAAGGGACTGGGCAGTTTTTCCGCGGTGGAGCTTGTTTCGTTTCAGCCCTTCGATGATCCACTCGCGCTCGGAGAACACATTTGTCCGTTTCACGGCCGATGACGCGGTCAGCAAAGGCCTTAGGACGTCAGCCGTAATGTGTGACAGTTGCAGCGTCACCAGCTGGTTGACGATTTGGCGCAACTCTCGCAGGTTTCCCGGCCAATCATGCCCGGCAAGCGCCAGGAAGGCAGAATTCTCTATTCCCAACGTCGGCGCGTTTGAATCTCCCTTCGCTTCCACCGTGAAATGCTGGACCAGTTGGGGAAGGTCTTCGAGCCTGTCCGGCAAGGCCGGCAGGGCAATGTCAAGCCCGGTAAACAGGGCAAGAAGCCGAGGACAGAGCACGGTTTGAAGGCTGGCGCTGCGAGCAATTGTCGCTGTTGCAATGATCCGTGCGTTGGACCGCACGACCGATACCCCGTTCAGGGGTGCAAAACCGCCGGTCTCGAGGTAATCAGCAAGACGCTCCTGGCCATCCCGCGGCAGTTGATCCAGATGCAGCAGCAGGACGGCAGTGCCGTTTGCAGCTTCAAGAATCGATAGTTGGCGCTTCCTGGTCTCGTCGCGCTCCGCGCCGAACAATGCACCGATGTTGCCCGCTGCCGGCCCCGCGCGGCACTGGAAGAGCGCAGCCTTTGTATGTTTGCGGTCGCTGAAGCTGTGAACGAGATTCGCTATCCTGCGTTTTCCCGAGCCCGTTTCGCCCCACACGAGCACAGGATTAGGATTGGCAGCCAGGCGTTTGGCGGTCTCGAGCACCCGCTTCATGACTGAGGATTGGGCAATGACGCCGTGCCTGAACCCGCTCAATTGGAGCTGACGCTCGAGCAGATCGACTTTCTCGCGCAAGAGATGAATCGTCTTGAACCCGGATGTGACCTCGAGGACCGACATCTCCAACGGGACCCGGTCCAGCGAAGAGCCGCCTATGAAGCCCTGGACGCCCGTTTCGCGGCAGATATCGAGGAGTTCGTCCGGCTTTGTAATGGGTCCGCCGCCGAGTAGACAGATGACGTTCTTGTCGGTGGAGTGCGCCACCCGTGTCACGGCGCTGGTCCGCGCTGCGAGCTCGGACTGGCTGATCGATGGATCAGATCCGCTTTCGACGCTGCGATTGAGATTGAAGTTGATGCAGATCGCCTCAATGCCTGCCTCGACCATGCGCCGCGCTTCGGCCTGGGAGCGGGTATAGGCAATCGTCATCAAACCGCGTTGACGGGCTTTTGTTAGAAGTTCGATTTCTCGCTCGTAGCCGAGGCCAGATTTCTCGAGCAAGGACCTTCTAAAATCGTCGATGTGGATGACGGAGGGGAAATTGGTAACCCCTGTAAAGCCCCATCGGATGATCCGGTCGAGGAAGCGATCGAGATCGAGGCGCGGATCGAAGGTGCATGCGCCGAAAAAGACCGGCAGTTTGGTGCTGGGCAGGATCTCGGTTCGGCCGAATCCGGCGACGAATTCGTTGCTATCGCGGATGGGCAGGATCGAGGCTGGCGAGGAGCCGCCCATGGCGCGAAAACGGCCAGCGTTGAGCGCAAGGACAAAATCTGCACCCGCCCGTTCGGCCGCCCTTGCGGTCATGCCCGAGCCGATGCCTGCCCCGAGCACGAATGAACGGGAATTGCGGAAGAACTGCCTGATTCCTGCGTTCTTGACCTGCTCTACCCGGTTGTGCATACCGGCCGCCCCTCCTGTGCGGCAGGCCCGAAAATTAGCTCCAATTTGCCGGTGCGTGCAACCGCTGCAGGGCCTTGCCGTTGGCCGTGAACAGGTGGCAATCGGCTGGTGAAGCCGCAAGGCGGACCTTGCCAGATCGTTTGGCTGGCTCGAGCCGTGGCGCTTTGGCGACCACGGCTTCCTTGCCCGCGTTGCCGTAGATGTAGGTGACGCTGCCAAGGTGCTCGACGAAATCGACGTCCAGCTCGAGAGCGATCTCTTTGTCTTCTGCCGGCTGCGAGAAATCATCGGGACGGATCCCGAGCGTGATCGGCTTGCCGACCAGCAATTGATCCGGCCGAACGGGGACCGAGACGGTCGAGCCCGCGTCAAGCCTGACCTCCACCCCTGTCTCGTGCGCGGCCTCGATATGACCGCCCAAAAAATTCATCTTAGGCGAGCCAATGAAGCCGGCGACGAAGCGCGACGCCGGGTAGTGATAGAGCTCGTGGGGGCTCCCCACCTGCTCGATATTGCCGTCCTTGAGCACGACGATCTTGTCAGCCATGGTCATGGCCTCGACCTGATCGTGAGTGACGTAGATCATGGTGTTTCCAAGCTGCTCGTGGAGCTTGGCGATCTGGACCCGCATCTGCACCCGCAGCTCGGTGTCGAGGTTGGACAGCGGCTCGTCAAACAGAAACACCTTGGGCTCGCGGACGATGGCCCGCCCGATCGCCACGCGCTGGCGCTGGCCGCCGGAGAGCTGCCGTGGCTTGCGATCGAGCAAATGGTCGATCTGCAATAAGGACGCGGCCTCAGCGACACGCTTCCCGATCTCCGCTTTCGTCGCTTTGGCCATCCGCAAGGGGAAAGCCAGGTTTTCCCGGACGGTCATGTGCGGATAGAGGGCGTAGCTCTGGAACACCATGCCTAGATTGCGGTCGGCCGCGTCCACGTCGTTGACGAGCTCATTGTCGATGAAAAGCCGTCCTCCGCTAATCGGCTCGAGACCGCCGATCATGCGCAGCAGGGTCGACTTGCCCGACCCTGAAGGCCCGACGAAGACGACGAATTCGCCGTGATCGATGGTGAGGTCGATATTGCGCAGGATCTGGATAGTGCCATAGGCCTTGTTGAGGCCTTCCAGGCGAACATTGGCCATCACGCTCTCCTCTGCCGTACGGTGTCTACACCAGCCTTCACGGCGATTTCTGAAAGGCTGGACACGGTAAAGTCGGCTGGCAGCAGCGCGGCGTCCTTGCGAGGTGGGACGCCTGTCGTGACGAGCACGGCAGGAAGGCCGGCGCGCTTGCCGGCCTGGATATCTGTCTGTATCTGGTCGCCGATCATCAATGTGGATTGACGTGGCGTTCCAAGCCGCGAAAGCGCGGCTTCGATCATGTGCGTCTCGGGTTTGCCGACGATCAGAGGCTGGACTTGAGTTGCGGCTGCAACTGCCGTGATCATGGCCCCTGCCCCTGGTTCGAAGCCGTCCGCAGTCGGCAAGAGAAGATCAGGGTTTGTGCCTATGAACACGGCGCCGCCCAGGATAGCCGCAGCAGCAATTCGCAGCTTGTCATGCGTAATCTGGCGGTCGAGCCCCATCACCACGACTTCAGGCTTCGCATCGGTGACTTCGAGGCCCGCCTCCTCGATCGCTTTGGCAAGGGATGGCGCGCCGATGACAAAGGCCCGTGTCAGTTTCGGGTATTGGGCGCGAATGAGCGCCGCGGCCGTGATGGCGCTCGTCACGACCTGCCTCGGGGAGATCGAAAGCCCGAAACCTCCGACCTTGCGCACAACATCTTCCGGCGTGTGGGTCGAATTGTTAGTGACGAAGCAGAAGGGAAGTTTTGCCCGCTGCCAGCTCTTGAAGGCTTCGATGGCGTCCGCGATCGCGGCGTTCCCCCGGTAGACCACGCCATCCAGATCGGAAATGACACCGGCGATCTCGGGCCATTGAAGCTGAGTGCCGGACTTAGCCATTCATCAGCATCCCGCCGTTCACGTGAACGATCTGGCCGGTCATGTAGGAGGCCGCAGGGCTTGCGAGAAACACGGCAAGGCCGGCAATGTCGTTCGGCAATCCAACCCGTCCCAATGGGATTCGGCCGCTATGGCGGGCTTCCGTCTCCTCACGCGGACGGCCATGCATGGGGGTGTCGATGATCCCCGGTGCGATTGCATTCACATTGATCTTGAGCGGCGCGCATTCATAAGCAAGGAGCTTTGTGATGTCGTGAACGATTGCCTTGGAGAGGCAATAGTCCGCCCCTCCGGCCTGATAGTTGAATACGGCGCCTTGCGAAGACAAGGAGGAACCGACATTGACGATGCGGCCGCCCTTGGTTGTCATGAAGCGCTCGATCGCGAGCTTCGAGCAGCGGAGGATTGCGACCGAGTTGATCTGGATTGTGCGTTCGATCTTGTCGGCCGCCCCGCTGAGGAGCGGCTGGGCAGATTTAACGCCGGCATTGTTGACGAGCACGTCGAGCCGGCCGAATCGTTTTCCGATCTCCTCGAGCACGCGCGCCACGTCCTCTTCGCGCGAAACGTCCATGGCCATCGGCAACACGCCATTGCCATGGGGAAGTCCTACCAATGTCTGCCTGAGGCTTTCGAGATTGGCGTCGGTGGCAACGACGTTGGCCCCTCCTGCCCGAAACGCATTCACAATGGCAGATCCGATGCCGCCCCCTGCCCCTGTCACGAGCACCGTTCTGTCTGAGACTGAGAACTGTTCGGTCATTCCAACTCCAAGATCGTTTGTGATTTGAGGAATTCATCGACCTCTGCTGCCAGCGGCATTGAGGCCTGCGCCCCGCGGCGCGTTACGCACAGGGCAGCAACGGCTAGTGCTCGTCTGACCGAATCCCTCAGAGGCAGGCCTTGAGCGAGCGAAGCGGCAAAAGCGCCATTGAAGGCGTCCCCGGCGGCCGTGGTATCGACGACTTTGACGGGAAAGGCACGCAGCGCAAACGAGTGCGCCGCGTCGGCATAGAAGGCGCCCTGCGCTCCCAGCGTGATCAGTGCGGCTTTGGGTCCGAGGTGCAGAAGCTTGGACGCCGCCACTGCGGCGCTGTCGAAATCGGTCACCTCTACCCCGGTCAGCTCGAAGGCCTCGGTCTGGTTGGGGGTCACGTAATCGACTTGTCGCCATGCCGCCGGCGAAAGCCCGGGTCTGACCGGCGCCGGATTAAAAATGAGTTCGAAGCCCTTCTCGCTTTTCATTTCAAAGAGCCGGTTGAGGGCGGAGATGGGCAAGCCCATTTCGGCAACAACGAGCGCGCCTGGCGCGATGAATGCGGCCGCGCTCTCAACCATGGCCGGCATCACATTCAGATTGGCGCCCGGATCGATCACGATCATGTTCGAACCGTCGTCTCCCACCAGGACGAGGGCCGAGCCGGAGACCTCACCGGCACAAATGGTGATGGCCTCAGCACGGACTCCGGCTTCGCGCAGTGACTGCAAGAGGGACTGGCCAGCCTCGTCCCCGCCAAGACGGGTGTAGAATAGGGGCTTCAGTCCAAGCCGTGCGGCCGCTACGGCTTGATTGGCGCCCTTCCCTCCAGGATTGCGGTTCAATTTGCCCATCAAACTTTCACCCGGCGTTGGCAGCCGCTCGACATTGAAGCAGAGGTCGAGATTGGTCGTTCCAAAGAACATCAAGGGCCTGGGATTCATTTTACTGCCCCGAAAGTGAGACCACGTTCGAGGTGGCGCTGGCCCATCACGATCAAGATCACCGGAATGATCATGGTAACGACCAGTCCTGCAGCCATGACGGGATAGAACTGCACCCCCGGATTGAGCAGCTTGAGTAGCGCGACGGTCACCGGCGCCTTGGTGGAGCTCAGGATCAAGCCGAGCGCGAAGTTGTGCCAGGCCAGCAGAAAGATCAGCAAGGAGGCGCCGATCAGGCCGGGCTTGAGAAGCGGCAGCACGATATGCAGAATGACCCTGACAGGTTTGGCCCCGTCCATCGCTGCAGCCTCCTCGATGTCCTTTGGAATATCCTCGATGTAGGAGCGGCTCAACCACACGATCATAGGCAGCGTGACGACCTGGTAGACCCAGATCATGCCGAGATAGGTGTCGTAGAGTCCGATGGTCTGGAACACGTTGAAGAGCGGGATGACGACGAGCAAGGCCGGGGCGAACCTGAAGCCAAGAATGAAGAAGGCGATGTCCTCCTTCATCGGGATGTCTCGCCTTGCCAGAACGTAACCGGCGGGCACGCCAAGGAGCATTGAGACGAAAACAGATCCGAGCGCGATGGCGACGCTATTTGTCACTGGCGTGAGGAAATCAACCTTGATGGTGCCATAGCTTGTCGCGCCGGCCTGCGCGGCGTCGAACAGCACCCGGAAATTCTCAAGCGTCGGCGAGAAGATGAACTTGGGCGGCCAGGCCATGACCTCGCCCTGCTGTTTCAACGACATCAGCAGGATCCAGATCAGCGGAAAAGCGAGAGTGAGCGCGCAGATGCCAACCAGCAGATTGAGAGCGATATTTGTCGATCCTGAGCGATTTAGGCGCATGTCGCGTCTCTTCAGCTAACGCGTTGTCGGACGTATCGCCACAACTTGACCGTGAGGAACGCTCCGGCCAGGACGATGATCCAATTGACGACCATGAGGGCCGCGCCCCGGCCGAAGGCGAGGTTCTGGAATGCGGTGATGTAGGCGCGCACGGAAAGAACGGAGGTGCTGTTGCCGGGACCGCCTTGCGTCGTTCCGAAAATGATGTCGAATTGATTGAGAGATTCGATCAGACGGAAGACCGCAGCAATCAGGATGTAGGGCGCGATCAACGGCAGCTCGATGTAGAGGAAGGTTGCCCAGCCCTTTGCACCATTGACGCGCGCGGCCTCCCTGATCTCCTCATTGATGCCCTGGAGGCCGGCGAAGATGATCAGCGTGAAAAAGGGGGTGTAAGTCCATATGTCGATCAGGACGAGGGAAATCATCGCTGTCGCGGGATCAGAAATCCATGCAAACCGGCCCATTCCTACAAGCGACAGCAGATAGTTCAGGATGCCGCTCTGCGGATCCATCATCGTCGTCCACATCAAGGCAACGCTCATGGGCGGAAGCACGAGTGGCAACAGAATGACCGGCCGCATCACGCGTGCCAGGAACACTTCGGTGGCAAAGAGCTTGGCGAGGGCAACGCCGAGCACGGCTTCCGCAAGGACCGCTGAACCAGCGTAGACAAGTGTTGCTCGGACGCTATTCCAGAAGTCGTCTGTCTTGATCAACGCGGCGTAATTGGTAAGGCCAATAAAGTGGACCAGTGGCCGGCCGAACTTGAGATCCGTCAGGGACTGAAATACGCCGTAGAAGAACAGGAACAGAAAGCCAAGAAGGATCAAGACCGCCGGCGCGATCGCGGCGATGCTCCACCAGTCAAGGCGCGGCGGGCTGGCACTCTTGGCCGCGCCGTCTTGCGCCGAAGCGAGTTGGCTCACTGAAGACTGCAGCGTCACGATTGCGTCTAATCCTGAAGAATACATTTCAACTGACATCGAAATCCAAGGGGGCGGCATGCAAGCCTACCACCCCCTTTGGGACTTCACATCGACGAACGGATCTCGGAGGCAAGGTCGGTCAGCGTTGCCTTCACATCCGCTCCATTGACCATCTTCTGCATCGCCACCGCCCAGGCATTCATTGCCTCGGCGAAGCCGACGCGGGCCGTAAAGGCGAGTTGCGCCTGGTCCTGCACAGTCTTGAACGTCTCGACGAAGTTGTTGAATTCAGGCTTTGCGGCGTATTCGAGCCAGGCCTTGTCGCTCCAGGTCGATGCGCGCGGAGAGTTGACGAGCTTGCCCGCAACGGCACCGTTCAGCTCGACCTGCTTGGAGGTCGCCCATTGGATGAAGAGCCAGGCCGCGCCCTTCTTCTGGGAGGCGGCGTTCATGGCCAGAGACCAGATCCAGATGTTGGATTCGAAGTTCTTGCCGTTCGGTGCGCGCAACGGTGGTGCAAAGGCGATCTTGCCGGAGGCGGGCTTGCCGGCGACGTCGTTCCAGAAACCGAACATGTTGGAATCGATCGCCATGGCGGTCCGCCCTGAATTGATCCCTTCGACCACCTGGTACCAATTGTCATTGGCAAAGGAGGGAGCAGCGCATTTCTTGATCATGTCGACATAGTCTTTGTGGAAGGCGATCGACTCTGGCGAATCCAGGCCCGTGTCGAGTTTGCCGTCTTTGACGACGAAATCGTGCACGCCATAGGACCTCGCAATCGAGATCGCAGCCGTGTGGATGCTGCTCCAGAACCTTACGCCGCGAACGCCGAGAGGCGTGATGGTGGGATCGGCAGCTTTGAGTTTCTCACAAGCGGCCGACATCTCCGGCGGGGTGCTCGGGACTTTGATACCGTGCTTGTCCAGCACATCCTTGCGGTAGAACAACTGGATGTTCTCGAAGCCATGGGGGATCGCCCAGACCTGCCCGCTGCCGGCCTCGATCTGGCCCTCCTTGACCTTCCATGTCAGCGCTTCGCGCAAGGCTGGGAAGAAGTCCTTGTAGTCGTAGGCTGCAGAGGTGAGCTTTGAATCGTTTAGATAGCGATCGAGCGGTTCGAGCAGTTGGCCCGGGGCAAGGTCCCAGGCGGGCTGGATGCCCGTGCCGACGACATCCCAGCTTGGCGATTTCGTGCTGAGCTGGATCGTTAGCTTATTCCAATAGGCATCATCCGGATAAAGCTCCGGCGTCACCTTGATGCCGGTGAGTTTCTCGAACTCGGGCAGTTGAGCCGCAACAGCGTCAGCATAGGGGTGAATATCGTAGGCCCAGACGATGGACGTGCCTTCGAATTGCCGCCAGTTGATGTCTTCTGCGTAGGCCTGGGTGGCAGCCAGTGCCGCCCCGGCGCACACGGTGGAGTTAATGAGAGCTTTTTTGATAAGTTGAGCCGAATGACCGCAAACAACGGCTAGCGTCCTTGGCATGATTCCCTCCGATGGGCTCTTTGGCCCGCAAACCACGCGCCCTCTCCTCTAGCAGAGGCCGTGGTAGGCGAAGGCTATGCGCCATTCTAACGGGCTAAGCGGCTTTTGACACAGAGTTTGGGTAAGGTTGGGTAAGAGCCAGAAATCGGGGTTTCTAAAATAAGATCGGCTGGCCGCGACGAGGCTACGCAATGCGAAGCGCCAGTGGACGCTTCAACAGCACTTTTGCAGGCATACGAAAACGATCTGAAAAAAGCCTCCGCCAGACATTTGGTCTAGGCAGAGTAGCCTCTCATGCTTGCAATGCTGGCCCGATGACGCTGTTCTCAGTATAAATTGCTTTCAGTCTGGCATTGCCAATTGGAGTTGCAGGATGATCGCGCAAATCGCAAGAGTCGTTTCCAGCACGGTCAGAAAACCAGCTGAGGACGGCGATACTCTCAAGATTCTTGGTATATTTTGTGGAGCAGGCCTTCTGCTCTCTCTACTCGTCGCAATGGCTTTTGCGCTCGACTTGACGCCTTTGTGATGGTTCAGCGGTTCATCACGATGAGGTCGAGCCGAGCAGTTCCCACTAAAGCGCACGGCAGAGGAATTCACCGCGACGGCCCCATCGTCCCTCCGGCATAGCGCCTAGCCGCCGCGTCCTGCGTGTTTGTTGACCCATGCCGAAGTCTAACTCGGGGACCGGCCAACCCTAGTTGCCATTCGTAGGCCCGCGATATTGGTGGCGTACTCGGCAGCGATATTGCCGCCAAACAGGGCTGAACCCGCCACCAACGTGTCGGCCCCAGCCTCCACGACGGCGGCAGCATTGTGGCACGTGATACCACCATCGACCTGAAGGCGGATCGGGCGATCGCCGATCATGGCGCGAATGCGCCTGATCTTGGGGATCTGGCACTCCAAAAACGCCTGGCCACCGAAGCCCGGATTGACGGTCATGACAAGCACCAGATCCAACCTATCGAGCACATATTCGATTGTACCCTCCGGCGTCGACGGACACAGGCTTACGCCCGCTTTCTTGCCGAGCGCGCGAATAGCCTGCAGCGAACTATCGAGATGTGGACCGGCTTCCGCATGAATCGTGATGATGTCGGCACCGGCTTTGGCAAAGCCTTCAAGATAAGCGTCGACGGGCGCTATCATGAGGTGAACGTCAAACGTCTTCGTGGTGAACGGCCTCACCGCCTTTATCACGTCCGCACCGAAACTGATGTTCGGCACGAAGTGCCCGTCCATGACATCGCAATGGATCCAGTCAGCGCCGGCTGCGTCGATCGCCGCGACCTCCTCGCCGAGACGCGCGAAATTCGCCGCCAGGATCGAGGGAGCAATGACGATATCCCTGGTCATGGACATTTGCTCCCGGTCGCCTGCTCGCTGCCAGCTCCGCCGCTGAACACGCGGCTCGCCAATACGTCGGAGGGATCGATGGTTTCGAGATCAGCGATCTCGAGCATCCGGTCGAGATCGGAGACCAGCCGATCGGCCTGGCGCAACCGGATGCGATCGACAGCGTTGCGGACCGAGCGCGCATTGGAGAAGAACGGCTGAGTCCGGCGCAGCACAATGTATCTTTCGAACGACTCGCGTGCCGCGGCCGAGAAGCGGTAGCCGCGCTCCCTCAGCATAAGCTCGGCAATGTAGAGCAGCTCCGCCTCCGAATAGTCGGGAAACTCGATGTGGTGGGCGATGCGTGATCGGAAGCCTGGATTGGAGGCAAAGAAACTGGTCATCCGTTCGCCATAACCCGCGAGAATGACGACGAGATCCTCGCGCTGGTTTTCCATGACTTGCAGCAAGATCTCGATGGCTTCCTGACCATAGTCGCGCTCGTTGTCGGGCCGGTGCAGGTAATAGGCCTCGTCGATGAACAGTACGCCGCCCATCGCCTTCTTCAGGATCTCCTTGGTCTTCGGCGCAGTGTGACCGATATACTGACCGACAAGGTCGTCGCGCGTCACCGAGATCACCTGTCCGCGCCGCACGAAGCCGAGGCCGTGCAAGATCTTCGCCATGCGCAGGGCGACGGTAGTCTTACCGGTGCCGGGATTGCCGGTGAAGGACATGTGCAGCGTCGGGGCCGAGGAGACGAGCCCGGCCCGCTGCCGGATCCGCTCAATCAACAGGAGCGAAGCGATCTGCCGCACCCGCTGCTTGACGGGCTTCAAGCCGATCAACTCTTGTTCGAGCTGGTGCAAGGTCTCCGTGATCCCCGCCGCCTCGGCCTCCTTGCGCAGGTCAAACGCAGTAGGCACCTCATTGACCTCAATGGTCGTCGTGTGCGGCACATCCAGCATCTTGGACCTCGAATAAAGAGGCTTCGCCGCCGCAAATGACGGCGAAGCAGTTGTCCGCCAGGGAGTCGGAGCGGGGAGAAAGAGTCGCTCCGAGCGGAAAGCGACTAAGAGGAAGCCGGCTGAGGTTGCCGGTGTACGGTGGTGTAACGTACCGAGCGTACGGCCATCTCCTGGCGCACCAGCTCGAACTCAGCCTCCTTCGCGGGCCGGTTGACGAGGAACGAGATGCGCACCGACTCCCAGCCATGGCTGGAATCGAATCCCGAGACGCGGATGTAGCGGTCGCCATACACCCTGCGGCATTCGGCGAGCTCCATCATCACGCCGGCAGCGTCCGCGAGATCGAACATCGGCAGACCCCACATCTCCCAATAGGTGTTGCGGGGATGCGGGTCGTCGGTGAACTCGATGTTCACCGCCCAACCCTTGCTCAGGCAATATTGCACCTGCTTGGTAATCTGCTCGTCGCTGAGATCGGGCAGGAAGGAGAAACAGCCTTGGGTCAGTTTCATCTTTGCTCTCCTTTAGACAGCGGCGAGCGCCGTCGGCACGAAGTCCGGCGTGTCGGTGGATTGATAGTTGAAAGTGACGTCTTTCCAGGTCTCCAGCGCGGCCTTCAGCGGCGTGCAGGTCGCTGCGGCCTTGGCCAGGATCTCTGGGCCTTCGTGAACGTAGTCACGTCCCTCGTTGCGAGCGAGGATCATCGCTTCCAGCGCCACCCGGTTGGCGGTCGCCCCGGCCTGGATACCCATGGGGTGGCCGATGGTCCCGCCGCCGAACTGCAGCACGACGTCCTCGCCGAGCAGGTCGAGCAGCTGGTGCATCTGGCCGGCATGGATGCCGCCGGAAGCCACTGGCATTAGCTTATTCAGGCTCGCCCAGCTCTGGTCGAAGAACACGCCGTGCTCGAGCTTCATCGGGTTGAAGTCGTCGCGGCAGATGTCGTAATAGCCGCGCGTGGTGTTGGGATCGCCCTCGAGCTTGCCGACGACCGTGCCGGCGTGGATGTGATCGACTCCGGCGAGCCGCATCCATTTGGCGATGACGCGGAACGACACGCCATGGCTCTTCTGGCGCGTATAGGTCGAGTGACCGGCGCGGTGCAGATGCAGGATCATGTCGTTGCGGCGCGCCCATTTCGCCATCGACTGGATCGCGGTGTAGCCGATCACGAGGTCGATCATGACCACGACCGAGCCGAGCTCCTTGGCGAACTCCGCACGCTCGTACATGTCCTCCATGGTCGCGGCCGTGATGTTGAGATAGGTGCCCTTCACCTCGCCCGACGCCGCCTGCGCGCGGTTGACGCCTTCCATGCAGTAGAGGAAGCGGTCGCGCCAGTGCATGAAGGGCTGCGAGTTGATGTTCTCGTCGTCCTTGGTGAAGTCGAGCCCGCCCTTCAGCGCCTCATAGACCACGCGGCCGTAATTGCGGCCCGAGAGGCCGAGCTTCGGCTTGATGGTGGCGCCGAGCAGCGGCCGGCCGAACTTGTCGAGCCGCTCGCGCTCGACCACGATGCCGGTGGCCGGCCCCTGGAACGTCTTCACATAGGCGACCGGCAGCCGCATGTCCTCGAGCCGCAGCGCCTTCAGCGCCGCGGCGCGGGCGCGATAGAGGTCCTTGTGGAACGTATCGAGCGTCGGCTGGTCGCCGGTGTAGGAGTGGATCGTGGTCATGAACCCCTTCTCGATCCCGACGGCGTCGTCCAGCACCTGAGCGAGCGGCGCGAGGCAGTTGGTCGAGCACGAGGCGTTGGAGACCACGATGTGATCGCCGGTCAGGGCGAGATGATTGACGCCGAACACGACGGTGAGATCGACCTCGCTTGCCGGCGCCGAGACCAGCACGCGCTTGGCACCGGCCTGGATATGTGCGGCGGCTTTCTCACGCGAGGTGAACAGACCGGTGCATTCCAGGGCGATATCGACACCGAGCGCACGATGCGGCAGCTGCGCCGGGTCCTTGATCGCGGTCACCTTGATCGGGCCGCCGCCGACGTCGATCGTATCGCCGTCGACCTTGACTTCGCCGGGAAAGCGGCCGTGGACCGAGTCGAAGCGCAGCAGATGCGCATTGGTCTCGACCGGACCGAGGTCGTTGATCGCGACCACCTCGATGTCGTTGCGGCGGGACTCGGCGATCGCACGCAGCACGTTGCGACCGATCCGGCCAAATCCGTTGATGGCGACACGCAAGCTCATGCTGTTCTTCCCTGGTTCCGACGTGCGACCGAGCGCCTGGCCGCTTCTGCGATGCTCTGCGGTGTGATGCCGAATTCGCGGTACAGCACGGGCGCCGGCGCCGAGGCACCGAAGCTGCGCATGCCGACGAACTCACCGTCGGCACCGATCCAGCGATGCCAGTCGCCGACAACCGCTGCCTCGACGCCGACGCGCGGCGCCGTGCCGAGCACGGTGGCGCGGTAATCGTCCGGCTGCTCCTCGAACAAGGCGAAGCAGGGCGCGGACACCACGGCCGCGCGGATGTGCTCGGTCGCGAGCAGGCGGGCTGCTTCCAGCGCAATCGAGACTTCCGAGCCGGTCGCGATCAGCGTCACGTCACGGCCGCCGTCGGGCGAGACGACGAGATAGGCGCCGCGTGCGACGCGGTTCTTGCCGCGGGCATCGCTGCGGAAAGTTGGCAGCGCCTGACGCGACAGGCACAGCACGGACGGGCGATGCTCGGAGCCGAGTGCGCAGTCCCAAGCCTCCAGCGTCTCGACCGCGTCGGCGGGACGGAACACCAGCAAGTTCGGGATCACCCGCAGCGCGGCAAGGTGTTCGACCGGCTGATGCGTCGGGCCGTCCTCACCGAGCCCGATGGAGTCGTGCGTCATCACGTGGATAACCCGCAGCCGCATCAACGCTGCGAGCCGGATCGCGGGACGGCTGTAGTCGGAGAAGGCGAGGAACGTGCCGCCATAGGGAATGAAGCCGCCATGCAGCGCGAGGCCGTTCATTGCTGCAGCCATCCCGTGCTCGCGGATACCGTAGTGGATGTAGCCACCGGCGAACGCACCGGCTTTAACGGGGGTCTGCGCCTTCGCCTGCGTCAGGTTCGAATGCGTCAGATCCGCCGAGCCGCCGACCAGTCCGGGAATGGTGCTGGCGATGCCGTCAAGCACCTGCTGCGAAGCCTGCCGCGTCGCCAGCTTCGGCCGTTCGGATGCGAAGCGCTCGCGCAACTTCGCCGCGGCGAGCACATAGGCAGCAGGCAGGGCAACCGCCCTACCTTCCACGAACAAATCGCGCTGCTCGGGCGTTGCGCGCTCATAACGATCGAGCCAGGCGAGTCGCTCGACCTGCCCGCGCTGTCCGATCATCCGCCACGCCTTGAGCACCGGGATCGGCACCACGAAAGGCTGATAATCCCAACCGAGCGCGCGGCGCGCCGCCGCGGTCTGCTCGGTGCCGAGTGGCGCACCATGCGCCTTCTCGGTGCCCTGCCGATCAGGCGCCCCATAACCAATGATGGTGCGGCACGCGATCAGCGACGGCTTGGCGGTCTCCCGCTCCTCCGCGATCGCCTGGGCCACGGCTTCTGGATCGTGTCCGTCGACACGGCGCACCGACCAGCCGGAGGCCGCGAAGCGCGCGAGATGATCATCCGATGTCGCGAGCGACGTCGGACCGTCGATGGAGATGCCGTTGTCGTCGAACAGCACGATCAAACGGCCGAGCCCGAGATGACCCGCGAGCGAGATCGCCTCCTGGCTGAGACCTTCCATCAGGCAACCGTCGCCCGCGATCACGTAGGTGAAGTGATCGACGAGGCCGTCGCCATGCCGCGCATTGGCCATGCGCTCGGCAAGCGCCATGCCGACCGCGGTCGCAATCCCCTGCCCCAGCGGACCCGTCGTGGTCTCGACTCCCGGCGTGTGGCCGTATTCGGGATGGCCCGGCGTCTTCGAGCCCCACTGCCGGAACGCCTTGATGTCATCGAGACTGAGGTCGCCGCCGGTCAGGTGCAGCAGCGCATAGAGCAGCATCGAGCCGTGGCCCGCCGACAGAACGAAGCGGTCGCGGTCCGGCCAATTGGGATGCGCCGAGTCGAATTTCAGGAAGCGCGAGAACAGCACGGTCGCGACATCGGCCATACCCATGGGCAGACCTGGATGGCCCGACTGCGCGGTCTCGATGGCATCGACCGCGAGGAAGCGGACGGCGTTGGCGAGATCGTTATGCGCGACTGCCGTGATGTCGGCTTCGGCGTGGACGGAGATATTCATCGGTGTCTCTCCTCGTTCACTTCAGGCTGCGCTTGCGCTCGATCAACTGCATGATCAGCGGCGTCAGAATCAGCTGCATGGCGAGATCGAGCTTCGCGCCGGGACAGACGATCGAATTGGCGCGCGACATCCAGCTCTGCGGCAGCATCGAGAGCAGATAGGGGAAGTCGATGCCGCGTGGATTCTTGAAGCGGATCACGACCATCGATTCGTCCGGCGTCGGGATCCAGCGCGCGATGAACGGATTGGACGTGTCGACCGTCGGCACACGCTGGAAGTTGATGTCGGTCTCGGTGAATTGCGGGCAGATGTAGTGGATATAGTCGGGCATCCGCCGCAGGATGGTGTCGGTGACCGCCTCGGTCGAATAACCGCGCGCGCTGCGGTCGCGGTGCAGCTTCTGAATCCATTCGAGGTTGATGACGGGCACGACGCCGATCTTGAGATCGGCATAGCGCGCGACATTGACCTTGTCGGTGACGACGGCGCCGTGCAGGCCCTCGTAGAACAACAGGTCGGAGTTCTCCGGCAGCTGCTTCCAGTCGGTGAAAGTACCGGGCGCCGTGCCATGCAGCGCGGATTCCTCGGCGTCGTGGACATAGTGCCGCGTCACCGCCGTACCGGTCTCGCCGTAGTCGCGGAACGCGCGCTCCAGCTCCTCGAACAGGTTGGTCTCGGGACTGAAATGGCTGAAATGCTTGTTGCCGCGCTCGGCCTCTTTCGCCATCTGCGCGCGCATCTCGGCGCGGTCGTAGCGGTGGAAGGCGTCGCCTTCGATGTAGGCGGCATTGACCTTCTCGCGGAAAAAAATCTGCTCGAAAGTCTTCTTGACCGAGGTGGTGCCGGCGCCGGAGGAGCCGGTGATGGAGATGATCGGATGCTTCCTGGACATGGGACACCTCGCTCAGAGCCGGAAGAATCCGCGCCGCGCGAACAGCGGCGCAGAGACGCTGGCGACCAGCACTGGATCGCAATGAAGCTCCTCGACGCGCCGCACCTCGTTGCTCGAGCCCATGATCAGGGGCACGCGCTGATGCAGGCTCTGCGCGGAGAGGTCGAGGATGCGCTCGCGTCCCGTGGAGGCGGAGCCGCCGGCCTGCTCGATGATCATGGCCATCGGATGCGCCTCGTAAGTCAGGCGCAGGCGGCCCTCGCCGTAGCCGGGGCGCGCGTCCGAAGGGTAGAGGAAGACGCCGCCGCGGGTGAGGATTCGGTAGGCCTCGGCAACCAGCGAGCCGACCCACCGCATGTTGAAATCATGGTTGGCGGGGCCTTCGACGCCTGCGAGGCATTCGTCGATGAAGGCGCGCACCGGCGGATCCCAGTGCCGACGGTTCGAGGCGTTGATCGCGAACTCCTCGCAGGCCTCGGAGATCTGCACGCCGCTGCGGGCGAGACGGAAGCAGCCGGCCTTGTGATCGAGCGTGAAGATGTCGACGCCTTCGCCGAGCGTCAACACCAGCGAGGTCTGCGGCCCGTAGGTGACGAAGCCCGCCGCAAGCTGCACTGATCCGCGCTGGTGAAAGGCGAGCGAGAGGTCGTCGGGTGCCGGCAGGATCGAGAAGATCGTCCCCACCGTCATGTTGATGTCGATGTTGGAGGATCCGTCGAGCGGATCGATCGCGATGCAGACGCGGCCCTCGCGGTCGCCGATCTGGGGTTCGCGCATCTCCTCCGACGCCAGCGCCGCGATCGGCAGCTTGCTGAGGCAGCGGCGCAGGATCGCATCGGCCTGGACATCGAGGTCGCGCTGGATGTCGCCGTCGCTGTTGCGCTCCGTGGTCAGGCCAGAGGCGTCAGCGAGATCACCTGACGCGATGAGGTCGGCGATTTCGATGGCCGCCGCCGCGATGGCATCGACTGCGGCCGCCACGGCCAGCGCATGCGGCGCGGTCTCGGAATACCGTTGAAGGTGATCGTCCAGCCTGAGTTGCCCAGTCATCTGCGTCCATCCCCTTGGCCGGCGCCGCAGCCATGCCCTCCCCTCTGAAGGTCGGTCGCGGTCAGTCCCAGCACCAGGAGATTGACAGGGACAGATTAATAAGGAAAATTTCTATTCGTAATGAGCACCAAAGAATTTTCTTATAATTGACCCGGACAGGCGGCTGCACAGCTCCGGCATCTGACGATCAGGCAGCTGCGCTCGCTCGCGGCGCTGTCGGCCAAGGGCAGCGTGACGGCGGCCTCCGGCCATCTTGGGCTGACCCAGCCGGCCGTGACCCAGCAGCTGCGGCAACTTCAGGACCTCGCCGGCCTGCCCTTGGTGCAGCGGACCGGCGACGGCATGCAGCTGACCGCGGCGGGCAAGGAAGTGTTGGCGCTGGCCGAGCGGGTCGAGGCCGCGATCGCGGACTGCCAGGGCGCGCTCGACCTGCTCGCCGGACGGAGCGGCGGCGCGGTGCATCTCGGTGCGGTCTCGACCGCTAAATATTTCGTGCCGCATGCGATCGCGGCGTTCTCCAAGCGCTACCCCAAGATCGAGATCAAGCTGACGATTGGCAATCGCGATGAGATCCGCGCAGCCATGCACGGTTATGATCTCGACTTCGCGGTGATGGGCCGGCCACCCGCCGACGTCCACGTCGACGTGCGCCAGCTCGGCCGCAATCCGCACATCATCGTCGCCCGCAGGGGACATTGGCTGGAAAAGGACCGAGGACTCAGTCTGACCGACCTTGTGCACGAGACCTTTCTCACTCGCGAGCCGGGCTCGGGCACGCGAACACTAATGGAGGGCATGTTCCAGAAATCGGATCTCGAGCCAATCATCGGCATGGAGATGAGCAGCAACGAGACCATCAAGCAGGCTGTTATCGCCGGGCTCGGCATCGCCTTCATCTCGGCGCACACCGTCGCGCACGAGCTCGGCGAGGGCCGCCTCGTCGTGCTCGACGTCGCGGGCCTACCAATCGTGCGGCAATGGTACGTGATCCGCCGCAGTGACAAGGTCCTGCTGCCGCCGGCGCAGGCTATGTTCGATTTTCTTGGCTCTGAAGGGTCGAATTATTTGCCGTACCTACCTGAACTCGGCGGGCGCTAAAGCAAGATCCGGAAAAGTGTGAAGCGGTTTTCCCAAAACTCATGCTCAAACAAAGAGCTAAAGCGCCATGACGATTCAACCCATCGCGCTTTTTTCTCGACTTCTTCCAATGTTTTATTGCACGTCGACCAGGCATTGACCCACCGCGTCCAGGAGCCGACGCCGTTTCAACCACCAAGTCTGTCCGGGCCGGTTCTTGGAGGTGTGCCCCGGTGCACCGGTTACGGCAACGGCGTGAACTTAAGTTGGCCGAGCGGCACGACTTTGTCGGTGCGGGTCATCTTGAACTCGGTGTTCGGGCCGAGCCACTTGTCCCAGAGCTGGTTGATCTCACCTGCCTGGTCGAGTGCGAGCAGTGTCTCGTTGATCTTGGCGAGCAGCGCCGGCTCGTCCTTCTTCATGCCGATGCCGATCGGTTGCAAGACCATGGGCTCATCGATCATCTTCAGCGGTTGGCCAGCGGACTTCGATTCGTTGACGAGCTTGGTGATGGTCATGGTATTGGCCACCATTCCGACCGCCTTGTTCTGCTGGACGGCCATGAAAGCCGAGCCGGTGTCGACGAAAGTGAGGGGATCCGACTCATTCAGCTTGATCGCGAGCTCGGAGGTCGAGCCCTTGGTCGAAGCCAGACGTTTACCTTTGAAGTCGGCCTTCTTGGTTCCTGGATCCGAAGCCTTCACCGCCAACATCTCCTTGGCGAGATAATAGGGGTCGGAGAACTGGATCTGCTCGGCGCGGCCCAGCGTATAGGCGAGATTGGCGACTGTGATGTCGACGCGGCCGAGCTTGACCTCGGGCACCCGCGCCTCGACCGAGAGCGGGCTGATCTTCGCCTCGACGCCCCAGCGCTTGGCAATGGCTCTGCAGAGGTCGACATCAAAGCCAACCATCTCCCGCGTTTTCGGATCGGGCGCGGCAAACGGGGGTACGTCGGCGAAGGTGCCGCAGCGCAGCTCTTTGCGCTGCATGATATCGGCCAGCTGATCAGCCATGGCCACGCTGGCAAAGCAACTCAGGCCCGTGGCAACGATGGCGGCGCGGAGCACGCATTTTCCAGTCTTAGTCCCGATCCCGATCGACATTTCGAACTCCCTGTTTTGCAATGATGGCAGGCGTTGTCATCGTGCCCGCAGATCCGACAAAAAGCGCTGCGCACGCGGATGCTGCGGCGAGCCGAAGAACGCGCTCGGCGACGCCGATTCCAGCAGGCGCCCGGCATCCATGAACCAGACACGATCAGCGACATCGCGTGCGAAATTCATCTCATGGGTGACGCACATCATGGTCATGCCATCGCGAGCAAGTCCCCGCATCACCGCCAGAACTTCGCCGACCATCTCCGGGTCGAGCGCGCTGGTCGGCTCATCGAACAGCATCGCCGGCGGCTCCATGGCCAGCGCTCGCGCGATCGCGACACGCTGCTGCTGGCCGCCGGACAGCTGCGCCGGATAGTTCTGCGCCTTGCTGGAAAGGCCTACCCGGTCGAGCAACTGAAGCGCGATCTCCCTTGCCTTGCTCCGTTTGATGCCGTTCACCTTCACAGGCGACAGCATCACATTGTCCAGCACGCTGAGGTGTGGAAACAGATTGAAACTCTGGAAAACGAAGCCGATACGGCTGCGCAGGTGGTTCATTGCCAAGCTGCTAATCTTCGCATGAACATTCTGTCCGTCGAAGCGCAGCACTCCGGATTGGATCTCCTCAAGCCGGTTGACGGTGCGGATGAGCGTCGACTTGCCAGAGCCCGAGGGGCCACATACCACGACCACCTCGCCCTTTTTCACCTCCGCGTTGATGTCGACGAGGGCGGGCAGCGAACCGTAGAACTTGTTGATGCCAATGAATTCAATCATCGGAGTTGCCGTACTGTTCGAGGCCTGGTTTGACATGATCATGTCCTCGATGCGGCTGCCAAAGCCGGCGCTGCAGCACCATCCATCGACCTGGCGCGCCGAACGGCAATCCGACGTTCGAGCGTGCTGGCCAGCTTAGTGAGAGTCCAGCAGACGACGAAATAGATGATGGCGAGTATGAAGTAGACTTCGAACGGCTTGGTCAGAAGCCGGTTGTTGATCTGTCCCGCCGCGAAGGTCAGCTCTGGCACGTTGATGATGTAGCCCAACGTCGTCTCTTTGATGGTGGAGACGAACTGGCTGATGATGCTCGGGATCATGTTGAACAGCGCCTGCGGCAGGATCACGTAGCGCATCGCGCCGAGGTGGCTGTGGCCGAGCGCCCGCGCCGCGTCCATCTGCCCTCGCGGCAATGCCGTGATTCCGGCTCGCACGATCTCACTGAGAAAGGCCCCCTCGTAGATGACCAAGGTGGCGAGCATGGTCACGAAGCCGGGAACGCTCTCGCCGATCAGGAGCGGCAGCAGGAAATAGACCCAGAGGATGATCAGCAGCAGCGGAACGCCGCGCACGACATAGACCAGCGCCGTCGCCGGCCAGCGCAGCACGGGCCAAGGCGATAGACGCGCGAGCGCCATCGCCACGCTGAGCGGGAATGCCAGCGCAATTCCAAGAATCGACAGGATCAGGGTCGCGGCGATCCCGCCGAGCGGGCCGTTCGGAAACTGGCCGACCAGCAGCAGCAGCCAGTTGTCGCTGACGATGCCTATCATGTTGAACAGGAGCGTCATGTCAGAGCGCTCCCGCCATGCGGCTGCGCCGCTCGAAATAATAGCCAAGCCACATCAGGAGCAGCGAGCACACGAGGTAGAAGACGGTCGCGATCAGGTAGGTCTCGAAAGCGCGGAAGCTCTGGTTTTCGACCTCCTTCACCGCATGCGTGAGCTCGGTGACGCCGATCGCCATGGCAAGACTGCTGTTCTTGAACAGCGACACCGTGTGGTTCACCAGCGCCGGCATCGCATTTCGGACCGCCTGCGGCAGCAGGATGTAAGTCATCGCGCCGAGATAGCTGTGACCCAGCGCGCGAGCGGCCTCCCACTGGCCCTTGGGCACGGCGCGCAAGCCCGACCGATGGTCTTCGCTGAAATATGCGGCCTGACACAGTCCGAGCGCGATCACCGCGAAGATTGCCTCGCCGTTCTGATCGGACAGCCAGACCTGGAGCCGCTCGGGCAGCAGGCTGGAGACACCGAAATACCAGAGCATCAGCTGCACCAGTGTCGGCACGTTGCGGTGATAGGCAACGTAGGCCTCGACCAGGGCGTCGGCGATCCGGCCCGGCAGCATTCGAATTGCAAGGAGGGTGATACCGAGGCTCATGGCGAGCAGCCAGGAGCCTGCGAAGATGATGAAGGTCATCTTCACCCCGTGGACGAGCATGCGGCTGAACTCGGGGTTCAGCAGGATCGCCATGAGGTCGAAGCCCTTCATCGCACCCTCCGCTCTAGGTGACGGCTGGAGGGCTGGCGGGGTGCTCGGGACGGACCGTCGACAGTCCGCCCGGCACCTGCAGGGTCGGTGTGATCTCGATATGGCCGATGTTTACCGCCACTGGCGCGGCAATGGCGAAAGCGATCGTGTCGGCGATGTCCTCCGGTTTGGGCAGCTCGAATCCGTCGATGAAGGCAGCGCGGGTCGCGGCGGAGTCGCCGTGGACGTGAGCGAAGATATCGGTCTCGACCCGCCCCGGGCAGATCTCGGTGATGCGAACACGCTTGCCGAAGGCATCGATCCGGAGCTGACGGGACAGCATGCTGACCGCCGCCTTGGTGGCGTGGTAGGTCGAGTTGCCGCCGAAATTATAGGCGCCGGCGATTGAAGTGATGTTCACGACGTGACCGCGGTCGCGCGCCACCATGCCGGGCACGACGAGGCGGCACAGATGCAGGACGGCCCCCAGATTCACGCCGAGCAGTAGCTCGATATCCTCGGCATCCGCCTGCAGGAATTTCTTGGGCCGGTCGACGCCGGCGCAGTTGACGAGAACGTCGAATTCGACGCTGCCGGCGAGCTTGGTAAGCGCAGGCAGATCGCGAACGTCGACGGCATGGGGAATGCAGCCGGTGCGATCTGCCAGCGCCTTCAGTGGATCGGCGCTACGCGCCAACGCGTGCACCTGCAGTCCCTCGCGCGCCAGGCGCTCGACGACGGCGAGGCCGATGCCTGACGAGGCGCCGGTGACGAGAGCCGTCCTGTAGTCGGAAAATGGCATCTGAGTCCTCGCTGTTCTCCAGAGGCTACCGACGGAGCAGTTCCGCCGCCAAGATGGAATCACTTTGGCGGGATAAGGGGCGCTTATGATGGGCCACGCCCGGGGCCGCCGGCGATCAGGTGCGACACCGGCGCGATCTCGCCACCGGCGGTCTCGATCGCCGCACGGATCGTCCGGGCGAACTCGACCGCGCCCGGGGTGTCGCCATGCAGCAGGATCGATGTGGCCTGCATCGGCAGCGCCCGGCCGGTCGCGGTGATGACGACGCCGTCGCAGAGCAGGCGCTGCACCCGTTCGAGCACGAGCGCCGGGTCGTGAATGACCGCGCCGGCCGTGCCCCGTGGCACGAGCAGTCCGTCATCGTCGTAGGCGCGATCCGCGAGGAAAGTGGTGGCGACGCGCAGGCCGCAGGCCGCCGCCGCCCCCTCGATGGCGCGGCTGGTCGACGATACGATGAGGAGCTCTCGATCGAAGGCGGCGACAGCGCGGACCAGCGGTTCGGCGAGTTTGGCGTTGGCGGCCACCATGTTGCCCAAGGCGCCGTGGAAACTCATGTGGGTCATGCGGTAACCGGCTGCGCGGACGATCCCTGCAAGCGCGCCGAGCTGATAGGTGACCATCGCCGCGAGCTCGGTAGGATCGATGTGCATCGCCCGGCGGCCGAAGCCCTGGCGATCCGGGAAGCCGACATGGGCGCCGACATCGACACCCCGCGCCTTTGCCGATTCCACGGTGCGCTGCATGATCAGCGGGTCGCCCGCGTGAAAGCCGCAGGCGATGTTGGCCGACGAGACGAGGCCGAGCAGAGCGTCGTCGTCGCCCATGGACCAGGGACCGTAGCCCTCGCCCAGATCCGCATTGAGATCGATCTTCATTCGGCGTCACTCCCGTGCGGCTGCAATCCGATCAGCGGCGCGCCGTATCCCACCGTCGCGCCATGCTCGGCGAACGTCTCGACCACCATGCCGTCCTCCGGGGCCGGGACCGGAAGCAAGAGCGGTCCGATCTGGAGAAAGGCGAGCGGCGTGCCGGCCGCAACTTCGTCGCCGACGGCGACCGATGGTTGCGAGCGCAATGGATGGCGGTCGAGGTAGAGACCCGGCACCGGTGCCCGAATGATCTGCGTGGGGGAAGAAGACAGCGCCGCCGTCGCAGCCTCGATCATTTCGACTTCGACTCGGGCGCCGTCATGCCGCAGGCGCAGCACCCCGGCTGGGCCTTTCAGCTCGAGCAGGCCGATGTCGGTCGCCGCGAGGAAGGCGCAGAGCTGGTCGACATGGTCGAGCGGGTTGGTCATCGCACCGCTCCCTGGTTGCAGTAGAGCTCGACCAATCGGCGGGCGTTGCTCAGCCAGCGCCGGGTCGCCGCCGACGCGTCCAGCGCCTCGTCCCAGCTGCACAGCACGAAACGAATCCGGCTGCCGATGGGAGCCTGGCCGAGGCGCCAGAGGTCGGCGTCGATGACGGTGCCGATCTTGGGATAGCCGCCCGATGGCTGCGCATCGCGCATCTGGATGATCGGCTGGCCGCCGTGGGGGACCTGGATCACGCCTGGGACAATGCCGTGGGAGCGCAGCTCCATGGGTCGCTGCGGCCTGAGTTCGGGGCCGGCGAGACGATAGCCGTAGCGGTCGCTCTGTGACGTAATCTTCCAAGGCTCGGACCATAGCGCCTCGTGGGAAGACGGCGTGAAGCTATCGTATTCGGCAGCCGGCAGCACCCGCACGGCGGTCAACCCGTCCACCTCCAATGGCAAGGCGAGGCCGGGCGGCGTGATGCCGAAGCCTGTCTTGGCGCGACCGGGGGGCTCGGCAATTGGCAACCGATCGCCGTCGCGCAGCGGACGGCCCTCTAACCCGCCGAAGGCGCCGCGCAGCTGGGTACTGCGTGAGCCGAGCACCGAGGGAACATCGATCCCGCCCGCGATGCACAGGTAGACGCGGCTGGCGCGCCAGGTCGCAGTTGAGGGAACGGCGAGCGAGAGGACCTGGCCGGCATCGGCGCGGTGCGCCCACCATGGTAGCACTGGCGCCTCGTCGAGCCGCGGCGCGCAATCCGCGCCGGTCACGGCGAACACCGTCGAATGGGTGAAGCGGACGCGGAACGGGAACAGCGGTATCTCGAGGGCTGCCGCATTCTCCTCGTTGCGCAGCAGGATGTTTCCAGCGGCGAGCGCCAACGGGTCCATCGCACCCGATGTCCCGACGCCGAGGTTGAGCGCGCCGGTGCGGCCGAGATCTTGCACCGTGGCGAGCGCGCCGGCCGACAGCACCTCGATCATCGCAGCACCCGGATGGTTTTGAAGCGGATGCAGTCACCGGGCTGCAGCAGCGCTGGCGGCGTGCGCTCGACATCGAAGAATGCGACCTCGGTGCTGCCGATCGTATTCCAGCCGCTCGGCCCATCGGAGGCAGAGACGCCGGTCTGACTGCCGCCGATGGAGACGGCGCCGCGTGGGATGCGCAGCACCGGCACCTTGCGCCGCGGCGTCGCGATGCGCTGGTCCATGCCACCGAGATAGCAGTACCCGGGATGGCTGCCGAGGGCGTAGACGGTGTAAGTCGGTGCGCTGTGGATCGCGACGATATCGTCGACGCTCAATCCGGTGTGGGCCACGACATCGGCCATGTGCGGGCCGCCGTCGCCGCCATAGACCACCGGCAGATCAAGGCAGCGCCCGGCGACAGGAAGCGGCTCGAGGGCGTGCCACAGCTCGATCAGTCTGTGCTCGATTTGTCCCCGGTGCCGCGGCGGCTCGGCGAAAGCGATCATGAGGTTGTTCATGCCCGGCACGGCCTCCCGAACGCCGGGCAGACGGCCCGCCTCCAGCGCCAGGGCCCAGATGCGGCACTGCGTCGTCAGCGAGGTCTCGCCCGGAGCTTCGAACAGCAGCGCGGTCGTTCCCAGCAGGCTGAGTTGTGGCAGGTCCGTCGTCATGCCTTGCCGCTCCCGCACAACTGCTGCTCGAGATGGTGAATGCTGACGCCGCCCCTGATGAACGCGGCATCCCTGACGAGCCGCCGGTGCAGCGGCAGGTTGGTCGCGATTCCTTCCACGCGCATTTCGTCGAGGGCGATGCGCAGCCGGTCCAGGGCCTCGGCGCGATTCGCGCCGTGCACGACGAGCTTGCCGATCAGCGAGTCGTAATATGGCGGCACGCGATATCCGCTGCTGGCATGGCTATCGATGCGCACGCCGGGGCCGCCGGGGAGCTCCCAGGCGGTGATCACACCGGGGGACGGCACGAACGTGTCGGGATCTTCGGCGTTGATCCGGCATTCGAAGGCATGACCGCGGCAGACGATGTCGGCTTGCGCGAACGGCAGCGCCTCGCCCTGAGCCACACGAATCTGCGCCTCGACGATATCGATCCCAGCGGTCATCTCGGTGACGGGGTGTTCGACCTGCAGGCGCGTATTCATCTCGATGAAGTAGAACGCGTCATCCTCGACGAGGAACTCGAACGTGCCGACGCCGCGGTATTCGAGCTGCCGGCAGGCCTCCGCGCAGCGCTCGCCGATCTGCGCCAGCACGTCCTGGTCCAGTCCCGGTGCCGGCGCCTCCTCCAGCACCTTCTGGTGCCGTCGCTGCAGCGAGCAATCGCGGCTGCCGAGCCAGACGGCATTGCCATGGGTATCGGCAATCACCTGGATCTCGACATGTCGCGGCCGGCGCAGGAATTTCTCGATGTAGATCGCGCTGTTGGCGAAGCCGCGCCGCGCCTCTTCCCGCGTCACGGCGATCGCATCGATGAGGCCAGCCTCGCTCTCCACCATGCGCATGCCGCGTCCACCGCCGCCGCCCGCCGCTTTCAGGATCACGGGGTAGCCGATCTGCCGCGCGGTTGCGCGCGCGAGATCGAGGTCGTCGCCGAGCGCCGCATCCGGACCGGGTACGCAGGGAACGCCGGCGGCGCGCATCGCCCGCTTGGCCGCGACCTTGTCGCCCATGACGCGCATCACCGCGGCCGTCGGGCCGATGAAGGTCAGGCCGGCAGCTTCGACCTGCTCGGCGAAGCCAGGGTTCTCGGACAGGAACCCGTAGCCCGGATGGATCGCCTCCGCTCCGCTGACCTCGGCGGCGAACAGCAACGCCGTCTGGTTGAGATAGCTCTGCGCTGCCGCGGCCGGCCCGATGCAGATGGCCTCGTCGGCATGATGCACGTAGGGCGCATCGCGATCGGCCTCCGAATGGACGACGATGGTGCGCAGCCCGAGCCGCCGGCAACCACGCTGGATGCGCAGCGCGATCTCGCCCCGGTTGGCTATGAGGACCGAGCCGAACATGTGCCTACCTGATCCGCATCAGTTCTTGCCCGGCCTCGACCTCCTGCCCGGTGGAGACGAGAATTGCGATCACGGCGCCGTCCCGATCGGCACGGACCTCGTGAAACATCTTCATGGCTTCGATGACGCACAATGTCGTGCCGGCGGTGATCGCCTGGGCCACCGTGACGAAGGGCGGCGCGTCAGGATCGGGCTGCAGATAGGCAACGCCAAACAGCGGCGCGACGACGCCATCCGCCGCGGCGTTGACCGGTGCCGGTTGCGCAGGCTCGGGACGGCTCGGGGGGCGCGCCGTGGCGGCGACCACTGGCACCGCCGGCCGCGATTCGGTCGGCTGCGGTCGGCGCACCAGCCGCAATGACATGCCGCCCTGGCTGAACTCCATCTCGGCCAGATCGGAAGCCGCCATGGCGTCAATCAGTGACTTGATACGATCGAGATCCATGCTCCGGCCGTTCGTCGAGGTCGGCGCCCGCGGCGTCGCTACCTACCGACGAACGCTACCGCTGGCGGTCTTCCCCGACCAAGACGGTTTGGCTTTGCCCATATAAGAGAGCGCTATGACGCTTTCTGCGCCCGCTCCTCGGCGACGACGAGATTGCCAGGCAGCCCAGCAACGAGCTCGAGCAGGATTTCCTTGATGGCCTGGGCCGGCTCCGATAGCGGCAAATGATCGGACTGGCACAATGCCAACGGCGCCTCGATGATCGGATCGACGATGCGGGACTGCCAGCCGCCGCAGGAGCCCGCCACCTGTCGGGCCATCGATTCCGGCAGGATCGTCGCGCCGAGCCCGTCGGCGATCACCGCCGTCAATGTGCTCGCCGATTCGATTTCCGCGACGACCTTCGGCGCCTGACCGATCGCCGCAAAGGCTTCGTTCACCATCTTGCGCACGACGTTGTAGGGACGGGCGAGATAGAGATCCATGTCGGCCAGCGCTGGCACGCTGATCTCGCCCGGCGGGGCCATCATGCTGGCGGGGCCGACCACGTAGAGCTGTTCGCGCAGCAGCGGCACGAACGAGAGGCCATGAACGGCCGTCTTGCCGCCGTAGAGCACGGCGAGATCCATCCGGCCGTTCATGACGAGCTCCGAGAGCGTCGTTCCGTAGGTCTCGTTGAGGTAGAGCAGGATGCCAGGGTGGCGGGCGCGCACGGTCCGCAGCAGCGGCAGCGCGAGTCCGGCCGCGGCCGTTCCAGGCGCAAGTCCGACGGCGACCGCACCGGAGATGCTCTTGGCCGCCGCGCTCATATCGGCGCGCGCCTGCTCGCATTGACGCAAGATGAGCTGCGCGTGGCGATACAGCACCTTGCCCGCTTCCGTGGGCACGACGCCGCTTTTGGTGCGCACCAGGAGCTGCTGGCGGACCTCGCCCTCCAAGGTCGCGAGCTGCTGGCTGAGCGCCGGCTGCGCGACATGGAGCACATCGGCGGCCTGCGTCAGGCTGCCGACGTCGACGATCTTCACGAAATACTGAAGACGCCTCAGATTCACCTTGTCCCTCGGATCGATCGGCGCAGCGGCCTTCCCGGCTGCGCGGCATTCAACGGGGCGCCGAGGAGGAATCCAACCATAAGATATGCCTATCAGGCCAGATTGAACTCGTGTTGGTCAGCGCCGGCGGCTGTCTTTAGCGTCGCACCTCTCCAGACCGGGGTCAATTGCCATGAACCGTTCTCGTATTTCCGCGCGCGTCAGACGCATCAAGCCTTCGCCCAGCACGGCGGCTGCGGATCGGGCGAGCGCGCTCAAGCGCGAGGGCAAGAGCATCGTCAGCCTTGTGGTCGGCGAGCCGGATTTCGACACGCCCGCGCATATTCGCACTGCCGCCGTCTGGGCGATGGAGAAGGGAGAGACGCGGTACACGGTGCTTGCCGGCACGCTGGAGCTGCGCCAGGCGATCGTCGCCAAGCTGAAGCGCGAAAACGGCCTCGTCTACGATCCCGCGGAGATCGTCGTCACCAACGGCGCCAAGAGCGCCATTTACAGCGCGCTCGAAGCGACCCTCGAGGCCGGCGACGAGGTGATCATCCCAGCGCCCTATTGGGTGTCCTATCCGGACATGGTGCTCGCCTGCGAAGGAATACCTAAGATCGTGGCCTGTCCGGAAAGCCAGAGCTTCAAGATCTCGCCGGCCCAGCTGGAGGCGGCGATCTCGGAGAAGACGCGCTGGCTGTTGATCAACTCGCCATCGAACCCGACCGGCGCAAGCTATTCCGCAGCGGAATATCGCGGGATTGCCGAGGTTCTCGCCCGCCATCCGCATGTGCTGGTCATGACCGACGACATCTACGAACACATCCGTTTCGACGGCGAGAGTACGCCGCATCTGCTCAACGCAGCACCCGAGCTGCGTGAGCGCGTCCTCGCCATCAACGGCGTATCCAAGACCTATGCGATGACCGGCTGGCGCATCGGCTGGATCGCCGGCCCCGCGGACCTCGTCGGCGCGCTGAATACGCTGCTGTCGCAGGCCTCGGGCAATGCCTGCTCGATCAGCCAGGCGGCGGCGGTCGCGGCGCTCACCGGCGACCAGAGCTTCGTTGGCGAGACCGTTGCGACTTATCGGGCGCGTCGCGATCGCACGCTCGCGCGTATCAACGCGATCCCCGGGCTGAGTTGCCGGCCGCCCGACGGAGCGTTTTATCTCTACGTCAATTGTGCAGGCCTGATCGGCCGGACAACGCCGGCCGGGACTCGCCTCGAGAGCGACAGTGACGTCGTGATGTACTTGTTGGAGGCGGCCGGCGTGGCCGTCGTCCAGGGCACCGCCTACGGTCTGTCGCCATTCTTCCGTGCCTCGATCGCGACATCGCAAGCGGCGCTCGACGAAGGCACGGATCGCATCGCCCGTGCAGTTGCCGAGCTGCACTAACCTGAAATTGATCGAAAGCATCCTCCATGACCAATCCCGGAATCGTCAGAAACCCCTCCGCTCCCCAGGTCGACCCGTCCACCGTCGCCAAGCTGCGGAGCATCGCGGTGGCGCTGCTGAGCGATCAACTGCACCGCAACTGCGGCAGCATCGGTCTTCGCGCCTACCATTCGCCCGCCCCCATGGCCGGCACGGCGGTGACCGTGAAGACGCGTGGCGGGGACAACCTCGCCATTCTGCGCGCCTATGATTTCTGCCGGCCCGGAGACGTCATGGTGGTCGATGCCGGCGGAGACACTACCAACGCTCTGGTCGGTGGCATCATGACCTTCGCCGCCGCTTCGCTGGGTCTCGCCGGCATGGTGCTCGATGGCGCCATTCGGGACGCGGCCGAAATCGGCGCACGAGCTTTTCCCGTTTATGCCCGCGGCGTGAACCACCGCGGCCCCTACAAGGACGGTCCAGGGGAGATCAACGTGCCGATCACGGTCGGCGGTATGGTGGTCAATCCGGGAGACGTGATCGTCGGGGACCAAGATGGACTTCTCGCCTTCCCGCCCGGTCTTGCCGCAAGCGTGATCGAGAAGGCGATGGCTCAACATCAGAAGGAGGAGGCGACGATGCAGGCCATTCGCGAGGGCCGCTGGGACCGTTCCTTTGTCGACGCGCTGGAAGCGCGCTGCGCCAATTGAGCGCGTTTCTGCCTCTGTTAAAGCTTGCTGCGGCGTCTTCACGCCAGAACAACCGCAGAGCCAGGTGAACTCTTGAGATAAGGACACCGGGCGGAGTCACGGATATGCGCTCTTGAGATCATGGCTCGCGGCGCAGCCCGGACAGCGAAATCGCAACCCCGGCCGCTACCAACCAGCCAGTTCGCAGGTACTTCCTGCAGGCTGGAAACGCCGCACCAAAACGTGAAGCGTGCCAATGTCCTGGTTACTCGGCAGCGCTCCCTACTTCACCAACGCACAGCCGCCCTCCACCATTGGCCGGAACGCCTGGTCTGCCGGGATCGTCGAAACAAGCTTGTAATAATCGTACGGATATTTCGTCTCCTCCGGCTTCTTGACCTCGAACAGGTACATCGGATGCACGACGCGGCCATCCTGACGGATCGCGGTATCGCCGAAAAGCCTATCGTGGCCTTTGAACGTCTTCATCTGCGGCACGACGTCCTTGGCGTTGTCGCTGCCAGTAGCGGCGACCGCGTTGAGGTAGGCGAGCGTGGAGGCGTAGACGCCGGCTTGATTGCCGCTCGGCATTTTGCCGTTCATGCCGGGGCGTGCCGCAAAGCGTTTGGCGAAGGCACGGGTGTCGTCGTTCATGTCCCAGTAAAAAGCCTCCATGAGTTGCAGTCCTTGAGCGACCTTCAATCCCATTCCGTGGACGTCGTTGATGAAGAGGAGGAAGGCAACGAGCTTCTGTCCGCTCTGCTGGATACCGAACTCAGCCGCCTGCTTCACCGCGTTGATGGTGTCGCCGCCTGCATTGGCAAGCCCGATCACCTGGGCTTTCGAGCCCTGCGCCTGAAGCAGGAAGGAGGCGAAGTCAGAAGTGCCGAGTGGATGCTTGGAGGAGCCGATCACCTTGCCGCCATGCGCCTCGATATATTTCTGCGCTTCCGCCTCGATGCCTTTACCGAGCGCGTAATCGACGGTGAGGAAGTACCACTCCTTGCCGCCGTGCGACATCATTGCCGCCGCCGTGGTGTTGCCGGTCGCCCAGGTGTCGTTGACCCATTGGATGGTGTTGGGCGAGCAGGCCTTGCCGGTTAGGTCGGCGCTCGCGGTGGAGGACGCCAGGAACGTCATCCGGCTGTCGCGTAGCACATTGTTGATGGAAAGGCCCACCGCCGAGTTCGGCACGTCGACGATGGCATCGACACCTTCAACATCGAGCCATTTTCGCGCAATGGCCGAGCCGACGTCCGCCTTGTTCTGATGATCGGCGTAGACGATTTCAACCTTGACGTCCTTGCCGCCGCCGGCGAAATCTTCCGCCGCCATGCGTGCGGCTTCGACCGAGCCCATGCCGTTGGTGTCTTGGAATATGCCGGAGATGTCGTTGAGCACGCCGATACGCACGACGCCATCCGAAATCTCCGCGTTCGCGGCGCCGACCCAAAAGCTTGCGGCAAGCGCAATGGTCCACCCCAGGTGCTTCATTCTTTGTCCTCCCTCACTCCCGCGAGTCGGTCGTTGCCGAAAACTGGAACCTAGACCTGCCGCTCCGGCAGACGCAGCACGAGACCGTCGAGCTCAGACGTGATCCTGATCTGGCAGGACAGCCGGCTCGTCGGCCGCCGCTCCGCGGCGGTGCCATCGAGCAGCGCGTCCTCGTCGTCGCGGACGGCCGGCAATCGCGCCAGCCAGGGCGTCGTCGACATAGACATGGCAGGTCGCGCACATGGCGTTGCCGCCGCACTCGGCGAGGATGCCGTCGAGGCCGTAGCGGGTTGCCGCCTGCATCGCACTCTCCCCGTCGCTGGCGTCGAGGTGATCGCTATTGCCGTTGGAATGAACGAAAGTAATGGCTGGCATCAAAGGTCCTCGTCAGGCCGGGGTGATGGATATCGGCAGGCTCTCTAGCCCGCGCAGCGTGTTGTTGTAGCGGCGCTCGACGGGACCGGAGATTTCGATCGATGCAACCCTTCGCGCGATCGCGGACAGCACCACCTCACCTTCGAGCCGCGCTACCAACTGGCCAACGCACATGTGAATGCCGGAGCCGAAGCCGACATGGCCCGAAGTCTTGCGGGTGATGTCGTAGCGATCGGACTCGATCCAGCGGCGCGGGTCGCGGTTCGCCGCGCCGAGGAACATCAGGACCTTCTCGCCCTCGCCGACGCGCGTGCCGCCGATCTCGACCTCGCGCGTCGTGGTGCGGAAGAAGGTCTGCACCGGGCTTTCGAAGCGAACGGCTTCCTCGAAGGCGTTGCGCGCCAGCGACGGATCGGCCCGCAGCCGCGCGAATTCCTTCGGAAAGCGTGCCAGGCAATAGAGAGCGGCTCCGATGCCATAGACTGTGGTGTCGAGGCCTGCGGACAGCAGTGAGCGCACGAGCAACGGCGCCTCATCCGACGTGATCTCGCCAGTGTCGGAGAACGCATGGATACAGGCGCCAAAGCCGCCAGGCTTAAGATTCGGTCGCTGGCACTGCTCGGCGACATAGGCCTGGTGCGGCGCCGATCGCTCGATTGCGGTCTGACGTAGCTCGTTTGGCGGGCCGAAGGCATTGAAGACGAGACCAGCATAAGGAATCAGGTGCTCGCGCCCTTCCGCCTTCAGTCCGAGCGCATCCGGAAATACAGACAACGGATAGGCCTCTGCGAGATCGGCGACCGCATCGAATTTGCGCCGCTGCAGCAGCTCGTCGATCTTGGCTTCGGCCGCCAAAGCGAAGCCGTCGCGGATCCGCTTCATGGTCGCGGGCGACAGCACCTTTGACAGCACGGCGCGGGTGCGGGTGTGCGCGGGGGGATCGGCCTCCAGGATCAGGCTCGGCGGCCGCCAGGGCTTTTCCTTCTTGAAGTCGGAAAGACCGACGCCGCGGCTGGAACAGAAGGTCTGGGGATCGTTGAGGACTGAATAGACCTCGGCATAACGCGCCACGCCGTAGACGTTCCATTTATCGAGATAGACGACAGGGCCGGCCTCTCGCAGCCTTTCATGGGTCGGATAGGGATCGTCGAAGAACGAGATCGCGAAGGGGTCGACGTCAAGGTGTGGAATGGCCATTGGACCGGCGGTCGAAGCACAGGCGCTCGGTACAGTCATTGCAGTCCTCGCAAATTTGGGCTTGTGAAGCGTTCGCGCATGTCCTTATTTCTGGAGCAGCGCATGAAGCGAGCCCCGACGTGATGCAGCCACCGACCAGCAAATCGAGACACAACACCGCGACTGAAGGCGATGCGCCGCTGCTCGATCTCGACCGCTACATCCCGGCTCTGATCACCTTCATCGCCAATAAATTGTCCAAGAGCGCGAACGCGTTCTATCAGCCCGCGTTCGGCGTCAACGTCACCGAGTGGCGCATCATTGCCCTGCTCGCAATCGAGCCAGGCATTCCGGCCGCCCGCATCTGCCACGTCATCGGCTTCGACAAGGGGCCGGTGAGCAGGACGCTCGCCGCCATGGAGAAGCGAGGCCTGATCGCGATCCGCATCGACCCGAATGACGGCCGCACCCATTCGATCTCCCTGACAGCGAAGGGGCGCACCACCCACGACAAGGTGATCGCCGTGGCGCTTGGGCGCGAGCGGCGGCTGCTGTCGTGCCTTTCCAGGGATGAGCAGGAAATACTGATCGGGCTGCTGCGCCGTTTGCATGAAAATCTCGGCGCGGTGACGGATACCGATAGCTAAGCCAGGGCGCACAGCACGATGTGCACGCAAGGCTTCGTTACCTTCACGCTTGCGCCGGCGTTTGCTGGCGATACCATCCCTGCCGAACATCGGTCCTCCCAGGAAAGGCGTAGCGGTTGTCCCGCCATCTTCCCTTGCGCGAAGGTTCGCATGAATTAGTTGCCTAGGCAACAAAAAACCTTTGCCTCCGGCTTGAACCCTCCCTTCCTTATTCGCGAACCTCTCCTGGTTCGCGGATAGGCGGCAACCGCTTATAGACCCTTTGTCGATTGCGAGGGGCCGACAATCCGCCGTCTGGCAGAGCATCCTGGCAGCGCGCGCGGCGAGATGCTCAATGTCGAGCCATCGGAAAGGATCGCTACTAACATAGAGGCCAAGTTCGAGACGGCGCTAGCGGTTTAATGTCAACCCGGGACTGCCGAGAGGATGAAGAGATAAAGTCCGTAAATGCGAGAGCGAAGGGAGCCGCCGTCATTGGGAGCTTGCTGGCTCGCGCAGCGTATCTACCGGGTCGCACCCAAGCGGCACGACCGAGGAGAGCAGCGCGCTGCTAGGGGCGGTCGAGACACCCCCGGTATCGATTCTCCGGACCATCCTTAGAAAAAAGACGCATTCAAATGGCGAAGGGTAGCTGACCTCTCGCTAGCCAGCGGCGGCGACTGTTCCATAGATGGTCAAGAGGCCAAGTCCCATCGCGATGTTTCCGATAACGAACTGCAAAGACCGGTTGACCCAAGTTAAGGTTCGGGCTGAGATGACTAAGGGAACCGCAATCAGCGACGACAGTGCGGCCATCCCCATCATCGAGCCCATACCAAATAGTAACACGTAAAGTATCCCCGCTAGATGGTTCGGCGCTTGTGAGACGGTTAAGACGAGGAGCGCGGCTGAGCCTGCCATCCCATGCATGAGCCCGACCGCCAGCGTCCGCCAGCGCGCACCATGGTCATGATCATGCGCGCGCGCCTCAGGGCGCCAAATTTCGCTCTTGTGACTAGGAGCACGAAAATCTGAGATGTGATGGTGAACATGGACACGTTCGCGCCATAAGCGCCATATGACGTTGCTTCCTAACAGAATCAACATGAAGCCGACGGCCGCCTCTAGCGGTTGCGAAACGCCCGGCGGAATTGCATATCCGAGCACCAAAGCCGCCCCGGAGAACAGGAACAAAGTGATGGTGTGTCCAATTCCCCACGTCAACCCATGCTTGACGATCTCGCCCACATCGCTGCGGCGCGCCGCAATGCTCGATACCGCCGCAATGTGATCGGCCTCGAGCGCGTGCTGCATGCCCAGCAGCAGTCCCAGCCCCAATATTCCGAACATGGCAAGATCCAATCATCAAGAGGGAAATACGGTGTCCTTCAGCAACTTGCTTTGCCGTCGTATCCAACCGTACCACTCCTCAAATCCTGCGCCGTTTCTGGCCGAGACCTGCAGAACCTCGATGGCCGGGTTGACGTCTCTGGCGTATGCCACCGCGCGATCGACATCGAAATCCACATGCGGAAGCAAGTCGAGCTTGTTCAAGATCATGAGGTCAGCCGACCGGAACATGTGAGGATATTTGATCGGCTTGTCCTCTCCCTCGGTCACTGAGAGGATGACGACCCTTGCATGTTCGCCAAGGTCGAACATCGCAGGACAAACTAGATTTCCGACATTCTCGATCATCACGATCGATTCCGGCGGTGGACGCAGCTCTGAAAGAGCGCGCGCAATCATGTCGGCCTCGAGATGGCAACCCGTGCCCGTATTGACCTGGACTGCTGGGGCGCCTGCGCGTCGAATTCGCTCCCCATCATTGGCCGTCACCTGGTCTCCTTCGATGACGAAGAGATTGACCTCGTGATGAAGGTCGCCAATGGTTCGCTCCAGCAGCGTGGTCTTGCCGGCGCCGGGCGAGCTTGCGAGGTTCAGGGCCAGGATTTCGCGACCGGCGAACCAGGCCCGGTTCCTTGCTGCCAAAACGTCGTTCTTGGCGAGGATCCGGGCTTCCAGATCGAGCACCAGGCCCGCAGCTTCGTCATGATTGGTATGCCCGTGTTCGTGGGCATGGTCATGCGAATGTCGGCGTCCATGATGTCCGTGATCATGATGGTCATGATGATGGTGATCATGGCCGTGTCCAGCGTGAGAGTGGACGTGGGCGGGATCATGGTCATGCGAATGGGCGTGAGCAACGCCATCCGCGTGGACATGGAAATGATCATGCAGGTGCTCACCGGTCTCCCCACCGCCCAGGCTCGCTTCATGTCCGGTCTGGAGATTGATCACCGTGGCACCCGCCTTGGCGCCGCAACCGCAATGTCCGCACATCAGGCAGCCTCCCCTTCGATCTCCATGCTTCTGATCTTCAATTCCTCGCCCTGAAGGCGCGTAAACTGCCGCGAGCCACAAGGGCACGGCGCAAACAGGCTCGCCTGCTCGAATTCCGAACGACACGTCGCGCACAGCGCTCGCCCGGCCACGCGCCTGATGTCGAGCGCTGTGCCGTCAAGAGGCGTCCCGCGGGCGACGGTCTCGAAGCAGAATGCGATCGCCTCTCCCATCACGCCGGAGAGATCTCCAACATCGACGGTGATGCGGCGGACCTTGCGGCCCTTGGCGGCATCGCTGACGATCGCCACGATGTTACGGGTGATGCCGAGCTCGTGCATGGGTCCTCTCAGCAGATCCGAGGCAGCTGTTCGCCGACGAGCATGTCGACCATTCGGTGTCCGCCAAAGCTCGTCCGCATCATGACGCGGCTATCCTGGTCCGAGGTGATCCGGCCGATACGGGCGGCATCCAAACCCAGTGGATCTCGCCGCATGGCAGCCAGCGCGGCTTCGGCCTGATCGGGGGGAACGATCACGACGATCTTGCCCTCATTGGCGAGATAGAGCGGATCGAGCCCAAGCACCTCGCAGAACGCCTTCACTTCCTCGCGGATCGGCGTCATGCCCTCCTCGATCTCGATGGAGACCCCCGAGCCGTCCGCGATCTCGTTCAGCACCGTCGCGACGCCGCCGCGCGTCGCGTCCCGAATGAAGCGAGTGCCCGGTGCGGCGGCGAGGATCGCGCCGATCAGCTCGTGCAGACAGGCGCAATCGCTGGCGATCGGCGTCTCGAGCGCCATGTCGCCGCGGGCGCACAGGATGGCGGCACCGTGGTCACCCAGCAGTCCGTTCACGAGGACGGCGTCGCCGGCGCGGGCCTTGTCCACGCCGAGCGCGAGCGAGGCAGGGATCGCGCCTACGCCCGTGGTCGTGATGAAGATCTTGTCGCACGCTCCCCGTGGCACGACCTTGGTGTCGCCCGTGACGATCTGCACCCCCGCTTGCGAAGCCGTTCGCGCCATGGAAAGCGCGACCTGTCGCAAGAGATCGATCTGCACGCCCTCCTCGATGATGACCGCGCAGGACAGATACATGGGCACCGCCCCGCCGACGGCGAGATCGTTCACCGTGCCGCAAACCGCGAGCTTTCCGATATCGCCGCCCGGGAAGAACAGGGGATCGACCACGAAGGAGTCGGTCGTAAAGGCGAGCCTGTCGCCATGGGCTGCGAAGACCGCCAGATCGAACCGCGCCTGATCCTCGAGCGGCTCACAGGCGTGCTCGCCGAAGGCCGTCAGAAACACGTCGTCAATCAGGTCCTTCATGGCTTTGCCGCCGCCGCCATGAGCCAGCGTCACCGAGCTGACATTGACTTTGCCGCGCGTGCGCGTCTTGACGAAGGGGACGAAATTCATACGACCTCCGCTTGGCGCTTTTGGCCGCCATACTGGTAGTAGGCAGCACAGGCTCCTTCGGAGGACACCATCAGTGCTCCGAGAGGCGTTTCCGGCGTGCATGAGGTGCCGAACACCTTGCATTGCCACGGCTTGAGTGCGCCCTTCAGCACCTCGCCGCACTGGCACGATTTCGGGTCGGCGATCCTGACGTTGGGAATCGCGAATTTGCGCTCCGCGTCGAAATGCACATAAGCATCGCGCAGGCGCACGCCGGAATGATCGATCGATCCAAGCCCGCGCCACTCGAAGAACTCGCGCAATTCGTATACTTGGGCCACCGCGCGCAGCGCCGCGTTGTTGCCCTCGCTCGGCACGACGCGGGCATACTGGTTCTCGACCTCGACCCGCCCCTCCGCGATCTGCTTCAGCAGCATCCAGATAGACTGGAGGATGTCGAGCGGCTCGAAGCCGGCGACCACCATCGGCTTGCGATAGAAATTGGCGATGAACTCGTAAGGAGCCGTGCCGATCACCATCGACACGTGGCCGGGCCCGAGGAAGCCGTCGAGCTGCAGGCCGGGACTGTCGAGGATCGCCTTGATGGTCGGAACGATCGTGATGTGGTTGCAGAACACGGAGAAGTTCCGGATCCCCTCGCTCTCCGCCTGCAGGATCGTCAATGCGGTCGACGGCATGGTGGTCTCGAAGCCGAGGCCGAAGAAAACGACCTCGCGAGCGGGATTGCGCCGAGCGAGCTGGAGCGCGTCCATCGGCGAATAGACCATGCGCACGTCGGCACCATCCGCCTTGGCCTGCAGGAGGCTCTTCCGCGAGCCGGGCACGCGCATCGCGTCTCCGAAGGTTGTGAAGATGACCTTCGGGTTCTCCGCGATCGCGACGCAATCATCGACCCGTCCCATCGGCAGGACGCAGACCGGACATCCCGGACCATGAACCAGCTCGATAGCCTTGGGCAACATGCCCTCGAGCCCATAGCGGAAGATCGAATGGGTGTGCCCGCCGCAGACCTCCATCAGGTAAAGCGGCCGGCCCTCCGGAAGTTTCATGCCGGAAACCAGCGACTCGATCTCGCCGATGAGTACGCGCGCCTTTTCGCCGTCGCGGAATTCGTCGACATATTTCATGCCACGGCTCCCTTCGTTCGCGCCGATCCCCGGTCGTCAGCCAAGAGCGTGTGAACGAGATCCCAGAGGATGTGGTAGGCGGTTACATGGCACTCCTGGGTGCGATGGATCGACGTCGTCGGGACGACCAGGCAATGGTCGACGACACCCGCGGTTTTCATCTTTCCGCCGTCGCCGCCCGCAAGCCCAATGGTCACGAGGCCCATCTCCTTCGCCTTGGCAAAGGCGGCCATCAGGTTCGACGAATTGCCGCTGGTGGAGATGCCAATGAGCGCATCGCCTTTCCGCCCCTGGGCCACGATCTGGCGGACGAAGACGTGATCGAAACCGAGGTCGTTTCCGACCGCCGAGATCATCGCCAGATCGGCGACGAGGTTGGTTGCGGCCAGTGCGGGCCTGCCCGCCGTGATCGGGTGGACGAACTCCACGGCGACATGCGAGGCGTCGCAGCTCGAGCCGCCATTGCCCATCGAGAATAGCCGTCCGCCGTTGCGATAGACATCCGCGACCGTTTTCGCCGCGGCGATCAGCACCGCGGCGTTCTCGGCAAAGAAGCGCGCATTGGTGTCGCGCGAATCGCGTGCCTTCTCTTCGACCGAGAGCAGGAGGGCGGCATCCAGCCGCGCCGGCTCCTGCTGTCCGCCATGCAGAAACGGATAAAGTTCCTTCAGGTCGCTGTTGCCTGACATGGCGCTACCCTCCCGGCTCAGCTGCCGAACGCTTCATGGCTTCGATTTCAGCCTGTGCTTCACCCAGTTCTGTGAGAATCTTGAGCGTTTGCGCGGCTTCTTCCTCGTCGATCCGGCTCATCGCGAATCCGACATGGACGAGCACCCAGTCGCCGAGGCAGGCCGACGGCGGATGATCCTCGCTGACGATGCAGGCGATGTTGACCTGCCGCTTGACGCCGCTGACGTCGACGGTCGCAAGCTTTCTCGCTTCGTCGTCGATCCTTACGATCCGCCCGGGAATACCGAGACACATGACGGCTTTCCTTCCCTGAAGTCTTTGTTTGATTTCATCAGATGCGCAGCTCCAATGACGGCTTGGCCGAGAGCAAGTCCGCCATCGTTGGACGGAACGCGCGCATGTGACAGCACAGTGAACTGCTCGCGCTCCAGCCGGCGCACCACCTCCTCGAATAGGATGCGGTTCTGGAAGCAGCCGCCGGTGAGCGCGACGGTCGAGAAGCGTCGCTCGCCGTCCTCGGGGGAGCCGGCGAGCTTGCGTGTCATGGCGGCGATGGACTTGGCCAGCCCCTTGTGGAACCGTGCAGCCATCACCGGCGCCGGTGTCTTCAGGATCAGGTCACCCAGCACCGCATGCCACATCGCGAGCGGCTCGATATAGGGCAAACCCGTGCCGGCGAGATTGGGGATCGTCAGCGGATAGGCCAGCGCCTCGTCTTCATCGGCGAGAGTTTTCTCGTCGACCATGGCTTCCAGCCGCGCCGCCGCCTCGCCCTCATAGCTCTGCGCGTCCCGGCAGACATCGAGGGCGGCGGCCATGGCGTCGAACAAGCGCCCGCAGGATGATGCTGGCGGAGCGTTGATGCGGTTGCGCGCCATCGAATCCAGCAGCGCGCGCGGCTTTGCCGCCAAATATGAATGGAGCTCGAGCTCGGCGAAATTCATTGTCAGCTCGGCCCAGCTCATCTCCGCCATGAGATGCGCATAGAGATTGCGCCAGGGCTCGCGCACGGCCTGGACGCCGCCAAGCATCGGGATCGGCTTGAACGTACCGGCCCGCGTGTAGCCGACATAGTCGGCGAGCATGAACTCGCCGCCCCAGAACGTCGCGTCCTCGCCCCATCCGAGACCATCGAGAACGATCCCGAGGACCGGACGGCCGTCGAGCGCATATCCGTTCTCGGCAAGACAGGCCGCCACATGGGCGTGATGATGCTGCACCTCCATCAAAGGCAGCGTCCCGCCCGCCAGGTGCTCGCGCGCGAGCTTGGAGGACAGATATTCGGGGTGCATGTCGGCGATCACTGCCGTAGGCTCGTGCTCGAAGAGCGCGGCATAGAGCGATAGGTTCTTCCTGTAATCGTCGAATGTCGCGACATCCTCCAGGTCGCCCTGATGCTGGGACAGGATCGCAGCGCCGTCCTTGAGCAAACAGAACGTGGCCTTCAGCTCCCCGCCCATGGCGAGCAGATCGGGCGCTTTCGCGAACCCCCTGGGCAGGGCGATCGGCGCCGGTGCGTATCCTCTGGCGCGACGCAGGAGCCGCGGCCCGCCCGCCACCACCCGGACCACAGAATCGTCGACACGGTTGGCGATGCGCCGATCGTGGGTGAGCGCGAACGTCGCAATCCCCGCGAGGCGCTCCGTCATCTCCGTATCGCCCGTCACCTGCGGCTCGCTCGACAAATTGCCGCTGGTCATGACGACCGGCCGGTCCATCCGCCGCAGCAGCAAGACATGCAGCGGCGTCGTCGGCAGCATGAAACCGAGCGTCCGCAATCCCGGTGCAATCTCGTCAGGCAGGTGCTCCGGCCCATTCGCATGCAGGAGCACGATGGGGGCCGCCGGGCTTGTCAACGCGACCAACTCGTGTTCGGCGAGATCGCAGAACCGGCGGATAACGTCAACGTCCCTGGCCATCAGGGCAAACGGCTTGCCGTCCCGCTGTTTCAGTTTGCGCAGCCTCCTGACCGTGTCGGCCTGGGTGGCGTCACAGGCGAGCTGGTAGCCGCCGAGCCCTTTGACGGCGACGATTTCGCCCTTCTGGATCAGGCTGCACGCCGCATCCACATCGTCAAGCATGGAAAACTGCTCGAAGGTAAAGTGACGCCCGTCGAGCCTGACCAGCTTCGCCTTGGGCCCGCAGGCATGGCAGGCGATCGGTTCGGCGTGAAACCGCCGGTCGGAAGGGTCGCGGTATTCGCGGGCGCAGTCGGCGCACATTGCAAACGGCGACATCGCGGTCTTGGCGCGATCGTAGGGGATGCCGTCGACGATGCTCAGCCGCGGCCCGCAATTGGTGCAATTGGTGAAGGGGTAGCGGAAGCGGCGCGCAAAGGGATCGGTGGTTTCGCGCGCGCAATCGGCACAGAGCGCCGCGTCAGGTGAAATCTCGGTATGAGCCCCGCCATGTGCGCTCTCGACTATCGCAAAATCGTCGCGCAGCACGCCCGCATAGGCGGTGATCTCGATTGCCTCGATCTGGCTCAGCGGCGGCGGATCGCCAGCGATGCGGTCGACGAGCATGTCAATGATCGCCCGTTCTCCCTGCACGCGAACCAGAACGCCTTCTCCGTCATTCAGCACCTCGCCGCCAAGCCGCAGTTCCCGCGCGTGGCGCCAGACCGCCGGCCGGAAGCCGACGCCCTGCACACGTCCGCGAAACCGGATTTCAACGACCTCGACAGGGTTCTGCGGCGCGGCGAGGTTGAGCCTGCTCATGGTGTTTTGTCCCAGATCAGGATCCGGTTGTTGCCGGTGTCGGCGATCGCCAGAGTCCGACCGACTGCCGAAGCAGCATAAGGCCAGCACAGGCTGTCGCGACTTGCCGCGCGCCAGCGATTGTCACCTTTGTCGGCAAAGCCGTTCTGGGCCGCCAGCCCTGTGGCCGGCGCATCCATGGCGAGGTCCTGGAGATGGAAGCCAAGCAGCCGCGAATTTGCGGTATCGCAGACCACGAGCTGGCCATCCCAGATGACGAGACCATAGGGCATGCTCATCGCGCTCGAGGATGGATCGTACGAGCTGCGATTGTGATCGACGCCCGCGAAATCGTCCTGGCCCAGCACGAAATCGCACGGCGTCCCGCTGACGGTGGGGAAATGGCGCCATACCATGACGCGATTGTTGCCCGCGTCCGAGATCGCGAGTGCGCCGTCATGGCAGGCGATGCCGTGCGGCCACCGCATGCTGGTGGCACAGACGTCGCCGCCGGCATTGTCATCACGGGTGACGAAGTCTCTTTGGCCGAGGACCAGATCGGCCGGCGTGCCGTTGGCGGTCGGAATGCCGTTCCAGATCAGAACGCGGCGATTTCCGGTGTCGCAGACGATCAGCCTGCCCTGGAAGATCGCGACCCCGTAGCACCAATTCAGTGTGTCGGAGCGAGACACCGCTCTTCCGCGATTGGCTAGGCCTGAGACGAAGTCCGCCTGACCTAGAACCACATCGGCGGGCTGGTTCGAGGCGGATGGATAGCGATTCCAGATCAGGATCCGGTGATTCCATGCATCCGCCACGGCCAGGATGCCGTCTGCGGCAGCGACGCCGGTCGGGAAGTTGAGCGTGTCGGGGCCGATGTCGCGCTTGGCGTTGCGGCCCTCGCGCGAGAAGTCGGATTGACCGATCAGAATATCGGCGGGCGCTTGATCGGAGGACGGACAGCGGCTCCAGATCAGCAGCCGATGATGGCCACTGTCGCAGACGAACATGGGCCCGTTCTTGTCGAGACACACCCCACGCGGGCCGAACAACGTCTGGGCCGACGGAACGATCGATTGCACAAGTCCGTCCGGCGTGACCTCTCCACCCAGAATCACGCGGGCGCCGGCCGGCGAGAGAAACCGGCGTGGCACGTGGTTGTCGCGCATCCTAGCGCGCGGTCGGTCCAAGCGAATGGTTGCGGCTGAAGTGATCATGGCTATGCCGTTATCCTCACTTCAACCCTGGTTCCGATGATCCTGACCGCGTGCGGCTGCAGTTGCACCTCAGGCGCGGTCAGGCATTCGCCACTGGCGAGGTCGTATCTGAACCCATGATAGGGACAGGTGATGATGCCGCCCTGCACCTCGCCATCATGGATCGGAAGGCCGAGATGCGCGCAGGCATTCTCGAAACAGGAGATCGATTCCCCACTACGTGACAGGATGATCTTGCGTCCGCCCAATTCCATCGCGCGGACCAAGCCCTCCGGAAAATCCGCCCAAGCTCCCGCCGGTATCCACTGTCCTTCCGCATTCAGCGCGAAGGGGCTGATGAACCGAACGCCGCCTTCGCTCGCCGCGGCCAGCCCCTTGACCTGAATAACGTCGGTGATCTCGGGGCAGACATCCTGAAGCGCCTTCTTCACGCCGGCATGGAATGTCAGCGCCGAGGCGGGACAGCCGTCGCAGGCTCCCTTGAACCGAACCTCCACTGCCGGCGGGCGAACCGAGACGAGTTCGACATCCCCACCATGCGATTTCAGCATCGGCCGGACGCTTTCGAGTGCCTGCTCGACCCGCTCGTTGAGGGCCGCCCTCAAGAGGTTGTAGCGCCGCAGCACCGCGTAGACGAGCTCGTCCGAAGCTGCGCTCTTCATGGCGGCCAGCGCGGCGGGATCGGCCTTCAAGGCACGTATCAGGCGCCGGAACGCTTCCGCATTGAGCGCTTCGATCGCGATCTTGTAGGCGGAAACGACGCCCCGCTGCGTTTCATCCCAGGTCGCCACGACCGTTTCCAACCGCTCGATATCGCCGACAAAGCCGGCGAGATCCTCCCGAAGTGTTGGTGTCGATTCGTGAGCGTTCATGCGATCTCGCGCCGGCCGCGCTCCTCACCTATAGCGGAGGTTTCGGAAGAGATAAGGCTGCAAGCCCCCACCAATTGCTGCTGCCAGGGCTGAAGCCGCCCATATCGGCGCCCCGACCAGCGTAAGAATGATGAGCAGCATGGCTGTGACCGCCACCCCGATCGCAATTTGCCGGTAAGCCTTGGCTGGGTCTGCGAAAAGCTTTCCGCGGAAGAACAACAAGATGGAGTTCTGTGTCATTGCCCACATGTCATCTTCCTCAAGCGATGATCGAAAGAGCGATAAGGCCGACGAAAACGCCGGCAATTCCAGCCAACGGGCCGTAGAAACCACCGAGCAGCGCTGCGAGCTCATTTCCGAGCACTTTTCCGCCGACGATGAGGCCGCCGACCATTCCTCCTGCGATTGATGCAATCATCGCCAGACCGAGACTTAAGGCGAATATTGCCGGAGTAAGTGACACGCTCATTTGCAAGAACTCCTTCGATCCAGATTTGCTAGGAATGCAGGGTGGTAGGTCGATCGAGAAGCGCCGACAGCTCCATCAGCTCGCGCTCGATCTGCATGGAGGCCTCGCTGACGATCTGAGCGCGACCGGGATCTCCATGGGCCAGGAATATTTCGCGCGCCTCTCTGTAATAGACGAGGGCCATTGAGAGATTGATGCCCCTGCCGGTTTCCGAGTTCGAGGCATGACCGGGCAGATTCCACAGGCAGTTTGCCTTGTTCGAGATGGTGTTCGCGTACTCGATCGGCATCGTCTCGCGGGTGCGGACCTTAAGTGCCTCGTCATAGGCCTCAAGCGCGCGAAGATTATTCTCGAGCACGTGGCTCGAGGCGACATATTGGAGGGCATTGCCGAGGTTGTTCTGCAACATCGCGTATTCGACAGGATCATCGACGAGAGTCACGACTTTGAGCGCTTCCTCGAAGGCTTGAACAGCAAGAGCCTCTCGCATTTTGCCGCGCTGATCGGTCATCGGCATGGAGAGAAAGGCCGTCGCCAAATTGTTCTGAAGAATGGCGTACTCTTTGGGGTGGCTCGTTCGAGTGAAGGTACGAAGGGCGCGTTGATAGGCTGCTATCGCCTCAGAGATCTTTGCGCGGCCAACGGCAGCGAGGCTTTGGATGCACAGCCCGAGATTCATCTCGGCTTCCGCGGTTTCTTCAAGCGTTGCGAGTTGAGTGAGCTCTGGCATGATGGCTTCGAAGATGGACCGAGCGAGCTCGATTGACTTTGTGCCCTGCTCGGGCATCGCCTGCAGCGCCGTTGCTTTGCGCGCCAGAATACGAGATCGCAGCAAAGCCAGCTCACCGGGACAGACGGTCAGGGCTTTGTCGTAGAGTTCTATTGCGGAGTTGATCTCATCCGGCGACTTGGGCCTCGTTTGCAGCCCTATTCCGATCTCCATGAGCATCTCGGCTCGCTCGGCCGGCGTAGCCGTCTCGGCCTCCGCTGCTTGCAAGGCTGCGCGTACCTGTTCGCTCAGAAGGCCTGCCGCCAAGGTGTCCTCCCGGACCGAGCGCTTGATTTGCCGCGCGTCATTGATGCGGATCAATCTTGCAGCCAAATTTTCAGTCTGTCTACTCAATAAGCGAAATGTAAAGAAAGTTTACAAATCGAACGCATGCGCGATGATGAGAGCTTGGTCAGCGGAGGACCATTCGGCTGCGAACTCGCGGACGTCTATCGGGACATTGTGCTCGCTGAAGAAGTCGGGTGCATGCACCACGCGATCACCAGCGATGTTGCGCATCTTCAACAGATATCCACCGCCCGCCTGGTGACGGACTGGCAGGATGCAAAGATCGTTGTCTCGTCGGAGCAGGATGACGCATTGAAGGCCATCGAAGAAGCGTCTGCAGAGCGCGGCAGAAAAGTAGAGCGAGCCGTCTTTGATGGTGACCGCAAGATTTGGCATCAGCCCACCGGCACGGCCTCCTGGGGCGTTCGCAGCAACTCTTCGATCCTAGCGGCGACCTTCATGACCGCCTGCGATACACGACAAGATAGCGACAGACCAAGATCGAGTTGCTCTGCCTCGATCAGAAATACGATGACATCGTCGGGAAACGCATCGCGAAATATCGCCTTTCCGGCGAAAAGTGCGTGCTCCCAGCGAAAGTCGTGCAGATTAAGTCCACCTCCATAAGGTTTGGTCAATTCGTGTCCTGGGACCTCGAAGATTGCGCCCGGCTCGGAGCCGGATCTGCAGGCATCGACGATAATCAGCGTTCGGCAGCCCCGCGCAGCGAACATCGCCGCCATCCCGTCGGTGCCAGCGTCGAGCAGACGAATGTCAGCATTCTGTCCGAACCCCCGATCTTTGAGCTGCCCGAGAACAGCAAGACCGGCGCCGTCGTCGGAACGATTTGGATTTCCACAAGCAACCACGGCAATCACGGCGTGCCCTTTCCATGAGGCGCATCAGATGCGCCAGAGCTTACAGGACCAATCGGGTTCGACCGGCACATTCAGTTCCGGCAGCTCGCAGAAGCGCTGGTGCACCTTGTAGTACATGCAAGTTTCGCAAAGCTGCGTAATGCCGGCGTGCTCAATCGGATATGAGGTAAACCCCGCGAGCTTGAGCTTAGCCTCCAGATCATCGCCTGCAAGGCGAAGGTCGCAGACAAGCCGCTGAACTTGCTCATGGCTGTCTGCGCGCGGATACACGTCCGTGGCAAGACCAGAGGTCAGGAGACCGATGATGCGGGAACGTAAGCTTTCATCGCTGGCGGAGGCCATGACGAGCGCCTCGGGTGAGAAGCTAGATGCGCCATAGCCGGCACCACCAGTCCGGCTCGACAGGCACAGACAGCTCTGGCAGATCGCACCATTTGCGGTGCACGAGATAGTACATGCATTCCAGGCAGCGTTGCCTGTCAGGTCCGTAAGGATGGTCGAGGAACCCCGAGATCACGAGTTTGGCCTTGAGGTCCTTCGTATCGAGCTGACGCAGCTGCAGCAAAATTTCCGCAAATTCCTTGTCCGTCTCGGGAAAGGGCTCGACTTGCGTTTCGAGCCCATCCGCAAGCATATCGGCGATGGCTTTCAGGGTAGCCCCGTTTTCGGACGCCATTGTGCGACGCGCCTTTTGACGTAGTGATCCACCGTGGTTCGCTCGGCCTGCGAGAATGACCAAACGAAGCCTGTTGATGCAATCCAGTGACTCGAGCGAGTTTGCGGTCAGGCTGTTCTAAAGCGCGCCAGTTCCTCTCCTGTCTTTGCGTCGTGCGCGTGGACCGTGCAAACCAAGCACGAATCATAGGAGCGGCAGACATGGCCGACTTCAACGGGATCGCTCGGATCCTTGATAGGCGAGCCGATCAAGGCCTGCTCCATCGGTCCTCGGGTGCCGTCCGCCGCCCGCGGTCCAACATTCCAGGTAGTCGGCGCAATGATCTGGTAGTTCTTGATCTTGCCGTCCTTGACGTCGATCCAATGGCACAGCGCTCCTCGGATTGCCTCTGTGGCGCCCCAGCCGCGCCCGTCGCGCTCGTTGGGCTTGATATACCACGGGTCGTTCAGCCGAAACTCACGAAGCGCGTGTTCAGCTTGCCGGTATAACTTGACACCTTCGTGCATGCGGGCGAAGTGCCTGAGCATGACGCTGGCGCCCCCCAGCTTCTTGTACATATCAAGGACCAGCGGATCGTAATGTTGCCAGCTCTCGCCGTGCTTGCCGCCTGCGATCAGCTGCCGCGATAGCGGCCCAGCTTCGAGCCGGCCGCTTTCATCGTGACACACGGCGGTGGCCCAGGAATACTTTCCACCCATGTCGACGGCGTTCTTCTGGGTCGGTACAGTCTTGCGGTCAAACGGATGCAGCCCACCCGGCTCATCGTACCAAGCATGGGCTGTGTCTTCGCGCGTAAAGTTCTGGTCCATGAGCTTGAACGTATCGCTACGGCCATCGTAGACGCCGCTCTTCATGATGACCGCGGCGTTGCGGCCTTCGATCGTCGGTTTCTGATACTTGTCCTCGTGGGGAAGGTATCCCCAGGACACGAAGCGGCCGTGACCTTGACCATACTTGTCCATGCCGCAATCGATGCTCATCCGCCAGAACATGCCCAGATCAGAATTGGCGTGGTGCGGCGTTTCATCAAGCCAGGCCATGAAATCGTCATAGCTTTTGATTTGTTCGTACCGCTCGAGCGAGCAGCCTAGCCATATCTTTTCCATCCATTCGCGGCGGAAATACTCGAGGATCGACCAGGCGCGCGTCACGTCGGTGAGCGTCGGGGCACACATCACCCCGCCCGGTACCATGTAGCTCGAGTGGGGCCATTGCCCGCCCAGCAGAGCATAGATTTCGACGGGCTTGCCAGAAATCGTCACGCCGATTTCGTAATTTGCGCCGGTGAAGGGAGCGTAGCGCCTCACCGCCTCTTTATAATATTTCGAGCTCGAATAATTCTTGTGAGTGTAGTCGATCATGAAGAGCCCGTAGTGATGGCGCGGAAGGCTCTGCAGACTCTCGACGAGCTGGCCGAGATTTCGGGCCAGGATGGCGTTGCGTGGCACCTCGGTCTGCCAGGCCGTATCGAGCGCCCATGCGGCGCAGGTCAGATGCGAGGCGCCGCAAATGCCGCAGGCGCGCGGTGTGACAACGAGGCCGGCTTGGGGATCCTTGTCACGCAGAATGATTTCGAAACCGCGAAACAGCTCCGCTTGGGTCCAGGCGTCGACCACGACCCCATCCTGGATGTTGACACGCACGTCGAGATCGCCTTCGACCCGGCCGACCGGCGAAATGTCCAGAGTTTGCACTGCGCTTGGCATGTGAATCGGTTCCTGATGACTGATGGTTGAGCGACAGGTCTGTGAGCAGGACACTCGTCAGACGACGAAGATGTCTTCCTCGGCCCATGCTGGTGAGGCGGCTTTCGCGGCCGCGGTCAGCTTGACGTAACCGGCTTTGTCAACGCCGGACGGCAGATCCTTGGGCACGCCCATCAGAGTCTGGGTCTTGAATACCGTCCCGGGGGCCAGCTCAAAGAACGGAAATTCCGGCTCGGTACAGCCCATGCACGGCATGCCTGCTCGGGTCTTCGACGATTGCCGATTCCAGAGAATGCGGTTGCAGGGTGAATGCGTCATCGGTCCACGGCAGCCGAGATCGTAGAACAGGCACCCCTTTCGCTGGCCATATTCCGTGGCTGAGACCTTATAGGCAAAATGCATGTTCCGCGTACAGCCGGTCTGGGTGAAGCTCGTGAAAAACGTCTTTGGGCGTTGAAACTCGTCGAGCGAGAGTTCAGCACCTCTGCCGGTCGCCACCGCGACGACAATTTGCGTGATCCAATCCGGATGGGCTGGGCATCCCGGTATGTTGATGACGGGCAAGCCTGCCTTTGATCGGTAGCTTGTGCCGAGATAGCCACCTTGCTGACGTTTGAGAAATTGTAGTCCTTGGCTTTCTGACGGATTGGGAGCAGTCGCGGGAATACCGCCATATGTTGCACAGTCGCCAATCGCGACAGTATAGCCGGCGACCTTGGCAAGATCGGTGACCCAATCTTTCATCGGGCGGCCCGCAAAGCGATTCCATTCGCCAGTGCCATTCGGCGCGTTGACCACCGTGCCCTCGAACACGAAAATATCGAGCGGCATCTGTCCTGATGTCAGCGCGTTGAGAAGCTTCTTCAGATTCTCGCCGAGCTCAAGGCCGAGCGATGGGTGCCATAGGACGTTGATGCCGAAATCTGTGACGAGATCACAGGCGCTTGGCTCCTCGGCATTGAGAAACGACATCGTGTTGCCGGAGCACGCTCCCCCCTGGAGCCAAAGAAGATTAGTCATCTATTTCCTCCACCAAATCAGACGCGCTGGCATGGCATCTTTGTCGGAAGGAGGTAGCAAGGACCATGCCGAGCGGCTCGTACCTTGCAATTTTCAAAAAGCTCAAGGATTCTAAGCGTCAGCTGACTTCGCAGGGCGATCTACGGTGTGTGACGCCGCGCATACTAAGTTTGCTATGCATACCAGCTTGTCAATGTAAGCAATGATCGTTGCAGCGCATCAAATATTGCAAGGGTTGGCATTAGTCCTTGTTACGGGGTGACGGTGCCCAAAGCTCCTTCCCTGAGGCAGGCTGAAGTATCGCTCGTTCGGTGCTGATTTTTTGAAGACGAGCAGCGGTACTCAGCCGTGACGATTGCCACATGCAGGACAATCGACCTCGAGCAGATAACCGTACCAGATGCCCTCGCAGCGGCTGCACCAATGTCCAGTCAATTGGCGCTCCGGCAGACCGAGCCTTCTGGAAAGCAGGCTCAGCCCGAGATCCTTTGCTGGCGTCCTGCGAGCAGGCGAAACTCGCGACTGGGGGAAGCGCACCAGGTTGGGTGAGGGATCCCTCTTAAACTGATCTTCGTTGCGTACCATCGGCTGTCTCACTCTGCCTCATCGAGGCTATAGCGCTTGATCTTGTTGGAAAGTCCAACGCGCGAGAGTCCAAGTTCGTTCGCAGCCTTGCTTTGATTCCACCGATGCCGCGACAGCACTTCGGCGACAACTTGCTTTTCGAGGCATTCGACCTTTTCTTTCAAGGTGGTGCCCCGCAGCTCGTACCCGCCGGCTGACTTGAAGCGGGAGCGCGGCGGGGCCGCCAATATAGCGGGCGACATGTGCGTGGTGGTGACGTACTCCCCCTCCTCCGTCAGTGACACCATGCGGCGGATTTCGTTCTCAAGTTCTCGAACGTTTCCCGGAAAGTCGTAAGCGGAGAGCTTTTCGAGAACGGCTGCAGAAATTCCAAGGATCTTGCGCCCCATCGCCTCGCTGTGCTTGGCGGCAAAGAACTCCGCTAGCACCGGGATATCCTCTCGGCGATCACTCAGCGAGGGAACTTCCAGCTCGAATCCCCGCAGGCGGAAATAGAGATCCTGTCGGAATTTGCCCGCGGCGACCAACGCGCGGAGAGGACGGTTGGAGGCAGCGATAATGCGGACATTGCTGGTGACGATCTTGTCGGAGCCGAGCGGCTTGACCTCTCCCTCCTGCAGGAAACGAAGCAGGCTCACCTGAAAAGATGAAGACACCTCGGATATTTCATCGAGGAATACCGTTCCCCGGTCCGCGGCGCGAAAAAGGCCCAGCCGGTCTGAGACAGCGCCCGTAAAAGCGCCGCGCTTGTGCCCAAAGAGCTCGGATTGTAAGAGCTCATCGGACATCCCCCCGCAGTTTTGGACCAGCAACGGGCTGTCGCGGCGGCCAGAGTTGTAATGAATGGCGCGAGCGAGAAGCTCTTTGCCCGTCCCCGTTGCCCCCTGAATCAAGATAGGCAGCTCCGTTTTGGCTGCTTTTCGCGCGAGCTCGCTGAGGTTGTGTAGTTTTTCACTGACGTAGACGAGCTTTTCGAAACGGCGGCTCTCCGGCTGCATCGGCAGAATGGGCCTTGCGTGAATGCCTGTGGCATTCGCTGGAAATTTGAACTCTCGTGTAAGAAGGCGATGTCGACGGGCAAGTTCACGGGCCTCAAGGCCACGCTCCACCATAAGTCCAATCTGGTTGGCGTCCAGCGGCTTACGGATGAGCTGATAGATGCCGGCGGGCGCCATTTCCCGTTGGCCGATCTCGGTCTTGGCCTCGAGCGCCAGGATGCGGATCACGTCAGGATGAGATACTCGTAGATCAACGAGGAACTTCAGACCTTTGCCTTCGCCATACTCGACGAGAGCAATGTCTACTTGGGCGTCGGCCAGGGATGCCCTCGCATTTTCGACCGAATCGGCGGAAAGAACGCGGTAGTCGTATTGGTCTGACAAGGTGTCTGCGATGGCAGCCCATTCAGGGCCGCTCCGCGCGATGATCAGCACTGTTTGCAGGTCGCGCATGCAACATTCTTTCCAAAATGCAAAGCAGGTTAGCAATATCTGCAAGATAAATCAACTTCGCGAGGCTTGCGCTGTCCATAGTGGTTCGGCAGGTCCGTGAACCCGCAATTAACCCCGCCGCAATTCCCCAAAGGCCGGCAACCTTTTCGCAGCTTCCCCCACTTACTATCGCGGCCTCGCTGTTTGGGGGCAGTGCAAATGGCATTTCCGGTCAACTTTATCGCGGCGGCGCTTGCAAGCTGCATGAACGATGTCCGCTGTTGGTTGACTGCAGCAAAGCCTAGCCCGCTAGAATCATGTCGCTCTGGCGAAGCCGGCCCGCTCGAGCAGCTTAGATTGGACAATGACCGTTTGAGGCGCGAGCTCAAACGCCTGAGCGATTTCCTTGATACCTCTTCGGAGGTCGTCTGGGAAACCGATGACCAGCTGACGATTACAAGCGGCAAGGAAGACCTCGGGCTGCCGGCCGGCCAAATTGGAATCAAGTTGGCGGAGGCCTTGGGGATCAATCCGCTCGCGAGCAAATCCTGGATCGAATATCTGCAGGCTCTTTCCAATCGAAAGCCATTTCGGGGGTTCGAAATCTGCTTGGACGGACGTGCGGGGGACGAGCTTTGGCTGGAGATCAACGGCAATCCGACATTTGCGAGGGGTAAATTCCAGGGTTATCGAGGCACCTGCCGGAATGTGACCGAGCGCAAGCTGCACGAGGCGCAAATTGCATTTCTGGCGGCCCACGATCCCCTCACAAGACTGGCCAACCGGCGCAGCTTTCACGAGCTTGTGGAGCGCGCGGTTGGAACACGAGGGCGGCACAAGCGCATTGCGATTTTGTGTCTGGACCTTGATGGCTTCAAAAGCGTCAATGATACGCTTGGACATGGCGTTGGCGATGCCCTGCTGCTTGAGGTGGCGCAGCGATTGAAATCTTGCGCCAAGACGACAGACCTCGTCGCTCGGCTTGGCGGGGACGAGTTCGCGATTCTGCGGGTTGATGCCGCCGATCCTGAGGACGCCAGCAGCCTCGCTGAGAGAATCCTCGCATCCATTGGCGAACCCTACTTCCTCGATGAACACCGGGTGATGATTGGCACGAGCATTGGCATAAATATCACGGCATGCTCCGAAAACGGAACAGACGAAGTGATTAAGAATGCCGATGTGGCGCTCTATCAGGCAAAGTCCGATGGACGCGGCACCTATCGAATATTCCAGAACGAAATGAACGTCCGTTTGCAAGAGCGCCTGCAGCTCGAGGTAGACCTTCGCCAGGCTTTGCAACGATCTGAGTTCGAACTGTTTTATCAGCCCATCGTGAATATCGAATCCAAGCAGATTGTCACGTTCGAAGCGCTCTTACGCTGGCATCATCCGCAAAAAGGGACGATACCCCCTACGACCTTTATTCCCCTCGCCGAAGAGACAGGGCTCATCGTTCCGATTGGTGATTGGGTGCTTCAGCAGGCCTGCCGCGATGCCGCATCATGGCCGCAAGACGTAAGAGTTGCGGTCAATCTGTCGTCTGTTCAATTCAGGCGCGGAGCCTTGGAACTGTCCGTGACCCGCGCCCTGGCTGCTGCGGGCTTGCATGGGTCTCGTCTCGAACTGGAGATTACCGAGAGCATTCTGCTGCACGACGAAGAGATCACGCGCGACATTCTCAATAGGTTGCGGGTGCTAGGAGTTCACATCGCCATAGATGACTTCGGCACAGGCTACTCCGCATTGAGCTATCTGCGGAGCTTCCCATTGGACAAGATCAAGATCGACCGATCCTTTGTGCAGGATCTCAGCCGCGAGACGAGCGCGGCGGCGATTGTCAGGGCAATTTCCGAGTTGGGGCAAGCCTTGGACATGACCATTGTCGCTGAGGGGGTTGAGACAGCTGAGCAGCTTAGGATTCTTGGTGACCAACGCTGCACGCAAGCCCAAGGCTACTTCATCGCTTACCCCCAGCCTGCGGCGCAGCTGATCCGCGTCATTGAGGAGCTGAAAGCTGTTGCCTAATCTGGAGCTGCCCAAGGTTCGAGAACCCCTCGGCTATTTTAAAGCGGAAGCCACCCGCTGAGGTCTTGATGCACCTTAACACTTCGAGCCGTTCGCGCCAACACCGCGGCGGGCCGCTACTGATGTAGCCATTGGGGGCAAAGCTAGTCTACATGCTGGCAGGAGAGACTCAACGAGGAGATCAGGAGAACAAAACAGCCCTCAGGCAACAAAACGCCTTGCCTACTCCGATCATGGCTTTGAAGCTTTTCACGCTATTCTAGAAAGCCCGAATGCCTGAAAGGACCTCCCTACACTCTTGTGGCGGCCAAGTCAGGGAGGGGGCAGACAACCGGTCTTTTGGCGGAGCTCCCTCTCGTCTTTTTTGACCTGACACTGCGCCTTTGTATTGCTCAGGCCGCATGCATCGCGAGCCCAATTCGGGACAAGTGCGTGATCGTCTCGCTCATTGTCGTTTGGCACCAACGCTGAAATTCTGCCGATTGTCTGTCCTTGACTTGGCGCCTCCTGAAAACGGTAGTCTTGCGACGTTTCAAGGCCTGAGAGGCTACGCTGTTGAACAGGGCAGCAAACCAACTGCGGCTTGCCCGCCTCGCGGCCGACCCTAGTTGGTAGCATGGGAATTGCTCTGTCGATGATGGTGGTCTCAAGATCGGACAGTGCCACCATTGGTCGCTCAGGCAGCAGTCACGCGGACTGGCATACTTTTGAGCCCCCGAAGGGTGTTATTTAGCATGCGCTCGGGTTCGGCAATGAGTTCAATTGATTTTACCCGCTTCGCAAGTTCCGTTAGAACCAACTCACCCTCCAAGCGTGCGATCATCTGGCCCACACAAGCATGAATGCCGGAGCCGAAGCCCACATGTCCTGTTACAGGTCGCTCCACATCGAAGCGCTCGGGCTCTTGCCAACGAGCCGGATCACGGTTGGCGGATGCCATGAAGACCAGCACTTTGGTCCTCGCTGGTATGATATCGCCCGCCATTTCCACTTCACGCGAGGTGGTGCGGAAGAAGGTCTGCACAGGTGAATCATAGCGTAGCCCTTCCTCAAACGCATTGCGGGCGAGTGCCGGGCGCTCGTGTAGTTTGGCGAATTGCATTGGATGGCTTGCGAGTGCAAGCAAGGTATTCCCCAGTCCATTGATCGTCGTGTCGACACCCGCAGTTAGGAATGGCCGGACCAAATGCGTGGCCTCGTGTTCAGTAATCTCACCTGCATCAGCAGCTTCGTAGATCATCGTTCCAATGCCATCGGGTCTGAGCGCGCTGCGTGCGCAACGGTCCATGATCCATTTCTGCGCGGTCAGCCCTGGATCACGAGATCTGGCGAGAATGTGATTATCCGGTCCGAAGCTGTTGAAGACGAACGTGCTCCAGGCAAGCAGGTTCTCGCGTCCCTCCTCTGAGACGCCAATGGCGTCGGGGAACACCTTTAGGGGATAAGCTATGGCCAGATCTGTCATCGCGTCGAAGGTCCCCCGCTCGACGAGCTCGCCGATTTTCCTCTCGGCCTCCTTCTGAAAGGTGTCGCGCAGGTTCTTCGCTACGCCCGGTGACATGGTCCGGGCGAGGATTCGGCGTCCCTTCTCGTGATCGGGCGGGTCGATCTGTAGCGTCATCGGCCGGGGCAGCGCTGGGTTCATACCCTTTAGGCCGACGCCCTCTCCGCTGATGAAGGTCTGCCAATCCTTGAGCGTGGAATCAACCTGCTCATACCGCGCCATGGCCCAGATGTCGTACGGCTCGATCCTGAACACCGGTCCCAGTTCGCGAAAGGTCTGGTACGCCGGATACGGATCCCTCAGCACCTCATCAGCGAACGGATCGATCCGAGTAGAAGCAAACTGGCTCATGGCGGCCCCTCGACTTATTGTTTGCTGAGAGGACAATTGCCCTCGTTCTCGGGTCTGAAGGCATCTTCGCCCTTGATGATCCCGACAACCTTCAGGAGGTCCCACTTGGATTTCGACTGGTCGGGCGATTTGACCTGGAGGAGATAGAGCGGATGGATCTTACGTCCGTCCTTGCGGATGAAACCTTTGCCGAACAAGGAATCGTCGGTCGGAAGCTCCTTCATGGCGGCAACGACCGCCCTACCGTCTTTCGCGCCACCGACCTTGTCGACGGCCTTCAGGTAGTGAATGACGCCAGCGTAGACGCCGGCTTGCATGTCGTTGGGATAGGCCTTGGATGGGATGCGCTCCGAGAAGCGCTTGGCGAAGGACCGGGTGGCCTCGTTGAGGTCCCAGTAGAACGGATTCATGATTTGGGCGCCTTGGGCGAATTGCAGCCCGAGAGACGGAATGCCGTTCATGCCCAGAATCAGACCGACCAGTTTGTGATCTTTGGTCAGGCCGAACTCGGCGGCCTGCTTCATCGAAGTGATCGTATCGTCGCCGGCGTTGGCGATACCGATGATGTCGGCGCCGGAAGCCTGCGCCTGCAGCAGGAACGAGGCGAAGTCGGCCGTCCCGAGGGGATGACGGACGGCTCCGAGGACCTGTCCCCCGGATGCCTTGACCGATTCGGACGCCTGCTTCTCCAGATCGTGGCCGAAGGCATAATCGGCCGTGATGAAGAACCACTTTTTGCCGCCCTGCTCGACGATGGTCTTGCCGAGCCCGCGGCCATAAGCATAGGTGTCGTAAGTCCAGTGCACCGTATTCGGCGTACACTTTTCTCCAGTCAACAATGCCGTACCGGCGCCAGAGCCGACGAACACCTTGTTCTTTTCGGCGCTCATCCCCGCGACTGCCAGCGCAATCGCCGAGTTGGGGACGTCGAAGATTGCATCGACGCCCTCATTCTCATACCAGCGACGCGCGATGTTGACGCCGGTGTCCGACTTGTTCTGGTGATCCGCACTGACGACTTCGACCTGCCTGCCGCCAGCCTTTCCGCCATAATCCTCGACAGCCAATTGAGCCGCGATGACGGACCCAATGCCCTGATAGCTTGCAAATGCTCCGGACTGGTCATTGAGAACGCCGAGCTTCACCGTTTCCTGCGCATCGGCCGATCCGCAAATCAGCGCAAGCAAGGAGACGCACGTCGCCAATAGGCTTGTCACCCTCATGGATACTCCTCCCGGCTACCGTTGCGGTCTCAGCCGCATAATACTTATATTTTATAAGTATATTGGGCGATGTCAATTCGGCATGCGTCATGATAGATGCGAACGTGGATGACCCAGGGGAGCTAATGACAATAGCAACAACGGCGGCAGAGAAGCAGCTCGATTTGGCCGCACTTCGCAACGTCCCGGGCTTCGTGATCCGATTGATCCAGTTGAAGTTCTTCGACGGCTTCTATGAGACCTTCGCCGAGCTCGGACTGACGCCTGCGACCTACGCAATCCTCATGCTGGTGCGGGACAACCCGGGGGTCGTTCCGAGTAGCATCGCAGCACTGTTGCGGCTTCAACTCCCGAATTTGACAAAAATTCTGCACCAGCTCGAGGACGCGGGTCTGGTGAAGCGAAGCCGGTCCAAAATCGACCGGCGTGCGATTGAGATCACATTGACGTCGAAAGGCGAGAAATTGATGAGGGACGCCGTCCGGCTCACGGCGCCCTATAACCGCCGAATGCTTGCTCCCCTTAATGAAACGGAGCGATCCACTTTGATCGGCCTGCTAAATCGGATCTGCCCCTTTTAGACTCTTAATCAAATCTTGACCGTATCGTTTACAAGGAGAAGACATTGGCCATTCGCAATCAGGCGGCTGATGCGCGCGCATCCTCGCGCCAAGTTCACCAGGATGCCACGACTGGCCTTAGCGCGAGCTGATGCGCATGCGCCTCGACATCGAAGTTAGTCTGCTGCTGGAACGAAGCCGCGTGCCAGGCGGTCGAGAGCGAGGTGCACCTCACCGCTTTTTCGCTCGCTGCGCTTCATCGAAATTCAAACAGACTGCCTATTGAATTTCGGGTGGACCGCGGCGCCGGTCTGGACTAATCGTCGGCATCACAATCAGTCTGCTCGTCAACCCCGATATGAATGTACTTGCGATCGTTGCTCCGACCTTTGGGCTCATTGCTGTGGGCTACGCCGCAGCTGTTAGCGGACTGGTTTCAGAAGGTGCGCAGAAGGGCATTTCCGAGTTCGCATTCTCGATTGCAATACCAGCGCTTCTCTTCCGGACCATCGTCATCTCGCAATTTCCTGCTATGAATCCTTTGCTGGCATGGGGCGCCTACTATGGCGCTGTCGCCCTCACCTGGATCGCCGCTCTAGCTCTGTCGGCACGCCTGCTTCGCGTGACGCCCGCGGCCGGCGTTGTCGCAGCCACGAGCGCTGTGTACGGCAACATAGCGATGCTCGGTATTCCGCTCGCGCTCACGGCGTTCGGTCCGAAGGCGGCGGGGCCAATGGCGCTGATCCTTGCCATTAACACACCGTTGTTATGGCTCAGCGGAACACTTCAGATCGCCTGGATCGAGCGGAAAGATGGCGCCTCGATTTGGGCACTTGTGCTTCGCCTCCTGTTAGATCTTTTGCGCAATCCGATCATAATCGCGATTGCAGCTGGCTTCTTTTGGCGAATGACCGGGGCAGGACTGAATTCGCTGGTAGATCGGACTTGCGAGCAACTCGCTCAAGCCGGGTCTCCGGCAGCTCTGATCGCGCTGGGGGTCGGCCTTATGCGATTCGAACTCCGCGGAGAAGCACTGAGCCTCGCGGTCATGTGCTTTCTGAAGCTCATCATCATGCCCCTTGTTGCCTGGACGCTGGCCTTTCCCGTTCTACATCTGCCGCCCTTGGTTGGCGACGTCATCGTTCTATTTGCGGCCATGCCGGCAGGGGCCAATGCGTACCTGTTCGCCACGCAGTACAAATTGCTGGCGAACTCAACGTCTGCTGCGGTTGCTTTAGGCACGCTTTTGTCGGCAGTGACGCTTCCTTTGCTCATTACGATCTTGCTGATGAATCCACTCGAATAGCAACCCCGCGTTCAGCCGCCGAAGGCCTCATTGCGCACAGCCTCGGTGAGCGCTTTAGCGATCGCCGGGACCTCTAAACGTCAGCCAGGAACGCTGCAATTTGCGTCCACATGGCGATCGGATTGGAATACATCGGGAAATGGCCGCACGCCGGAATCTCGGTAAGGCGTACGCCATTTGTGCGAAGCAGGCCGAGATAGGATAACGTCGCATTCTGTTCGCCGTACATGAACATCTTCGGGCAGCGAAGGCCGATAAACTTTTGCATCAACTTTCCACTGTCCGACAGATCGACCATCGAGCGGAATATTCCAGGTACCGCAGCCGCCCTCACTTTGTGATGAAGACTGGAAGCGTAGAGCGCGCTGGCATAGGCTGGCATATGCCGGGTTCGGTCGATAAAATCGGCGAAGAACCGCTCCACGTTCTGCTCCGGAAATTGCAAGATCTGCCTGCTGAGGAAGCAGTCCTCGGGCGCAATGTTTCCCTCGATATTGACGAAGCTGAGTACGTGTTGGGGATACTTGTGCGCGAGCAGAAGTGCCGTCAGACCACCCATGGAGTGGCCAACGAGATGAAATCGGTCGAGCTTAAAATGCTCGATTACGCGCTGCGCAGTCTTTAACAAGAACGGAATTGAAATGTCTGATAGATCCGCGCAATACGTCTCTCCGCAACCCGGTGCGTCATAGGCGAGAAACGGATGCGCCGCGAGAGCTTCGTGGCGCACGATGTCAGCGTAGTCTTCTTTGGTAGATCCGAAGCCGTGCAGGAAGACGATTGGCGCCGCTTTTCCGGCGCGATGAATCGCTGACAGGTTCAATTCGACGCCATCAACTTGTGACGGCAACCGAACCAAGGCCAGTTCACGGTTTTCCGGCACGGCTTTCCCTTTGAAGCGTTAACGGGCAAAGCTGGCTCTCGCTTTGCAGCAAGAGCCAGGCCACTGGCTAAGTCTGTCCGAACCCGGATCCCGGCTTCTTATATTCGGGCCGGGGTGGGCTGAAGATGTCGAGCACACGGGCGCCCTCGGGACCAGCTCGCATGGTGTGAGGGACGTTGCCGGGCGTACGCCAGAAGTCGCCCTTGCGCACAGGGATCTCCTCCCCTCCCTGAATCCTAATGGCAGTGCCGTCCAGCAGCACGCCCCATTGTTCCTCAGGATGATGATGGAGCACGCCTTCGGCGTGCGGTGCGAAGCTCACCACCGAGAGCATCGCGTGTTCGCCCGAAAAGATGCGCGTGGTGAGTCCGGGCGCCAGCTCGCGAAGCAAGCCGTCATCCGGTGTATCAAGATTGTGAAATTCCTTTTTCTGGTCAGTCATGTCGTCCTCTGGTTCTGGTTACTACCGTCCGTAAGAGCCCTCGTAACGCCCCTCGCGAATAGCCTTCATGGTCTCCTCTTCGCGCGCGATCTGGGCACGAACAGCCTCAATCAGGGAATCTGCCATCGCGGCCGGAAAGGATACAACGCCATCCTCATCGCCAACGACGATGTCGCCAGGGGCGATCGGTGACCCACCGATCGACACTGGCACGTTGATGCAGCCTGGGCCACTTTTATAGGGGCCGCGGTGGGTCACTGCGCGGGCAAAGCAGGGGAAATCCGAACCGCTGAAGGCCGCGACGTCTCGGATGGCGCCGTCGATTACATAGCCGGCAGCTCCCCTCTCTTCTGCGATATTCTTCATGATCTCACCCACCAGTGCCCGCGTCTCGTCGCCGCCTCCGTCCACGACGATGACATCCCCGGGGCCGACCAGTTCAAGCGCCTTGTGAATTGCGAGGTTGTCTCCAGGACGCGTCCGCACGGTGAAAGCCGTTCCGACCAACCGTCCGGAACGATGGAATGGCCTCAAGCCAACAGCACCCGCCAATCGGTCGAGATTGTCCGAGATGACCGAAGTGGGGGCATCTTTGAAGGCTTCAATGAGAGCGGAAGGCGGCTTTGGCACGCTGGCAAGCGCGGTTTTGACGTTCATGGTTCACATCCGGTCAATCCGGCGATCTGGCGCCGCATCGCAAATGTGCGGCGCCAAATCGCACAAGGTGGCTAATCGATCTCGCGGCCGGCTTTTTCCGTTGCTGCCAACAAAGCAATGAGCGTGATGACGAGGGCTCCGGTCACGTAGGCTGGAATCGCATACGTGTCGGGATACTCTCTCAACAAGGTGGCGAAGATCAGCGGGGCAAAACCGCCACCGAGGACACCTGCGAAGGTGTAGGCGAGCGAGGACCCCGTGTATCGCACACGTGTTGGAAACTGCTCAGTGACGAAAGCACCTTGCGGACCAAACATCGCGGCTTGAAACACCATGCCGACTGAAACTGCGGCAATGATGATGGCTGGTGATTTTGTATCGAACAAGCCGAACAGGAGGAAGCTGCCGATGATAGATGCCAGAGCACCGAGCCCATAGACAGTGCGTCGACCAATCCGGTCAGAGAGCGCCGCAAGCAGGGGAACGGATATGGCATGCACGCCGGCGCCGATCAGAACAGCGGTCAGGGCCAATGTGCGGCTCAAACCCAGCTTCTGAGTGACATACGTCAAGGTGAATACGGCAAGCAGTCCATACACCACGTCCGAACCGATTCGAACGCTACCGGCCACTAACAGGTTGCGCCAATGGTCCCTCAGGACCTCGGCAACCGGCGCCTTGGTCGTCGCATGGCCGGCCTGCAGCTGATGGAAGTGGGGTGTTTCCTCAACGCTCCAGCGGATCCAGAATCCGAAGAACACCAGCACGGTGCTGGCCAGAAACGGAAGGCGCCAGCCCCAGGACAGGAAATCGGCCTCATTCAGCAGCGTCGTCGTGACGGCGATGGCCCCTGCGGCGAGAAGAGTACCGGCAGAGGGGCCGACTTGCGTCCACGACGCATTGAGCCCGCGATTTTGTGGCTTGCCATGCTCCACGGAAAGAAGGATGGCGCCAGCCCACTCGCCACCGAGCGCGATGCCCTGAATGGTCCTGAGACTAACGAGCAGCAGGGGCGCGGCGATTCCGATGCTCCCGTACGTAGGCAGCAAGCCCATCGCCAGGGTAGAAATGCCCATCAAAGCGAGCGTATAGACGAGGACGGCACGACGCCCGACCTTATCTCCGAGGCGACCGAAGATAATTCCGCCGATGGGACGCGAGATGTAACCTACGGCATAAGTCGAAAACGCAAGAATTGTACCGACAATCGGATCAAATGACGGGAAAAAGAGCTTATTGAAGATCAGAGCTGCCATGGAATTGTAGATTACGAACTCGTACCATTCCAGCGAGGTACCCACCATGCTGGCGAGTGCAAGCCGCGTCATCTTTCCTGCCGTGCTTGGGCCGACAGTGTCGAGCTGCGGCGTCAATGTCGTCTCTGCGCTTGTCGTCATCCCTATCTCCTGCGCGTTATCATTTGATCTGCCCGTCGTTGGCGCCCCGGCAAGCGTCACGACGTTTGATTGGTGATTGTGCTCTATGGGCTAGTGGATTGCCTCTGATAGACAGCGTGGTGCCTATTGCGGGTATGCGGCCTCACTTCGCTTGCCCATCTGCCCGCCTCGACTGCCTTTGCCCATTCGGCGCTCTTCAAGACGTCCGGATGGTCAATCTCATAAATGGCCGTATAGATCGGCTTGGGCGCCGGCATATCCTTGATGCCGTTGGCAATGGCGAACGCGAAGGGAACTCCTTTGACGCGCGTAACGCTGTGAACCCCTGGCACTTTCAGGAGATGCGGGACATGTTCCCCATCGTACACCTCGTTGAAGAGATCTTCGTGCGCAGGATCGACGTCCATTGAAGCAATCAGGACAAAGCGGGATTGGATCGGCATCAAGCGCTCCGTTGCTACTTGTGAGGAGGAGTGTATTCAAAGCCGTAGTCACGTTTCGCCGCCTCCGGCGTTACGTAACCGTCCAGCACGTCGTTGAGGATCGCCTCCCGGTCCCGACGTTTAACGTCACCGAATCCGCCGCCGCCGGGTAGCGAGAGCGTTAAAACCGTATCTGGCGGCAACATGCGGCTCAGCTTGGGGCGGACCTCCTCGCCATTCGAACTGGCGATCGAACCGGTCGCGCCGGATTTGCCATCGTACAAACCTGGTGCTGGATAGTGACATCGATCGTACATGCCTGAGAAGAGATAGGGCTTCTCGGTCAGAACCTCGACTTCCATTGTCTGGCCCAAGCCACCACGATGTTCGCCGGCTCCGCCGGAGTCAGGTCGAAGCGCTCTTTGCCGTACGACCAGAGGCGTCAAAGCTTCGATGATTTCCACGGGCACACCGGCGACACCGCTTGGATAGGAGGTGGCCGAGAGGCCATCGAGTCCCTTGAGGGCGCCAGTTCCGCCGGTAGAGAACCAAGTGTACGAGAAGAACTGATTGTCGCGCTTATCGAAGCCGCTGATATGCGTATTCCAGAGACTGTCGGCGCCGGGTGCCATCACCTTATCCGGCAGGATACCTGACAACGCGCCCATGATGGCTGAAGGGAGGAAGTGACCGACCGTATGACGGCCAGCGACGGCAGCAGGATGCTGAGCGTTGAGGATTGACCCGACGGCGGCGATCGTGCGTATCGGCGTGAACGAACCGGCGTTATTGGGCACGTCTGGCGCAATTGCGCACTTCACGCCATAGGTGGTGTAAGCAACGGTATAATTGAAACCGACGTTGATACCGAGATCAACCGTTGAGGAAGACCCTTCATAGTCGACGATGACCTCATCGTCCTTGATAGTGACCTTGGCCTGAATCTCGATCGGCTTGTCGAACCCGTCAATGGTGATCTTGAACGGATGCGATCCGTTGGGCAGAGCCGTAATGGCGGCTCTCATCGCCCTTTCGGTGCGCGCGACGATGGCGTCTGCCACCCCTTCGATATCCGCAAGATCGAACTCTTCGAGGAAAGACTTGAGCTGCTTTGCTCCGACTTCGTTCGCGGTGATCTGTGCATGAATATCGCCAATCACTTCATCGGGGGTCCGCACGTTGGCCGCGATCAGCCGATAAACGGCTTCGACGGGTTCTCCTTTCGAATGCAACTTCATGATCGGGATGAAGAGACCCTCCTCATAGACGGAGCGGGCATCACACGACAGCCCCCTGCCGCCGATATCGAGCGCGTGACAGCAGTTTGCAAAAAGCGCAACGACTCGCCCATTGTGGAATACGGGCGTTGCAATCGTGATGTCGTGAAGCTGAGAGACCGTAATCCAAGGATCATTCGTGATGATGACGTCCCCGGGCTGGAGCGTATCCAGCGGAAACGTCTTCAAGATGTGTTCCATTCCTGTCGCCATGGAATTGATGTGCCCCGGCGAGCCCGTGACCGATTGGGCCACCATCCGGCCGCGGCGATCGAACACGCACGCAGAAAGGTCTTCGGCGTCCCGGACGATGGACGTAAAGGACGAACGCATCAGGGCCGCGGCCTGCTCGTTCACGGCGGCAATGAGCCGCCCCCACATGATATCGAGCGTAATGGGGTCCAGTTCCTTGGCGCTCATCGGGCCACCTCGAGATCGACAATGAGATTACGGTTCTGATCGACGCTAATTTCGCCGGGTCCGTTGATAACAACGGTCGATTCACGTTCTTCGATGATGGCTGGCCCCTGCAGGCGATCACCGGCTCCAAGGCGATAACGGTCGTAGACCGGCACGTCGATGAGTCCTGCGTCAGGGACGTAGATCTTTCTGGAGCCCTTGAGTGGACCGTCGGACTTCGACGTATTGACCGGTAGCTTGAAGTCAGGCTTGGGCCCCGATGCGACCACTCGCCATGACATCACGTCGATTGGCGTGTTGGGTACGGTATGTCCGTAGAGTTCGGTGTAGACCCGCTCGAACGAAGCGGTGATTTCCGCGATGCTGTCTGGCCCAAGTTTACCGGAGGGAATCGGCACACGGATGTCAAAGCCTTGCTTGCGGTAGCGCATATCGGCCCAGCGACGGAACGAGACCTCTCGATCACCCATTGAATGAGCAAGACGGCTTCGCCCCTCCTCCTCCATTTCTTTGAGAGACCGATTGACTGCGCCCCAATCCAGTTGTTCCAGCCGTGCCGGGCTTGATCGCACAAAGTCAAATGCCAGTGGCGCGGTGAGGAAGCCGACGGCCGACATGACGCCCGCACCGAACGGATAGATGATCTTCGGCAACTTCAGGACGCGCGCGACGCCGTAGGCGTGAACCGGCCCCGCGCCACCAAACGCAAACATCGGAAACTGGGAAATGGTGCGCCCCCGCTCGATGGCGTGGATGCGTGCAGCAGAAGCCATTGCTTCGTTTGCCAGTTGATGGATTCCCCAGGCTGCGGCTATCGTGTCGAGATCAAGCGAGGCCCCGACTTGTTCGTTAATGGCACGTTCTGCGGCGGTCTTGTCGAGCTTCATATCTCCGCCGAGGAAGAAGCCTGCATTGAGGTAACCGAGCAGCAGATCGGCATCAGTGACCGTTGGTCGTTCCCCGCCCGCCCCGTAGCAGGCAGGTCCTGGCACGGATCCGGCGCTATGCGGCCCGACCTTGAGGCGGCCGAGTGCATCGATCTGCGCGATCGAACCGCCGCCCGTGCCGATCTCGATCATTTCGATGACGGGCACCTTGACTGGGAGACCGCTGCCTTTCTTGAACTGATATTGCCGATCGACCTCGAATTCCGGGGCCAGCAGAGGCTCGCCATCGACGATGAGGCAGGCCTTGGCGGTGGTGCCGCCCATGTCAAAAGAGAGCACGTCTGAAAGTCCGAGTGACTTGGCATAATGTGCCGCAGCCAACGCGCCGGCCGCAGGTCCCGACTCAACAAGACGGATCGGCGCTTCGATGGCTTGGCTGGCGGTGAGCAGACCGCCATTCGATTGCATCACATAAAGACCGGCTGCATCGCTGAGCTCGTCGCGCGTACGCGCTTCGAGCCGCGTCAGATATTTCTCGGCGATGCTCTTGACATAGACATTGCAGAGCGCCGTCGTCGAACGCTCGAATTCCCTGATTTCCGGGGAGATGTCGCTGGAGAGAGTTATCGCAACGCCGGGGAGCTTTTCCCGTAGGATGCGGCCAACGATGCGCTCGTGATCCGGACAAACGTAGGCGTTGATGAGACTGACGGCAACCGCTTCGATGCCTATTCTGCGCATCTCCTCGGCGATGCGCGCGACGTCGTCTTCGTTGGGGGCCTGGCGGATTGTTCCATCCGACAGAATTCGCTCGGCAATCTCAAACCGGTGACGCCGCCGGGCAATCGGGGCGGGACGACGCAGCCGAAGGTCGTACATGTCGTAGCGGTGCTCGCGCGCAATTTCGACGGCATCGCGGAATCCGCGGGTCGTGACGAGAGCGGTCAGCGCCCCCTTTCTCTCGATCAGCGCGTTGGTGAAAAGCGTCGTCCCATGCACAACATGCGAAACTTGGCCTGCATCACCGTTGATGACCTGCTTAATTCCATTGATTACGCCATTGTCAGGCTGATCTGGAGTTGTCAGGACCTTACCGAGCCGAAATAAACCGGTCTCATCGTCGACCAGGACGATATCTGTGAAAGTTCCCCCAATATCGGCGCCTAAACGCATCCGCTCCTCCAAATTCAGGATTTGGTAGGATTAGCGACTATGGGGTGACAGCCGAATTACCGTTTGGGCAATCCAGCTTTAAGGGAGCATTAGTCCTCCGCCCGCGGCTGCCTGCTGCGGCGGCGGCGTGCCCGACGCCCCCTTCTTGATCATCGTGTGAGAAGAGTTCCTCCCGTTCCGTGCCCATCTAAGCAGCCTCTTCTCCAGAGTCTTGATGCGTACGGTGACAAGCCTGGGAGGGCCAATCTGTCACGCGACAAAGTCAGCAAGGCCGTATTTCGCGAGAGATCCGGAGACGATGGCGAAGCCTGGATCTCTGCGACTGATTCACGGACGCGAGCGTCTGTGCCGGGAGAAGCGTACGCGGCCTGCCTTTCGTTTCCAGCAAATCGGAAGGAGCGGCGGGAGCTCGTCTCGTTTGTGGAGTTCGGGAAAGACCGATTGCTGGAGAAGGGGTTCGCAACGCGCAGCGTAGTCGCGCTCGAGCGCTTCCGTCAGCCGTTGTCCAGTGGATCAGACCGACCGGTCGGTGCCTGCGCAGGGCTGGGACCAGCAACAACATTAGTGCTTCGCACCTCCTTGACAACGCGCGTGACGATCTCGGAGGTCAACTCACGCTTCATCTCGCATCAGCTCCGCTATCCTTGCCGTAGTCATCGACGCCGAGTTGCCTTGCCCGGCACGGTCGTGTTGGTTGTCCTTGCAGATGCGCGAAAAATGATCCGCGCAGATTTCCTCGAATTTGTCCCAGCTCGGCGGCGGACGAAGCTGTTCGTTGTTGGCTCCAGACATGTTTCTGGATTCCGACCCGCCTGGTTAGTCGTGACTGGCGGCACCCTCGGTGCTGGTCCCAAATGGCTGCCCCTGACGAGTCAAAGAGCTTCCCAAATAGATTATCATAGGAACTTTCACAACTAATAGCTGCATATTTTGGTTACATATCCCGTTGATATATTTACGGCACTAGAAAATGGAATAAGTGCTCTTGAGAGCAAATTATCGCACATAAAGCGCTCTTAAAAGCAAAATATGGCAAACTGCAGGAAATTGCTGTATGCTCTTAAGAGCATAATAATCTGCTTAATGGCCTTCAAGAGCATGGTAGCAACCAACAAACTTCAAAAGGCGCCCCCTTACCCGGTGTCACGGACGCTCACGCAATTGGGAGCGGATCTGCGTACTGCACGCATCCGCCGCAACATGACCATGCAGGACGCAGCCAGCAGAATTGGAACGGGCGTGCGCGCTGTTATGGACGCCGAAAAGGGCAAAGCATCGACGGGTATCGTGGTGTATGCCGGGCTGCTGTGGCTCTACGATATGCTCCAGCCCCTCGAAGAACTCGCTGACCCCTCAAAGGACAGGGAAGGGATTGCTCTGCAAGCGACGCGGGAACGCAAGCGGGCGCGCAAGTCCGGAGGGCTCGACAATGACTTCTAAAGCAACACCGAATGCTTCGTCTACATCACGCTGCCGTGTCAGACCGAACCGATAACCGCCGGCCCGATTCTAGCTCGCTAAGGATCGCCGTGGCAATGCATTGGCTCGCTTCGTCTACGGCAAGTTGTACCTCTCAAACGGAGATGCGGTCGCGATTGATCCTATCGAGCTTGAATTATCGGATGAGACTTACGAAACAGGCCGACTGAATGGCGGTCTTTGGCGCGTTACGCGATGCAAGCTCGGACTATTGGGGTCGCCGCGTCATCGAGAAGCATGCCGGGGTTCCCCAGCTTGGCGAACTCGACTATCTGCTGAATTCAGCCGACGACGGCGTAGGGGCGCTTGGTTTGGACTTGGTCAACAACCTCCGGCACCACGTCGCAAATTCAACAAGACGCTCGAACTTGCAAAGCTTCAGGAAATCGCCGAAGCCTTGATGCTCTAGGAAGATGTAAAACCGAGGAAGGCGCCCAGGTTCGAGACTGGATGCTGCTCGGCACCTCCATGGGCGGAGCCCGTCCGAAAGCTGTCGTCGAAGATGACCACGGATTCTGGATCGCAAAGTTCAATCGTCCGGACGACCGCTGGAACAACACTCGCGTCGAACGCGCGATGCTCGAGTTGGCCAAGGTTTGCAGCGAAGGACGTTCTTCTCGTCAAGCGCTTTGATCGCACGTAGACGGGCAAGGGATATTTGCGTTCGCGGATGATCAGCGGGCTAACCGGTTTGCGAGCTGATGAAGCCGTCGAGATGCGCGATCGCTGGTCCTATGTGTTGATGGCGGAAGAGATGCGCCGGGTCACGGAGGAGCCGGGAAAGGATGCGAAAGAACTTTTTCGACGCATGACGTTCAATGCACTGATTTCCAACGTCGACGATCAGCCGGCCGCGTGCATCACTACGGACGCGACCGACTTCGTTCAAGGAGTGCAATGAGCTCGGCCATTATGGCTTGCCTTTCTTGGCTTTCGCCACAATGGCATCCAGATCGACGGCGGACTTCGGGGCGGCGTGGCCCGAGGAGAGATTGCTGTCTGCATCGAGCTTGATGCCGAGAGCATCAAGGACGCGAAGGATGAGCCCGAGTTCTGCGCGCTGGTGGCCATGCTCGACTTCGATGATCCATTGGCGACTGACACCAACCTGTTTAGCTAGCGTCGACTGATCGAGCTTGAGGCGCTTGCGCCGGTCGCGGATGACGGCGCCAAGATCGGCTGCGGTACGTGTGAGCATGGAACATCCAAATGTCAGCGATCGCTTACATTACCGTGTCGCCGTTCGCTGACAATCGGAAATGTCAGCGTTTGACAACATTTTAGAATGTCGCCGATCGACGACATCTGCGCCGGGATGTCCAATCATTTGAGACGCCGACAGCGGCTTAGTTTGGCATTGACCAAGCAAGCGGCGACCCCGCTCGACCGCAGCTGGGTTTTTTCCGCTTTTGGTTTTCCGACCGTTGCCAGGGACCTCGCCCGTTGAGAATCGACTTGGGGAGTTAAGTTGGGTTATGTGAACGTTTCGGTTGATCCATTGGTCACTTATGTCCTCTTCGGCCCTTTTTTGGATAGTTTCTTCGGAACCATTCGAACCGTGTTGACATTGTGTACACGAATGCAATATAACGCTTCATAAGAAGTGAGGAGTAACCGCAATGGAAGCAGCACTACAGCGCCCTGCGGCGCGAGTAAGGTCGCGCCGCGTCCGGAGCGAAACCAATATCCACATTCGCGCTACCGCACAGGTAAAGCACTTGATCGATACCGCTGCAGTGGCGGTGGGCAAGACGCTTAGCGAATTCATGCTGGATAGTGCGCGGCAACATGCCATCGATGTGCTTTTGGACCAAAGGTTATTTGTCCTTGATCCAGAGAAGCACGATGCCTTCTTGAATGCACTTGATAACCCGCCTCCGGCCGGGACCAAGTTGAAGGCACTGATGAAGCGTAAGCCGCTTTGGCAGAAGTAATCGAACATCCGAGGAAGCGTGCGGGCATAACCTCCCCCACGCTTCTCAAGCCGACGCATGACTTTAGCCGCTTTGATTGCGGTAATGAAGCCCTGACCGATTGGTTGAAGAATCGCGCCCTCGACAGCGAGGGCAAGACTGCTCGCACCTATGTTGTTTGCGAGGGCAATTCGGTCGTAGGCTACTACTGCATCGCCTCTGGAAGTGTTGAGAGGGCTGCAATTCCCAAGCCGCCCATAAAAAGGCACGGACTCCCAAATCCCGTACCTGTAGCCATTATAGGCCGCTTGGCGCGAGATCTTACCTACAAGGGCAAGGGGCTCGGCCAAGACCTGCTTCAACATGCCCTCCACCAAATCGTTCACGCATCTGAAACGATCGGTATTCGCGCCATCCTGGTACACGCGATCGATGAGAAGGCTGCCGCTTTTTGGAAAGAAGCGGAATTCATAGAAAGTCCGATTGGGTCCCGAACATTTTTCCTCCCTATCGAAACTGCCATCGACGCACTCTAATGGCGTCACAATCCAACTGCCCCAGTACCGAATGGCCGAGCCGCTCCTGGACCACCTTAGGCGCCGCAATTCAAGCCCGCCATCAACCTTGCGGTTTATATATCAGCTCGCAAAGAAGTGCCGAAAGAGAGTGAAGCCCGGATATTTTGCGGCGTCCATGGCCTTCTCGTTGGAGCCTTACCTAACTTGGTGATACCGGCGGCGATTTGCACCGGTCACAGGGCCCCGTTTGACCATGTAATCGCGGGTGACGATCTCGACGTCCTTCACCGGACTGGAAACACCGATCCGAGATCGGGCTTGGGACATTGCAGCCTCCATTCACGCAACGCATTGAATGCGATCGGCGGCAATGGGACGAACGCTCCTCCGAGCCTGATTTCGGGCGGCCGAGCTGATTGTATTCGTCGGCGCGCTCATGAACATGAAACTTACGCTTGGTGAAATCGACATTGACCCCTGCCTGCCCCACAATTCCGACGCGGAAAGGCCAGTGAAGATCACGGTCTGGGAAATTGAGCCTTGGCTGGAGTTGCTGCCGTTCACGGCGGCCGGAATCCGTGCGACGGTTTGGCGAAGGTCAACCTCAGACGCCCCATCTCAAACGCGCAGAAACAGTTAGGCCGACAAAGGGATCACGCCTTCATTGCGAAGTCGCCAGCGCTTAACACCCATGATGGCCTTTGGCTCCGGTACCATTGCCTCGTTTCGAGTGTTGCGCACCGGCCTTTACGAGCAGTGGACACTATCGAGCTATGTGGGCACGCGCTTCTGGCTGTCGGCGATTTGGCTACGTCTTTGCCTTGCGGCGGACGCTGGCGCGATGCCGGATCTCGACGAAACCATTCGGCTCCTTTTTGGAAACGATCTGGCGTAGGATTTCCAGAAGCATGTCGATCACCTCGGATGCCACTCGCGTTGGCGGACGATCGGCAAGGTAAATGAGGTCCAGATCGCTTCTGATTTCGGGGGTGACAATGGGGCTGGCGCTCAAGACGCCAGTCTCGAGCTCGTATTTGACAGCGCCGAAGGGGAGGACAGCGGGAGCAAGGCCCTGTCGCACGAGGTCTTTCAGAAGGGTAACGGAATCGATCTCCAGCACCGTGGATACGGAGAGATTGAGGCCAGCGGCGCCCGCATCCAGCAAACTTCGGATCGGATTTTGAGCCGACGGAAGCAGCAGAGCATGTTCAAGGAGGCTCGCAAGGCCGACCGGATCGCCAGCGAACATCCCTGGTGGCCCGATGGCGAACAGCCGCTCGACGGCAAGGCACTCACTGACGAGGCGCGGGCTATCTGGCTGAAGGCCGTTGACTAATGCGACATCGATCGAGCCGGTCAGCACCCAGTTTTGCAAATAAGCGCTATATCCCTCAAGTAAGCGCGGACGAACGCGAGGCAGACGTTCGCGACAGGCCCTGATGAGCTCCGCTCCCGCCATGGCGATAACCGACGGCGTGGCTCCGATAATCACGTCGCCGGTCAGGTGTTTTCCTTCGGCCATGACCTCCTGACGAACAAGCTCCACGTCGCGCAGGATTTGGGATGCGCTTCGGTGCAGCATGAGGCCTGCTTCCGTCATCTGCATGCCTCTCCCGTCTCGGTCGAACAGCGGCGTTCGCAGTTCGTCTTCGAGAGCACTGATTGACCGGCTGATGGCAGGGCCTGCTACGCCGAGGTGAGCCGAAGCGCGGGCGATGCTCTTCAGATCCGCGACGAAAACGAAGTACCGAAGCTGTCGTAGGTCCATGGCTTATGAACGGGCGAATTGATACATAGCAAATGCCGTTCGGCTTGTGCGGACGGGACCGCGACAGCTCTGCAACCAACCGTCAAACCGAGCTTGCCGCATGAATTTTTGGCCCTCACATGTTAGCCACTCAGCTTATGCGAGCCTGGCAGAGCGCACCAGTAGACGTTGGTTTCTTCCTCGCCCATTCGCCAGCTAGCTTGGGCAAACGCATCGCAAGGGCGGCGGCTGCCGAGCTCTCCGGCATCGTAGGTATGAATGGGTCTGCGGGGCCTGAACGGCGATCTGCGAAAAGGACCGCGAGAACGTGCTTCGTTGAGCCGCAATCCGCAGGACCCCTTTCCGACCTTGACGCCTGGTGAGCAAGGATGGCAAGGCGCGTGCGGCGGCAACTCTTTCGACCGCGGCTCGTTCTCGCCCAGTGCAAGTTGGATATTCGGCAATGTCAGTCCGAGCGTCTCAAGCCTGAGGAGACTAAATCGCAGCTAGGCAGCAGGATAATCAACTAGTATTGTATGATACCAATTACCGAATTAGTACAAGGAATTACTGCGTGAAGGTTTCCAAAGTCCAGCGCGTACCGGCCAAGGCCGCACCGCTCCGGCAACAGGTCGCAAGCAATCTGCGCACCGCCATCATTGATGGCCGCTTTCAACCAGGCGAGCGGTTGAAGGAAGGCGAGCTGTGTGCATGGACCGGCGTCAGTAGGACTGCCGTCCGTGAAGCCCTGCGGCAACTGGAGGCCGAGGGCATCGTCGACAACATCCCCAATCAAGGACCCGTGGTGGCGCGGGTATCCCCCGACGAGGCGCGGCAACACTATGAAGTCAGGGGTATGCTGGAAGGGCTGACGGCAAGGACCGCCGCCGAGCGGATCTCTGAGCGCGAAATCAAGGACTTGCACCGGCTCAAACGAGATTTGGACCGCGCCTTCAAATCAGGTAGCGTTGCTAAGGTGCTCGAATGCAAGAATCAGCTCGACGAATTCCTGATGAGCGTTTCGGCCAACAGCGTCGTCAAGGGCTTCGTGAGCGTCATTCGCGCACGTCTCAGCTATCTTCGTCCCATTGTTCTGTCGCAGCCCGAACGCCTGAAGGAAAACGCTGTCGAGGTCCATGCGATAATCGACGCGATCATCACACGGAAGCCGCAGGCGGCGTGGCAGGCTGCCGTCAATCACGTCAACATGGGCGCGAGAGCAACCCTCAAGGTGCTGGAGCAGCTGGAGGTGGCGGCGGAACACCAGGCCGCGCTGGACGCGGAAGCCGCGCTTCGGGCGAAACGTCCGCGGGGACGGCCGCGCCGTGACGCGGCACCAAATAATCCGGTCGGTAGGGTGACGATGTAAAAACCGGTCCGCGCGATGGTCTATCTGCTATCCACCCTCGGCCTGGAGACCGTTGTCTCGAACCACCTGCCCCCAAATATGCGCCTGCTCCGCGTAAAAGTTGCGCATGTAGTCCGGATCGCTCGCAGCGACCGTCAGCCCCATCGCGTTGATCCGTCCCGTCACGCTGGCGTCCTTCAGAACCGCGCGCATCTCTGTATTGAAACGCGCGATGATCTGTTTGGGCGTCTTCCCGGGCGCATACAGTCCCCACCAAGGCGTCGCGACGAGATCGGGAAACCCGCTTTCGGCGAGCGTCGGTACGTCGGGAAGGGTCGGGTGGCGTGTTGCGCCGGTCTGAGCGAGAGGGCGCAGCAACTTGGCGTCGATCTGGCTGTTGAGCACCGTGGTCGCTGCGATGATCAGGTCAATATGTCCCGCAATCGCGTCGTTCACCGCGGGGGCTGCTCCCTTATAGGCAACGTGGCTCCACTGCGCGCCGGAGCGTTTGGCAAGCAGCAGCATCGTGAGATGGCCAAGACTCGCCGTTCCAGCCGACGCAAATGCGAAGCCGCCCTGCTTGGCTTTCGACGCAGCGATCAACTCAGCCAAAGTCTGGTAAGGGCGTGACGGCTGACAGGCAATGATGTTCGGCGCCGTACCGACCAGCATGACCGGATCCAGATCTGTCTCGGAATTATATGGCAGGCTCGGCTGCGTCACCGGGTTGGTCGCGTGAGTATCGAATACGAACAGCCACGTGCGGCCATCTGGCGGTGACTTCGCCACTGCCGCCGCGCCGATGCTGCCCGCTGCGCCCGGACGGTTTTCGATGATGATCGTCGTTCCCAGTCTCTGCTGCAAACCCGGCTGAACCAGACGGGCGATAGCGTCCAGCGTTCCGCCGGCAGGAAACGGGATGATGAACTTCATCTGACCCGCAGGCCAGTCCTCTGCCCTGGCAACAAAGGGGGTGGCGAGTGCGCCGGCGAGCACGGCACGTCGTGTCAGTTGTCCCATGTGTTTCTCCCGAGGTGATGATCGAGAACAAGACTTCGGACCAACAGTTCGGGGGGTGGCCCAGGACGGCATGCAAGCGTCGCCGGCCCCGCCCATTCTCCTTATCGCTGCGCAAACGTTGCGATCGGCCCTGCAACAGGTTTTCCGCGGTGCCAGACCGCCGAGATCTTGTGGACGTTGGCTATGTCGGCCGATGGATCGGCGTCGAGCACGACGAGATCGGCGAGCTTGCCAGCTAGCAGGACACCGCGGTCATCCAGCTTGAGCAGCTTCGCCGCGCCGCTGGTCGCGATGGTCAGCGCCTGCATCGGCGTGAGGCCGGCTTCAACCATGAGATCGAGCTCACGATGTTCGGCAATGCCGGGGAAACGCAGGCCCACGCCGGAATCGGATCCGAACCCGATGCCGATACCTGCCTTGTAAAGCGTCATCAGGTTCTTCTGGTTCATCGCCAGCGCCTTGCGGGCGCGCTCGGAAGCTGGTGCGTCATGGACCTTCTGCTGCCAAGCCGGATCCTCCAATTGCGTCTTCACGGCGGGATCCAGTGCCCGGTTCACGAACGGATCCGCCGAGACCTGCGGCTTGTCGGCAAAAATGAAATTTGAATCGTCGAGCGCCAAGGTGGGAACGTACCAGGCGGCATTCTTCTTCATCAATTCGATCGTCGGCGGATCGATCTCTTTGTCACGGATGCCGTGCGCCAGAATGTCAGCGCCGGCCTTCAGGGCGGCCTGAGCATCTTCGAGGTCGTTGATGTGGAAGGCGACCCGAAGCGCGTTCTTGTGGGCCTCGTCGACGGCGGCGGTATAGACCTCCGGCTTCACTTTGACTGGCAGCAGCTTGCCGAAGTCGTCAAGCCAGATCTTGATCAGGTCGGTCTTGCGTCCCGCCATCTCCCTCACCGCTTCGCGCGCTGCGTCGGGCGTATCCGGGCGATAGATCTGGTTCGGGCCGACGGGAACGATCGCCACGGGCGGTGCTCCCATCGCAACCCCAATGCCGCGGTCGGCGCCAAAGATGTCGGCCCCTGGCGCCTTGCCGGCATGTAGATCCGCTCGCAGATCGTAGAATTCAGGTGCGTTCAGGCCCAGCGACGTGATCGTGGTGACGCCATAGGCCTCCCACTGTCGAAGTTGGGACAAGATGTAGTCGCGATTATAGTTGTCCGGACTCGCCTTGAGGCCCCTGACGATACCCACATGGGAATGATCCGAGATCATGCCGGGGATGATGGACTTGCCCTTGAGGTCAACGACATCGGCATCGGATGGCACCGGCACCGCCGTTACGGACCCAACGGCCGCGATGCGTCCGTCGCGAATGACCAAGACGGAATCGGGAAGCGGCTTTCCACCCGCTCCGTCGATCAGAGTGGCTCCCTTCAGGACGACTGACTTTGTTTGCGCCTGTCCCGGCATGCCCGATAGACACAGGCCCGCGATGGCCAAGATGACGACCGATGCGGCTCTCATGCGGCGCTCCTCCCTGTTTCCTCGTTCCCCACGGGTTGGTCCCAGGGGCCATTAAATCTTATAGTACTATATTACGAGCAATTAGCAATTGATCCCGAGACGATGCGCCCTGGATCACCTAACTCAGCGATTTATCGCAGCACGAACGGATAGGGCTCGTCGCCGCTGCTCATCCAGACGGTCTTGGTCTGCATGTATTCGTTGATGGCCTCGATGCCGTTTTCGCGACCGAGACCGCTGCGCTTGTAACCGCCGAACGGGGCCATGTAGCTCACCGTGCGGTAGGTATTGACCCAGACCATGCCGGCCTTTAGCCGGTCAGCCATGACATGGGCGCGCTTCATGTTCTGCGTCCAGACGCCTGCGGCCAGACCAAAGAGGATGTCGTTGCCGATCTCGACGGCTTCCTCCTCATCGCGAAATGGGATCACGGACAGGATCGGGCCGAACACCTCCTCCTGCGCGATCCTCATGCTGTTCTTGACGCCGGTGAAGACCGTGGGCTCGACGAAGAGACCCTTGCCGCATTCCGGCCGATGGGCACGATCGCCTCCGAGTGCCAGATGCGCGCCATCCTTCTTGCCGATCTCCATATAGGCGAGGACCTTGTCGAACTGCGGCCGGTTGGCGACCGGCCCGACCTGTGTTTCGTTCTGCATTGGATCGCCCATCTTGATCGTGGCCGCCGCCTTCAGGAGCTTTTCGACGAAGGCGTCGTGGACAGATTCCTGTACCAGCATTCGCGAACCGGCGATGCACGCCTGCCCGACGGCCGCGAAGATTCCGGCAATGGCGCCGTTGACCGCATTGTCGAGATTGGCGTCGTCGAACACGATATTGGGCGACTTGCCGCCCAGCTCCAGGCTGACGCGTTTCAGGCCGCGCGCAGCGCCCTTGTAGATCTTCTGGCCGGTGGCATCGGAGCCGGTGAACGCGACCTTGGCGACCTGAGGATGCTCGACCAGCGCCGGCCCGACCTCATTGCCAAAGCCGGTAACCACGTTGATGACCCCAGGGGGGAAGCCCGCCTCCTCCACCAGCGCCATCATCTCGAGGAGCGATGCGGAGGTGAATTCCGAGGGCTTGAGCACCACGGTATTTCCGGCCGCCAGCGCCGGCGCAAGCTTCCAGGCGACCAGCATCAACGGCGAATTCCAGGGGATGATACCGACGACGACGCCGACCGGCTCGTGCTTGGTGTAGGTGAACATGTTGGGCTTGTCGATCGGGATGACCGAGCCCTGAATCTTGTCCGCGAGGCCGCCGAAGTAATAGTACCATTGCGGAATGTAATTGAGCTGCCCTCGCATCTCGCTGATCAGCTTGCCGTTGTCCCTCACTTCGATCTCGGCGAGCCGCTCTGCATTCGCCGCGATCAGGTCCCCCAGCTTGCGCATCAGCGCGCCGCGCTGCGTTGCATTCAGCTTGGGCCACGGCCCCACATTCATCGCCCGATGCGCCGCCTGGACTGCGCGCGCGGCATCCTCGGCATTGCCGCGCGGGATCAACGCCCATGGCTCGGCGGTGTAGGGATTCATGGTCTCGAACCACTCGCCCGAGGCCGGATCCTCCCACTTTCCACCGATATACATCTGGTACTTCTTCACGGAACGCCTCCCTGCAGCATAAATATCTGGAATCATAATATCGTATTATTGGCTTTTAGTGAGGTCAAGCTATTGCTTACTACGCGCCCTGAGGGAGGTTTGACAAAATATCTTTTGCAATAATACGGTATGACATACTTTATTGACGTTGCAGGTCGACGAACCCGCGCGGGGAGGACTAGAATGACAAACAACGTGGCCACCGACATCACCGCTGCGCTAAAGCATGCCGGTGTCGAGAACTTCTTCCTCCTCACCGGCGGCGACCAGCCGTTGTGGATCGCGCTTCGCGATGCCGGAATTCGAATGGTGGTCGCACGCAGCGAGGCCAGCGCGGTCTACATGGCGGACGGTTATGCCCGCGCCAGCGGCCGCGTCGCGCCGGCCTATGGGCAGGCCGGGCCCGGCGCCGCCAACGTCGCGGCCGCACTGGCAGATGCCGTCTGGGCCCAATCGCCGGTATTCGCGCTGACAGGAGCGACCGCGACGCAAGCCCTGCACATGAACGAGTATCAGGACCTCGACCAACATGTCATTTTCCAGCCCGTCACGAAGTGGAACGGTGCCGTCGCCGCTCCTGAGATGACAGGGAGTCTCGTCTCGCAGGCGCTTCACATCGCGGCGACACCGACATGCGGACCCACCCATCTCGACGTGCCGAAGAATTTCTTCGCGCTGCCCGGGGACCCGCAAACCGCGAACCGGCTAGAACGTTCCTACTCAAATGCCGCCAGCAAGGTGCGTGCGCTCGGCACCGAGGTTGCTACGGCGCTCGACCTCCTCAAGCGCGCGGAGCGCCCGGTTCTGTTTGTCGGCGAGGGCGTGCGGCTTGCCGGCGCGTGGGCCGAACTGGCACTGCTGTCGGACCTTGCGGGCATCCCGATCGTCGCCACGGCTGGCGGCAAGCCGGCCATTCTGACGTCACACCCGAATTTCTGCGGCATCGTCGGACGCTATTCCTCGGTGAGCGCCAACAAGCTCGTGGCAGAGGCCGATTGCGCCCTCGCTCTCGGGACCCGATTGGGCGGACTGGCAACCAACGGCTACACTTTGCCGAGCCGCAAGGCGACCGTGATCCAGATCGACCATGATCCGGCTTCCCTCATTAACACCTACGCGCCACGCCTCGGTGTCCGCGCCGACATCAAGATCTTCCTCACCGACCTACTTGACCTCGTTAAACAGCAGAATTTGCGGACATCGTCCGCCTGGCTGGACCGCTGCCGCCGCGATACTGATAAATGGACAGCTAATCACCGCGAACAACTCGCTGCGTCAGGTGGCAACACGGCCCTCTCCCCGCTTTCGGTGCTCGACGAGCTCTCCCGCTATGGCAGCGAGATCACGCTGGTCGCAGACACAGGTTACATGGCTGCCTGGACCGGCGTGCTGTTCCCGACGCTGCGTTACGACGCCTTCTTCCGCGCAGTCGGATCGCTCGGCTGGGCGCTCCCCGCCTCGCTCGGCGTCCAGATCGCGCGATCGGAGAAGGTGGTATGCATTACCGGCGACGGCGGCGCCGGCTATCACCTGGCTGATGTCGAGACGGCGGTTCGCTACAGGCTGCCGGTCGTGATCATCGTCATGAACAACAGCGCGCTCGCCTTCGAATATCACGAGAAATATCGCTGGAAGGGAAATGTGGTTGCGGAAGCGAACGATTTCGGGCGCGTCGACTTCGCCGCGGCCGGAATCGCGCTGGGTGCAAGGGGCGCACGCGCCACCAATCGCGAGGAATTTGTGGCAGCCATGGCGGTCGCAATGAAGGCATCCAATCCGTTCGTGATCGACGTCGTCATCGACAAGGAAGCCTTTCCGCCCGTCACCAATTTCGATGCCGTGATGGAACGGAAGCTCTAGATTGGCGGACGGCGCGCCGGAGGAGCGGGCACGCCGTCAGCGATCCAACCTACGACAATCAACAATCATAAAGAACCAGGGTGGAACCATGAAGACCCGTCGAGCTATTGTTGGAGTTGCCGCGGTCGGCCTGTTGCCGCTGACCGCCCCCTCTGTCGTCCGAGCGCAAAAGGCCACGATCCGCTGGCGCCTGGCGTCCAGCTATCCCAAGAACCTCGACACCATTCACGGTATCGCCGTTCGCCTTGCCAAGCACGTCGAGGAGATGACGGATGGCGGCTTCCAGATTCAGGTGTTCGGCCCCGGGGAAATCGTGCCAGGCCTGCAGGTACTCGATGCCGTGCAGAGCGAAACGGTCGAGATAGGACACACGGCATCGATCTACTACAGCGGCAAGAACAAGGCGTTTGCGATCGACACCGGGCTGCCGTTCGGAATGACGCCACGCCAGCATCTGTCGTGGATGTATCGCGGCGGCGGGCTCGAACTGTTCAGGGAGTTCTTCAAGTCCTACGGCGTCGTGAACTTTCCCGGCGGCAGCACGGGCGTGCAGATGGGCGGTTGGTTTCGCCGCGAGGTCAATACGCTCAATGATCTGAAGGGCCTCAAGATGCGCATCCCCGGCATTGCGGGCGACGTGGTCGCACGCCTCGGCGTCGTTCCTCAGAACATTGCCGGCGGCGACACCTATGCTGCACTAGAAAGAGGCACGATTGACGCGGTCGAATGGGTCGGCCCCTACGATGACGAGAAGCTGGGCTTCAACAAAGTCGCAAAATATTACTATTACCCGGGCTGGTGGGATTGCACGGGGCAGTTGGCCTTCTATGTAGGAGCGAAGGCTTGGTCGGCCTTGCCTGCTCATTATCAGCGGGCATTCGAGGTGGCCGCCGCGGAGGCCTCCTGGGACATGCTGTCGCATTACGACGCCAGCAACATGGCGCCGCTGCGTCGGCTGATCGCAAACGGCACCGAGCTCAGGCCATTCTCGCGCGAGATCATGGAGGGCGGCTATCGCGCGGCATTCTCGCTCTACGCCGAAGAGACGGAGAAGAATGCCGAGTTTCGCAAGATCTACAGCGAATGGCTGAAGTTTCGTGAGGACATCGTGACCTGGTTCAGGGTCGCAGAAGCGAGCTTCGAATCCAATCTGTATAGCTTGTACAAGACGTGACCGGATCGGTCTCTAGGGCTCGGGGGCCCGCGCTTCGCATCGGCAACTCAGGCGACTTCCAGCAGCCGCGTTCAAACGATGCCCAAGAAGTTTCGTGCTGGCTATCCTTCTTGGACTGGCTGCGGCCGAATATGGATCGTGAGGGTCTTACCGCGCACGCTCCGTCATCCCCTCGAACTGTGTGCGGTAACACAACTCTGGGCCCTGACGCGATATATATAGTGCTACGCCGCAGAGTTCTTACTCGGCAACGACGCCCAGTAACGAATTCAGCACGAACACAGGACAGCCCGAGCCGGCGCATGCGGAGTAGGTTGGTGCCGCCGGAAGGCGATGCAATCATGTTGGACGGATTGGGACCGCCAAAACCGCTCGGCGCCGGGGCGGCAACTCCGGCAGACCTTGTCACCCGCCCATGGGACTGACTTTCCGCATTTTATAGCCAAATTGCCGGGCTGGCTCCACGTGAATACGCAAGCAAGGCGTAACTTAAGAAGGCACGGCAATGATCTGCTCGCTGTGAATTTCGCTATTCCGAGCGAAGGAATTGAGCAGAAGGCGCGCAAGACCGGTGGCTCGTGCGCCGAACCCGAGCAGATCAGAACCGACGTCGACCGCCACGCCGCCGAACCGAGAGTCTACAGATGCATCCTAGCTGCGCCGCGAAAAGCGACGGCTAGCACCATTCGCACATGATCGAAGAAGGCCTGGTCGGAACCTCGAAAAGTGGGATTAAGGTGCCGTTCCGGGCCGCCATTGAATGGCTAGCCATTGAGCTTGGCTGAGTTGTGCAGGCGTGAGATTATTGGCTACCGCGTCTCTTGTTCGAAGGTAATACGGGCGCCGTAGCTGAGGAGCGTGGGCGGCAGCCAAATTCAGCCACATGTACGCAAGAACGCCATCCTGCGCAACGCCATGCCCCTTATCGTAGGAGAGGCCGAACAAATATTGGCCTGTCGGATCACCGCATGCGGCTGCCGTGTGGTAATACGCCGCGGCTATCTCGTAGGACTGCGGGACATTGAAGCCATGTTCGTGCCTGAAGCCCAAGACAGCTGCGGCTCGAGCGGACCGGCATGCTTCAATCGCACCGCCCGCCGCCGAAACATGTCGCCGCGCGAATGAGCGCCCGTTTTCGGAGAGTTCGGCGCCGAACACGTTGCCGATAGTCCACAGTGTGAGGAACAAAGTTCCGATCAGGGGGCGTGCATTCTTCATAGATGTTCCCGAGTCGATTTGCAATCTGCAACGATCATTCGAACCTCACCAGACCTTCCATATCAGCCATGTGACCCAAATGGCTGGCGCGAAGAACAGACCGAACGGCAGCCGGGTGATGGCTTGGATGCTGTCGCGACGGAGAAGCGCCGCAATTCCGCAGGCGATTAAAGCTGATCCGGCCGCGACCTCGATTGCGATTGGAATCAGATTCCAATCGAGCCAGACTCCAGCAACGCCGGCGAGTTTGACGTCCCCCAACCCGATGCCGTCGCGCAGACGGACGGACCTGTAGGCGATGCGCAATAGCCAGAACATCGCGGCTAATGCCGCTCCGCGCGATGCTGCCGTCGCGAGCGTCGGCACCATCCAGTCTGGAGGTTGCACGAACACGTTTGCCAATCCGAGTACAAGCGCCAGGATGGTCAGTTCGTCTGGTATTACGAAGAGTCGCGCATCTATAACGGCGATTGCGATGGCAACGGCGGAGAATGCCGCCCCGAGGAGGCCTGCGGAGCTCGGATCCGCTGCGACGCTCGTCGCCATGCAGACGGCGCAGAGGACGAATGCCGCCGTGACCGTGACGTGGGTCGGTGCTCGGAACGTGAGAAACTTTTGCGAGCAACGCGAGAGGCGTTCCGGCATTTTCCTCGTTGCTCCTTCATTGAAGTAGTGGCGGTTGTCTTCCCTTGGAAGGAAGGGACTCGACCGTTCCGCGCAGCTTTGCCCGAAACTCCTCGGCGACGTAGTGGGCGGCAATGCTGTCCCGAATGACTTGCGGACGGATGAAGATAATGAGCTCGGTCCGGGTCGTCGTCTTGTTCTGGTGCGACAGGAGGTCGCCAATTTTCGGTATCTCGTCGAGAACCGGAATCCCACCACGATCGACTTCAGTGTTTTCCTGAATGAGGCCTGCCAAGAGTACGGTTTGCCCGTTCGGCACGGCGACAGAGCTCTTCACTTTGCGTTGCGAGACGGTCGGCGTGAGCGAGTTCGCGGTCGCGTTCGTCGCCTGACTGATTTCTTGCTCGATATCGAGGCGCACGTTGCCGTCGGGACTAACCCGAGGAATGACGCGCAAGATAATGCCGGTGTTGCGATAGTCGATTGAGTTGATGATCGTGTTGTTGGTGCCGGTCGCCGAATTGAGAACGTTGCCGGTGCCGGTCGATACCGGGATCTCGTTCCCAACGAGTAGTGTGCCGACCTGATTGTCGATCACAACCAGCGAAGGGTTCGATAATATCTTGACATCTGTCACCGCGTGCAGCGCATCTATGATCATGTTGGGCTGCGCCTCAGGGCCGACGAGGAAATTAAAGCCTGGGAAGGCGCGGTTAAGGAAAGCGGATGCGACGCCATTGAGGACGCTCGACTGCTGTCCTGGGGGGGAGCTTGGGACGTTCAGGGCGGAGCCTCGATCGGGAGCCATACCGAGGTTTTTGCTTTGGATGAAAAATTGAACCCCGTAGCTCAGATTGTTGTTGAGCGTAACTTCAGCGATGGTCGCATCGATCGCGACTTGAGCCTGCGGTTGGTCGAGCTGGCGTATGGTCTGTTCGACGGTCCGGTAATTCTGAGCGTTCGCATAGATAAGCAGGGAGTTCGTGGAAACGTCGGCTGCGATGCGAATCCCCTCCATCACGGGCCTGCCGCTAAGGCCAGCGCTCTGTAGCTCCGAGCCGCCAGTGTCGTTCCCTGTTCGCGATCCGCCCCCGAGTGCGCCTCCGCCGAAATCAGTATTGCCTTTTGTGCTTGTGGAGGAGCTGGAAGTCGTTGAGATGGCTGGTAGTCGGTCGGCATTGGACGATGTCCTCACCAAACCGCTCCCAGGCGCGACCTGTCCCGCCGCGCTGTCGGTTGCATTTGAGCTGCCTCCGCCGAAGATTTCGCCGAGCACTTTCGCGAGCTGCCGGGCGTCGCCGTACTTGACCCGGCGGACATGTACAACAACACGGGCAGGATCTGATGCGTCGAGTCGGCCAATCCAAGTCTGGACCGTTCGCAGGAGCTGCGGCTTGGAGGTTACCGCCAAAATCGCGTTGCGGCGCTCCATTACCTGAAACTTGACAAGATCGTGCCCAACGTCGCCTTCCTTTGAATTCAAGATTTTTTCGAGTTCTGTCAGGACAGGCTCAGGAGCGCTGTTCTGGAGTGGAAAGATACCGACTGACTGCCCCCGCATCCAATCAACGTCGAAACCAACAGCCGTATCGACGACCGTGCGACGCTCGGGCCCTGTGCCCTGAACCAGCAGCATGTTGCGAGCCTTATCCACGCGAACCGCACCGGGCTTCGTAGCAAAACTATCCAGGAGCTGCATCAGCGTCCCGGCCGATATGTATTGAAGCGGCACGACAGAGACGCCAAATCCCGGCTCCACGTTTGCAGGCTGCGAATCAAGACTGCCGGCTGCGAGTGCCTCTGTCTGTGGGACAATTCGATAAGCGGCGCCGTCGCGGACGAGCGCGACTCCTGCCAATCGGAGCGCACTCTCGAACACGAACAGCAAGTCCTGCTTCGGAACCGGCCTTCCCGACGCAATATTGATATTGCCCTGAGCACGCGGGTCGATTGTGTAGCTCGTCTTCAGGATGTCGCCGAGTACAGTTTTTGCAACCGACGCAATCGTGGCGTTTTCGAAATTCAGTTCATACCCGGGACCGGTGCCGGTACTCGTCGCCGGGGCCACGATTGCCTGCATAGAAGAGACCGGCTCGGCCGAAAAGAGTTGGGCGCGACCTGGCCGGACAGTGCCTTGCAGATCGGCTTCTGCGGTGCGTTCCGGAAATCGGGGAAGCAGATCCTGATTACGAACCTCATCCATTACGTCAGGTTTGGTGTGAGTGTCCTGCCACGTGAGTGGCGCGCCGCATCCCGTCAGAGCCCCCGCGGCAACTAGGGCAATTGTCTTCTTCAGCTTCGCGCCACATCGCAAACGGTGCAGGCGTGTCAACATAGCGCGTAGCCTCTCACTCTCTCGCGTCTTCATTACAAATGCGAGCAGATCGTCGAGCGCGTGAACCGCGCGGCGCCCAATCTTCTCAATGATTGACGTTACTCCTTATGTTGTTGTCGCAACGGCTAAGCCGCATGCAACAATATCGCTGCACCGACACTTTCGTTTCGCCCGTGACAATTCTGCAAAGCAATGTCTCCGCGCGCGAAATCGCTCATAAGACAGCTTGTTCAGCGTCGAGCGGCGACTTCATTCGGTTGAGCAAGGCTGTAATTGCCTCTAACTTAGACATCGCACCGAAACCTTGTTTGAGTATTGCGCATCCCAACCGACCGGTTGAACGTTGGGATTGAGATAAGCATCGCCGAGAAGTTCCCGTTGAGCGGCGGCATCGCCTGGCCGTGCGACGACGAGCGCGCAGTCTTTGGGTGCCTTCGTCATGATGACGGCGTCTCCTTCTTGGAAATCGAACTCGATCTCGTCTGTTTCATCGAAGAGCTCGAGCGTGAAATTGCTGTTGCTCACGGGCTGCTTGAAGTTGAGAGCCATATGCAATGTTAGCACCGATCCATCCCACTCGAGCCATGAATCGGATGCGCCATCGAATGGCTGCTTGGTGCCATTGACGCGCGCGAACGTATAGAAGTCAGACGCGCGCAGCGAATTAACCGTCGCCCTGGCCAGCGGATCAAGCTGGTCACGCCCGAGGTGTGGGGCGCTTTCGTTGAGGCCGCTACTTCGCAATGCCGTCACCGACGTTTCCCTATCGTAGGTCCAAGATACGCGGACGCCGCTGATAGAGCCATTTCCATCAAAGATAACCGCATCATGCATGTGAACCAATATATCCGGATGAGCGTCGACGTGCCTTGCGTGGATGCACACACACAGCGTTGCGACGATTACGAACCAAATCAGAGAGCGTTTCATTGCATCATTTCAGTTGCATCCGGCGCGCGGATCGTGGAAGGGCGCGACGGCTCCTCTTTTCGAGCAGCCGTCGGCGCGGTGGTCACGGCTTCCCGTGGTCGTCGTGGTGGTCGTCTGGATCAGAACCGCAATAATGCTTGATGGCGGGCAGCTTCTTTGGATTGTCCCAGCGCGGGTCCCGAATGTCGTAGACGATGGGCTTTGCGTAATCTTCGGGATCAACGAGCCATCGTGTGTCTGGCCATTGATCGAGTGTCAGGCCGAGGCGCTTAATTTGATCCAGGTATCCGCCGTAAACGGCGGGCGAGATGGATTCCTTGAAGGTCGACCCGGTGGTCAGATGCAACGGAATGAAGATCTTCGGGTTCAGCGCTTGAATATACGCGAAGGGATCACGATAAGAATTGTTATCGAAATTGGCTGTCGCAATCGTACCGGCATCCACATCGGTGGCCGGTAAACTCTTCAGGATGTTCGTGATACGCTGGCCGTCAGCTGGCGTGCCGTTGGGCCACCCGCTTCCCAATCCTTCTTTGAGTGCTCCCGACGAGTTATACCAAGCAAAGGTGAAGTGACGACCTTCGCGCAACACAAAATCGAAAAACAGCGGAATAGGGCCACCCGGACCACCACTGCCGCTGGTAGCAATGTTGATCTGCCCAGGCAGCGTCCCACTTTTCCCGGGCGCAAGCGGCGTTCCGGCCGGAAACAGCCCCGGATCGCGCGGGTCAACCGCATAATAAACGGACGGATTAGGTGCCCGCGGCCAGGTCGGGTCGACCGGGACTGCAACCGAGTGCAAGTGTCGGAAGGCGATTACGCAGGCGTCCGGTTCCAGGAAGTCCAGTTTGACAATTTGGGTGCCGGGAACCGAACCGGTCGTCGTGACCGTGTTGCAGGAGATCGACGCCTTGTGAGGAAACGCCGTAGCCGGATTACCTTGAATCGCCGGGTCGGCCTGCTCGCGCGCGAAATCGGCTTGCAGGGCAACGCAGGTTTCCGCGGTGGCGTAGAGTTTCGCGCCGGTCATCGCAGCGATGTAGGCCGCGTTGTCCGCGTGATCGAAGTGACCATGCCCGATTAGAAGGCCTTCTGGTTTGAGAGCAACCAAATCGCCGATAACGAAGGGCGTGCGGCCCGGCGAAACTTCGAGCCGAGTGACGTAAGTGTCCAAAAGCAAAACGTGGCCGGCAATGGAAGCCGCCAGAGTTGAATTCGAGAGCCACGACAAGATGACCTTGTCGGGACTGACCCGCCCGGACTCGGGATCGACGTTCTCGTCGCCGAAAAATTTCTGACGCGCTGCGATCAAGTCGCCATTGTTTGCGTGAGCCGTGGTCGACAACGCCGAACCTGCCATGAGCGTCGCGGCCAAAGCCAAGGCACACTTGGTTGGGATTGAGTTCCTGCGTAACATATAAAGGTTCCTCTTTCGGTTGTTCAATCGTTAGAGTGAAGGTCGCCATCTCGAAAAGCCTCGCTCGTGTTTCCGAGTAGATAGGCGACAGATCGGATCGGGCCATTGATGTTTGAAAGTCCCCCGCCAGCCGCGCCAAACGAAAAGCGGTTCATAAGGCGCTTTCTCGCGATGCTAGGGACTGAATGACGGACATCAATATCTGAGGTGTGTTGTCGAGCGACACGAAGTGTTGCTTGTCAAGATGAATTGCCTCTGTGCGCTGCAACGTAGGGTCTGCGGCATTGCACGCAATGGCACGAGCGGCTACGAGATCGTCGTGTCGGTGTACCTGAAGGCGACCCATCGCAGCGCGGCACACTTGGCGGTTGCGATTGATCCGCTAACATAATCGCATTTACCCTTAACGCTTCGCAGGATGCCGTATTGAAGCGGTGCTGGCTTCCACAGGCGCCGGATCTGCGGTCGTGCCGGGCAAGGCGAGAGCCAGAACCTTGATGTTCTCGCCGTTCGAAAGCGTGGCTTCACGCGCTCCGATGTCGCGCAACGTCCATCCTGATTGAACTTCATCCTGCCGCAACTTCACCGTCTCGCCAGTCGCGCGATTCACAAAGACGGCGATGCTGTCGGCGCCCCCAGTTATCGTGCCCACGAGTTCAAATGGCGGAAGCTCAGGCTCGAGCGGCTTGGGAGCCGCGACGACAACGGGGATAGTGGGCGCGTTCGGCGGCGGCAGAGACGGAGGGCGGCGTGACGGAGAGAATAGCGGGCGCTCTTGCGTTTTATTGAGCTGCGCAAGGGGGACTTTGGCAATGGGATTATGCTCCGATCGGGTAGCCTCGAATGGCTCCTTCGCAAGCAGGTACTCCATTGTGGGCGACACTGGCGGATTCAGGCCAGTAGCCGTTGAAGTCTGACTCGCCTCGGCAGGCCGCCTCCCCGATTCGACTGCCAAGATCAGGAAGGCCAGCGCGAGAGCTTGAATCGTGAGGGGGCACTTCATTTGACACTCCGCCACCATCCGGAGACGACAATTGCGACGCGCACCTTCGTCGCGGCGTGTCTTGTCGACGACTCGGGTACCTGTATGACCAATTGATCGATGAACAGGAAGGGCGATCCCGCCTCCAGCTCGTAAAGGAGGCCTTGAAGGGCCGGCTGCTCGATCTCGAGATCGACAGAGACTCTGACGATCCCGTGTTGTGCTCCTGCGTCCTGCAGATCGACCTGCGACGATAAGATGTTGCTTCCCATCCGCGTCGCTTCTGCAGAAACGTGCTGCAGCACCACGGCGGCCGCGACTGTGACCGTGGGACCTTCGACAACTGGTGGACTCACAGCGAGCGCCCCGTCGTTCGTGCTGCGGGCCGCCCGCTGTTGTGACTGCAACCTGTCGAACATTTCGTTCGCGTTCGCCAGCGTACGATGCTGTTCCGCCAGGTCCAACGCCGTCCAGCCCGTGATCAGCAATAGAAATCCCGTCATTGCCGCGTAACAAATTGTGGCAACGAACGGAATGGCGCTGACGTAGCGTCTAATGCGGTAGGTCTGGTTCATGGATAGCGGCGAATGCGGGGTTGATTTGAGCCTCGACGTGGAATTGCTCTTTGGTTGCTCCTTCAGACCGTGTGGTTGGAGCGAAGAAGATCGCGTGTGAAAACTGGGGCGACTGCTCGATCAGGCGGATGAGCGATGCGGCGTCGCTCGTAAGGCCCGCTATCTGTAGTTTCGCGTGATCGATACGCAGCTCCGTTAGGAACGTGTTGTCTGGCAGTAGATCCGACAGCGCCTCAATCGCCATTACGGGCGAAGGAGTGTTGCGCTTCTGTTGTTCGAGCTCTCGCAAAGCGGATTCGGCAACAACATTCTGCGACGCTCTTGTGAGCACCGATATCTTTCGAGAGAGTTCTTCCCGTCTCAGGGCCAAACCGTCCGAAATGAGCGCTGAAATGCAAAGCGACGAAGTGGCAGCAAAGCCGCTTAACAGCAGAACTACCATCAGGCACGTACGAACACGACGGAAATCGGTCGGTCCGTGTATTTGTGTCTCAACGATCCTAATTGGCACGTTCGAACGTGACGTGGAGACCAGGATTGACCAAGTCCCAAGCGATCCGATAGCATCGAGCAAGGGCGTTAGCTTAGCGCGAGGCGTGGCAGCGATTGTCAGCTGAATGCGGTCGCCAGTCTCGTCAGGTGAAGCACTCCAACCATAGACCGCTTCTTGCACATCCCACGGGGTTAGTCGGTCGATTTGGGACCTCACGACACCCGCCGCATATTCGGCAGCGCGCCTCGGCAAATCCAGCGGGCGAAACAGAAATCGCGCCGGGTGAAGGACAAGTTCAAGCTGACTTCCAGTCAGAGCTAACTTCCATGCTGGAGGGATTGGGCTAGCAACCGCTCCCTCCAGGACCGCGAGCGCGTGGTCAGGCGCTTTCGCGTTTTTGGGGTCGGTCACGAGATGAAGGGTGAATTGATCCTTCTCGAATTCCACCATCCGAACCTGCGAGCGTCGGCGCAAGCCGTTCGAGAGCGATGAAACTTCGGACGCCACGGCTTGTACCCACGAAGCGAGGCCTGCCGCTATCGAATTAAACAGGATCATGGCGGGTTCGCCGTTGCCATGCCCTGACGACAGTCACCGCGCAAACTGTCATCCCAGGCAAGGATATGAAAAGGATCGTCCGGACCCTGTAGCAAGATGACCGCTTCCGCACAGCTATTCCATCCCCCTGCGCCCCCTATTTTTATGTCCAGCCGGAACGCGTCACTTGCATCGGCGGTCGCGGCGGTTTGATCTGAACCGAGCAGTCGGACTAGAGCGTCCTTACTGGGAGCCACGAGCTGCCGTTGGCCAAGAAAACCATTCAGACGATCTAGGGTCATGCCAGGCAAAGCCGCAACAAGCTCGGGCGGCGCGTCGAAGACGTTAATATCGGACCTGCCGCTGTAAACGGTCACCAGAGGCAACATTCGTTCTATGATGACCTGCGGCAGACCTTGAACTAACCATAACTCTCCTACATGTGCGAAGGGAGCGCCTCGCGGTCCATAGCCGCGGCCGGCGGCGCGGTAAAGCTGCGCTTCATTAGCGCGATCGGATGGTCTTAAGCGCTCTCGCCAACCAACAATCCGCGCAGCAAAACGCGGGGCATCCTCCTCCGATGCGCCGATCGCTATGAAGAAACTCGATAGTAGTTCGCGCGGGGCCTGATTGAGATCGAGCCGGGCCGCTTCGGAAACGAATCTGACCGATGCGTTGGCTTGGCCTAGCCGGAAGCTGAAGTGGCCATGCGTAGGTCGATCGCGCTGGTCTGCCACAGCAAGGCGTTGGGTCGCGAGATTAAGGCTGGCTGACACCAATTGATCGGCTTGCAGACGGCGCTCGATCACCGAACTCGACCAGGAAGAACTGCCTATGTAAATCGAATAGATGGACGCAAGTGTCGCGAGTGCAATCAACATCCAGAGGACCGCAATGAGGATAAAGCCCTCCCGCCCCCCAGATAAGTGTCCTTCCTGCGGATTGCAAAATATCATTGTGGCCTCAGGTCCGACGGCTCTCGAGAGAGTCCGCTGCGGGAGCCGTATCGGGACTAGTGTCGGGCTCTCCCGTGCAATCCGTGCTCTTTCCGCTGATGCATAGTGCAGGCGCGTCAACATGAATAAGCGTCGTGGTCGAGATTACCCTCGCCTCCCCAAGGGTGTGATCTTGGACCGTGAGGCGGATGGCGGCCGGCAAGTGGCCGACATTCAGCCAGTTCGCCTTCCACACGCCGCCGGGTCCCGCATAGGCGAACTCGGCCCGATAGGGCGATCGCAGCAGGACGACGGGATTACCAAAGCCAGACGGGTCAATCGCACCTTCAAACAAGACGAAGGGCCTCGAAGAGCGTATGAGGACGAGACCAGTAGGGTCCTTGATTGTTTCGATTTTAACGATCTCGAGGCCCGACTTGGCGTTGGGGCTTGTAACCGTGCGCACAAAAGTGACAGATCCTTCTGTGCCGTTGAACAGCGGCTTTTTGCTTCCGCCGTTGGCGGAAATGAACTGCGATGCCGCAAGATCGGCGGTTAAACGGTCAAGGGCGATGCCAATAAGCTCGGCGCGTTGCGCGCGCGCCAGGCCACGATCCCAGCTGGGTAGCCAATGCGTCGCGATTGTGCTTAGACAAAAAACAACAATCCCCATAAGTACGATCGCCGCGAGAGCTTCGAACAGCGTGAACCCCGCGATACTCGCGCGGTGCAAGGCTTGGGAGAGGTGATCCCGGGCTATCACTGCGACCTCCGGCCCAGACGCGCAGTTTCCAGGGCGAAGCTCGTACCTGCTGAAGATTTAACCTGGATCCGGACCCGTTTCGGCACCCATTGCTGCTTGTCGGACGCTGTCCTGAGCAAGGGCGATATATCGACGCGCCAGACAATGCCGTTGAGTTCACCCGACGTTACGCCCGTGGTTGCGTCGCCGCGCGGCGGCAATGCTGCCGCCAGAGTGCGCGCCGTCTCCACCAAGACCATGCGATCATCAATCCTCCGCGCGCCTTTTATGCTGGTCGACATGAGCGAGCCGATCGCCGCCAGCATGGCGGTGGCGATCGCGAGAGCGGCCAATGCCTCGACGATCGTAAACCCCGCGACGCTGCGGGAGGCATTACACAGCCGGAACGCGCACAATCTCGATTCCCCCCGTAAGCCAATTCACACGAACTTCGTAGACAGTATTCAGACGCGAGAGTCTAAGCGTGCCACCGCACGAGAACCCGCTCGGGAAAAAACTTATGGTCGAAAGGGCGGGTCGTCCTTCGCAATCCCGTGGCAATAGTGCGTCCAGCGTCACATCGTCCGGTACCACGAGAACGCTGCCGTTCGAACCTGATTGCAGGCGCCGGGTGCTCGCGTCGATTCTGGTCAGCACGCGCATCCCGCTCTTAACTGCCGCGTTCCGGTCGATCTTCAATAGGGACGCGATTTCGAGTGCCGATGCCTCGAGCCGCGGCCGCGACGTTCCAGGCGAAAGCCGTGGCAGAAGGATACCGACCAGCATTGCGACGATGGACAACACGCAGACCATCTCAAGCAAAGTAAATCCGTTTTGTGCTTCCGGGCTATTTCTCATTGCTGTTTGACGAGATATCGGCGGCAGAATCCGCACCGCCCTCATGCCCGTCAGCCCCGTAGGACATGATCTCAAACTTGGCGTTCCCACTGGGCGACCGGTAAACATAGGGCCTACCCCACGGGTCGTTCGGTAGGCTATTTCCATCGATGTAGGGACCGTGCCATCCGGCCATCGAAGCTGCGGGTTTTACCAGGGCGTTAAGGCCTTCCGAAGATGACGGATAGCGTCCCGTGTCGAGAAACATGAGATCGAGCGAACTGGCGAGGCTGCGGATTTGTATCTTGGCCGTCTTGACCTTGGACTCAGCGAGATAGTTCAACACGCGGGGGCCGATCAGTCCCATGATCAGCCCGATGATCGTAATGACGACCAGCATCTCGACCAAGGTGAATCCATTCTCGCCCGCTGCGAACGACCGCCGCCGCCAGGCCATTGCGCGGGATGAGATAAGCGTCATTTGCGCTCGCTGTTTTGAGATCACGATACGAGTTGAGTGATAGACAGCAGGGCCGTCATAATGGAAACGATGAGACCGCCGACAACCACGCTAATGCCGATCACGGCCGCCGGTCCGATAACGGCGACGAGCCGGTCAAGACTCCTCTGTAGCTTGGCTTCGTAGAACTCCGCGATGCGCCCGGCGAGTATTGGCAGCTGGCCGGTTTCTTCGCCAATGCGGATCATGCGGATCGCCATCATGGGCAAGACCGTTGACTGGGAAAGGGCGTCAGAAAGCTTCGCGCCGTGTCGTACTTGATCAGCCGCGGTTGTCCAGGCGGGAACATCGCCCGAAAAGGACATGATATCGACGAGGATGCGCAGGGTGGTGGTCAAAGGTACCTGACTGCCAGCAAGGATGCCGAGATTGCGGCAGAACACCGCAGTTTGGTAGGCCCGAAAAATCGAACTGGGGCCCGGCAATCGCATCAGTGTTGCGAGCAGCCGGAACCGGATCACGGGCCGGCGGAGGACGGCATAGGCTGCAAAGATGGCGGCCCCTGCGACTCCAAGAATCGCCAGACCGTTGGAGCGCGTCCATTCAGAAACGCCAAGCACCGTGACAATCAGCGAGTCCTGCTTGGCGCCGAAATCGCGCAACACAGCTCCGAACTGTGGCAGTACCACGAGAACAAAAAATGCCAGCACGCAGGATGCAGCGAGCAACACGAATGCAGGATATTGCAGCGCATCAGTAATTCTTCGGCGCAAGGCCTCCGTGCGCGCGCGCTCGCTTGCCAGCATATCGAGAAGGTGGCCGAGCTTCCCGGACGTTTCGCCGACTTGCACGAGCGCCGCATAGATAGGCGGAAAGCAACTCGGATATTTGCCGACGGCTTCAGCGAAGCTTTCGCCCGCAAGCACTGCGACGCGGAGTTTACTCACAATCGGGCGCAGGCGGCCGATGTCGTCATCTGAGCACAACAACTCCAGTGCATCGTCAAGCCTCGCGCCCGCCTTGAGCAGCAAAGAAAGATCACGTGTAAAGATGGTCACGTCTTCGGCGCGTGGTCGCCCAAGAAAACCAGCAGCGATATGAGCGACCGCAACCTTAGTGTCCTGAGCGACTGTTTCGATCGGAACGAGACCGAGATACTCGATACGCGCGAAAACTTCCTTCGCGGTGGACGCGGAGATCATACCGTTTACGAGCTCACCGCTCTGGGTCATAGCTAGATAGCGAAAGGTTTGCATCACGTTATCGTATGGTCGTTACGCGGAGAACTTCCGCGGGCGACGTGACGCCGGCTCGGCATTTCGCGAGGCCGTCTTGGATCATGGTGGTCATTCCAGATCGAACCGCTGTTCGATCAATCGACACGGCGTCGCAGTGCGCATTCATCAGCTGACGAACCTCATCGGCCACTTCAAGGACCTCGAACAGGCCAACGCGGCCGCGGTAGCCCGTTCCGCCGCAACGCTCGCATCGGCCTGCCTTGTAAACTTCATCACCAACCCGAAGGCCGATCGCGGCGTACCGCCGATCGGCCGCAAACTCCGAGTGCTCGAGCCGGCTCGTTGTTTTGCACCGGTCGCAAAGCTGCCGCACCAGCCGCTGCGCGATCACGGCACGGAGGGTTGAACTCAACAGAAACGCCTCGACGCCGAGGTCCAGCAGTCGCGGCACGGCGGCCGCAGCGGTTTCGGTGTGCAGCGTGGTCAGGACGAGGTGCCCGGTCAGGGCAGCGTGGATCGCTACTTCCGCTGTCTCGGCATCACGGATCTCGCCCACCATGATGACATCCGGATCTTGCCGCACGAAAGCGCGCAATGCCTTCGCGAAAGTCAGGCCGATAGCAGAGTTTACCTGGGACTGATTGATGCCCTTGATTTCGTATTCTACCGGATCCTCGATCGTCAGTATCTTCCGGGAGGATTCGTTGAGGAGGCCGAGCACGGTCGCAAGCGTCGTGGTTTTACCGCTGCCGGTTGGTCCGGTGACCACGATGAGACCGTGCGGGAGCGTCAGGACTGCGCGGAGCTTTGCTTCGTCGTCGGGCGCAAAGCCGAGCTTCTCGATCGCAAGGAGTCCCCGCTCCTTGGGCAGAAGCCGAATGACGGCAGACTCACCATGCTGCGTCGGCATGATAGCGACGCGCAAATCCATTTCAGCTCGCCCAAGTTGGACACGCGCGGCGCCATCTTGAGGCAATCGGCGCTCGGCTATGTTGAGACCCGCCAGGATCTTGATGCGGGAGACTATGGCCTGTGGGAGTACATGGGATGGTGAGGGGATATGGCGAAGCAGGCCATCAACCCGCATACGCACTGCCAGTTCCGTCCTGAAAGGCTCAATGTGTATGTCACTGGCGCGAAGCTCGGCGGCCTTTTCGATCAATTCGGAGACGGCACGGACGACCGGCGCGCCGCTAGCTAGGTCGCGGAGGCTTTCGATATCCTCCTCGCGGACAGCGATGGTATTATCCCTATTCGCTGCGGTGGTCTCGCCTTCGCTAAGGCGCTGAGAGAGCGCGGTATCAATGTCCTCAAACGACGCGATGGCGACCTTTACCGCGGGGCCGAGTACAATCTCCGCGGCGCTGATCGCTGCCGTGTCCGTGGGATCGAACAGGGCAATCACGGCGCGTCCATTCGCGAGCTGATACGGAAAAATCGCCATTTCCCGGAGGAAGCGAGGCGAGAAGTGTTCGACCAAGCTCGTCCCAGCCAAGAGGTCGGCTAAAGCCGCACGGTCATGTTTGAAAAAGGCTGCGACCGCGTCGGCAAACTCCTGGGCCGACAGGTCGGACGATTCGAAAAGCTGGCGCAGCGTGAGCTTTTCGGCGACAAGGCCGCCCATGCCGGCTGCGACATGCGCATCGCCCCGAAGGCGCTCTGCAAACTCAGTCACGGTTTCAGGCCTCATGAAGCGCGGGAGCCTCCTCAAGTGTGAGCTCTGTTTCACCTGGAGTCTCGGGCCATCGCTTTGTGGCAAGTGCGAATGGCCCGTCACGGAGCCGCTCGCGAATATAGCGGACGCAAAGATAATATCGGTACACACTGCTTGAGCGGACTTTGGTGACGGCAGATATATCAGCCGGCTGCCACCAGAGGGGAAGCACGTGGACTAATTGGCCATTCGCGAGCCCCTTGGCCACGTCCCAATAAGAACGCAGCATTATCCCACGGCCGGCAATCGCCCAATTGCGGATGATATCGCCATGGTTGGTGGAGAGGGCAGCGGTGACGTTGATGGTGCGCATCCCGATGGGACCATGCAAAGTCCAGCGCTCGAACACCTCGTCACGTTCGCGCATGACCAGGCACGAATGTCCAGCGAGATCGCCGAGTTCCTCCGGCATGCCGCGTCGATTGAGATAGCTGGGAGCCGCGCAGAGAATGCGTCTTCCCTGCGCAATAGGATGCACGAGCAAGTGAGGCTCGCGTACCCTGCCGACCCGAATGTCAATGTCGACATTCTCCTCAACCAGATCCACGCTCCGATCGACGATTTCCAGCCGAATATCCAATTCCGGGTGTAGGAGCGCCAACTCCGATACAAGTGGTGCGACATGATTGCAGCCAATACCCGAGCTTGCCGTAATTCGTACGCTGCCGCGGGCGACGGAATCGGTCTCAGGACCGTCAGCTACAAAATCCGCATAGGCATCGAGAACGCGCTGCGCTTTGGACAGCAACACTTCCCCATCGCTGCTGAGCACCGCTTGTCGAGCGGTACGCAGGAACAACACGCGTCCGAGTGCCCGCTCAAGTAGCGCGACGCGCTTGCTGACGTAGGCAGGCGACGCACCTAACTCTGTCGCCGCCGCAGCAAAACTTCCCCGCCGCGCCGCAACGATAAACACCTCAAGATCTTGTGCTAATGGTTTCACCCCGACGTTTCCCGATTGCAAAACGGAACTTATTCGCCCGCTAATCTATAATCTTAAGGTCACTGGCTCGCTGACCTCAATGCTCATTATAATATACAAACGATTAGAATAATTTCTTGCGAGGACGTGATCTGCTGGGCAGTTGCGCAAGGTTGGGCCGGCAAACGGCATAGGCCGCGCTGCGACGTCAGCTGGTTAGAGGAAGGGGGCGGCCAGGATGGCGGCGAAGCGCTTAAGCAATCGTCACCACGCGTAAATTATTGGTTGTGCCGGCATCGCCGAAACGTATGCCGGCCACGGCGACGATGACATCGGCATTCTCCGCAAAAGTTCACGTTGAGAGCGGTTTGCGTCGCGCGTTCGACCATCTCCTCGTAGGAGCTTATGTTGGGGGACTTCATGCCGTGGGCGCCCCCACAACAGGCATAGTTGGCGCGAGACCCGTTCCTCCGGTGTGATCGCGAGGATCAGTACCTTGGGACGTTTGCGCGCGATGCGCGTTGCAGTCGTACCGCTCGAGGTGAAGGCGAGGATCGCTGAGGCTCCGATCATCGTTGCGAGATCCGCAGCCGCCGCGGTCGGGGCGGTCTGCTCCTCGTCCGGCTCCGACGCATTGACGATCGAACGATACATTTTATGTCGCTCGGTGCTTTCGATTATGCGGCTCATGTTGGTGGCGGCCTCGCACGGATATTGCGCGGTCGCAGATTCCGCGGACAGCATGATCGCGTCGGCTCCGCCATAGATCGCTGTGGCCGCATCCGAAGTGTCGGCGCGTGTCGGCGTCGGCGCAGCAACCATTGAGCGTCGAGGCGGCACGATCGGATCAATTCCTTTTGTCGGCCGGGAACCTCCGCATGCGGAATTGCGACGCCAAGATCAACGCGCGCGATCACTATCCCATCGGAGAGGCGCACGATGTCATCGATATGCCCGGACGCCGACCGACGGAACAAAGCGAACGGCGTCACCGGCACTGAGGGAAAATCTGCCATTCCTTATGGTACCAACCCGGATCTTTGGCCCCTGCAAGTCCTGAAGAATACCAATAGGGCGGCTGAATCTTCGTTCGAGTTGACGAATTGCGCCATGACGCCTTGCGTGATCTGCCTGTAAGTCGGAACGTATCCGCCCGCCTGGCCCAATGCCGCGAGCATCTCTGGCGAACGGCTGGCGGGTCCGACGGTCGCAATAATCTTGGCTCGCCGACGATGCATGTTTTACCTCGCGAAATTGCGGGGCCGCCCATCAAACAGCCCTGACATTGCCGACGTTCGTGCGTATCGAATCGATGCGAATGAGAGCGCCGACGCGATCAAGAAGGCCGTTGCTATCGCGGGCCGCGAGGCAAGAGCGGATCGAAGTGTGCCGCATGTGCCTGGCCTAGCGCGCTCGGCGCACGATCGTGCCTGGCGCACTCGGCGTCTCCGTCCCAGCCAAGTAGAGCAGCATCACTTTCGCAAACCGGACCTCCAGATCGTTCGTCAAGCCGGATGGGCTCCTGGCCCGATCGGCGTTTGATTGTTCTGCGCATCGACGGCGCTATCGAGAAAACGCTGCAATCAAGGCAGAGCGGATTCAATCTCCAATCGTTTATACAAAAGAATGACATAATAAGACCGGCGTTTTTGATGTTATCGTCGTCGTACGGAGGAACTGATGGACCTGCAACAACTGCGCTGCTTCGTAGCAACAGCCGAAGAGCTTCACTTCGGAAGAGCGGCGCAACGAATGAATATGCTTCCCTCGGCCCTGGGGCGGTTTGTTCGGCTGCTGGAGGAGGATCTCGGCACGCGGCTTCTGACGCGCACGACGCGAAACGTCGCGCTGACGGACGACGGTGTTGTCTTGCTTAAAGATGCGCGTGCGCTGCTGACGCAAGCCGATGCGCTTGCGGTCAGATTTCGGACGCGCTCGCGCAAAGGGGCAACAATCATACGCGTTGGTGCCATCGACAGTGCTGCCGCCGGACTTATTCCGAAACTTCTTAAAGACTTTCGCAAGCGTCGGCCTGATGCAACGATTCAACTGGTCGAGGATAAGACCATTCGTCTGTTGCCGCGCCTTTTGACCGGACGGCTTGATCTCGCCTTCGTGCGCCCCCCAAAAGACGCCAACAAGCGGCTGGAGTTTCTATTTCTCTTCTTTGAGACAGCCGTCGTAGCCCTTCCGCACCATCATCGACTTGCGTCGAGGAAGATGGTCAAGGTTGCGGATCTCAAGAACGAGCCACTGATCGTTCCCGAACGGCGGTCCAGGCCTCATAGCCACGATCTAACGATGAAGCTCTTTGCGGAAGCCGGGCTAGACGCCCGGATTGCTCAGATTGCGGAGGAAAAGCAAACGATCGTCAACCTGGTGTCGGCCGGTTTGGGGATCGCTATCGTACCTAGCTGGACGTCGCGCCTGGCGAGCCGCGGGGTTCGCTATGTCCGGCTCGTGGCGTCGGACATGAACAAACTTCCCCTTGCGGCTGCTTGGTCGCGCGGGACCAGGGATCCCATCCGAGACGACATATTGAAGATGCTGCGGGCCGATCTTGCAGCTTACGCAAAGGAAGCTTGAGTCGCACCCGATCGCACTACTCTCTCCCGCAGACTGCCCGCCACCTATGGCGGGCGTTTTTTTGGGAGTTAGGCAGACTGGGAAAACCACCGGGCCGGAAGGCTACATCATTTCGGGCCACTCGAGGTAGATTCGGAAGAAGCCCATGGGGTTCAAGCGGCCGCGTTATAGACACCGCGGATCTTGGTTTTGTTGTGCTTCCAAAGTTGGTGGAGCGCCGCCTCATCGCGCCATCGCTGTATATTTAGGGGCCTACTATCTTAGGCGGTTATCGGATCGACGAAACCGTGTCCTCTCTTTCCGGAGACGATCTTGCGCAGGATATACCGAAGCGGGCAATCAGCTCGGAGGCGACGCGCGTCGGCGGCCGGATCCGCAAGGCAGATAAGGCCCAGATCCCTTCTGATTTCGGCCTGACGATTGAGCCGGCGCTCAAAGTTCCGTCACGAACTCATGTCTGACCGCGCAGAACGGGAGGACGCCGGGGCAAGGCGCTGCCGGACGAGGTCTTTTAGAGGAATCATCGTGTCGATCTCCAGCACAATCGACACCGACAGATCGATGCCCGCGGCACCGGCGTCGAGAAGGCTTCGAATCGGATTTTGAGCAGAGGGAAAGAGTATAGCAAGCAGGCTCGCGGGGCTGACCGGATCGCCGGCGAACATTTCTGGCGGCCCGATTGCGAACAGCCGCTCCACTGCGAGGCGCTTGCTGATTAAGCGTGGGCTTTCTGGTTGAAGACGTGGACCAACGCGACGTCGATCGAGCGCGTCAACGTCCCTCTAGCAAGTGCGGGCGTACTCGGGCAGACGCTCCCGGTAGGCCCTGATCAGCTCCGCGCCTGCCAATGCAATGACGGACGGGGTAGCACCGATGATGACATCACTGGTGAGATGCTTTCCGTCGGCCATGACTTCCTAACCGGCAAGGTCACGCAGGATCTGAGATGCGCTCCGGTGCAAGAGAAGGCTTGCCTCGGTCATCTGCATTCCTCGACCGTCGCGGTCGAACAGAGGTGTTTGTGAAACGCAATAGTTACGGCTCGGGGGCTAGCAGCGGATCGCACCCCCGATCGGTCGTCCAACTTGGATCGCGCTGATGAACATCGAAACGCACGCGAAGTGGGCTTGCAGGATGCCTCGACAATCGACGGCTCATGAGTATTCGTGCTCCTTGCCTCCCTTTCCAGATGCGCTCAACGATGACCATCGGTACCCGACCGAACACGGTTCAAACACTTTCGGACCGGCGAGCTTGACATTTGCGCTCGCATCGGAGCTCGGCGCCTGGCTTTCTGCAAGAATCATCAGGCACCTTTGGCATAAGACCGCAACCGCTTTTCGAGGACCGTCAAAAGCGTATCGCGAATAGGATCGCGGGAACCACGCAGCCAACTTGCAGCGAGCGGAAGCCGTCCAACTGCTCCAAAGCGCTCCAGCTTGAGCGGAACAAAGCGAACGCCCGCAACAGCCATGCGAGAGGTCCAGCGGGGGACGACGGCCAGTCCCAGTCCAGCCGCAACCATGTTCACGATCGTCTGCTTTTCATCGGCGAGCTGAGCGATGCGGGGCGTCAGCCCGGCGTCCTCGAACAGCTTCATGGTCAAGTCGTGGCTGTGGGGCCGAGATCGCCGATCAGGAACGATCATCGGTTGATGAGCGATCGCCGAGAGCGACAGACATTCGTTACGTGCAAGCGCGTGCCTGCGGGGAAGGGCGACCACTGCGGTTTCCATGAGCAGAGTTTTACATTCGAGCCTTCGGTCCATCTTCTCCGGAGGACGGATGAAAACGAGATCGAGCGCTCCGGAAAGGACCTTGGGAAGCAGCCGGAACGTCTTTTCCTCCAGAAGATGAACGGTGACGTCGGGGTATTTCGCGCGGAAGTCTCGCAACAGCTGCGGCATAAGCCCGGCCGCAGCACTGTCTATGGCGCCTACCTTGAGATTCCGGGCTCCGACCGAACGCGAGCGACCGCGCAAGACGGCCTCCACGGTCGAGACCTTTGAGAGAATGATGCGCGCCTCCCGAAGAAGTAGCGCGCCGTCGTCGGTCAAAGAGACGGCTCGCGTGGTCCTTGCAAACAGCCGCGTACCAAGATCCTCTTCCAAGAGTTTGATGTGGCGGCCGAAGGCGGAAGGTAGCATCTGCAGGTGTTGGGCCGCGCGGCCAAAATGCAGCTGCTCGGCGGCGGCGACGAAACATCTCAATTGACGCAGCTCCATGAGCAGGCCCTTTTGTCGAATCCGAGCCATTATACCATTTTTTTGTACAAATAAGGGCGTATTGAGTGACGCCGTCTCTTCCTTCTAGGCTGGCCGTAGATAAAAGGCATGGCTGCCAGCCGGGGCGCCAGCCGAAAAACGAGGAGGCCCAAGGTGGTGAACGAGGTTCAGAAGCGCACGATCCGTCGAGTAGCTTACCGGATCGTGCCATTCGTGATGCTACTCTACTTCGTCGCGTTTATCGACCGAGTGAACATCGGCTTCGCAGCGCTGACGATGAACAAGGATCTTGGTTTCTCCTCCTCCGTATACGGATTTGGTGCGGGCATTTTCTTCTGGGGTTACTTCCTGTTCGAGGTGCCCTCCAACATCATTTTGGACAAGGTGGGAGCCCGACTGTGGATCGCTCGGGTCATGATCACCTGGGGCTTGATATCCGGGGCAATGGCGTTCGTCCAAGGGCAAACAAGCTTCTACGTTCTTCGCTTCTTGCTCGGCGCGGCCGAAGCTGGGTTCTTCCCAGGAATTATCCTCTATCTGTCCTATTGGTTTCCCGCGCGCCAGCGTGCCGGGATCACCGCTCTGTTCATGGCAGCGGCGCCTCTTTCAACGGTCCTCGGATCGCCCGTCTCGGCCGCTCTTCTGGAGTTGCACGGCTTGTTCGGCCTTAAGGGGTGGCAATGGCTATTTCTCCTCGAGGCGCTACCCGCCATCGTGCTTGGGTTCATCGTGCTCGGATTCATGACGGATCGGCCGGAACAGGCGAAGTGGCTTGCCGATGATGAGCGGGCCTGGCTGGTCGAGGCCATGAATGCGGAGCGGGCGGCCAAGGCAGGGTCGGCGAGCCATAGCGTCTGGCGGGGACTGACGGATCTACGCGTTCTGGCTTTGTCCCTCGTCTACTTCGGCACGTCGGCGGGACTGTACACGCTGGGGGTATGGGCGCCGCAGATCATCAAAGGCTTCGGCCTGTCGAATATGGCGGTTGGATCGCTCAATGCGATCCCGCCGACGATCGCCGTGGTGGCCATGTATCTGTGGTCAAGGCATTCGGACCGCACCAACGAACGGACGTGGCATGTAGTCATCGCTTGCCTCGTTGCGGCGGCCGGGCTCGCGCTGGCAGGCATGTCGACTGGCGTTGCTTCAGTTATCGCTGCGCTGGTGCTGGTGAACGTCGGCATCAGCGCCGCCAAGCCGCCGCTTTGGAGCATGCCGACACTGTTCCTGGCCGGTCCGGCCGCGGCGAGCGGCATCGCAACCATCAACTCCATCGGCAATCTCGGCGGCTTCGTCGGTCCGGCCATGATCGGATGGATCAAGGACCTCACCGGCAGCTTCGAGGGCGGGCTCTATTTCGTCTGCGCACTCTTGTTGTTGTCCGCCACGCTGACGTTGCTGCTCGCGCGCTCGATCGGCCGCCATCAGGCGGCCGTCGCGCACTAATCATACGGAAGAGGAAGGATATCTCTCATGAAGACCTACAACGTTGCGGCAATCCCAGGCGACGGTATCGGCTCCGAAGTTGTGGATGCCGGCGTCGAAGTTCTTAAGGCGCTGGCGAAGCGCGATGGGGCATTCACCTTTCACTTCGACCACTTTGATTGGGGTGGGGAATATTATAAGCGGCATGGCCGCATGATGCCCGAAAACGGGCGCGATCTGATCCGTAATCACGATGCAATCCTGTTTGGCTCCGCAGGGCACCCAGAAATTCCGGACCACATCACGCTTTGGGGCCTGCGGCTCGCGATCTGTCAGCCGTTCGATCAATATGCGAATGTGCGTCCGACCCGCATCCTTCCCGGCATCACCTCGCCCTTGCGTGCCGTCAAGGACAAGGAGCTCGACTGGGTCATCGTTCGGGAAAATTCGGAAGGCGAGTATGCGGGCGTCGGCGGACGGGTCCATCAGGGATCTCCTTTGGAGGCAGCAACCGATGTCGCTATGTTCACGCGCGCCGGTGTGGAGCGGATCATGCGCTTTGCCTTCGGCCTTGCACGGTCTCGTCCCCGCAAGTTGTTGACCGTCGTGACGAAATCCAATGCACAGCGGCATGCAATGGTCATGTGGGATGAAATTGCAGCGGAGGTCGCGCGCGAGTTTTCTGACGTGACGTGGGACAAGATGCTGGTCGATGCCATGACGATGCGCATGGTCATGCGCCCGCAGAGCCTCGATACGATCGTGGCTACCAATCTCCATGCTGATGTGCTGTCCGACCTTGCCGCTGCCCTTGCCGGTTCGCTTGGCATCGCCCCGACCGCCAATCTCAATCCCGAGCGCAAATTCCCATCGATGTTCGAGCCCATCCATGGCTCCGCCTTCGACATCACAGGCAAGGGCATTGCCAATCCCGTCGGGACATTCTGGTCGGCGGTTATGATGCTTGAGCATCTGGGGGAGAATGCAGCCGCGCAGCGGCTCATGAAGGCAATCGAGCGCGTCACCGCCAACCCCGAACTGCATACGCCAGACCTTGGAGGATCGGCGAACACCCGCAAGGTGACAGACGCTGTCGTGAGCGCGATCCAAGCGGAAAACGCGTGAAGCCCCCCAATGTCCGCTGTGTGGACCGACGCACGGGCTCGCAGCTTGCTGCGGCAACTCTTTGATGCCGCAATCGCGAGCGCTGATCCGCGCATAGCCGTCACGACGCATCTGCCGCCAAAGCCCAGCGGACGCTGTATTGTTGTCGGAGCCGGCAAGGCGTCCGCGGCAATGGCTGCGGTGGTCGATGCGGCCTGGCCCGACGTCGAATTGTCGGGGGTCGTTGTGACGCGGCACGGGCACGCGGTGCCGGCGGGCGGGATCGAAGTCCTTGAGGCGTCGCACCCCGTCCCGGACCACTCGAGCGAGGCCGCGGCGCTGCGGATGCTGGATGCGGTCAGAGGGCTGACGAAGGATGACCTGGTCCTAGCGTTGATGTCCGGTGGCGGGTCCGCACTGATGGCCCTTCCCGCCCCTCCGATGACCCTCGCGGACAAGCAAGCGGTAAACCGGGCATTACTCGCGAGCGGGGCGACGATTGCGGAGATGAATGTGGTGCGCAAGCACCTGTCGGCGATCAAAGGCGGTCGGCTGGCGCTTGCAGCGCGCCCTGCGCGCCTCCTCACCCTCGTGATCTCAGACATTCCGGGGGACGATCCGGCTGCGATCGCCTCCGGCCCGACGCTGCCGGATGCCAGCACGAAGGCCAATGCGCGCGAGATCGTTCGCCGTTTCGGGATCAAGCTGCCCGACTCTGCGCAAGCCGTTCTAGACGGCGGACAAGATACGGCGAAGCCTGGGGACATTGCCGAAGATGTCCGTATTATCGCCGCGCCACTCACGGCCCTTGATGCTGCAGCGCAGCTCGCCAAGCGCGAGGGATTGAGCGCTGTTGTACTTGGGGACGCAATCGAGGGGGAGGCCCGAGAGCTCGGTACCATGATGGCCGGAATTGCCCGGTCGGTCGCTCAGCACGGGCATCCTGTAAAGGCGCCGGCCGTTCTGCTTTCAGGAGGAGAGACGACAGTTAGCATCGGTCATGGCCGAGCAGGTCGTGGTGGTCGCAATACCGAGTTCTTGCTCGGACTTGCGGTGGCCCTTGATGGAGCGGCGGGCATTTGGGCCATTGCCGGGGATAGTGACGGGATTGATGGAACGGAGGATGCCGCCGGCGCTTTGGTGACGCCAGATACCTTGCATCGCGCCGCTGCGAGCCAGCTCGATGCCCGCGCGCTTCTGACGGCTCACGATAGTTACACCTTTTTCGAGCGTCTTGGTGATCTCGTTCGAACAGGTCCCACTCTCACAAATGTCAATGACATTCGGGCCGTTCTGATTGCGCCGACTAGGCAACAGACGTCGTAAGCTGGCAAAGCTCGTTCGTTCGCCTACATAAGGCGCCCGCTCGTGCGAGAGCTCCCGCGAGCGCGTCGTGCAGAGCTGCATGCTCAGAGAGCAACCATTCCACACCAGAACATCCAATCTTTGCCGATATCGACCTCGTATTTGCGAGCGAAGTTCAGTTTGCCATCGTCGGCGACGTCGAATACTGTCAACCCTGCTGGAACCGTCCGAACGGCGCCACCGTCGCGAACGTCAAGCGGCGCAACCGCAGCTGTGACCAGCATTCGTCCGGCCGGATGGATTGAGAATGTCCTGCAATGGAAGGTCAGGGTATCAATGGTCTGGATGAGCGTCGGCTCTCCGCTTGCGGGATTGATCGAAAACACGGCGACAGTATTTTCTCCCTCCCCATGGACCTTTCGGCCCGCGAAATCGATCGTTCCGTCCGAGCGGTTGGCAAGATAGACGAACCGGCCGTTGGGGTGCACGTGGATGGGGCCGACGAACTGGACCGGTAGCCTAGCTTCGTGGTTTTCAGCAGTATATCTTTCGAACAGCGGCTTAGGATCGATGCCTTCGTCACTCGTCCCATAGACCAGCAGCTGGTTGTTGCGTTCCATCGATACGAACATCCACGGTTTTTCCGGATGAAAGTCGACGTGCCGCGGGCCGAAGCCAAGTCCGTTTCCTTTAGTGATCGAAGTCTCATGCGAAAGCTGCCCCGCTTCAAATCGGAAGACTTTCAGGGCTCCGGGATCTTCGGGCTTGCCGGCGCCCGGATCGTTGCCGCGCGTCGGAAGCACGACGAGCTTGCCAGACGGTGAGACACGGACTTGGTGAGCATAGATGCCGGCATCGATTGAGCCGGACTGCTTGATTTCAACTCCGATGGAGCCGTTCTCCCCGAGCGCATGGACGGTCAGATCTGACGGCATGTTGTAAGCAACAAGCAGATAGCGCCCTGCCGGATCGAGCGTGAGGTTAACTGGGCGGTTCTTGAGAAAGACAGGCTCTCCAAATTGCTGCAGCCGCCCCGTGTCTTGATCGATCGCATAGACCGCGACCCCGTGCCGGTCGTCAGCCTTGGAGGTATACCGGTTGCTAAAAGCCACGTAGAGCAGCGGCTTTGATGGATGCTTCCAGGCGTACTGAACCGCCTCTGGCACGCGAATAGTGTCAATTTTCTGCAAGGCGAGCTTCGTGTCGTCGGCCTCGTAACACATCAGCTCGGACCCAACTGCGACGTAGAGGACCGCGCGAGCTGTGTTCTGCGCAGCAACTGCTCGTGGCGATAGCCCCGCTGCGGCAAGGAGGCCTACAAACGTACGGCGGCTGAGTGACACTGCGCGGTTCATGCGTTCAACTCCTCGTAACGTGCTGCTAAGTCTACTCGGCCTCAAAAGGCTGGGCCGGCGGGGCCGGACCAGCCTTCTGTTTATTAGGGCCGCTTTCCGGCTTCGTGAGTGGCGCGAGTCCATGCCCGAGCCTGATCCGAGAGGCTGAAGCCGAGGCCCGGTCGGTTTGGCACGATCATGCGTCCATTCACGACATGGAGTTTCTCGTTGAACATGGCTTCCGACCACTCGAAGTGCTCGACCCAGGGCTCGCGGCCGTAAGCCGCCGTCAGATGAAGGTGGATCTCCATGCAGTAATGGGGAGCGAGCTGCAGCTTCTTATGGTCGGCAAGCGCGAGGATCTTCAGGAAGGGGGTGATGCCCCCGACGCGGGGGGCGTCTGGCTGAATGAAGTCGACCGAATTGTGCCGGATCAGCTCGTAATGTTCATCGACGCTTGTTAGCATCTCACCCGTGGCGATCGGGGTTGCAAGCTCCTTGGCGAGCGCGGCATGCCCTTCGTAATCGTAAGCATCCAGCGGCTCTTCGATCCAGGTCAGGCTGAACTGCTCGGCAATGCGACCAAACCTCAGTGCAGTCGTGCGGTCCCATTGCTGATTGGCATCGATCGCCAGCGGTACGTCGCCAATATGTTTGCGCACTGCCTCGATGCGGGCGAGATCAACCATCGGGTCGGGCTGGCCGACTTTGAGCTTGATGGCGCCGATGCCCTTTTCGAGCGCCATCGAGACGCGCTCCTTGACCTCCTCGATGGGCATGGAGAGATAGCCGCCGGATGTGTTGTAGCAGCGAACCGAATCTCGGTGGGCGCCGAGCAATTTGGCCAGCGGCAGCTTCGCTCGCTTGGCCTTGAGATCCCACAACGCAATGTCAAAGGCGGCAATTGCCTGGGTTGACAGTCCACTACGCCCGACGGAAGCGCCGGCCCAGACCAGCTTGTCCCAGATGCGCGCGATGTCATTGGGATCCTCACCTATAAGTTCACCGGCAATTTCCTTGGCATGAGCGAACTGCCCGGGCCCTCCCGCGCGCTTCGAATAGCTATAGCCGATGCCACTATGGCCCTGCTCGGTTTCGATCTCCGCGAACAGGAACGCGATCTCCGTGAGCGGCTTTTGGCGGCCGGTAAGCACCTTCGCGTCGCTGATCGGTGCGGCAAGTGGAAGGAAAACCAGCGATAGCTTGACCCATGCGATTCGATCGGTGGTGGCTTCGCCGGGCGCAAGTCCCGCAGCTAGCGGATTGGCAATGATGCGTGTCGTGTTTTGCATAAAGTTCATCTGTTCGTCCTCTTTCGTCGTTGAATACTCTTCTGCGGCCCGGCGTCTATTCGGCTGGTATTGGCGCAGCGCGAGGAAGCTCGGGCCTTTCCTGAATGACGGCACGTTGAATCGGGCCCACGATGACCCAGTAGCTGATAATGGCGAGTAGGCCATGGAGGCCGACATAGAGCAGCGCGCCATTGAAGGATCCGGTCGCTGCAAGGATGTAGCCGATCGCAACCGGGGTCGTGATGCCGGCAGTATTACCGATCGCGTTGAAGACGCCGCCGGTCAGCCCGATGACTTCTTTTGGCGCGGTATCGGCCACTACGGTCCAACCTAGCGATCCAAAGCCCTTGCCGAAAAAGGCGGCGCTCATCAGGACTAGGATCAACGTGGTGGAGTCTGTGTAATTGCAGCCGATGATCAGCATCGTCATCAACAGACCAATCGTAATCGGCGTCTTCCTCGCGGTGCTTAGCGATCCGGTCCTGCGAAGAAGCCAATCTGAGAAGAAGCCGGTCATGACGCCGCCAACGAAGCCGGCGATGGCCGGGATGGTCGCCACTAAACTTGCGTCGAGTACCGAAAAGCCGCGGGCCTTGACGAGATAGCTCGGAAACCAGGAGACGAAGAACCAGGTGATGGATGTAATGCCGTACTGCGCGAGGAAGATGCCGACGAGCATGCGGCTGCGGAAGACTTCGGCCAGATCCGACCATTTTGGACCGCGCTCGGCGGAGCGCACAGGAGCTGCGCCGAGGTCGACAAGGCCGCCACCAGAGCGAATGTGATCGAGTTCAGCTGGCGCGACTTTTGGATGTTGAGCAGGCGGATAGTACGTGACGAACCAGAGGGCGGAGAATGCGAGCCCTAGGACGCCCATCACAGTGAAGATGTGCTCCCAGCCGAAGCGATGATCTAGATAGCCCATCAAAGGCGTGAAGATCACGAGGGAGACATATTGCGCGCTGTTGAAGATCGCGCCGGCAATGCCGCGCTCGCTCGATGGAAACCAGGCAGCGATGATGCGCCCAGCAGCCGGCCCGACTGGAGATTCGAACACGCCAAGCAGGAAGCGCAAGGCGAGCATGGCCAGAAACGGATAGGCGAGCCAGGCCACGCCGCTCATCAGGAACGTGACGACCGACCAGAGGATCAATCCGACCAGGATGCTGAGCTTTGCGCCGAGCTTGTCCGTGATCCAGCCAGCGGGCACCTGAGCCAGCACGTAGGCCCATGCGAAAGCGGAAAACATCCAGCCGAGTTCGACCGGGCTGATGCCAAGAGCCTTGGACATATTGGGGCCCGCGATCGAGAGCGTCGCTCGATCGCCGCTGCTTAGTGCCAGCAACATCGTGATGAGTGCCAAGATCACGAAACGAAATTGGAAGCGCGCCACTCTGCTCCCTGACATACGATCCTCCCGTCGAGGTTTTCCCGGATCGATCTCTCGCCGATCACGGAGCCCAACCTAGACGCAGGATCAATTCACGTCTAAACTCAATTTTGGATCGAGCTAATACCTTAAAGTTATCAATGATCGAATTTGCACAAATTCGTGCCTTTGTTGCGGTTGCCGACGAGCTTCATTTCGGGCGAGCGGCCAAGCGCCTCAACATGACTCAGCCGCCACTCAGCCGGCACATCCAGATGCTCGAGCAACAGCTCGATGTGACGCTGCTTGAGCGAACGAGCCGGTCGGTTGAGCTGACCGTCGCTGGAAGGGCGTTTCTCTCTGAAGCGCGAGGGCTGCTTCAGCAACGGGAGAATGCGGTGAAGGCTGCGCGACAAGCAGCCTTATTGGCTGGTGGTGCCCTGACGATCGGCTTCGTGGGTGCTACAACTTACGGGTATTTGCCTTGGCTTGCCTCGTGCTTGCGCAGCGAACTACCGCACATCGAAGCAAGCTTTGTCGAGCTGACCTCGCGCGAGCAGCTCGAAGCTCTCAAATCAGGGCAAATCGATTTCGGCTTGGTGCGCCCATTGCAGACGGCCGAGACGGTCAGAAGCGCATGCGTGTTCCGCGAGGAGCTGGCGCTCGCCCTGCCACTCGATCACCCGCTCGCGGGGCGGCGCCGGCCCGAGCTTGAGCAGCTCGATGGGCAACCCTTCATCATGTATTCGAGCGCTGGCCCCTACATGAACTCGCTGCTGACCATGGCGTTTGGAGCCGCCGGCATCCGGCCGAATGTCGTGCAGTCGATGAGCCAGGCACAAGCCATCCTCGCGCTGGTCAGCACGGGGTTGGGTCTTGCGATTGTTCCCGGAGAGACCCGCAATGCCTGCTTCGACAATGTCGTGTTTCGGCCTATCCGCTTTGGGCGCTCTATCTTTGCTGAATTGCACGCCATCTGGAGAAGTGACAATCGCAATCCTGTTTTACCGCGCCTGCGCGAGCTTGCCTTTCGGGACGAGGGCAGCGGTGTCCGCCGGCCCTTGCAGCTGCAGCCCTAGAGGCCACTAACCAGAACGCGGACCCGGATTCGGTCCGCCACCGCCGCCCTGGGGTGGCTCGTCGCTTACTTCTGCAATGATGTTAAATGGTTGACGAAAGGTCGTAGTGAAGGCCCTGCGTCACTTCGATAAGATTTATCTTATTGTCAACCTTGTGTATTATAAGAAAAAGCTTATTACCGCGGGAAATATTAATATGGTATTCCTTATAGATTTATCAGCTCGTTATATGGTATATCTTATCGGATGAAAGACGCTATCCGGCATCTCGACAGCCGCTTTGCCGCGCTCCGAGCGCTCTCGCACTCCCAGCGCCCTCCCAAGGGCTGGATTCGCGCGATCCGCGACGCCCTCGGCATGACCACCGCCCAATATGCCAAGAGGCTGGGGGTTTCGCAGCCACGCATCGTGGAACTCGAAAAATCCGAGCAAGGCGGCAGCGTAACCCTCAATACGCTTCAACGCGCGGCCGAGGCCCTCGGCTGCAGGCTGGTCTATGTGCTTGTACCCGACCGCCCCCTCGCAGAAGTTGTAACCAAGCGAGCTGCTGAGGTCGCCGAGCGGCAATCACGAGCTATCGAGCAAACGATGCGGCTCGAGGACCAAGCGGTGGAGGACAATCAGGCTGCCCGCGCGCTTCGGGAACAAGCGATCGAGGATTTGTTGAAACGCCCCGCGCGCCTCTGGGACGACGAATGACTGAGACTGATCTGCATGCCGCCGACGATCACGCGACACCGCTGACCCCTCAGGAGCGCGAAGATCTTATCCCAACGCACATTACCTTACGTAGCGAGTTGAACGAACTGGAGCAGCAGAACATCGCGACGGCAAACCGCTGGGCGTTTGGCCGCCGCAAGGTTCCGACGCGGGAAAGTTTTCTCAAGAGTTTGCATCGGCGCATGTTCGAACGCGTCTGGCGCTGGGCTGGAAAATTTCGAACGACGGAGCGCAATCTTGGTGTCGCGCCACATCTGATCGAAATTTCGCTGCATCAGGTGCTCGACGACGCAAGGTATTGGATTGAGAACAACACCTATCCACCGGACGAACTTGCGGTTCGCTTCCATCACCGCCTCGTATCCGTACATCCGTTCCCAAACGGCAACGGTCGCTGGTCACGATTGGCTGCTGACTTGTTGATCGTGCAGCTTGGGGGCCGGCGCTTTACATGGGGCGCCGCCGGCTTGCAGACAGCCGGCACCGCACGCAGGGCCTACATTGCAGCGCTTCAGGCTGCCGACAACCATGATTTCGGGCCCCTCATCGCTTTCGCGCGATCATAAAATGCCCGGCCCACCATCGGGCAAACCCTAACTAAACCAAGGCGCTTTCCTTAGCTAACTCGGTCTACGTCGGAATCAACAGCAGGGATCCGCAGATTTCGCCTGTAGAGCAGCCGTTCGAACGCATACTGTGTGAGCAAGAGATCGAAAGGCTCGTTACGCTGTTTGCAAGATTGAGCAGGCGGCCACGGATGGATGCTCCGACATTCGTCAGCGGCCTACGCATTCAAGGTCAGCGTCTCAAGGCGCGGCTGAACGATTTTGTCCCATATGCCGGCTTCGGCGGCGTATTTTGCGATTTCGGAGGGTGTCGCTTTGCGCAGTCTGATCGCGTCTTTCATCGCTTGCGTGGCGTGCGCAAGGCCTGTGGGGACGTTGTAGAAGGCTTTTTGACGTTGGCCGCTCTTGAAGAGATCGACGATAGTTTTGGCCGGTGTGTAGATCGGTACCGAGATCCCTTCGATGGTGTAATGCTTGATCCCCTTGTCAAACTCCTTGGGACCAAAGCGCGTAATTTGAATGCGAGGCCGCGCAATCTTGGGCCGCCAGTCGCGCGGACCGATCGCCATCCATACATAGGGCGGGATGCGGTCTGTCAGCTCATGGAAGGCGAGCGCAGACTCGTAACAGATGACGCCGTTTCGAATGAGTTTCGCAGCAACTGCGAGCGAGTGGTTACTGTCGAGCAGTGCATCGGGTAGCTGGTAAAGGCCGCGGCTGAGCTGATTGAGCGTGCCCTTCTGTTCCATTCGGGAAATGGTTGCGGCCGTGATCCCTTCCTGGAGAAATTCAGAAAGGCGCATCATGCCCCGCTTCTGAAGAAGCGAGATCGCCCTATCCCTCTGGCGTTGTGGTTGCTTCCTCATGGAAACCCGCATGATACAAAACCTTGCAAGTGTCAAGATTTTGCACAAGGAGTTATATCAATGCGACGTTCCCACAAGACAAATGCCTTTTTGAAACCAAGCACATAACCCCTCGCTTCACTGGCTCGGAATCTGCCCCTCCGGGTCTCACCATGTGGGCAACCCGGCTGGATGAGGCGCACCAAGCCTGCGACAGGCTGGATGGTCTCGTCTCGTGAACCTAAAATTGGGCCATGTCTGAACACGAAGTCGAGTGGTCGCCGGAGCTGATCCATCCTAAGAATGTCGCCGGGACGGCGCTTCTGGGAAAGGCCTGCGATATTCTCGAGCTGATCGGCAGATCACCCGGCGTCCTCGACCAGGCGCGTCTTGCGGACCAGACGGGCATCCCCAGGGCGACCCTGTATCGCATCCTTGCGGCGCTGATCTCGCGTGGACTGATCCGGGCAGATCCGCGCACCCAGGCCTACACGCTTGGTTTCAACTTTCTCGATCTTGCACAGAATGCTTGGTCGTCGTCTGACCTTGCGTCAATTGCGTCCGTAGAGTTGAGGCGCTTACGCGATTTGACCGGTGAGACCGCCTATCTCGCGGTTCAAGACGGTCACCACGTGCTCTCGCTCGGCCGCTTCGAGAGCGCACATTCCGAGCGATCCAATGCGAGGCTCGGCGCGCTTAAACCGATGCATTGCACAAGCCAGGGCAAGGCGATCCTCGCTCATCTCTCCGACGCGCAACTCGACTTGGTGGTCCGCGACGGGCTTGCCAAGTTTACCGAGAAGACGATTTGTGACGGCGAGCAGTTGAAGGCACATCTGGCCATCGTCCGTGCGCGCGGCTATGCGATCGATGACGAAGAGATAGTTCTCGGCACCCGCTGCGTCGGAACGGCTATTCTCGATCCCGCCGGCAAACCGCTTGCGGCCATCAGCGTGGCCGGCCCGACTTTTCGCATCACCGCCGAGCGCGCCGAACGATTAGGGCAAGAGCTCGTTGATGTCGCAAGACGGATTTCGAGCCTGCTCGCACCTGCCATCAAGAGCGCTCGGCATGATCCGGGAAATTACAAGGTCTGGACGAAGAGCACAGCCTTTGTGGGCGCGGCGCCGCGCTGGGATGCGCGCGCGCAGAACTTGGTTTGGGCCGACCTGTTGGCGCCTGCTATCCGCGCCGACGGCGGGCATCCCTTCACCGTCTCGCTGCAGGCGCTCTCTGAGGGCATCAACTCGCTGTGCCTTGTCGAGGGCGGCGTCGCCTATTCAGTTGGCCATGACATCGTGATCGACAATTTATCGGGCGGCCAGGAGCGCATTGAAGGAAAGCCGGGTATTTCCTTCAAAGTGCTGCGCGTCTCGGAGGCTGGTGAGATCTGGGCAGCAGCCTACAGCGCCGAGGCCAACATAAGCCTGGTTGGACCGTGGCGACGGCAATCGGGGATGGAACCGGTGTTCGAAGTGCAAGGCCAGGTGAGCGACATCGCCTTTTGCGGTGATGCCGGCCTGTTCGCGACGGAGCCATCGCGTCAATGCGTCTATCTGCTTGAGCGAAAGGCGGCGCGAAAGCGAAAATTCGCCGATATTCCGAAGGTCGCGGGCGCTCCTTGCGCCCTCGCCGTCGACGAGCAATTTAACCCATGGGTTGGATTGTCGGACGGCTGGAGCGTCGTGAAGCTTAATGAGAGCGGAGAGATTGAGCGAACCGTCGCCCTCCCCGTGCCAAGACCAACCGGTATCGCGTTTGGAGGAGCCTCCCTGTCCGAGCTCTTCGTGACCAGTGCCCGCACCGGCCTGTCGCGCGAAAGCCTCGCCAATGCTCCTCTTTCGGGACACCTCCTGTCGATCGATGTCGGCGAGCGCGGCCTCGCCGATCCAGTCGCAAGGCTTTGACCCAGGCCACTCGCATTATGCCCCAAAGCAACACCGTACCCAAGATCATCTCACTGCAAACCTTTCCGGTGCGCATTCCGTTCGCCGATGGCGGCCCGGGCACGGGCGGCACGCCGTCCCGCTGGCATCGCCTCGACATGGTGCTGATTCGTATCGAAGATGAGGATGGGCATGTCGGCTGGGGCGATGCCTTTGCCTATTTCTGCTTGGAGGCGGTGCGCGCGGCCGTCGATCACATGATCGCGCCGTTTGTGACCGAGGCAGCCATCGACGATATCGCTGCCTGGAACCTGGAGGTGCAAAAGAAACTTCATCTCTTTGGACGCTACGGCATAACCATGTTCGCGCTGTCAGGGGTCGACATCGCGCTGTGGGACTTGAAGGCGAAACGGCAGGGCGTGCCGCTATGGCGGCTTTTCCGGGCGAATGCGCCGACGCACCGGCCGGCCTATGCGAGCCTCGTCAGGTATGGCGACAAGGACCTCGTCGCTGAGCAATGCAAGCGGGCGCTCGAGCGCGGCTACCGGCACATCAAGCTTCACGAGATCGCCCCGGATGTAATCAGGCACGCGCGCGAGGTCATCGGGCCCGGTGTCGCGCTGATGGTTGACGCCAATTGCGCCTGGTCCATGCAGGAGACGATCGCTTTGCGAGAAACGTTCCGCGCCTGCAACACCTTGTGGGTGGAGGAGCCGGTATTCCCGCCCGACGACTACAAGAGTATGGAGGAGATTGAGAAGGCCGCAATCCCCGTTGGCAGCGGTGAGAACGCCAGCACGGCCTTTGATTTCATGCGGATCATCAACGCTGTTACCTATCCACAGCCGAGTATGACAAAAGTCGGCGGGATCTCCGAATTCGTCAAGATCTTGGCCGCATGCGAGCGACACGGTAAGAGCGTCATGCCACATACGCCTTACTTCGGGCCGGGATATCTTGCGACCCTGGCGATGCTGCCTTTGATGCAGGAGAAGACGCTGATCGAGTTCCTGTTCGTCGACCCTGAAGTGTGGCTCGCGAGCACACCGAAGCCGGTGAAGGGGGTTGTCAGCGCATCTGATCGCATCGGCATCGGCTTTGAACCAGATCTCGATGTCCTCAAGCGCTACGCTCCCCGCACCTGATCTCAACATGTGAGACGGCGCACTCGCTGCGAGCTTGATAGGCCTTCCGCCGAGCACTGCTGCCGCTATGGTGATGCCTGAAGGCAAGCATTGCACTGCTTGCGCTGGTTTAGATTCCGTTCTTGGAGGTAGATACGCATGGCTCCGATTGCTTCCCAAACCCTCGAAAAGCTGAAGGCCTGCTCGACAGCGACGCTGACCACGCAGCTCTTCAAGCGCAACTATCGTCAGCAATTCCTGGTTGGGATCACGCCGCTCAATCCGAGCGCTGGTGCGTTTGCCGGGGAGGCTTTCACCTTGCGCTTCATTCCCTCGCGGGAAGACAAGGACTGGGATCTTTCTGATCTCCGCAAGCGGGGTGAGGACAATATGCAGTGGGAGGCCGTGGAGGCGATTGGTGCAGGCCAAGTCCTGATGATCGACAGCCGCAACGACCCGCGTGCCGCATCGGCCGGCAACATGTTGATGACGCGCATGATGCGCAAGGGCGTTGCGGCAGCCATTACCGACGGCGCATTCCGCGACGGGACAGAAATCTCAAAAATGGCGTTTCCCGCTTACTGCAGGGCCAACACGGCCTCGACGCGCCCTGCCTATCATCGCGCGGTTGACATGCAATTGCCAATCGGCTGCGCCGATGTTGCCGTTTACCCCGGCGACATCATCGTCGGGGACAGCGATGGCGTCGTCGTCATCCCACGTGCCATCGCCGAGGAGGTGGCGGAGGAGTCTCATGAGCAGGAGCTGCGCGAGAGATTTCTATTCACCAAGATCGATGCTGGCGCGCCTCTTTGGGGCACCTACCCGCCGAACGAGGCAACGCTGAAGGAATACGCGGAATGGCGAGCCCGGCGAGCGGCGGAGTAAAGCGATGGGTGCGCTCACGAAAGCCGCGCAGGCGGAGGCCTTGATCCGCCGATACTTTCAAGCCTGCAACGATGCCGATCACCAGGCGCTGCTGGACTGCTTCACGAGCAATGCTGTCCACTATTTCCCACCCGGCCTGCCTGGTGCGCCCTGGCGCGGCGCTCAGGCAATAGCCGACGGCTGGGTCTGGTGTGTCAAAACGATGGGATCGCGCTGGACCATTGAGAAGGTTCTGGCCAGCTCGGACGGCCACGAAGCGGTGATCGAATGGACCCATTGGAAGACGGCCCTTGGTGAGGTGCTGCGCGGCGATGAATGGTACGTCTTCAACGACGACGTCACACGGATTGCCGAGATCCGGGCCTACTATGCCTCTCCCGTCAACAAGGCCGAGACAGTCAACAAGCTGCATGACTTCGACTATGAGGCCAGGGGCTATGCCATGGCGCCGCCCTCGCCTCCGCCCAAATTGTCCTGAAGCGCCCGGGCCTGTTCATGACCTCACTGACCGGAAAGACACGCGTTCATGCGCTAATAGGCTCGCCTATTTCGCAGGTGCTGGCACCGGGCTGGCTGACCAAGCGAATGGAGGATGCCGGATATGACGGTGTGCTGGTGCCGCTGCAGGTCGAGAGAGGCAATCTTGACACGGCTCTGGCGGCCCTCAAAGCAATGCTCAACATCGACAGTATTCTTATCACGCTGCCACACAAATTCGGGGCGATCGCGCATTGCGACCGCCTGTCTGATCGCGCCAAGGTCCTCGGGGCGATCAACGCCATGCGACGAGAACAGGACGGCCGCTGGCTCGGCGACAATTTCGACGGTGCCGGTCTGACTGCCGGATTGAAGAAGGCGGGCCATGCCATCGCCGGCAAAAACGTGTTCATGGTCGGCGCGGGCGGTGCAGGCTCCTCGATCGGCGTCTCCATGCTCGAAGAAGGCGCCCGCCGGTTGACCTTCCACGACCTCGACGCGTCAAACCAGAACAGCCTGTTTGACAGGCTTAGTAAGGCATATCCAGGCAAGGTCTCCATCGATACTGCCGTTCCTCGCGATTGCGATATTGTCGTCAATGCGACGTCGGCAGGCTTGCGGGACGGCGACCCGCTACCAGTCGATCCCGCTCAACTTGCGCCGCACATGATCGTTGCCGACGTTATCACCGATCCGGTCCCGACAAGGCTCCTGTCGGAGGCAGCCAAGATTGGCTGCGCCACGCGAGACGGCACGCACATGCTGGATGGACAGATCGCGCTTCTGTTCTCCTTCATGACCTCTGGTCATTGAGCATCAGACCGCTCACTAACGGCGACAGTCTCACGAAGTGAGACGATCTCTCGCGGACAATGAAAGACGGGCTTCACGTTGAAAGCCGCGCTCGCTAACGTTTCGCGCAATCATAACAACAATACTTGGCACTCTGGAGGAGACACTTGCGAACGCCATCGAGGCGGTCGGGCCAAAGGAATCGATCGCCGCCTGCTCCCTGAGTGGTCGCTCTGCCTGGCACCGCCGCGACGAGAATAACGCCGGGGCGGAAGCGGATGCGCTCCGAATACCGAGTCCGAATCGACCTCTTCTAGCCGAAAATCTGGGCGTAGCTCTAATTCGAACAGTCAATTGCCATCGGGAGGATTGAAAATGAAGACTCTTGCTAGAGTTTTGACAGCTGCTGTTGTCTCGCTGGCCCTCTTGGGGCAAACAGCGACAGCCGGGACGCTTGAGAAGATCAAGTCCGCGGGTATCATTCGCATCGCCGTCGATCTCAGTGTCCCTCCCTGGGCATTCAAGGACGAAGACCTCAATCCCACTGGCTCGGAAGTCGAAACAGCTAAGCTCTTGGCTGCCGATCTCGGCGTGAAGATGGAGATCGTGGGGACGAACAGCGCCAATCGCATTCCTTTCCTGATGTCGCATCGCGCAGACGCAGTCCTTTCGGCCTTGTCGATCACTGATGAGCGCAAGAAGCTGATCGCGTTCTCGCTGCCATATTCTGGAGCGACGTCCTATGTGGCAGCACCGAAGAGCATGCAGATCAAGACGTTCGCTGATTTGTCGGGAAAGCGCATTGCCGTCACGCGCGGCACGACGAACGATGCGGATGTGACTGCGGCGGCCCCGCGAGATGCGGAAATCGTGCGCTTTGAGGATGAAGCAACGACCATGACGGCGGTCGTGTCCAACCAGCTTGACTTGGTCGCGCAGGTGCCGACCCTTGTCGACCTGATCAATAAGAAGAACCCGGCCAAAGAGCTTGAGCTGAAGCTGCCGCTTCGGACCGCGCCTATGGGTGTTGGCATGCGTAAGGAGGATACGGATCTGAAGGAATGGGTCGACAGCTGGGTGAAGAAGAACATCGCCAACGGAAAACTCCAAGCGATCTTCAAGAAGTTTCAGGGCGCCGACCTGCCCCAGGAAGTCATCGCCGCGTCTCAATGACATGGCCTACGGCCCTTGAAACGAGCAAAGTCCTATGACTTACAATTTCGACTTCGCAGCCGTGCTGGCTTATTGGCCGCTCCTGTTGGAGGGTATCTGGACGACGCTACGGCTCACTTTATTCTGCACGGTGTTCGGCATCCTTTTAGGTGGTGCCTGCGCCGTGGTCCGGACCGGCGGGCCAACCTGGGCCCGTTGGATCGTCTCCTTGTATGTGGAGTTCATCCGCAATACGCCGCTGCTCGTGCAGTGCTACTTCCTAATCTTTGGCATTGCGAGCATGGGAATTCGGTTGCCCATCCTGGTTGGTGCGACCATCGCGCTGACGGTCAATATCGGAGCTTATACGACTGAGATCGTGCGTGCGGGCATTGAATCGATCCATCGCGGCCAGCTTGAGGCGGCGACCTGCCTTGGACTGTCGCGCACCCAAACCTATCTGCATGTGATTATTCGGCCAGCGCTGGAGCGCGTCTATCCGGCGCTGTCGAGCCAGTATGTTCTGTTGATGCTGGCCTCGAGCATCGTGTCCTCGGTTGGCGTTGAGGAGCTATTCGGGATCTCTAACCGTATCCAGAGCGAGACTTATCGCAATTTCGAAATCTTCGTCGTGCTCGGCGGCATCTATCTAGGTCTCGCCATACTGGTACGTGGGGGTTTTGCTCTCCTCGGGCTTGCGATGTTTCCTCGCCGCCGCAAGCTCGGAACCCCGCTGTGAGCATGGAGATAGCAGATGAATAGCGCCTACATTCTCTCGTTGCTCCAGGGGCTATGGGCGACGGTCGTATTGAGCCTGTTAACTTTCCTGTTTGGCGGCATCGCCGGCTTCATCGTCGCTCTGGCACGCATCTCGCGGAATTGGGCGATTTCGCGCGGGGCGGCGGCCTATATCGAGATCATGCAGGGACTTCCGTTGCTCGTCCTCATGGGTCTGTGCTTTTACGGGCCGAGCATTTTGGGCTACGACTCCTTATCTCCGCTGACGGCAGCGACCTTCGCGCTCACACTTTACAGCAGCGCCTATCTGGGCGAGATCTGGCGCGGCTGCATTCAGGCGGTGGCGAAGCCGCAATGGGAAGCCGCAGAGTGCCTCGGCCTGACGCGCTGGCAGCGCATGAGGGCTGTCATCCTGCCGCAAGCTCTGCGCATTGCCATTCCACCGACAGTCGGCTTCTTGGTCCAGATCGTCAAGAACACATCGATCGCCTCACTTGTGGTCGGATACGCCGAGCTCTCCTACAACGCAAAGATCATCAACAACGCAACATTTGAGCCGTTTCTCTACTTCGGCATCGCTGCCCTGATGTACTTTGCGATCTGCTATCCGCTGTCGGTTCAAAGCAGAGCCCTCGAAAGGAAACTCAATGTCGCCAATCGTTGAATTAAAGGACGTGCGCAAGAGCTTTGGCGAGCTGGAAGTCCTTAAAGGTGTCACCTTTGAGGTGAACAGGGGCGAAGTCGCCGCTATCATCGGCCAGAGCGGATCGGGCAAGAGCACGGCGCTACGTTGCATGGATCGCCTGGAGACCATCCAAGGCGGCTCGATGCTGATCTGCGGCCACGAGCTCCATGATGACGACATCGACTTGAAGTCTTTGAGACGCGATGTCGGAATCGTTTTTCAAAGCTATAACCTCTTCCCGCACCTGACCGTGGCCGAAAATATCATGTTGGCCCCGCGCATGGTAAAAGGCATGAAGCAGCGGCAGGCCCGCGAAATTGCGGATACTGTGATCGCCAAAGTGGGGCTGCGGGAGAAGATGGACTGCTATCCGGAACAGCTTTCCGGCGGGCAACAGCAGCGCGTAGCCATTGCCCGCAGCCTTGCCATGGAGCCTAAGTTGATGCTGTTCGATGAAGTGACTTCAGCGCTCGACCCGCAGCTTACGGGAGAAGTGTTGCGTGTCATGGAGCAGCTCGCGGCCGACGGCATGACCATGATCCTGGTGACCCATGAAATGGCCTTTGCCCGCAAGGTGGCGGACCGCGTCATTTATATGCGCGATGGCAAGGTGCACGAAATGGGATCGTCGGACATCCTGCGGATGCCTGCGACGCCCGAGCTGGCGGCGTTCGTCGCCGAATCAGCTGAGCATTAAGCTGCGGCAGTGAACGGGCGCTCAAACGGTCCATCTCAAATGGTTTGAATGGCGTTCTATGATCACCAACCAGCTTTTGACGGCCGGTGCGGCTCGACTTGGCTTCTCGGCGTCCGCTGGCGGACGCGTGACCTCTCTCGAGCTGTGCAGCAGCAAGGGTAGCGGCTTGCCGCGACGGGTCTTGCGTCCGTTCCCGGCCGGGGTAGAGCCCGCTCAGTTACTGCGCTGGCCCAAGGGTGGTATCTATCCCCTCGTCCCCTATAGCAACCGCGTGAGGGATGGGGTTCTTCTCTTCCAGGGTAAGCGGTACGAGCTTGCGGCCCATCCCGACGCGCTGCCGCATACGTTGCACGGGCATGCGCACAGGATGCCTTGGGAGACGATCTCGCTGACGCCATCGCAGGTGACGATGCGATACTCGCACAAGGGAGGCGCCGACTGGCCTTGGGCGTTCAGCGCAACTCTTAAGGTCGAACTTGAACCCTCGCGTGCCATATTTTGTCTCAATCTTCGAAACGAGGCGCAGACGCCGATGCCGGGTGGAATCGGCCTGCATCCCTATTTCGAGCACCAAGTCGATGACAACATAGAGTTTGACGCACCGATCGACTGGGCCGTGACGACGGACTATCTCGCCGCGCTGCCGGATGCCCATTCTGCCGGGCCCACAGCAGATTCATTGCCGCCCGGTGAGGTGACGCTTTATCGCAGTGGATGGCGCGGGCTCTGCGTTATTCACCGCTCGAATGGTGATCGGATTGAAATGCGAGGGGATCCTGCATTTTCGCATTTTGTGCTGCATCGGCCCGCTGATGCCGCACATCTATGCGCAGAGCCCGTCAGCCACGTTGCGGACGGGTTCAACCTGTTCGCTCGCGGTTGTGCTGACACTGGAACTGTGATTCTGGAACCCGGAGACGAGCTGAAGGGCTCTGTTGTGATTTCCATGAGTTGATAGCCGCGGATGGTCAAAGCTGCGGATGGCGTCGGACATTTGGTCTCCCTTTGCAAGCGCCGCGCCCCGGCAGGGATGGACCGTTCAGGCGAGCATTGTTCGAAAGTGCCAAACATTGCGAGACCCTAGCCTGCCAGTTGCATGCATTACCGAGAGATTCCGCTGAGCGGACGAAGTAATTCAGGGAACATAGACTGATGTGAATAGGGATAGGGTGCTGGCGAGGCGCTCACTTGGTTCAAGCGCTCCACCTCCTTGATGGAAAGTTGCCAGTCGAGGGCTGCGATGTTTTCAACGAGCTGTTCGGCCGTGCGGGCGCCAATGACGACACTTGAGACGGTTGGCCGGGCGAGTAGCCAATTGATCGCAACTTGAGACGCGCTTGTCCCGCGCTCCTGCGCGATATCGTTGAGCGCATCCACGATGTCAAAGAGCTTGGCGTCGCGCTCGGTCAGGCCTCCGAATTTCGCCGCTCGGCTGTCGGCCTGCGGCGGCCGGTCACGGCTGATCTTGCCGCTAAGCTTGCCGCCGGATAGCGGGCTCCATATGATGGCGCCTATGCCCTGATCGAAACCCGCGGGCATCAATTCGTGTTCATAGTCCCTGCACAGCAAGGAATAGTGGACCTGATGCGAGATGGGGCGCGGCAAGCCAAGCCAGTCAGCGGTGGTGGCCATCTTGGCCAGCTGCCATCCGGAGAAGTTAGACGCCCCAATATAGCGGACCTTCCCGGCCTTGATCAGTTCCTCGAAGGCGCGCAGTGTTTCCTCGATCGGTGTATTTTCGTCATAGCCGTGGAGTTGCAGCAGGTCGAGGTGATCGCAGCCAAGTCGCTTCAGCGAGGCCTCGCACGCCATTATGATGTGCTGCCGGCTCGCCCCCATTCCGTTCGGCCCGCTATGCGAGCGGTAGCCGAGCTTGGTGGCGATCAGGGCCTGCGATCGGCGTGAGCCCAGAGCCTTTCCGAGGATTTCTTCCGCCGCGCCCATCGAGTAGACGTCGGCGGTGTCAAAGAGATTCAGCCCCGCATCGAGGCATATGTCGACGAGCCGTCGGGCCTCCGATAGATCGGTCGTGCCCCACTTGCGAAAGAACTCGTTCCCACCGCCGAAAGTCGCTGTCCCAAAGGCCAGGGCTGGGATCCTCAGCCCTGAACGGCCGACACCCCTATGTTCCATCACATTGTCCTAGCCATAAGCACCCTGTGCTTGCCTCGTTGCAAAGCGGCTCATTTTGGATGCTCGATCTCGGGGGAGCGTCATCAGACTTCATCAATCACAGCGCCCATCTCGATCCGGGTCTGGCTCGACACAAGAGCACGGATCCGAGCCTTGCGGACGGGAGCGTGCCTGGAGTTACGGTGCGCCTCGACGGCCTCGTAGTCGTCGAAGAGTTCATTGGACATGAAAGTATCCGGCAGCACCACGCCATCAGGATTAACCGCCTGCAGGATTTCGAAGCGACGACAGCCAGGCTCCTCCGCCAGGGCGATTGCCGCAGCCTCTAGTAGTGTAGCCCTCAATTCCTCCTCACAACCCGCCTTCGCGACAAAGCGCGCGACGATGGCTAAAGTTCCTGACATGGCTTTCTACCTCAAGAGCGGAGAGACGGTCGCGGCATATGCCGACCGATAAGAAACAAGAAATAAGCCGCCGGTCGTCACGGGCGCGAGCGCTAGAAATCGAAAGGATCGCGCTCGACGAGACTAACCCAACGAAAGCCTCCCCTGGCGCACTTGGAAGGGGCTCAATTTAGCCGAAGGCGCAGGTCAAACCGGCAGCCCAGAGCTTCTCAGAAAGGACTGCCTGGCTTGGATCGCATCGGTTCGTGCAAACCGATGCGCTAAGATGCAAAGAACCGCTAGTCAGTCATTGAAGGGTATACCAGGCGCCGGTGTCGTCGGAAGCCCCGGCTCGGTAATGCGCGCGCAGTTGCTTGGCGTCTTTTTGCCTTCAAGTGTCTGTTTGAAGAACGCCAATGCGTCCGGGAAAGCGGCAATCAGGCCCCCGTTGTGAGTGGCACCAGGATAGGTGTTCCAAACGACCTCGTTTCCGGCCGAGCATAAGGCCGCCACGGCTGCATATTGGCGACGGGGCGGCAGTACTGAATCGGCCAGACCCGTGCCAAGCAGAACGGGCACCGGCAGCCGCACGGGCTTCATGTCGGTCGGAGACGCAAGGCTCGCTTCGATGTTCGCGATCGGTTGGACATAGGCGTTGTCGGCGGTGACAGTATCTTTCTGCGCGATCGCGCGCATCTCGCCGGTGCAGCCTTCTCGTGCTGCGCGTAAGACGAGCCTTCCCTTGTCAGTCACGAGGTTGTCTACGGGGGGTGCCTCATCGGGAAGCGAACCGCCGAGCATCATGAGGGTGAGGTAAATCGGCGAGCCAACCTTGAATGCCTCCGCAGGCCGGTAAGGGCCGTCGGGAAAGGTCGACACGACCCCTGTGGCGACTGTGGCGAGCAAGGGTACATCTGGCGCATAGTTCGGTGCGACCGTTGTTGCGCCCAAAGCTGCGCCTGAGCCTTGCGACTGACCACTGATGAAGACCTTGGGAGCGAGCTTGTCGCCATGGGCGGCGCGCGCTGCCCGGACGGCATCGAGCACGGAATGCCCTTCAGCTTCCCAGATCAGGTAAGGATGCGGGCCGGGACCGCCGAGACCCTGGTAATCGGTGGCAACGACCGCAAACCCATTCTCTAGCCATTTTTGGATGTAGGTTGCATCGCGCGGCTTGTGCCCGGCCCAGGACGGCGCGCACACGTCCGCAACGCCCAGCGTGCCATGAGCCCAGGCCACGAGGGGCCAGCCTCCGGCCGGCGGTTCTCCAACCGGCAGATACAGTGTCCCGCTCACCGGTACGATCCCGGCGTGCCAACGTACATCCGTCGAACTGTAGAGAATGCGTTCGGCGAGAGCCGCTTTCGTGATCTCCGGCTGGGCCTTCATTGGCTCTTCACGCAGCATCACGCCCGGCCTTGTGGGCAGCGGATCGGTCCAACGATAAAAAGCCGATAGGTTTTGATCGCCCCATTGGGGGCCAGTCGGCAGCGCGGTGTTCTGCGCGAAGGCCTCGGATAATGCCAAGGCCGAAAGGATCGAGATTGCGAGCACCGACTTCATTGTGAACCTGTTGGGATTGAGCTTTAGCAGCCTGTTCATTTTCTTCATCCGATCTGGTTCCATAACGGGCTATCGTGCGATGGACTTGAGCGCCTCTTCATGGGCAGCGCGCAGGAGGCCGAGAATGTAGCCGTTTGCGAACGCAAAGCCTATCACGTAAGAGGGATCATCCTGATGACGCGGACTATGATCGGCCAGCAGTGAGCCGCCGCTGTCGCGAAGCAGGCGAATGATGTTGAACAAGTCCACATCGCCCTCGTCATGATAGACCTCGACGAAGTCGTTCTGGCTGGCGCGGACATTGCGGAAGTGGATCTGATGAATCTTCTTTCTCTTGATCAAACCGTATAACAGCGCAAGCTGATCAACCCCTTCAGGCATCGATTCCCGTGAGACCCCGGTATCGTATTGAAAGCCATTATGAGGTGAATCGTACAGCTTCTCGTATTTGAGCAGCGCGTTCGCATAATCGCCGGCATCGAAGCTGTCGACACCGAGATAGCCGAGAGGCAGGCCGCCCGGATCGTAGGGGTGGCAAGCCATTTTGACCCCGCTCTCCGCGGCCACGGGGATGACGCGGGACGCCCAAACATGCAGGCGCTCCCAATAGTCGTCCGCTGAGACACGGCCTGCAGGGGTCGGCGGGAGGTCGCGCCAATTGTCTTCTAGCTTGAACGCGTCGTATTCCGACCCACCACGGCCCTGAACTTTGCGATTGCGCCGGATCGGGGTCAAATTCCAATGATAGCTGATGATCTTGACCCCGGCGCGGCCGGCGGTTTGGACGTTTTCGCAAATCAGATCCAGATAACGGTCGCGTTCCGGCCCCGGCGCCATCGCGATGTACGCCGAATCCATCCGGATGCTCTCCCAGATGAGATCGTTTTTCTGCAGCGTGTCGGCGATGCGCATCATGCCTTCGAGGCTCCAGCGCGTGGTGGGCTGAAGCCGCGCGCCTCCCATGCCCGTGCCGAGCGCCTGAGCGCGAGCAAGCGCACCCTCGTCGGGCGTATCGCTTCCAAAGACGTCCGGAGCGGCGTTTCTCGTCTCCAGCGAGACATCGAGATAGCGAATGCCCCACCGCTGGTGCCACTGCATGTTCTGCCGCGAGGTCACCGGTCCTCTGTCGAAGTTGCGTTGGCCACCCAGCCTGATCTTGTCGTTGACGCGCACGGCAAGCGAAGGGACGCCGCCGCTTGGCTCCTGCTCCGCGACCGCTGCACCTGACATGCCAGCGCTGGCGGACATGGCCAATAGGGCCTTTGTAAAGTCGCGCCGATCCATTTGTTGCATCTCCAACACGCCAGATCAGGATAGCGACTTCAGCAGCAGGGTCGCGATCACAATCATGATCGCCCCGCCGACACGAGTGGCGATCTGGGCGAATGCCATGAGGCCCATGCGATCGGCGGCGCCAAGGATGGCAACATCCCCGGTGCCGCCCAGTCCCGAATGGCAGGCGGTGACGATCGCAGCCTCGACCGGATACATGTTTAGCCACTTGCCGACATAAAAGCCGGAGGCAATCATGGCCAGCACGGTCGCGGTGCAGATCATGATGTATCCCGGGTTGAAGGAGGCGACGAGTTGTTCCCATTTGACCAGCAATGCGCCCATGGCGACGAGGATCGCAAAGGTCAGGTTGGTCGACATGAACTTGTTGATCTGGTAGGCGCCGAGCTCCATCTCGTTCGGTAGGATCTTGGTCAGCTTCAACGCGACCGCCGCGATGATCATCATGATCGGTCCAGGTATCCCTGTAAATGGCGCTAGGGTCATGCCAAGCACGAATAGACCGCAGGACAGCACCATACCTGCTCCCAGCAATCCGAGATCAATAGGCCGATCGGGCCGCACGTCGCCTAGGATGTCATTGTCGCCGGTCTTGACCAGCATGCCCTGCCCGCTCAGATCGCGCCGTCTCTCGCCAAGGCGCGCAAGAAGCCCGGCGCAAACGATTGCGACCACGTTGCCGAGCAATGCCGCAGGCACCATGTGTGCGACAAGATCGGCTTGCGGCCGCTGCAAGATCTCGGAATAAGCAATGGAGAGCGGCAATACGCCCTCGGCAAGGCCGCCGCCGACGATCGGAATGATGATGAAGAAGAACGTGTCCTTGGGAGTATACCCGAATGCCAGCCCGACCAGAATGCCGGCCGAGACGGCGGCAATGGTCCCGATCAGAAGCGGAACGAACATGCGGATGAAGCCTTGAACCAAGACGCGGTAGGGCATTCCGAGGATTGAGCCTGCGACGAGACAGGCGATGAAGAAGTATTGAAAATTGGCGGTCCGGAACGTCGTGGTGATTGCTTTAAGGGCGGCATCCGGCATCAAGCCATAGCTTACCAGTGCTGCCGGAACGAACAGGCATAGGATCGCGGTCCCACCGATCTGCTTGAGAACCGGTATCGTCTGGCCAAGCTTGCCCAGCAGAAAGCCGAGCAGCATGAGGACCAGGAGACCGCCGATCACATCGTTCGGGAGCTTTCCAGAGTAAACCGCGGCAGCACAGACGATGGCCGCTCCGACGTATATGCTGATTGGCAACGGGCCGATCTTGACGCCGTTGAGCTTCGTCGAAGGGATTGCCTCCGGCGCGGCCGGACGAAAAGTCGTGTCAACCAAAGTTCCCTCCAATTTTGTTATTTTCGTCATCCGGGCTGCGGCCAGTCTGCTGGCCGCGAGGACTGGCTTGCCAGTCAGAAGATCCAGGGATTCTCCGCAGCATGGCGTGCTTCGAAAGCGCGGATGTCGTCAGCAAGGACCAGGGTTGATGCGACGAAATCCCGGCCCGTCAGGAACGCCTCTTTCCTCGTCGGCTCGATGTCGAATTTGATCGGGCGGCGGCCACGGTCGAAGCGGATCGTCTGCGCTGCAAGATCAACGAAGACGTCGTTGCGCTCACGATGTGCCACAGCGTTAGCGATCTCAGCTACGAGATCGGGTTCGAGCGAGATCGTCAACAGGCCGTTGTTGCCGCAATTGTCATTGAATATCCCGGCGAAGCTGGTGCCGATCAATGCCCGGATGCCGAGCTGTTGAAGCCCCCACACCGCGTGCTCGCGGCTCGAACCGCAGCCGAAATTTGGGCCGACCACGAGGAAGCAAGCGTTGCGATAACCGTCCTGATTGAGAATAAACTCGGGATTGGGTTTACCGGCGGAGAAGCGCAGCAGATTGAAGGCGCCCTCGCCCAGCCCGCTCCGGTCCACGCCCTTAAGAAACATTTTGGGCATGATCACGTCGGTGTCGATGTTTGGCGACATCATGGGTGCAGCGACGCCTGAAACTTGATCGAATGGCATCATTGGCCTGCAACTCCCAGCAGTGAACGAACGTCAGCGATGTGGCCGGTGACCGCGGCCGCGGCCACCATTGCCGGACTCATGAGATGCGTGCGGGCGCCTGGTCCCTGGCGGCCTTCGAAATTTCGGTTGGTCGAGGACGCACACCGCTCTCCGGGCTTGAGCACATCGTCATTCATGGCAAGGCACATCGAGCAGCCGGATTGCCGCCATTCGACGCCGGCATCCGTGAACACTTTTGCAAGGCCTTCAGCCTCGGCTTGCGCTCTGACGTGGGTCGATCCCGGCACTACGATTGCCCGTACACCGGCCGCAACACGGCGGCCACGAAAGACCTCGGCCGCGTCGCGCAAATCCTCGATGCGCGAATTCGTGCAGGAGCCGATGAACGCAAAATCGATCGGGACGGATTGAATGGGATCACCGGCTCGAAGCCCCATATAGCTCAGGGCGCGAAGGGCCGCGGCCTTGCGTTCAGGCGCCACCTGTTGCGCAGGATCGGGGATAATATCGGTCACTGCAATTGCCTGGTCGGGGCTGGTTCCCCAGGTGACGAGAGGGGCGACATCCGCGACATCGAGCGCAACCTCGCGGTCGAACCGGGCATCGGGGTCCGAGGCGAGCGTCAGCCATTTCTTGGCCGCTCGCTCCCACATCTCGCCCTTTGGCGCGCGCGGCCGGCCCTTTAAATAGTCCAGCACCTTCTGGTCCGGGGCGACCACGACACCACGCGCGCCCGCTTCGACGATCATGATGGACATGACGATGCGGCCTTCGACGCTCATGTTTGAGACGACGGGGCCAGTGAACTCAACGGCATAGCCAGTAGCCCCGTCGGCGCCGATCCGCCGGATGATCTCCATGACGATATCTTTCGGCGTGACCCCGAACGGGACGTCTCCGGTGAGGTGGATGCGCATCGTTTTGAGGCGTCGGTAGCGCACCGTCGAGGTTGCAAGATAGTGCTCGATATCGGAGGTCCCGATGCCATAGCCGAGCGCGCCGAAGGCGCCATAGGCGGTGCTGTGGCTGTCGCCGGCGGCGATGACCATACCTGGCATGACGAGGCCCTGCTCGGGGGCGACGACGTGCTCGATGCCTTGGCGCGGATCGAGAATATCGAAATATTCGATGCCGAAATCCCGGGCGTTTTCAGCGAAGTAGTCAACTTGGCGCGCGGCGCCGCTATCCGGCATGGCGCGGGTGCGTTGTGCGGCTGTAGGGTTGACGTGATCGACCACCATCAGCGCCGCTTTGGGATTCCAAACTTTCCGCCCCGCGGCGCGCAGGCCGGCAAACGCCTGGGGGCTGGTATACTCGTTGAGGACGGTTCGGTCGACGTACAGCAGGACGAGCCCGGCATCATCCAGATTGCGGACCACATGGGAGTCCACCAGCTTGTCATACAACGTGCGCGCGGCCATCCCGCCTTCCTCCAAAGCTTCTTTCCGGCCACCGTGACGCGCGCGCGACTAGAAATCCAATGCCGGATGCTGATATCGTTATGCAAGGCCTGCATAAACGAGAGCTCTCCATGGAGATCAACTGGTTATACGATTTCATCGCGGTTGCGACAGCGCGCAGTTTTTCACGGGCCGCAGAGGAGCGAAACTGTTCCCAGCCGGCGCTCAGCCGGAGGATACAGGCGCTCGAGGTCTGGGCTGGCGCATCGCTGCTCGATCGCACCACGCACAGCGTCAATCTGACGCCCGCTGGTGAAGCCTTTCGTCACACTGCTGACGATATCGTGCGCAGATTGAGTGCCGGCCGGCTCGAGGCGCAGGAGCGGGCGCGCGGTGCCTCGGACGTACTGAAGTTCGCCTCGACCAATGCGCTGTCGCTGACGTTCTTTCCGGATTGGCTGCGTCGCATCGAGACCGAGCTACCATTCGTGCCCAACGTACAGCTCGTTGCCAATCATATGGAAGGCTGCGAACGGATCCTCTTGGCGAGCGATGCCCATTTTTTGCTTTGCCATTATCATCCGGCCGCCACGACGGCGTTGACGCCGTCGCATTTTCGCTCGCTGCATGTTGGTGACGATCGGCTGATCCCCGCATCGGTGCCGGTTTCGCGCCGCAACCGCAAGCCTCGCTTCAAGCTTCCGGGAACGGAGGGCGCGCCTGTACAGTTCTTGAGCTTCCGTTCAGAATCAGGGATGGGACGGATCCTGGAAGCGGTGCGTGCCACCTCCCCCTTGCAAGCTCATCTTCACACAACATTCACGTCGCATCTGGCGAAGCTTTTGGTCACGATGGTTCAGGCAGGCCGGGGCATGGCGTGGCTGCCGGAAAGCCTGATCAGTGATCAGCTTGCCTCTGGCGAGATTGTCGCGGCAGGCGGGCAGCAGTGGTACGTGCCGATCGAGATCCACGTATTCCGGCCTAAACTGCGGCTCGCCCAGGCGGCGGAGGCATTCTGGCAGCACATCGAGAAAGCAGCCACACATTCACGATGACGTAAGTAAAGTTGATGCCGCAGCAGTCACGCTTTTGGCCCGGCTATCTCAGTCGCTTATCAGCAGCGATGAAGTCGATAAATGTCCGGACCTTGGCTGAGAGGTATTTGCGCGTCGGATAAACCGCGAACAATTGGCTTTCGAAGATGCTCTGCTCCGGCAGCACTTGTTCCAGGCGCCCGGCGGCGAGATCCTCGCTGATCAGCCATTTGGGCAGCACCGCGAGCCCCATGCCTTCCAGGGCGGCCAGGTGCAGCAGAGTCTCGTTGCCGCTGAGCAAAACGGGGTTGAATTTGATAGTCTGCGTCCCACTTTCGCCCTGGATGGTGATACTCTCGCCTGGAGAGTGCAGCGCATAGTGCAAGAGGCTGTGTCCGGACAATTCAGCCAGATTCTTCGGGCGCTTTGCGCGATCGAGATAAGCGGGCGTGGCAACCATATAAAATGGGACCCTTGTGATCGGCCGCGCGATCAATGCCTCGTCAGGCGTGCCCGTCGCACGCAAGGCCAGGTCAAAACCTTCCTCGACCAGATTGACCAATCGTCCACTGAGATCGATGTTCAGCCGCACCTGTGGATAGCGAGCCTGATAGTCTGCCAAGACTTTCGAAAACTTCGGATTGGCCATCCAGACCGGTGCGGTTAGCCGCAATGTGCCGCGAGGAACTACGGTCACGTTGCTGACGGCCGCCTCTACCTCATCCAGGGACTCGAGCATTTGACGCGTCTGCTCGAAATATAATGCGCCGCTTTCGCTCAGGCTGACGCGTCGGCTCGTGCGGTTGAGCAGCCGTGAGCCCAGACGCTTCTCAAGCTGCATCACATGCTTACTCGCCATGGCGGGCGAGATGCCCAGCCGCTCTGCCGCGGCTGCAAAGCTCTTGAGCTCGGCAACCAGGCAAAAGACCTTCATGCTGACCAGCGTATCCATTCAGATCATCAACATATAGGAAATGAATCCATCCCAAAACAGATAATGATCCAAAATCGTGAAGCGACCAAACATGGTGACAGCCCTGTGATCGTCGGAGTGCCTGCCATGTCCACCGCCACCGCCCAAGCCGCCCCGCGGGAACGTCCCCTATGCGTGAGCCTTTGGATCGCTCAAGCCCTCCTCTTTTGCGTGTTCGCTTCGTCCGGGCTCGCGAAGCTGTTCATGCCGATTCCGCAGTTAGCGGCAATGATGCCATGGACAGGTCAGCACTCTGAAGCATTTGTCCGGGTCATCGGACTGATCGACCTCGCCGGAGGAATTGGCGTTCTCGTGCCTGCGTTAACCCGGATTATGCCGCGGCTGACAGTGCTTGCCGCGCTTGGCTGCTCCGTGTTGCAGGTCTTCGCTATCGTTTTTCATGTCTCTCGCGGCGAGGCCGAGCTCACGCCTCTCAACTTCATCTTGCTGGCCCTTAGCGTCTTTGTTGTCTGGGGGCGCGGGCGCAAGATACCGGTCGCGCCGCGCCGATCCTGATGCCGAGCTCCTAACCAGCCATGGCGGTGCTTCCCGAAGGCTCTCAGGGGATCGATTGGCGTCGAATTATCCCGGCGGCACGCTCCCACGATGCAGCTTCGCTCATCGCAGCATGTCTTCGCCCCTCCAAATGGATGGTAGCAGCAATCAGCCTCAGGCAAACCGGGTGTCCAGTTGCGCGCCACTTAAAGCGTTTCATGAGTACGATATAGCGGAGGTCCCGCTGGGCAATGATCCCTAGATCTCCATCGCGCGAGGGCGCTTTAGGCCTATATTCCGAACAGCAAGGCTTGCCGATGTTCGGCCAGCCATTCGCTCAAGGAGACGGGCATCCGTCCTAGGGTGCGCTCAACGAAGTCATTGCGCGCCCAAACCACCTCGTTCTGTTCTTCGTACTGGAAGAAATCCCAGAGATAGTGCAGCCGGATCTCTCCGAGCTCCCGGTACGCCTCGAAGAAGCCCGCTCTGCTGCCGTCGTGAACAATTCTTTCCTGAAAAACCTTGGTCATGAGATCGGCGACGTCGCTGAACCTCAGTATGTCCTGTCCGTTGTTCAGAGTGTGAAATTGACCAATGTGCCGATGATTGCTCGACAGGAAAAGACGTCCGGCCACTTCCGCAATGTCGCGTGGATCGATATAGGGAATCAAGCGTTCGGGCCAGATCAGCTTTCGCTCCTTCCTCAAGCCGTCCTTCATCCAGTAGAAGTTGTCCATGAAGGTTGCGCCGATGTTCAGGTAGGTGACAGGCAGACCGCTTTCGTCGAGGATTTCTTTTGCGATGGGGTGTTGGATGGGTAAACCAAGACCATGCTCGCGGAGAGACTGAGGAATTCGCCTTCGATTCGCTTCGGGTTGTAGGCCGACAAGACGTATAACGTGAACGGCGGACCTTGCCTTCTTGAGCAGGACAACGAGATTTGTCATCGCGTCGGCCTCGTTCGTGCCGCTTCTGGTCAGTACGAAGATTCCTTCCATTCCGTCGACCGCCTTCTCAAGCGATGCGAGATCAAAATAGCTGGCAATGACGACCTCCGCATGCGGGTGCTCGCGGCGAAGGACGTCACAATTGGCGGGATTGCTTGTTACGAGGCGCAGCTTGATCTGCGGCGCCTCCTCGCGCAAGAAGTGCGCAAGTGGGCCGCCGATATGAGCCGCTGCACCGAAAATGAGAATCGTGCTCGGAATCTTCTTCTGACCGTGTCGCATTAACAGACCTCAATAAACCCTGGCGAAGGCCCCAACCTGCCGCGAGCGGCTGGGTGGCCGCCTCAAGCCCCGAAGTTTTTCTGGATCGCCTTGTCGAGCGTCTCGCCGCCGATGAAACGCTGGCGCAATTCCCGCTTGAGCAGCTTGCCGGACGGATTCTTCGGCAGGCTGTCGACAAAGATCACGCGCTTGGGCACCTTGAAATGCGCCATCGATCCCGCACAATGCGTGATGACGGCATCCTCGTCGAGCTTCTCGCCGCTCTTAACCACGACAATCGCGGTTACGGCCTCGATCCAGTGCGGATCGGGCAGGCCCACGACGGCGACCTCGGAGATCGCCGGGATCTTGTAGATCATCTCCTCGACCTCGCGGCTGGCGACATTCTCGCCGCCGGACTTGATCATGTCCTTCACGCGGTCGACAACGGTGATGTAGCCCTCGGCATCGACGGTGGCGAGGTCGCCGGAGTGGAACCAGCCGCCAGCGAAAGCCGCCGCGGTCTTCACGGGATCGTTGTAATAGCCCGACAACAGATGCGGCGAGCGGTGTACGATTTCGCCGATCTCGCCGACGCCAACGTCCTCCATTGCCGTGTTGACGACGCGGGTCTCGACGTTGATGGCGGGTTTGCCGGCGGAGCCCGCCTTGCGGAGCTGGTCCTCGGGCGTCAGCACGGTCGCAAGCGGCGCGATCTCGGTCTGACCGTAAAAGTTCCAGAACTTGACGTTGGGCAGGCGGCGCTGGAGCTCGAGCAGCACCTCCACCGGCATGATCGAAGCGCCGTAATAGCCCTTTTGCAGCGACGACAGATCGCTCTTGTCGAAATTTGGCGAGCGCAGCATCGCGATCCAGATCGTCGGCGGCGCGAAGAAGCAGGTGATCCCGTGCGCCTGGATCAGCGCCAGAATGTTGTCTGCGGTCGGCTTGCCCGTGATCACGCCGGAGGCGCCGAGATAGACTTGCGGGCCGAGGAAGACGTCGAGCTGAGCGCAATGATAGAGCGGCAGCGCGTGCAGCACTTTATCGTCGGCGCTCATGCCGCCGTCGATGATGCAGCTCACATACTGCCACATCACGGCTTCATGGCTCAGCATCGCACCCTTGGGCAGGGATTCCGTGCCCGAGGTGTAAACAATCTGTGCGAGATCGCGGCTGTCGACGGAGGCCTCAAACAACGAGCTGTCGGCATCGAGAAGATCGTCGAAGCTGGTGAGGCCCGCCGGCTGCGCAGCGGGATCCTCGCCCGGCAACCAGATGAGCTTCTCCACCGCGCAGCCCTTACTGCTCGCGGCGCGTGCGGCCTCGACGAAATCGGGGCCGGTCGCGAGCAGCCTGGCGCCGGAGCTTTTCAGGATGAAATTGATCTCGTCGGGATTGAGCATGAAGTTGATCGGCACCAGCACCGCGCCGATCCGCGCTACCGCGAAGCGCAGCGCCGCAAAGGCATGCGAGTTGCGCGACAGCACGGCGAGACGGTCGCCCTTCCCGACGCCGAGGCCGGGTAGGCCACGCGCCAGTCGATTGCAGATCGCGTCCAGTTCGGCAAACGTCCAGCGCACCGCGCCGCAGCTCAAGGCTAGCTTGCTCGGCTCGCGGGCAGCCGAGCGGCGCAAGAGATCGCCAATCGAATGCTCGCGGGCTTTCGCGATCGTAACTCCGATATCTGCGTTCATCTCCCCTCCCTTGTGCTCGCTTCTGTCAGACCGTGTCCTGCTAGGGCAGCCCCACCGGCCTCGCGCTATCTTGCATATATTTTCCATATGGTCTAATTTGTATCAAGGGTCCGGGAGAGACCCCGCATGATCAGTCTAAGGGAGGATAAGCGGCATGATCGCCAGGATCGCAATCGTGGCCGCGGCCATGTTGGCCGTCAGCATTCAGGCAAAGGCCGACGACCGTCCGCTGAAGATCGGCTGGCTGATGAGCTATACCGGGCCGGGCGCCGCGGCCGGCGCCGCGTCCGATGCCGCGATCCAGGTGTTTTTCCGCAAGTTCGGCACTACGGTCGCCGGTCGCAGGATCGAGATCATCAAGCGCGACACGACGGGACCCGCACCTGACGTGGCCCGCCGCCTGGCCCAGGAGCTGATCGTCAGCGAGAATGTCGATTTCCTCGCAGGAATGGACTACACGCCCAACACAATGGCTGTTGCGCCGCTATCGACCAGCGCCAAGGTGCCCCTCCTCATCGTCAACTCGGCAACTTCGGGCATCCTCGCCAAGCATCCCTTCGCCGTTCGGTTCGGCTTCACGACCACCGAAATGGCGCAGCAGCTCGCGCTCTACGCCGCCAAGCAAAAGCTGAAATCCGTATATACGTTCGTGCATGAATACGAGCCGGGCCTCGATGCGGAGGCGATGTTCGTCCGTGAATACAAAGCGGCCGGCGGCGTGATTGCCGGATCTGTGCGGGCGCCGCTCAAGGCCACGGACTTCTCCGCCTATATCCAGCGCATCAAGGACGCGAACCCGGATGGCATCTTCGTGTTCATGGCTGCCGGCGAATTGACGCCGATCTTTCTCCGCCAGTTCAAGGAGGCAGGGCTGGATCCGGCCAAGATCATCGGCATCGGGGACATCACGGACGAATCGTCACTACCTGCCGCGGGCGAGGCCGCTCTCGGAGTTGTTACGGCCTTCCATTACACCCCGACGCATGATTCGGAGGTCAACCGAGAGTTCGCAGCCGCGTTCAACGCGGTCGCGCAGGGCCGGCCGCTCGGTTTCATACCGGTCGTCAGCTACGACGTCCTGCGTGCCATCTATACGGTCGTTGATGCGCAGAAGGGCGATCTCAATCCCGAGCGCACGATCGAGCTTCTGAAGCAAACAAGATTCGAAAGCCCGCGCGGCCCGATTGCGATCGACCCGTCGACCCGTGAGATCGTGCAGAACATCTACTTCCGAAGGGTCGAGAATCGGGACGGACAGATGGTCAATTTGGAGTTTGCGACCATTCCCGACGTCAAGGATCCTGGATCGGCGCGCTAGATCATGGTCGGCTTCGTCAACGTTCTGATCGGCGGCATCGCTTATGGGTTCGTGCTGTTTCTGATGGCTGGTGGCCTCTCCATCACGCTCGGGCTGATGGGCTTCGCCAATATGGCGCATGCGGCGCTGGCCATGGTTGGAGGCTACACGGCGGCATTGCTGATCGGCAAGGCCGGGTGGCCGTTCCTTGCGGCGGTGGCAGCGGCTGCCGCCATCGCGGCCGCCGTGGGTGCGATCCTCGAGCGCAGCCTTTTCCGGAGACTGTACGAGGCCTCGGAGCTGGAACAGGTCCTGCTGACGATCGGCGTCGTCTACGTGTCGATTGCCGCAGCCACCTATCTGGTCGGTCCAGAGCAGATGGCGATCGCGGTGCCTTCATGGCTGGACGGAAACGTCCGCATCGGCGCTGTCGAGGTCAGCCGCTACCGGCTTTTTCTGATCGGCTTCGGCACGGCACTTCTTCTGTCGCTGCTTGTTCTGATCGATCATACGAATTTTGGCGCCAGGATAAGGGCGGCCGTTTTCAACCGGCGGATGACGGCATCCTGCGGCATCGACGTCGCAAGACTGTACGCCCTCGCCTTCGCTCTCGGCTCCGCGCTTGCTGGACTAGGCGGCGCGCTCAGCGTGAAGCTCCTTGGCCTCGACCCGAACTTCCCCATCAAATTTCTGACGGAGTTGCTGATCGTGGTCAGCGTCGGCGGGCTCGGCTCCTTGCGCGGAACGTTTGCCGCCTGCCTCATGTTCGGGGTCCTTGACGTGGCCGGGAAATATCTGCTTCCGGAGATCGGCGCGTTTATCATCTATGCAACGGCGCTTTCCGTCCTGACGGTGCGCCCGCAAGGCCTAGCCGGCCGTCCGCAATGAGCGACATCACTCTCGACCTCGCGCGAACTGCGGTGCGCTTTCGCGCCAGATGGACCTTGGTCGAGCTGGTCTTTTGGATCGCTGCAGCGGCCTGCTATGTCCTCTTTCCCGGCAAGCTCGTCCTTCTCACACAGATCCTAATCGGCGGCCTGTTTGCGATGTCGCTCGATCTGTTGCTCGGCTATGGCGGGATTCCGTCCTTCGGACATGCCGCCTTTTTCGGACTCGGCGCCTACACGGCGGGATTGCTCGCTGCGCATGGCTGGGGCGAGCCGATCTCCGGCGTTCTTGCTGCCGGGCTCGTGACCGGCGCTCTCGGCTTCGCCTTCAGCACGCTGATTGCAAAAGTCCGCGGCGCCGCAGTGCTCATGGTGACGCTTTGCATCGGGCTTCTGCTCTATGAAGGCGCAAGCCGCCTGCCTTGGCTCACCGGCGGCGACAGCGGTCTCCAGGGAATCGAGATGTGGCCGCTGCTCGGGCTGTTCGAGTTCGATCTCTTCGGCCGAACCGCGTTCTGGTATGCCTATTGCAGCGCATTGACGCTTTATCTTGTCGCCCGGCGTTATGTCCACTCGCCGGAGGGTCTCGCGCTGCAGGCCATTCGCGAGAACCAGACCCGCGTTCCGATGCTCGGCGTCTCCATCACACGGCGCAAGATGATCGCTTTCACGATATCGGCGGCGAGGCGCGCTGCTGGCGCAGACCACACAGATCGTCGCACTGGAAACGTTGAGCTTCGAACGATCGGTGTCGGCCCTCGTCATGCTGATCGTCGGCGGAATTGGCACGCTTATCGGCGGCTTCATTGGGGCTGCCGCGTTCATCTGGATGCGCGACCTGCTGTCGACGGTCAATCCTGTATATTGGATGTTCTGGCTCGGCCTGGTGCTGATCGCGATCGTGTTGACGGCTAGAGGCGGCCTACTCGGCGTCGTGAGCCTGGTTCGGAGCAAGATCGTGCGCTGGAGGCGAGCGAGATGACGGTTGCCGCGCTCCAGACACGCGACCTTTGCAAGCAATTTGGCGCCTTGAAGGTCACCAATGCCGTCAGCCTCGTGCTAAAGGCAGGCGGTCGACATGCCCTGATCGGGCCGAACGGCGCCGGCAAGAGCACGCTGATCAACCTGCTCACCGGCGTGCTGGCCCCGAGCAGCGGCAGCATTCTGCTGGAGGGCGAGCCAATCGATCGATTGAGCACCGATCAGCGTGTCGCACGCGGATTGGGGCGGACTTTCCAGATTAACGCCCTGTTCCCGCATCTGACGCCGCTGGAATCGATCATGCTCGCGGTCGCCCGGCGCCGCGGACGGCTTGGCAGGCCTCTTCAGGCCTTACATCGGCAGCCCGACACCACGGACGAGGCGTATGAGTTGGCGCGTTCGGTCGGGCTTGACCGCGACTGCCTGCGGCGGACTGCCGAACTATCTTACGGTCGCCAGCGCCTTGTGGAGATTGCTCTCGCCCTCGCCGGCCGTCCCCGCGTGCTGCTGTTGGACGAGCCGGCGGCGGGAGTTCCCGCCGGCGAGAGCTTTGAGCTGATGCAGGCTATCGAATCCCTCCCCGATCAGATCGCCGTTCTCTTCATCGAGCACGACATGGATCTGGTCTTTCGTTTTGCCGACACGATCACCGTTCTCGTCGCCGGTTCGGTATTTCGCCAAGGCAAGCCCGGCGAGATCGCGACCGACCCGGAGGTGCGGCGGATTTATCTCGGAGATGACCGTGACTGAGCCGCTGCTCGAGGTCGACCAGCTCAACGTGGGCTATGGTGAAGGAATCGTCATCAGCGGACTGTCCTTCGCGATTGAGGCCGGCGGCTCTCTTGCGGTTCTGGGCCGAAACGGGGCCGGAAAATCAACCCTGATGCTCGCCCTTGCGGGTCATCTCACGCCCCGCTCGGGGCGAATTCGTTTTCGCGGCAACGAGATCGCCGACCTAGCGCCACACCGGCGATGCCGACTGGGCATCGGGTGGGTGCCGCAAGGCCGCGAGATATTCGCCCCCCTCACTGTCGAGGAGAACCTGCAGATTGCCGCGACGAACGGACCTTGGACAATCGAGCGCATCTTCGAGATGTTTCCAAGTCTGAAGGCACGTCGCACCAATTTCGGAGATCAGCTGTCGGGCGGCGAACAGCAGATGCTGGCGATCGGTCGAGCCCTGGTGACGAACCCGCGCTTGCTGCTGCTCGACGAGCCGCTCGAAGGCCTCGCCCCCGTCGTCGCGCAGGACGTCGCGCGCTGCATCACCGCGATCACCGAGACCGAGAGCATGGCGGTCATTCTGATCGAGCAGCACGCAGGCTTCGCGCTCAGGCTGGCGCGGCAGGCGATCATCCTGGAGCGCGGCATTGCCGTTCGCAACGGAGAAAGCAGCGCTATTGCGGCGGATCGCGGTGCCCTCGAACAATATGTCGGCATCCGCAAACCCGGTCGCGCCGCGTAGCCGAAGGCTTGCTCATTATACTGTCCATATGGTAGATTTAGCGTAATAATAATTTCCTGGGAGAACCACATGGCCTTTCGTTTCGATCCCGAGGAGCGGAACTTCGTGGACGACCCCTATCCCACCTACAAGGTGTTGCGCGACGACCATCCGGTCTATCTGCACGAAGGGAGCGGGTTCTACATCATCACGCGAAACGAGGACGTGGCGCGCATCCTCAACGACTACGAGGTCTTCTCTTCGGCGCGTGGCAATGCGCTGGTCGATTCACCCTTGCGGGTGGGCAGGACGCTCGGATCGACCGATCCGCCGCGTCATGACGAACTTCGCCGTGTGGTGATGAAGGGCTTCACGCCCGCGCGCATCGAATCCATGCTGCCCGCCATTCAGCGCGACGTCGATCGACTGCTGCACAAGTTCGGCACCCGTCGTGAGTGCGACTTCATGGCAGATATCAGCAGGCCCATCCTCTATGGCGCACTCGGGCGGATGCTCGGGTTGGACGGCGAAGCTGCGGACCGGGCGGCGGATTTGTCGCGGGACATCTTTCATACCGATACGGGACCGATGGGCCCGGCTGCGAGGCCGGGCTTGATGGAAGGGGTGTTTGAACTGCTCACCGAGCAGCTCGAGCGACGTCGCAAGGACCGCAGTGACGATCTGTTCTCGTTCCTGCTCGACGCACAGGAGGGGGGAGCACCACTTTCCGACGGCGAGATTCTGGGCAACATGTCGACCGTCCTGCTCGCGGGCAACGCGTCCATCGGGCATTATTTCTCTAACTTGATCTACGCGCTCTGGACCAATCCGGACGAGCGTCGCAAGTTGCAGGCCGATCCGGCCCTGCTGGATGCCGCCGTGAACGAAGGCGTTCGCTGGGATACGTCAACCCAGGCTTTCGGACGGCAGACCACGAAGGAGGTCAAGCTGCACGGAATCGCAATTCCGGCAGACAGCCGGCTCGTGGTCTGTTTCGCGGCCGCCAATCGCGACGAACGCGCTATCCCGGATCCGGACCGCTTTGACATCAGCCGGCCAAAGACCCGGCATTTTGGCTTCGGCTCCGGCCCCCATATCTGCCTTGGGGCGCCCGCAGCACGGGCCATGATGCGAACGGTCATGACCCCTCTGCTGCCGGCGCTCGGCGACTATGAGCTCGACGTCGCGAACGCCGAACGCGTCGCTCACATGATGGTACGCGGCTTTTACAAGCTGACGATCCGCTGGTGAACGAGGTGAGCGAGTTCGACCTCACCGGCAATGGGTTTCTCGATGACCCCTATCCGACCTATCGTCGCCTGCGCTCCGAATGTCCGGTCTATCATTGCCCTACCACAAAGCTCTGGTTCGTGAGCCGCTATGCGGATATCGCCTATGCACTGAACAATCCCGTCCTGCTCTCGTCCTCCGCCGGGAACGCCCTCAGCGATTCTCCGCTGCGCGTGGGCAAGACGCTCGGCTCGATCGACCCGCCACGGCATGACGAGCTTCGCCGGATCATCATGCGGGGACTGAGCCCGGCGCGTATCGAGCTGGTTCTGCCCTGGATCCGCGATACTCTCGCTAAGGGCCTGGAAGCGCTTGGCACCCGGCGCCGATGCGACTTTGTCGCCGAAGTGAGCCGCCCGGTGCTGTTCGGCGCGCTAGGCAGGATGCTGGGGCTGGGACCCGATTCGGCGCAGCGCGCAGCCGAGCTGTCGGAGCGTTTATTTCGCGGGAATTCCGGCCCCGCGGGGCCTGCGCTCTCCGAGGAAGAACGCGCCAAGGTCATTGCGCTGCTGTCCGAGGAGTTGGAACGCCGGCGTGTCGAACGTGGGGACGATCTCTTCTCGGTCCTGATCGCTGCTCAACAGGATGGAGCGCCCCTCACGGATACCGAGATCGTCGCAAACATGATGACCGTGCTCCTGGCCGGCAATGCCTCCATCGGCCACTTTCTACCCAACCTGGTCCATGCGCTCTGGCGCCACCCCGAGCAGCGATCGCGCATCCTGGCCGATCAGAGCTTGGTCGAAGCTACCATCGAAGAGGGTGTGCGCTGGGATACCTCGACACAGTGTTTCGCGCGGATCACTTCCAGCCCGGTCGCCCTCAGCGAAACCGACATTCCAGCAGGCAGCCGGGTGGTGTTGCTTTACGGCTCCGCCAATCGCGATGAGAGCGCAATTACAAATGCCGAGACCTTCAATGTCGACCGGGGCAAGGTTCGCCATTTCGGCTTCGGTTCGGGGCCGCATATTTGCCTCGGCGCCCCCGCGACACGCGCCATGCTCCGCACCATTCTGCCGAAAGTGCTGAGCACTTTCGGGGACTTCGAGATTGACCTCGCCCGCGCAGTTCGTGTTCGTCACCTGATGGTGCGCGGCTTCAGGAGCTTGCCGCTCGCTTGGTAACGCGTTTTGCGTCTTTGTTTCGCGGAGCGAGCTTACGCCGGCGAGGTTGCTCTGCCGGCTCGCGGAAAAACAGCGCGCAGCAGGTGCGGATGTGCTCATCAACGAATTTCTTTGAAAAAGGCGAGTGGCCCATCACCTGCTGGACCTCGGCCGAAAGCATGAAGATACGCGTTACCGCACCGATGAACAGATACTGGAGATGATAGGGATCGCCCTCGACGTAACGGTCTTGCTTTTGAGCCGCACGGATGAGCTTCGCGACGACGTTGAAATAGTTGCGGACCCGATCTTCGACTAGCCAGGTCAGCCGTTCGCTCTCGCGCTTTCCCTCGTGTGACATCAGCCAATGGAAGTTCGGATTGGCAGCGGCGAAGCGGATGAACTGCTCCTGGAGAACCCTGAGCTGTCCCACCTCGTCCTGCTTAGAGACGCCGGCAAGGTAGTCTTGGAAGTGCCGGCTGAAATTCACGCTCGTCGTTGATAGGACGGCGCGCCAAAGCCCGTCCTTGTTCTTGAAATGATAAGTCACGAGCGGATGCTGAACGCCGGCCTTGGCTGCAACCGTCCGTGTCGACGCTCCCTCAAAGCCACGCTCGGCGAATTCCTCGAAAGCGGCCTCCAGGATCCGTTCCCTTGTGTCGAGGGAACGCTGCTGGCGCCGGCGCTGATTCACGACCTCGTCGAGGGTTTCCTTGGTCAGATCCGTCGCCAAAACAGCTCCGCGTGGCATGCCATGTCCGCACGAAGCCTATCCGCCGGAGCGACCGGTTTGTCAACACCGCGCCCGACGCGCACAAGCGGAACACACAGACCGGAGCGACACAGGCGTGAACTCCGCCGGCAAGTCGCCTCGCCGGCGGCAGTCGCTCGCTGTGCCGGGAAATTTAGGACCAGACGGCGAAGCCGATACCCGTGCCTGTACCGGCCGGGGTCCTATAGCCTGGATAGTATTCCGTCCAGTCGTTGTCGAGATGCTCGGACATGCCCGCGACCATCACCCAATTCAGGAGTTCCGAAGAGCCGGAGTTCAACTCTCCCCTGGTCAGCGACTTGAGGACGGACACGTCCTTGCGCTTGATCGCATCGAGCACCTTGCGATCGAGCTTCTCGTCCACGACAAAATGGCTCAGGCCGCCGCTGGCCACCACGGCCACTCGGGCATCCAACTTCGACCGTGAAATGAGGCTCGCGATCGCCTGTCCGACGCCATAGGCGCGTCGTGCCGTCGGGGCATTGGGCGGAAAGTAGGTGTTCAGCAGGACCGGCAGAACCGGAATGGACTTTCCCTTGAACAGCCGCTCGATGATGAAGCCGTAGGCATGGCCGAATCCGGCCTTGTGCGGGTCATCCACCTTCGCTGCTGCTCCGATGTCCACGTCGTTCTCGATCAGACCATGGATCAGCTCGCGGGCGAGCTCTGGACAGCCCGGAAACGTATGGACTGCATCCATGGCATATCCCTTCATGACCGTGCCGATCCAATTCGGCGTCTGCGGCGTGAGATGGCGCTCATGCGTCAGGATCTCCTCTCCATAGAAGATGGAGATTGCGGGCATGTTGGATAGGCTGAACAATTCGGCCTGATCGTCCCCCACGATCAGCACGACGTCGGGTGCAACCTGCGCCAGGCGGTCGGCCATGTAATCCAGAGCCTTCTGCGATGCGGCCTCGATCTCCAGGAACTTCGCCTCGGTCGCCAGCGCCGCATAAGGAGCGCCGTTTTCGCGGGCGAGCTCGTCGTAGGACACATAGCGGCCATCGGAGAGATTGAGAGCTTTGTTCTTGAGATCGTCAGCCGCGCGCTCGCTCCAACGCTTTCCCTCCAGCGCGAGCATGGGGGTGTGCGACGCGGCGAGGCCGAGAACGATTTTCGCCATTGGACATTTCCTCTCTTTTAATTTTACCAGATGGACTATATTGCTACGAGCGATCGCGAATGGCAATCGCCTCGACGCAATTCCCAGGGCTTGCGACGGTCGCTTTTTAATTATACCATGTGGAAGATTTAGTGGTCGCAAGACCCGCGCTATCCATCCAGGGAGAAATGTCCGCATGATCATCGACGCCCACGCGCATCTCGTCGCGCCGCCGAGCTTCTACGCCCATCGCGGAAATCTCCAGGTCGCGCGCGGCCAATACGGCATCTATCACGCCAAGATCCCGGATGCAGAGCTTGAGAAATCAGCAGCCCAGAACGTGCAGATCATGGACGGCGTCGGCACCGACATCCAGGTTCTCTCACCCCGGCCTTTCATGATGCTGCATGGCGAGAACCGCTGGGACGACATCGTCAGCTGGGCGCAGGACAACAACGACATGATCGCACGCACGATCAAGTTGCACCCCAAGCGCTTCCGCGGCGTGGGCGGCCTGCCTCAAGCGACGGGCGTGCCGGTTGAAAAGATGTTCGACGAGATCAAGCGGTGCATCAACGATCTCGGCTTTCTGGGCGTGTTGATCAATCCCGATCCTTCGGAGGGGGCCGGCAAGTCGCCGCCGATGGGCGATTCCTATTGGTATCCCCTATACGAATTCCTCTGCGAGCACGATATCCCTGGTCACATCCACAGCTGCGCCTGCTGCGGCCGCGAAACGTATGACGAGCACTTCATCACGGAAGAGAGCCTTGCCATCACCTCGATCTCCCGGTCCGACGTGTTCAAGCGCTTTCCCAGCTTGAAGCTGCTGATCAGCCATGGCGGCGGCTCCGTGCCGTATCAAGTCGGTCGCTGGCGCTCGAATCGCCAAATGTTCGCCGCCGCCTCGGGGGCGAAGGCCGAGACTTTCGACGAGACGCTCAAGCGCTTCTGGTTCGATACGGTACTGCACTACAAGAAATCGCTGGAGCTGCTGTTCGACGTGGTCGGCGCCGATCGGTGCGTCTTCGGCACCGAGCGGCCGGGCAGCGGCGGCGGCATCGATCCAAATTCGGGCAAGCCCTATGACGACATCAGGCCGGTAATCGAATCGATCACCGAGATCAGCGAAGCTGACAAGAAGGGCATTTTCGAAGGCAACGCGCGCCGTCTGTTCGCGCGGCTTGACGTCTGACCGGTTGGGGAGGAGCAGCAATGACTGCACGCCGCAGCATCGAAATCGAAGGCTTCAGCCATGGCGCTCAGCCGATACCCGCAGCGTCTCGCGTCGGCAATATCGTCATGACCGGCGGTGTCTATGGGTTGGATCTCGCGGCAGGAAAGATTCCTGACGAGGTCGAGAAACAGGTTGAACTGATGTTCGACAATCTCAAGCGCATCATGGCGGCAGCCGGAGGTGCGATGGATCGCATCGTCAAGATGACGGTTTACGTCAAGGTTCCGGAAGCCCGACCGGCCGTCAACAAGCATTGGCTGGAAGCGTTCCCCGATGCAGCTTCGCGACCTGCACGGCATACATTCCAGAACGATCATCTGCCGGCCAACATGCTGGTCCAATGCGATGCCATGGCGGTTCTCGAGTGACCACCTCAACGACATCTGACATTGTCGCCAGACTGATGGAACTCGACACCTGCGCGGTGTCCGACGCGCTCGACAAGCTCAACTTGCCGGGCGCTGTCATCGGAGTCTCGGCCCTCACCGGCCCGACGCGAGTCGCCGGACGAGCCGTTACGACGAAGCTCGGCGCACCTCTGCCGAACCTCCCGAAACGCCACCTCGGCGCGGGAGCGGTGATGGCGGCAGAACGTGGCGACATCATCGTCGTCGAGCATCGCGGACGGACCGATGTGTCTGGCTGGGGCGGCCTGCTCAGCCTCGGCGCCGTCAAGAAGGGCGTTTCCGCTATTCTGATTGACGGCGCCTGCCGAGACCTTGATGAAAGTCGCGCGCTCGGGCTTCCGGTCTTTGCGCGCGCAGCCGTACCCGTGACCGCTCGCGGCCGGATCGCGGAGCATTCGTTCCAGGAGCCGATCACGTTCGGCAACGTCGCCGTCAAGCCGGGAGACTATGTCCTAGCCGATGGCAGCGGCGTGGTGTTCGTCGACCAACTCCGCGCCGAGGAGATCATCGCTACGGAGCCGAGGACATTTTTGGGCGCGAGCGGGCGATGGCGGCAGCCATCGATCGCGGCGAAGCGATCGGCAACGTCATGGCCGGGAACTACGAAGATATGCTGAAAGGGTAGCGCAGCAAATGACACAGGACGCGGCTGAAAACCTCAAGACATTCGGGGTGACGACCCTGTCAGATGCACTGGATCGACTGGGCATCGAGGGGCAGTGTCTCGGGATCATGCCGTTTGCGCGCTCGATGCGTCTTGCCGGCCCGGCCTTTACGATCCGAATGCTACCGACCGGCCAGAGCGGCGGTTCGGTCGGCGACTATATCGATGATGTGCAGCCCGGCCAGATCGTCGTCATCGACAATGACGGTCGCATGGACGCCACGGTCTGGGGCGACATTCTGACCCTGGTCGCCGACCGCCGCGGCATCGGCGGCACCGTCATTGACGGCGTCTGCCGCGATATCGACCGCAGCATCGAACTCGACTATCCGATCTATGCCCGGGCCAACACGATGCGGACTGGCAAGGATCGCGTCACTGCCGACGCCTACAATGTGACCGTGCAAATTGCCGGTATCCGCATCGCGCCTGGCGATTGGCTGGTCGGGGATGGCGACGGCGTGATCTGCATCCCGGCGAGCCGCGTCCAAGAGGTGATCGAAGTCGCCGGACAGATCGCAGCCGCAGAGGAGAAGATCCGCGAAGCCGTGCTGCGCGGCGATCGCCTCGACGAGACACGGAAGAAGTTGCGCTACCATGCGCTGCAAACGCGCGAGAGCGGCGCCAAGGCTTGAATTTAGAGACGCGTCTGCTCGGCAGACGATGGCTCGGCTTTGCGATTCACGCAGTTTCTGGCTTCAAGGAAGCTGCAGGCGGTCTAGAGGCCTGCCAATAGTGGAAATTAGCCCATGCATGTTGCGCATACCGGTCGTGGCAGCGGGCCTGCGCCGGGCGCGTGCCGGCAGGCGACTCGACAGGAGAGCGTCAATGCCTATTTCTGGCTCCGAATTTAACCTCCTGTTAGTAACGCTGTTAAGTCCCCAAGCATTTTAAGATGACGACCAGTCGATCCCTCCTAGGCTTTCAAAAAGTCACGGAGCGCGATTGATGAATGATCCCTTAATGACGTTGGGAGATGTGTACCGTCGGACGGTTCGCGACGTTGCGATCGGGCTTGTCTTAACTGTTCCGCTGGTTTGGCTAGCATACGCCTATCTGTTCGGACCGGAGGGCAACGTGAGCAGCCTTTATGCGACAGGTTGCGTCGCTCTGCTTGGTACGCTCGCCTCCATTGGAATTGGAGGCGCCATGAGCCTGCGCAGCAACCTGCTGCAGCAAAAGTTGATCGCGACCCAGGCCGAGCTCCTAAGACTTTCGAGAGTTGACCAACTCACCGGTCTCTTGAATCGAAGAGGATTTAACGAGGTTGCAGCCAAGGCTCTCGCAGAGGCATACGATCGTCACCTTCCCGCTATAGGCTTGATGATGGATATCGATCGGTTCAAGGGCATAAATGATCAATACGGTCATGATTTCGGTGATGCGGTGCTGGTTGAAATCGGGGACGTGCTCAAGTCGTTCGCGAAGGAGCATAGCCTCGTGATTGGCAGGCATGGAGGCGAAGAATTCGCGGCGCTGCTGTTGGGCGTATCTCCGAGCGATGCAGTTTTACTCGCTGAGCAGTTGCGGCAGGCTTGCGGGCAGAGAGAAGTTGCCCGAAATGGTGCCTTGACCAAGGTCACGGTTAGCATTGGGCTGGCGGTTTCCAAGGGAAGCGAGGGATTGTCGAAAGTACTTGGCCTTGCAGACGAAGCTTTGTATCGCGCCAAGCGTGCAGGGCGAGATCAGGTTTCGGTGCGCTATAGCGATACCATTGGCGTTTCCGCTTTGGGCTTCACCTAATCGTAGCAACCGCACTCTTTCTCCACGCGCGCGCAGCAGCCTCACTTGGCGCGAACTCCGAGACTCTAACTGCTGCTGGATGAAAATTCAGTGGCAGGTCAAGCCGCCGCGAGCGAGCGCTTCCTGCTATTGCTCAAAGCTAAGATCGGGATGGCCAAGGCTTTGGCCAATCTACCCAAAAAAGATTTGCGTGTGTCGAAGACAGACGTTGATCGAGCTTTACGAGTCCGGATCAACTCGATAGCCTTCGAACAGATCTTGCCTTGATCCGAAAAGAGAGGCCGTACTCTTGGTAGTAGAGTACGGCCAAGTGGGAGGGAGCTTGGTGAACACTCCGCCGGGAACTTAGAGAAACAATCAGCGCCACGGGCGCATTGGTCATTCAGTCAGTGATCGAGTGTCGAGTTTAGAGTGAATAGGGCTGCAGCTCAGCTTTGATCGTCACCCATTGCCATTGAGTGAACTCTTCCCAGTTAGCGATACCGCCGATCGATGTGCCATTGCCCGATGTGCCGGAGCCGCCGAAGGGATTGACCACATCGTCGTTGATCGTCTGATCATTGATGTGTAGCAAACCCGTTCGTAATTGCTCGCCAATTGCCATTGCCCTGCCGATGTTGCGCGAGATGATCACAGCAGAGAGCCCATATTCGGTATCATTCGCCATTTGCCCGGCCTGTACATCCGTCTCAAATGGGACAAGCACCGCGACCGGAGCGAAGAGCTCGTCACGATAGGCCGGATTGGTGGGTGAGATCTCCGCCAGCACGGAGGGCTGAAGAAACAGGCCCTCCGCCTTGCCTCCCGTTAGCAGCCGAGCTCCCTCGGTGACGGAGCGGTCAATCAGGGTTAGTGCATGATTTAGCTGATGCTGATTGATCATCGGACCGAGGGCAACGGAAGGGTCGAGAGGGTTGCCAACTTTCAAAGTCTTCGCATATCTGACGAGCGCATCGCTGAAAGCGTCGAAGATGTTTCTCTGCACGAGAATGCGTCCAGCGCTCATGCAAACTTGTCCTTGATGAAAGAACGCCGAAAAGGCGGCGGCACGAACGGCGGTATCCAGATCTGCGTCGTCTAGGATGATAAGTGAGTTCTTGCCGCCAAGTTCGAGGGACACCTTCTTGAGATGCTGTCCAGCCACCTGTCCGACCATTCGCCCCGCCCTGCTCGACCCGGTAAATTGGATCATCGCCACATTGGGGTCCTTGCACAGAGCCTCACCAGCATCCTCTCGACCGGGCAGCACCTGAAGAACGCCTTTCGGCACACCCGCCAATTCGAAGAGGCGCGCAATAACGAAGCCACCACAAATAGCAGTCCGCAGATCCGGCTTGACTACCACCGCGTTTCCGACGGCCAGGGCCGGCGCAATGGCGCGCTCGGCAAGGTAGAGCGGGAAATTGAAGGGTGATATCACGCCGATCACCCCGAGTGGGCGTCGCCGCACGAAGCTGATGCGCCCTCCCGGGCTTGGAAGCACGTTCCCTTGAGCTTGCGAGGGCATCGCAGCCGCAAGCCGGATTGCTTTGAGCGTACCTGCGAGCTCGATCTCAGCCTTCAAGCGGACCGCGCCGCTCTCTCGCATGATCCAGGTGACGATGTCATCCCTATAACGCTCGCCGACTTCGCACGCCTTTAGAAGTATGTTTTCGCGTGCATCTGGCGCCGTCGCGGCCCACGAGACCTGCGCCTGCCGTGCATTCGCAGAAGCGCTCCCAATGTCGACCGCGCTTGCAAGACCAACCTTACCAATCACCGCACCGGTCGCAGGTTCGACTGCCTCAAAGGCGGATTTGCTAGATGACCATTCGCCCGTGAAGAATTGCCCAGTCAGCACCGAGCCTGCCACGATGTTGTCGCTAACCATTTCTTTCATTCTCCAAAATGTCCCGGGTCAATTGGCGTCGAGCACGCTCGACTGCTTCTCAAGAGCCCTCACCTGAACGGCGGGGGCGGATTGTCCAGGTGCACTTCAGCGCAGCATGATAGGGACAGCCAGCCCATGCCTGATCCTCGGCATGACGTCCGATAAAGTAGGATGGAAACTGTTCATCAAGGACATTGATCCGATTACGCAGCTTCTTCCTGTTTTCCGCCGGCATACTGCTCCTTTGTTCCATGTAGCTGATCCGCGGATCAGGAAGGAGCGTCTTTGCAATCCAGGCCACGCAGCCCAACGATCGCGGTATGAGTACTTGAGCCAAGGGATGCGCCGGCGGAATGCCATGCGCCTTCAGCGTCGAAGGCAGCGCCATTGATCGCAACATCTGGTGACCCAACCACCGCAAGCCTGGCGGAAAATAGCGATAGCTGAACTGATCGAAGAGCGCGTTGACGATCAGATTCCCTCTCTCGGTCACTGATCGCTCCCTGCTTTCGAAATCCCGGCAAAATGCAACGAGACCGTCCCAGTCCTTAGGATACCCGTGTAAAGGTACGCCACCTTCGGCGACGAATAGCTTTGCCATCTCACCCCAAAACTTGTGAGCTGCTATTTTTGCTTCTCGTTGAAGCCCTTCAATCCCATCGCCTTGAATGCCAGATCCATGGCGATCGCCGTGAAGGCAAGCGTGTAGATCTAATCTTCGTGATCAGAAAAATCGCCCGGGTACTGTTTGGCATAATGGGCGTGGAGCTTGTTGATGTTTTCGACGGATTTGATGGTGCGATCGTCCTGAGGACCGTAATACCACCAGGTTGTGTTGTTGATTCCGGTCTGTTCGGCGCGATGAGTGGCTCTATAAAGAAGCTTTCCGCCATCCTCGCGCCAAACGGCCCGAGCGCCCCACTCAGTCACTACGAAGTTGGGAAATGTGAAACAATACGAAAAATTCTGTATGAAATCCGTCAGGCCGTAACAGCTGGATAGCCGCCAAATTTCAGCATAATCGACGTGCGGATCGAGTTGCTCGATCCTCCTGTTGATCCACTTGTAGCCCTTCTTCATGATCGTTACTCCGCCATTCCATGACTTCGCGGCTTGGCGCGGAGCTCGGCTTGTACAAAGAGCCGCATCGCATACGCAGGGAGTCGACCGGCGTTTCCCCAATGCGCGCAACCAGTAGCGCAGACACGAACTTCAAACTGATTTTGCAAAGGCGATTGAGCACCTAGGCGGCGCTCTTGCAAAATGCGGTGCCGCGACAACTCGTGCCGGGGCCCTGCGCAAGCTGCGGGAGGAGCTTGCCGGCGGCTGTGCATCGACTTGAGTGAGAAAAATCGAAAGCGCGCGGAAACAGGCGACCAATCGGGACGTCGCTCGAAATGAGCTACTCGGTCAAGCGAACCAAATGTTGGCTGATCCTTAAGACCAGCACACACAATCCGGACGCTCCGACTTGAGCCTGACGGAGCCTTCGACTGCTCGAACAGGCGGACTAAGCCCATCGGACGGATCCTCCTATATGTCAGTTTTGACTTATAGTAAGAATACATCAGGTTATCGCATATGGCAATCCTTACATATTACCTGCCGGTGGACCAACCTTATGTTTTTCTGTTTCTGCTCAGCAAAGCGGAATTCCCGAATGCGGGGCGGCGAGGTGTGTACCGCGCTCGCCGATTGCCTGATTGAAAGGTATGAACGCGAAGAATTCGCCGTGGCAACCGCCGAGCAGTAGCGGCAAACAAGAAGGTAGGAAGAAGTTACCACGATTGCCCTATCGAACCTTAGTCGGCATCGACGTGATCACGGATGGCGCGATGGCCGCCTAGGCGATGAGACTTCCCTGGCGATGCGGTCACTTTATTCGGCGAAAGGATCGTAGACTTCGCACTTCATGCGAGCTTAGACGGAGGTGCCTCCGTCGATGTTCTTGCGCAGCTCCGAGGAAAGAACGTCCGGACTTGTGTTGAACGTTAATATCTGACTTAACGATGCGACCAGCGAGTGTCGTCGCGAAAACCGAACAACGAAATGGTCAAACATCAGATTAATGCTCACACCTTTGGTCAACTCGAAGAACCGAGACTGACATCCGAGATGTTGTTGTCGATAGCAAAGCTCGCAACCCTGCTCCAATTCGAACCATGCCGTCTCCGGAGCCGGCGGATCATTATCAGCTGAATGCCGCCCTCTCGGCAAAAGCGATCATGGCGACTGCGCCTTATGTGCATGTCGCGGAAAGGGTCGTGATTGTGCCTGACGCAATCACCCTATTCGGCGTAACAGCGGCGAGAGAGCGTCCCCGCGAGAACGTATTGGCGGAGAGGCCTCTTTGAGCCCGGCCCCTATACCTCTTTCGACATCTCTCGCTCGCACCGGTGCCAGGCACCTGGGGAATTTGCCAAAGGGGTTGCGTCGAATTGGATAAAAGCGAATGAGAACTTGGCTGCTCGCAGAAACTAGATCGGCATCTCAACGTCTTTCAGCATTTCGAATCCGCGCGTAGCGTTGGCTCTCGTCAGGCTCCGGCAAGCCAAGAGATCTGCCTACTGGTTTAGCTGCGGCAACGGCTGGATAGCGGATGTGGCTCTCTGTGATGCAGCAATGAAGCAGCAGAGAGCAATGAGATCGACGGCCGCTGCCGCCGACCCGAGACCAAGATAGCCAGTCGTCTGGACCAATGTCCCGCCCAGGAGCGGTCCAATCATGTTGCCGACCAACATGGCTGGGGTCGCAGCAACCGCGCGCCCGGTGAGATCAAGGCGCGCGAGATGCCCGAAGACAAAAGTATGCGTGAACAACATTATGAACGGGAAAACGACCGCTCCGACCGCATACGGCAAGAAACCGCTAGAGCAAGAGATTAGGACAGCTACCGCTCCCTGCAGCAGGGTTCCAGTCATCGCGACCCGCATCGGCGGAAGCCGCTTTTGGAGAAACGCGGCGAGCAGGGTCGGTGTCATAGCCACCAGACCTAACGTGACCAGAACGCTTTGGATCTGGACAGGCGACAGTCCGCGATCGGTGCCCATCGGTTGTAGGAAACTGAATATCATTGCCTGGACGAGCGACATCAGGACGATTCCAGTGATAATGAACCACACAGGGCGTGTGAATCCAGCGGCATCCCTGACGAGGTCTTCGCTGATGGAAGCAGAGGGAAAGAAGAAAGTCGCTATTGCGGCTGCCACGGCCGTAACTGCGGCAAAGACCTCAAAGATGGCTGGTGGACCGAATTTCGTGATGAGAGTCGCCGATGCGCCGAGCAATATTACCGCGAAGACTCCAAGCGTTAACCCCCCCATTGCAAAGACACGATGTGGGTTATCCGTGCGACTCCTGTCGCCAATCCAGCGACGAAGTGGCCAACTGCCAGAATGCTAAATTCGGTGAAGCCGGCCATCACATAGAAGGTCCCGGCACTGATGCCGAAGCCCAGCGTCGGCATCCAGCGCCCCGGAGCGCGATGGAAGAATGGCGATAGTGTAACGCTTGCAAAGACCATGGCTCCTAGAAAGAGGGTCGGAAGCGCCCCCGCTCGCGCCGGTGAAAACGCATATTCCGAGATCAGAACACCGACCCAAATCGGAAGTGCGGGCTGGTCTATCATCCCAGCCATGTGCCCTGTCACTAATGAAATCTTTGACCCCAACGAGTTAATCTGCGCCATTTTTTCCTCCCGTATGATAGTCGGCCCTCGTGAATTGCAGCTCCGCACCGATGCAGGCATGATGAAGGCATCCGACAGCTATGGAGAGCCGCGACGCTCGCTCCCCACTGCCATCGAAACTCTTGAGCTGCCGGCGCGCGCCTCACAGAGTGCTTTGCTATCCATCGAGAGCATCATGGATGAGAGCTCTAGACGGGACGATTGCCCGTTGCTTCAACTAGCCATCGCGGCCAATTACCAATGGCATCTGCACAAAGCGCAGCTGCTTGCGAAAATGGCTTCACCGTTGATCAGCAATTGAGGATACCCAGCACCGGTCAGAGCGTTTGGTGCAGAGTTCGGACGTCATTCCGAACAGGTCAGGTGCGTCCACCCCCGAGCGGCAATTCACGGCCTTCCTCCATATGTCATTTATTACTTACTGGCTAGCAGGCATGAACATATATGTCAAATCTGACGTATGGATGCGCGTGGCCGGCAACTATGCAGAACCGCAAAGAGCGCCAGATTTGAAGCTTGGGGCTTTTGTTGTGCCCACGAGAATACGCCGATTGGGACGGCTGATGTCGTCGCATTCGACAACGTCTGGCAGGAGAGCAGACCTGATAAGAAGGTCTACGACATTGCTAGCAGTGGTCTTGTTCTCGACCATACCCATGTTGCGCCGTGCGCTTTCATAAGCACGGTCGGAAACGCACGTCCGAGCCACGTCGACTGTAGCTGGGCCGAGTTCGACGCGTCACCGGCATTCTGAGACGAGACCAATGTGCCACGCTCCTGATCAATTCAGTGGCGCTGCGCTTTCGATAGCCGTGGACGCTACGGGAGAGACATTCAGGACGATGATGTGGCGAGCTTTTTTAACGTCGTTCTGGTGCTCGGTCTCGCGATCGATTGTTTGATTCTCCTAAGGACCATCACTCGGTAGCTCGACAGCTACGGCGGTGACATCATTTCACGACGCTCGTGGATTGTGAAAGCGCGGTGAACGTCGTGCGACGCTGCCGGCAATCGCCGATCGTCGTGCACCGGATCGCCAAGCCCGAAGAGCTCTACGGTCGGATCCGGTGCAGGGAAAGGCATCACGAACTCCCGGTACAAACCGGCGCGGAGCGTGGCGGTTACCAAGCAGGACGCCAAAGGCCTTGTGGCATCGCGCTCGGGCTTCCCTATGGTGAGCTGGCCCTGGCGAGCCTGCTGGGCTCCTCCTGGCGCGAAGAAGAGTCCTTTAGTGGGGCTTCTACACGGAACCAGGCGATGTAAAGCGCCGGCAAGAAAAAGAGAGTCAGGAAGGTCGCAGCCATGATGCCACCGATCATCGATAGCGCCATAGGACCCCAGAAGACCTGCGGCGCGATCGGAAGCATGCCGAGGCTTGCTGCGGCGGCCGTCAGCAGGATTGGCCGCATGCGATGCTGTGTTGCCAGCACGACTGCCGACCATTGATCGTGACCCTCGTCAAGCATTTCGTCGATCTGCGCCATCAAGATAATCGAATTGCGAATGATGATCCCGATAAGGGCTAACGTACCGAGAATCGCGACAAAACCCATCGGTTTTCCGGATACGAGGAGAGCGAACACAACGCCGATCAAGCCGAGGGGAGCCACGCTTACGACAAGGAACAGCTTCGCAAAGCTTTGCAGCTGGACCATAATGAAGAACGCCATCGCAAGCAGCATCACAGGCACGACCGCAACGATTGGACCCTGACCCTTTGAGCTCTCCTCGACGGCGCCTCCGGTTGCGATCTTCATCGACGCCGGCAGGTTCGCGGCGAAGGTCTCGATAGCCGGCGCAAGCTGTTGGACGACAGTTGCCGGTTGCGTGCCATCGTGGATGGTGCCTCGAATCGTGATTGTTGGGACACGGTCGCGTCGCCAAATAATGGGCTGCTCCAGGTCATAGCGAAGTGTTGCGAACGAGAGCAACGGGACCACCTGTCCATTGCCAGTCGGGATCTGCAACGACTGCAGCGTTTCGATTCGGCTGCGTTCGTCGTTTGCGGCGCGCCCAACGATGTTGACCTGATAAATGCTATCGCGCATCTGTGTAATGGACGTCCCGCCGACAAGGCCGTTCAGTATCGAGGCAACATCGACGGAGTCGAGCCCGAGCTGCCTCGCCTTGTCTTGCGCTATTTCGACTTGAACGACCTTGCCTGGCTCGTTCCAATCAAATGTCGGAGGGTCAAGATGCGGGTTGTCGCTCATGATTTTGGCGATCTCCAGTGCCTTGGCGCGCAATTGCTGGATGTCCGGCCCGCTGAGGCGGTATTGCAGCGGACGTCCAACCGGAGGTCCAAGGTCGAGCGGGTGGATGAAGACGTCGATCCCGATGAATTGATCGGCCGCGGTCTTTCGCAATCTGCTTTCGATCCGATTGCGAGCTTCAAGTGACTTGGCTACGACGACCACCTGGCCGAAATAGTTAAAGGCCATCTGCTGGTCGAGTGGCAGATAGAAGCGGATCGCACCTTGCCCAACATAAGAGCTCCAGCTTTCGACGTCAGGATCGGAGGCCAGCCCTTTTTCGAACTGGTCGATCTGCTTCTTGGTCTCAAGGATCGTGCTGCCCTGCGGAAGCGTCAAGTCGACGAGCAGCTCGGACCGGTCTGACGACGGGAAGAACTGCTGCTGCACAAATCCCATACCGACGATTGCCACCGCGAGCAGACCGAGGCTTCCGCCGATTGTGACCCAGCGGAAGCGCATCGCGGCCTCCAGTAGAACGACAAAGTAGCGGGATAGCCGGCCGACACCGATATGGTCGTGATGTTTCATGGTTTTTGGAAGGACCATGACGCCGATCAGTGGAGCGAACAGAACGGCTACCACCCAGCTGGTTAGTAGCGATGCTGCGATTACGAGGAACAGAGTGTAGGTGTATTCGCCAGCCGATGAGCCGTTGAACCCAATCGGGATAAAGCCTGCGACAGTTACCAGGGTTCCGGTTAGCATCGGAAATGCGGTCGAGGTGTAAGCAAAGGTCACTGCGTTATAGAGATTGTCCCCGCGCTCAAGGCGGTGCACCATCATCTCGACTGTTATCATTGCATCATCGACGAGCAGTCCAAGCGCGATGATCAGCGCACCTAGGGAAATGCGCTGCAGCGTTACTCCAAAATACTGCATGATGACGAACACGACCGCCAGCACGAGCGGAATTGAGAACGAGACCACCAGCCCTGCCCTCACTCCAAGACTGATCAGGCTTACCACCAACACGATGGCTATGGCCTCAACGAGCGCTTCGGTGAAGCCGCCGACTGCCTGCTCAACTATCTTCGGCTGATCGGAAACCAGGTGGAGTTCGACGCCTACCGGAAGCGTGGCCAAGATGTCGCGCATCTTTGCTCTCAGCGCCTCACCAAATTGAAGCACATTGCTAGAGGCCATCATCGCGATGCCGAGCCCGATCGCAGGCTTTCCATCGACACGAAATAGCGGATCGGGTGGATCGCGATATCCACGGGTGATGGTCGCGACGTCGCTAAGCGGAAGGAAGCGGTTGTCGATGCGCAGGTTGGTGCTTCGAAGGGCCTCTTCCGAAGCGAATTGACCGCTTACGCGCAGCGAAACTTGTTCTGGGCCCGCTTGTACGACGCCTGACGGCTGCACTGTGTTTTGATTTTGCAGTGTCTTGATGAGCGACTGCATATTAAGACCGAGTGCCGCCAGCTTGCGCGTGGAGATGTCGAGATAGATGACCTCATCTTGTGCTCCGATCACCGTGATCTTGCCGATGCTTGGCACGGTGAGAAGTTCCGAGCGCACCCGCTCGACATAGTCGCGCAATTGCCGTGGGCTGAGTCCGTCGGACGTAAACGCGTAGATGTTGCCGAAGACATCGCCAAATTCGTCGTTGAAGGAGGCTGCGCCTACGCCTGAAGGCAGGGTGTACTGGATGTCCTGAACATGTTTGCGGACCTCATAGAATAGCCACGGCACGTCCTTTGGCTTGGTGGTGTCCTTCAGATTGACCAAAATCGTGGTCTGACCGGGCGTCGTGTAGCTCTTGACGTAGTCGACCGCGCCGATCTGTTTCACCTCCTTTTCAATCCGGTCGGTCACTTGATTGAGCATGTCGTCAACCGTCGCGCCGGGCCATTGTTGCTGGATCACCATAGTCTTGATGGTGAACGGAGGATCTTCCTCGCGACCGAGGCTGCGGTAGGCGAGCAGGCCCGCTATCGCGGACGCTATCATCAGGAACCAAACGAACGAGCGATGCTTTAGGGCCCATTCAGATAGATTGAAGGAGGTCACGACTGATTCTCTTGCAAAAGTTTGACGAGTTGTCCTTCGGAGAGGGAATGCACGCCGGCAGTGATGACGCGATCGCCAATCGACAAGCCGGATGTAACTGCCACGCGGTCTCCCCTGTGGGCGCCGAGCATCACAGGACGTGCTAGAGCCCTCTTGTTTGCTCCCACGATCCAGACGGCGTCCTGACCTTCGATTTTCAAAAGAGCACTAACCGGAATCTCCATTTGGCCCTCCTGTGCAGCCGCGAGGCGGATCGTGGTTCCCAGCCGAAACGCTTCAGGTGGATCTTCGATGGTGAACCGAATGCGCCGAGTTCTGGTCGAGGAGTCCGACTGCGGCGCGATCTCACGGACGACCGCCTTGGCTGCGATGCTATCCTGGACGAGGAGCGATGCCCGAGAGGATGAACCTTCGATGAATTGGCCAATTCGGTCGTCCGGTATGTCGAACACACCGTCGCGAAAAGTTGGGCGAGCGATGGTGACAACCGTCTGGCCTACCGAGACGACCTGGCCGATTTCCGTGGACCAGGAGACGACGACACCGTCATAGCTGCTGTTTAGGGTCGTGTAGCCGAGTTGTTCGGTCGCCTTCTGCAGACTCGCCTCAGCTTGCGTGGCGCGTGATTGGGCGCTCTGCTGGGCTGCTGTTGCCGCATCGAGGTCCGCCTGTGTCCCGCTGCCCGTGCTGAACAGTTTGTGCTTTCGTTCCAGAGTGGCCTCGGCATTGGCAAGGACCGCTCGAGCGTTGGCCAGATCGGCCTGGCTTGAGACGATCGCGAGCTGCGCGACGGTCGAATCAAGGGACCCGAGTCTTTGCCCCTTGGCAACGAGATCTCCCACATTGACGTCGCGCGAGCTCATTCGCCCCATTGTTTGAAAGCCAAGCTCGGCCTGGTACCGAGGCTGCACCGTTCCGGTGAAGGTGTCGATCCTCTACGAGGCCGGTTGCACAACCATGGTGAGCACGGGACGAATGACGGGCGATTCGAGGCTCTTCTCCTCGCACCCGGAAAGCGCCGCGGCGCAGGCGAAAAGTAGCAGCCGCAAGACCGTGGGTGCGGGCGACGTCATGGCTCGGCTCCGTAGGCGACCGCGACAACCTTCCCTGGATACAGCAGTTGTACGCTGGAAGTTACGACACGCTCGCCTTCTTCCAATCCGGCGGCCAACGCGACCGCTCCAGTGAGATATTCCTGCACGACGACCCCGCGAAGCCGGGCCTTGTTCTCGCTATCCAATATCCAGACTGCGGGCTTACCGTTGGCTGCAAACAGCGCGCTCGATGGAATGACAAAGGCAGGCGATAACTCCCAACGGGCTCTACCGACGACGGCCGAACCGAGTGTCAAATCGGCCGGCGCTCGTTCGACCGCGACCTTGAGCGTAACGGTGCCGGTGGCCTGATCCAAAATCGGCGAGATCTCGCGCACAGAGCCGGCAACAGTTACATTCGGCATCGATTGCGAGGTGATGTCGACAGTCCTGTCGTTTGGCGGATTGGTGACAAGAATCTCGGGAACTTGGAATACCGCATCCCGCGGGCCATCCTCGGCAAGGGCGAAAGCCGTCTGTCCGGCCTGCACAACCTGGCCGACTTCGATACTACGTGAGACAATGATGCCGTCCCGTCCTGCCTTCAATTCCGTGTAGGTTAGCCGCTCGCGTGCCGTATTCAGGGCAGCTTGTGCGCTGTTGACCTGCGCCTCATCTGTTCGAAGCGTGGCTAACGCCTGATCGAATCGCTCACGTGTGGTAGAGCCACTGCTAAGCAGAGACTGTTGTCGCTCGAAATTTCGTTGGGCTTCCAGCAACTGCGCATTCGCAGCATTCAGCGCTGCTTCAGCACTGGTAACATCGGTCTGCTGCTCGGTCCGTTCAAGATGCGCGAGAGTTTGACCTGCTTTGACATACTGCCCAACCTCGACGTCGCGACGGACAACTCGTCCACTGGTCTGAAATGCAATGTTCGAAAGGATGCGAGCCTGGATCGTCCCAGTGAGGGGAAGGTCTGGCGTGATGTGTTGCCGGCGGGCGGTGGCGACGGTCACGCGCAACAGCGCCGAAGACTTGTCACCCGCTCGCGCCATCGAGTTCGGGAACGCTGTAAGCACGGTCGCGACGAGCGCGAGCGACGTGCGGAATTGCGCCCTGTTGGCCAGCCGCGGCATTAGGTCCCCTTCTTCGCTGGGCATTTGCAACATGCTGATTTAACTCAAAGTTTCAAGTTGTCTGAGCGCCCCGCCAAAGAACTCCAAGGCGTAATATTCAACAGGCGTTGAATATTTAGTTGCATCGTTCTAAACGTCAAGAGGTCGGAATGGTCGATGGAGGAGGAGGGATGTCTCGAAAAGCCGTGAGAACGCGCGGTCGACCACGGAAGGGCTCAGAACTAGAGGCCGACAACCTTCTCGATGCAGCGCTCGACGCATTTGCCGAGCACGGTTTCGAAAAGGCAAACCTCCGCTCAATCGCTGCTGCCGCGAAAGTTGATGTCGCCCTGATCTCTTACCACTACGGATCAAAACTCGAACTATGGAAGGCCGTAATCGAGTCGTTTTCGGGGGAGGCGATGGCTCTGCTCGCATCCGTGCGATCGGATGGGGCAGAAGTGTCTTCGAGGGAGCGCCTAGAGCTTACGATTGAACAATTGATCAATGTGGGCCAGCGTAAGCCGCAATTTGCGCGATTTGTCATCAACGAGGTTGCCGGGATCGACCAGAGCGAGCGATTTGAGTTCTTTCACAATGCCCTAACTAAGCCACTCCGAGAAACCTTGGTACCCTTGATCGCAGCAGTCAATCGGAGTGGCAACAGCCGGAAAGTCGATCCGAACTTGCGATTCTTTGCCGCCCTCGGCGCGATGTCGATGTCCATGGCTAACCGGCAATTCATCGCGCGATTTGCGCCGGTTGCTAAAGACGACAAGCAATTCCGCAAGGAGCTGATCGCCGTCATTAGCGCAGTGATGTGTCCCGAAAACGCCTAGCAGGCTGCTGAATTAGTAGCCGATCGACGGGCGAAAAAGAGAATGTCGTCGCCGCCTGAGTTTACCAAAAGGAAGTAGGAGGCTGCCCAGCCACGTCGTGATCGCAACGTTTCCACGACACGGCTCACAGCTGCACCGCCAGCAAAGTTTGTGAGGCGGCGGTCGTGACTAGTGTGGGTGCTGACCTGTCACTCAATTGTTATCCAGCGGACGATCAGAGTCTGCGGGGTTTCCGCAACGAACTCGAGGCAAACATATTGAGTGCTATCCCGACATGACTATCGACGGTGTGTCCAGGTGACCTTGTGGTGAGTGCCCGTTCAAGACGAGCAATGAGACGTTCAGCCCGGAGAGTTCCGGCGAGGACAGGTGATCCGTGTTAGGCCCGTTAGGCTGCGCGGATCGCTTCCAGGAATGTGGCGACCTCGGTCTCTAGCCGGTTGCTTTCGCCGGACAGTGACTTCGCGGCGGCGAGCACGTTGAATGACGCCGTTTCGGTCTCGCTGGCGCCCCTCTGTACATCAACGATGCTGGCCGAAACCTGTCGGGTACCATGCGCCGCCTGCTGCACGTTGCGGGAGATTTCGCGCGTTGCCGCGCCCTGCTCCTCAACCGCCGCCGCGATCGTGGAGGCGATTTCTGACATGCGGCCGATGGTGTCTCCGATCGACTTGATCGCGCCGACCGAGTCCTGGGTTGCGCTCTGAATGCCTGTTATCTGCTGACCGATTTCGTCGGTTGCTTTGGCCGTCTGCTCGGCCAGAGCCTTGACCTCCGACGCCACCACCGCGAACCCGCGGCCGGCCTCCCCGGCGCGTGCCGCTTCTATAGTGGCGTTGAGGGCCAATAGGTTGGTTTGGCTTGCGATCTGGCTAATGAGTTCGACTACGTCGCCGATCCGACGGGCCGCCTTGGCGAGTTCGGCGACATGCTCGTTGGTCCGTCCCGCCTGCAGCACCGCTTCGCCAGCAATGCGGGCTGAATCTTGCACTTGGCGACCAATCTCGTCGACGGACGACGACATCTCCTCGGCGGCCGCCGCCACGGTCTGCACGTTGGTCGAAGCTTGTTCGGAGGAGCCAGCCACGGCAGCCGTGATCTGTTTGGATTGCTCGGCCGTGCTAGTCAGCATACCGGCCGACGCTTCCAACGCCGCGGAGGCGGACGAAACGGTCCTGATCACATCGCCGATCATGGCCTCGAATTCGCGCGCAATCTGGTCCAAGCGTTGGCCGCGTTTGAGTTTGCCCTCGGCTTCGCTGGCGGCCGCGGCGTCGGCAGCCTTTTGGGCGACTAGCTTGTCTTTGAAATGCTGTAGCGAGCCGGCAACTTGGCCGACTTCATCATTCCGGCCGGTCGATGGGATCTCGACGTCATGGTTTCCGGCCGCAAGAGTGCCGATCACCTCCGCAAGCTGGCCTAGCGGCGTCACCACGCGTCGGCGCAGCATTATGGTCACGCCAGCGAGCGTACCGAGCAGGGCCAGCACTGCAACTCCTGCAAGCACCAGCATCCCCAGCGCGCCGTCACGGACCGCCGAGGCGCGCTCGGCAGCTTCGGCCAAGGCGGCATCGCGGACGCCGAAGAACATCTGGATAGCGGGCACAATGACCTTGGCCATGTCGGAGGGACTGAGACTGTATTTGCCGTCGCCTCTGGCCGCCGGCATTTCCTTCTCGACGACCGGAATCGCCTTTCCGAAATAGGCTTCGACGGCCGCTTTCATGGCCGTGGCAAGGCGGGGCGGATTGCCGAGCTGGTCGATCGTGCCCTCGATGCGTTCTCGGTCGGCATCTAAGCGGCCCTGCATACGATCCATCAGCGCAAATTCAGCGGGAGTGAGCGGACGCGAGGCGCTCAAGGCCGGCGACAGTGGCGAGGCGTGGCTGCCGGCGGTCACCCGCAAATCCTGCGCGGTTCGCGCCAGGCTCAGCAGCGTTGCAAGTGAAGAATCGGCGCTGACCACCTGCCCCTCCAGCCGATTCAGGATCGGCTCGATCGCGCCGATCATCTCGGCAACAGTGGGAAGGAGTTCTTTGACCACCGCACTATCGCGCGATCCGAGGGATACGCGCACGGCCCGATCGGCCGCCGCATGAACATCCTTGAAACGGCGCCCGGTACGGTCCAGGCTTTGGATCATCGGTTCGCCACCATCAAGGGCCAGCAAACTGTTGCGGGCCAGGTCGAAGGCCGCATCGGCGGCGCTCGACGCCTTGCCCATCGCTTCGATCTGGGTCGGCGTGGCGGGCGTTTCCTGAAAGATCGTGATGTAGGGTGTACGAAGGCCCGCCAGGTGTTGACTGACCATCAGCACCGCGCCGAAAGCCTCGACCATTTTGATGGATTCGGAGCGACTAACGAAGATGCGCGTCTGCGGAAGCAGAACCTCGGCGCCGAGAATAACCGCAAACGTGGTCACCGTCAGCATCGACAGCGCAAAGAGCTTTCCGATTCGCATGCGTACCCCACATTTCGCATAAGTTTCCGAGAACCTATCGCGCTCTCGCTAATTCATCATTAAGTCCGGGACGCATCTTGGTGGCGGTATGCCTATGTATAGAATTGTCGTGTCGTCGATTGCGCCGCATCTCCTTGCCATCGACAGGAAATGGAAGGCGGCGAATCACGGCGTCTCGGGTGTGCGGTGATGCATCCCTCGCTACGGCTTTAACACCAGCTTGCCCATAACTTCCCGGCCATCAAGCATTCGATGCGCTTGCACAGCCTCCCTAAGCGGCAATCGCACCGTCACGGACGGATTGATGGCTCTTGCTTCCACGAGTTTGAAGACCTCTGACGCAATCCGTACGCGCTCTTGAGGAAATGGATCGTAGACGTGAACGCTATAAGCACGCACTGAGATGCTGCGGTCCATGTTCTTGCGCAAGTCCGCGAATAGGTCGGACGATGGAAGTCCCGACAGCGCATTGAACGTGACGATCTGTCCCAAGGGAGCAACGAGCTTGATGTTGTCGCGGAAATCCGGACCGACCAATTGGTCGAACATCAAGTCGACGCCCGTACCTTTGGTGATATCCAAGATCCGGGCACCAACCGCTTCAGAGCTGCTGTCGATCGCATAGCTTGCACCCCGCTCCAAGGCGAACGCTGCCTTGTTCGGGGCCCGGCAGACAGCTATCAGCTGTATCCCAGCAGCGCGGCAAAGATCGATCATGGCGCAGCCGACGCCGCCAGTAGCTCCGTTGATGGAGGCGACCTTTACCCGGCGCAGATCTGCAGCGTCATTCAACATGCCCCATGCGACCTGATAGTCGGGAATTGCGACCGCGCCCTCAATGTCTATGCCTTCAGGCAGCTTCGTGATCTCGTGGACATCGCAGGCGACATATTCGGCGTAACATCGGCGAGAAAACTTCCATGCGAGAACGGGCTGGCCCGGGGAGAAGCCTTCAACACCATCTCCCACCCGCTCAACATAGCCGGTTACACTGATCCCCGGCACCTCCGGATACTCCACGGGCCACGGGTAGCGTCCAGTCCTGACCAGCGCATCGTATTTCCCGACCCCGATGGTGTCGGTCCGAATGAGGACTTGCCCAGCCGCCGGTGTGGGAATTGGCAGATCGATGTATTTGAGGACCTCGGGTCCTCCCGGCTTTTCGACTTGAACAGCTTTCATCATGGCTGCGGGCATGAACACCTCCGTGCGCTGAATTGGTAAGGTCGTATTGGCGCGCTTAACCGCGGGCCGTTGTTGAAAGCAGATTGTTGGGTCCGCCTATCGGGAAGGTTTTAAGCGGCCGCTTTCGGGCGAGCTTTCACGTCGGTTCGTCGATCACCGCGTTTTCCAAAATTCCGACGCCTGAGATCTCCACCTCGACCCGGTCGCCAGCGCGCAGCCAACGCGGCGGAACGCGACGCGACCCAACTCCTGCTGGAGTACCGGTCGCGATGATATCGCCTGGCAGGAGCCTGAGAACACTGGACAGATAGCTTATAAGCCGCGGTAACCCATAGATCAGCTGGCTCGTCGATGCCTGTTGAACCACCTCGCCGTTTAAGCGCGTGGAAAGCGCGAGGCGGTCCGGATGCGGGACGTCAGTCGCCGCCACGATCCAGGGTCCTATGGATCCGCTCGAATCGAAATTCTTGCCCGTCATGCCAGTGGCAGAGTGTTTTTGGTAATCTCGGACACTGCCCTCGTTTAGACAGGTGTACCCGCCGACGTAGTCGAGCGCCCTTCCCTCCTCCACTCTGTGGCACGTCCGGCCGATGATGAGAGCAAGCTCCCCCTCGTAATCGAGGCGCTCAGACACTTTAGGCCGAAGCAGCAGCTGGCGATTCCCAACGAAGCTCTCGTGCGTTCGCTGGAAAAAAGTCGGGTAAGCAGGCGCCTCGTTTCCGGTCTCGTCTACGTGAGCTTTATAGTTGAAGCCAACGCAGAACACCCTGGCCCTAGCAGACAGGGGAGGAAGAAACTCAACGTCACCAATCTTCAGGTCAGGCTCGCGTGTCATAAGCTTTTCTGCGCGAGCCCAGCCTTCCGCAGCCACTACTTCATCGATATCAGATAGGCCTTTATCAAACGGCGACAGGGAGATGATGCCGTCGCCCTTCACAAGGCCGATGCTGACCGAGCCATTCCGAGCAAATCGAGCTACTTTCATTGAGATACCTTCTTTTTTTGAGGCGCTGATGAAGGCTGACTCAGCCGCTCTTTTCGCCGTTTTGGCTTAACGAGGCGGATGGGATCAAAGCAAAGATGACTGACGCCGCCAGCATCAGGGCGCTACTGGCGATGAGCGCGATGTCGTAGTTTCCCCGCAAGGCTTGAACCGCGGAAAACATCAGCGGGCCAATGGCTACGCCAATGGCGAACACGACGATAAACAGCCCGATCTTTTGCCCCAGCTGGGCAACGCCGAATTGCCGTGCGACAGTGTATGGGATGAGATCCGACTCTGCTCCCGCTCCAAGCGCAAGAAGAGCTGCGGCCAAATAAACCATAGAAGTCTGCCGTGTCGAGACCAACAGCAGTCCGGCAGCCACAGGACCGAGGCAACCAACGACCGCTACCAACCGTGGAGACCATCGATCAAGCATGGACCCGAGCAAGAAGCGGGCTACCAGCATCGTCATGCCGTATGTCGCCATCACAGCCGCCGCATCGACGGGCCGAAAGCCGCGATCGATCAACAACGGTGTCATGTGGACAATCATACCTTGAATGGCGAGCGTCATCAGTAGGAATGCCAACGCAAGCATCCAAAAAATTGGAGCAGACAAAAGCTCACCGAAGACAAGCTTGGAGGATTGCGCGGAAGCGGCGGACTTCTGAAAGCGCTCCTTGCCGGGAATGAGCCAGATGACGGCTACTGCGCCAAGGATTGCGACCCCAGCGCCGATCGCTGCGTAGCTGTTGCGCCAGCCGTATTCTGCAATGGAAAAGGTGGCGATCGCGGGCATTAACATGATGCCGGCGGCCGAGGCTGCATTAATGATGCCGAGCGCAAACCCACGAAAGGTCGAAAAAGTCCGAGTGACTATGTAGGTGAAAGCCGTGATCCCTTGCCCCGCGCCAAGGAGTCCGAGCAGGCCCATAAAGATTGCAAAACTTAAGGGATCACGTGGAAGTTGACCGAGTGCAATCAGGCCGAGCGCAAACAAAGCGAAAGAAAAGCCTGCAAAGACGCGCGGCCCATATCGGTCGACCAGCCACCCGACGATTGGCTGCGAGAAGCCGGAGCAGAGAGCAGCTGGCGCAAGAGCGGCAGCCACGCTGGCCCTCGACCAGCCCGTATCGTTGACAATTGGCAGCAGGAATGTTCCGAAAGTATAGATTACGATCGGCCCGAAATTGGTCAACATGCCAATTCCGGAACCGAGCACGACCTTTGTTGCCTCTATTCCACGTAGCTGAACCTGCGGCGACAGGTCGCCAACGGCCGGCAGCGCAGGCGTATTAACGCTCGTCATCATCTTCCTCCCCTTTTCAGCTCATGTTTTATTTTTTCTTGAGTTCGGTCACCGTTTTCTTTCTTGCGATCAACCAGCGCCCGTCGCTCCGATGCAGCTCGTCTTCGTAACGGCCAAATCCTGCTACGCCATCAAATGGCAGAGGAAACTGTTGAGGAGTGGTCTCACTGCGCTGGCTGAGCAGAGTTACGTACGCGTGAATAAGAATGCGATCTTCGTTCAGCCATTCCGATCTGATGTTGGAGATCAGGTGTCGGACGACCAGGTTGCGATCGCGGCGATTGATAAGATCAACAAGCATGCCCTTGCCGCGTACAAGGCCATCGCCGCGGTGCCAGACACCATCTTCTGTGAAGAGCCCTGCAGCGGCCTCGGCATTGCCATAGTCAAAATGCTCCATGAAGCTCAAGACCGTCGCTTGAGCCTCGAGGATATCCGCCGCTCGTTCTAGCCTATCCCGCTGCATGGGCCCTCAGATCTTAAGCAGCTGGTCTAATGGCTCGCCGGCGCGGAAGCGCGCCAAGAAATCCTTCGGGTCGACATCAATGCCAGAGGGATTGTTCTTGAAAGCGTCAGAGTCGATGAAGGCCTTGAGTTTCTCGGCGTCGTCAAAATTGTTGCAGCAAAGCTCAACGACGTTCTGGTCTGGATCTGAGAAATAATAGCTTGTCACTGGACCGTGGTTGGAAGCGCGGTGGGCTTGCAGACCAGCGCCGAGCAACAATTCCACGCGATCCAGCAGCGCCGCCAGATTTGCGTGACGAAATTGAAAGTGATTCAAGCCGGGATCGCGGCTGGGCGAGTCGGATAGCTCTGGCAGCTCGAATAGCGCCAGGACCTGCCCATGAACCGGCGAGCGGTCCAAGAACATGAAACAGGATCGCACGTCGCTAGCTCGGGTCTGTTTGGGCGAGCCGGCGAAACGGCGCCGGTTTTCCGGGGCACCGCCAGGATTTGTGATGCTCCAGCTCAATCCCAGCACAGATGAGTACCAGTCGCGCATCAGCTCGTACTGTGCAGTTTGCAGAACGATCTCCGAAACGCGCGGCGAAGGCAGCGCGGAGGTTGCCTTGTGCAGGTCGGCGGGTAGCGATTGGACGCTCATGGGGACAGATTCCTCATATGACACTTTTGACTTATAGTTCTAGGTTATCAGGGCTCGACGATATGTCAACTATTACATATGGCGCCATGCAGCATTTGTCTGGAGTTGAGCGCGGGCGCTTGTTCGTGAATGATCAAACGCCCGTCATGCTGAAGCGGCAACATGCAAGGCCGTCCAAGATCGCCGTCCCTGGCGCGACGGTCGCCTCACGAGCGAAATCAGCCACAGGCAGGTCACCACAAGAGATGTTACATCCTCTTGTGGTTGCCTGTGGCTGAGGTCAGCTGGTTGCTGTCCGTAGTGGAGCCGTGTCAGTTTGGTGCAGTGAGCTCGCTTGAAGGCACCGAGTTGCCGTGCAAGCCGTTGCGTAGCCGCAGCGGTAAGTGAGCGACTGCGACCGGGCCATCTGCAAAATGTTGAGTGTCCAAGATGACGAGGCCGCTCCGCCTTTCGTCGAGCCTGTTGACGAGCGCAATGACGTAGCCGTCTCCCTCCGGCGCATTAGGGGATCGGGGAGCAAACACCGGTTCTTGGACAGACGAGGTGGGACCGGGTAGCCAGCGCTCGCTCTTTCCGGTCGCTATATCCAGGTGAGCGAGGCCGTTGAGGAAAGCGTTGACCGAGGGCGGGCCACAGCGATCCGCGTCATACGGAGCGAAGGGGTCGATAAGGGCGAGAAAGGCATGACGATAGGGCCGCGTGGCGTAACGCTCGTCCACATGGGGGAACTCGCCCATCGTTTGGGTAAAGATCTCGGCCTGAGGAACGGGGCTGTTGCTAGATAGATCAAATGTCCATCTCGTCATGGCTTGACGCAGGGACCGGGGATCAGGCACGTGCCCACTATATTCTGGGAAGAACCAGAACACGTTGTCATTGACGACGGGCAGGTCGAGATAGACTTTGTGTCCTTCGTCCCATGCATTGATGGTGTGGCCCTGGAAGCCGTTCGTCGGCACTGTAAACCAACGAATATCTTTTCCGCTGCCGCGGCGGGGCAGAACCCCATAGATTTGGTCCACATTCGGCTGCCAGGCAAAGGCCGGTTCGCCCTGCTTCAGGCGTTCGATGTCCGACGTCAGCGAGCTCACGGGAAAGACGACATAGTTTTCCGTCACGGCGAAGTCGTGTATCATCGCTGCCCGCGGCGCATTAAACCAAGCTTCATGCACCACGTGTCCGCCGCGATCGATGACGTAATAGGCGATATCGGTGGTCGTCACACCCTTGGCGGCATAACCAAAGCCAATCAGCTCGCCATTGGTCGGATCGATCTTGGGGTGAGCCGTAAATGTCTGACTGGTCATCTTTCCGTCAAAACGGTAGTTACCGATCGTTTCAAGCGTATCTGGCCGCATCGCGACCGGCGGTCCGTCCTCCTTCAGCGCGAGCAACAGCCCATGGTGAACGACGACGTTGGTATTGGCCGTGCTTCGGATAGTACCGGCAACCGATGGATCGTCAGTGAACGGATTGCGGTAGGCGCCGTAGAGGGCGCGGCGCGCCGCCCGCTCCGCAACGAACTTGTCGGTCAGGACATATTTCGACGTAAAGTCGACATGACCATCCTTGAAACGGAAGGCGCCAACCATGCCATCGCCGTTAAAAAAGATGTCACGGCCAAGCTCGGCGGCCATTGTGGTTCGGGAGCTACACGAAAAAGGTGCCGTCGAGATCGGTTGGAATGCGTCCTTCAACGTCAAGATCGAACACGTGTGCCTCTACACGGCCAGGAGCGTCGAAGCCATGATAAATCGGATCGTCAGGGAAACGCTTCGTCATTTGTCACCTCGGTTTTCATGCCTTTAGCGTAGTGCGCGCGCTAGCGTCCAAGTGAGGCGCCGCATTTTCGTAACCTGCGAGCGCCTCCCCAAGGCGCCGCCGGAACAATTCGATCGCCTTTTGCTTCACGTGGCCGAAGCCACGCACCTCGAGCGGTAGCTCAGCAATGGCGACAGCCTGTGGAAGCGATGCCGCTGACAATCGACGGGGTAAGCGGTTCAAGGCATCGATGAATTCGGCGATCAGAGCACGCTCGGTGCGGCGCTCGGCGCTCCTTCCGAAGACGTCGAAGGGTGTTCCGCGCAAGATCTTCAAGGCCGCCAAGATTCTGAAGACGGGCAAGATCCAAGCTCCGAACCGGATCTTGCGCGGCTCTCCCGTTGTCTTGTCGCGGCGAGACAGAAAAGGCGGTGCAAGATAGATTGACAGCTTTGCGAAGCTATCAAACTGAGATCGGACTGCCCGCTCGAACTCTCCGCTCGTATAGAGTCTGGCAACCTCGTACTCATCCTTGTAGGCCATCAGCTTGAACAGGGATCGCGCAGCAGCCAGCGTTAGCGAATGGCCAGTATGAACCTTAGTCTCCGCCTCACGGATGTGGTTGATGACATCAAGGAAACGCTGGCTGTAGTCATTGCTCTGATAGTTGCGAAGAAATGTCGTAAGATCTTGGATCTCCGCCTCAGGGGTGCGCTGCTCAGTCTTTTCGGCCAGGCCTGCTGCAACAAAGACGAATTGAGGGTCGGAAGCTAACCGACGCCCCCACTCAAGCGCAGCGAGATTTGCCTCCTTGGCGGCGCCATTGAGTTCGATCGCCTGGTGGAGGTCCTCAAGGTTAAGGCCAAGCCAGCCTTTCTGATAAGCGCACCCGATCATCATGAAATTGGCGGCGATCGAATCGCCGAACAAAGATTGTGCCAAAGCCGTGAAGGGAAACACCGCGAAATGTTCCGGTTCAACTTGTGTGCTCAGCCGTCTCGTCAGCAAACTCGAATTCACGACGGCCTGACGATTAGTGACGAAATCTCCAGTGATGGACACGTCAGCATTGGCGAGGACGCGGCTCCGCCCTCGGTTGAGAGATGCCATCACGTCCGATGCATTGCCGACGATCTGGTCGCAAGCCAGGAGAAGGTCACAGTGCTCCGCTGGAATCCGCAAAGCATGAATGGGGCCGCCAAGATGAACGTGACTTGTAACCGCCCCGCCCTTCTGAGCCATTCCGATCTGGTCCAGCACCGCGGCCCCTCGACCTGCCAGGTGTCCGGCCATTGCCAGCACCGCGCTCGTCGTCACGATTCCGGTCCCACCTACGCCGGCAAGAAGAATGCGGCTGTGTTGCGGCGGCGCAGCGCTCACCAGGGGCAGCAATGGTTGGTCGATCGTAAGCTGCGGTTTTGGCCCGCGGTTCACACGGGCACCCTCGACAGTTACGAAACTGGGACAGAAGCCTCGAATGCAACTGAGATCGGTGTTGCAGCTCGATTGATTGATTCTTCGCTTCGTACCTAGTGGAGTGTCGACCGGCTCCACGGATAGGCAGTTTGACTTGATCGAGCAATCGCCGCAGCCTTCGCAGACCAGCTGATTGATGAAGACGCGGCGGCTGGTTTCCTTCAGTTGGCCACGTTTGCGTTTCCGCCGGCGCTCGGTAGCACACATCTGGTCATATACGATGATGCTTACACCCGGTTGGGCTCGCAATTTGAGCTGTACGGCATCAAGTTCGTCGCGATCCACCACCTCTCCCGCCAGGGAGTGGACCTCGGCATGCTCACGATAGGACGCCAGATCATCGGTGACCAAAATTATTGTGCTGACGCCCTCGGCCCGGAGCTGGCGCAGAAGCCGCTCGAGGGAAAGGTCGCCATCGACTGCTTGACCGCCTGTCATCGCGACAGCACTGTTGTAGAGCAGCTTGTAGGTGATGTTCAGCTTAGCAGAGACCGCCTGGCGGATTGCGAGCAGGCCTGAATGGAAATACGTGCCATCGCCCATATTCGAAAACACATGCGATTCGTCGGTGAACGGAGCGAGGCCGAGCCAGTGGATTCCCTCGCCGCCCATCTGGGAATAGCTGAACGTGTCAGGGCGATTGCGCGCGGCTAAACCGTGGCAGCCAATCCCAGCGAGAGCTCGACTGCCATCTGGCACGGCTGTCGACCGGTTATGCGGACACCCGGAACAGAAGAATGGACGCCGGGATGCGGGCACATCTGCAAATCCGCGTTGGTTCGTGTGCCGGCGCAAGCGTTCGCCTCGTGCTGCTACGACCTGATCACCGGATATCCTTGCGATGACCGCCGCGATCTGGACAGCAATCTGCTCGGGCGTTAGATCGCCCGTTGCAGAAAACATCGGGTGTTGCTCCGGTCCACATTTGCCCCAAACCGAGGGAGCCTGTGACCGGCCGTAGAGTATAGACTTTACTTGGCGCTCGATCAGCGGCGCCTTCTCCTCCACGATGACGAGCTCCTGCAGGCCTTCGGCAAAGGCTGTGAGGCCCTGAGGCTCTAGCGGCCAGATCATCGCCGGCTTGTAGAGAGCCAGCCCGAGCTCGATCAGCCGTGAATCGTGAAGGCCCAGCAGGTCGAGTGCTTCGCGCAAATCATTCCAAGATTTGCCGGCCGCGACGAAACCGACCCGCGCGTCCTTAGGCCTCACCGCGACGCGATCGAGACCGTTTGCCCGGACATAAGCAAGCGCAGCCGGCAAACGGAATTCATGCTGCCGCCGTTCCTGATCGAGCGGCAAGTCAGGCCAGCGGTTATGCAGGCCAATGTCCGGCACAGTGACGTCGGGCCGAACGGGCAAATTACCTAATTCTGCGGCCGGCACGGTGCGTGTACTGTCGGCCACTTCCGTCAGCACTTTTAGCGCAACCCAAGATCCCGTCAGCCGCGACATGGCAAAGCCGTGGAGTCCATAGCTGACGATCTCGCCGGGATCAGCCGGGTAGAGCAGCGGGAGGAGGAGACTGGCGACAGTCTCGTCGCTGTAGCAGGCGACCGTTGAGGATTTTGCCAGATGATCGTCACCCACGGCGACGACCACCCCGCCGTTCGGCGAAGAACCTTGCGAGTTGCCGTGCCTAATCGCGTCCGCCGCGCGATCCAGTCCAGGGCCCTTGCCGTACCACAACGCAAAAACACCATCGACCCGGGCGCCGGGTGATTGATGGATCTGCTGCGTACCGGCCACGGCGGTGGCCGCGAGTTCTTCATTGACCGCCGGCTGCACCACAATCTTTTGGTCGCTCGTTAGCCGCTTCGCAGAGGCAAACGCGGCATCGAGCGTACCAAGGGGTGAACCCCGATAACCGCTGACGAAACCCGCGCTCGACAAGCCATTCATCCGATCTCGCTCGGCCTGTAATAGCATCAGGCGGACGAGCGCCTGCACTCCGCCGAGGAGAACTGTTCCGCCGCGCTTGGAATAACGATCATCGAGCGAGATAGAGGAATTACTCATTCGCAACTCCATTGGATGCGCTGGCGCAAAAGACTTTCCGGCACGCCGGCATTAGCTCCGTGCGGTATCGATAGCGGAGCTGATCTGCACGCCGGGTGGGGCCGGCAAGTCGCCCGGAACGAACATGTCTCCCATCAAAGGCAGCGCCGGATCCACGCTATAATGCGTAAACTCGCGCACCCCCTCGTCATAGAGCACCGTGTCGTCAATCAGAAAGTTGCCCGTGAAGGCGCGCGCAGGCTTTGAGAGGATGGCATGGGCTGCGTCGGCCATGCTCTCCGGCTTGCGGCAATGACGCATTCCGTTCTCTCCGAGCAATGCAAATTGGATGGCAGCCGTCGCAATGGCGGTTCGGGGCCAGAGAGCATTGACAGCAATACCGCGATCGGCAAATTCCGCGCTCATGCCGAGCACGCACATGCTCATGCCGAACTTCGCCATGGTGTAGGCGGTGTGCGGCGCGAACCACTTGGGCGTCATGTCAAGCGGCGGAGATATCATCAAGACATGCGGATTAGCTGCCTTCATCAGGTGCGGAAGGCATGCCTTGGTAGTGATGAAGGTCCCGCGTGCGTTGACTTGAGCCATCAAGTCGAAGCGCCGGATATCCGTTTGTAGGGTGCCGGCCAGATGGATCGCTGATGCATTATTGATGCAAATGTCGATGCCGCCGAACGTCTTTGCCGCTTGGGCAACGCCGGCCTCGACGGAGGATTCATCACGGACGTCGACGGCCAGCGGCAACGCCCTGCCCCCAGCTCGCTCGATGGCTTCGGCGGCAGAATAGATCGTGCCGGGAAGATGCCGGTGCGCCTCGACAGTCTTGGCTGCAATTGCAACGTTGGCGCCGTCTTGCGCGGCTCGCAGCGCAATGGCGAGCCCAATGCCTCGGCTTGCGCCGGTAATGAACAGGGTTTTGCCGGTCAGACTCATGAGGCCACGCTGCCCATGCTCAAGGGAAGCGTTCTTAATGCCGACGTGCCCTGCACGCCGCCCGCGCCGCGGATGCGATCAATGAGCCGCGCCGGCTCTTCAGGAATAGCGTCCCCAATCCAGCTGATGTGTCCGTCCGGGCGGACCAAAGCGTAGCGGCGCCCGTAGACGGCGATGGTGTTTGGCTCCGGGATGAGCTGATGACGGATTGGCAGCCCAACCGCGTGCGCCGCACGGGTCAGACCGCCCACAGCAGCACCCACCTCCGATGCGAACTCCAGCAGCACGAACCCACGACCGAATAAGTCTAACGTGGAGTGGCCCGGCGAGAGCCAAACATGAGGTGCGCGGCCGCCGGCCTCGGCTACTTGCACGAAGTTCGCGACATCGGGCTCGGCTCGTTCGAACGATTCAGCGACGACGATCGGCGAATTGCGATAGACCGCCCCAAGATGAATTCCGAACGACCTCCATTCCCGCTGCATGGCCTGCTGGGTATAGGCTCCTGTTGCGCGCCGCGCCGTCTCGCCCGCAGGGCCTTGGTCGAGCAGCATCGGCTCTGGAGGAACCGAGCGCATCGCGGCTAGGTTCGCGGACGCCTGCGACACGTTGCGCATGGCGATCGGGCGCCGCTCTGTGTCGTAGCTTTCCAGGAGTGTGGGGCCGCCCCACCCCTCCAACACAGCTGCGATCTTCCATGACAGATCAACCGCCTCGGCAATGCCCGTATTCATGCCGTATCCGCCGGTCGGAGAGAGCTGATGGGCCGAATCGCCGACGAGGAAGCAGCGCCCGGAGCTGAACTTCGGCGCAGTGATCTCACGACGGGACCACGGCAACCAAGAGAGCACCTCGTAGTCAACATCGGCTCCGATTCCTCGTCGCACAAAAGTGTTGATCTGCGCCTCGCTCCAATTGGGCCAGGTCTCGTCGCCGAGCAGTTGAAGCCGCCAGGTATCGCGCCCGTCTATATTGACGAAGCTTCCCCAAACCCCCTCAGGCCCGACTAACACGTACCGATACGCCCGTTGGGCGAGCGTCTTCTGCGCCAGAGCCGGACACCGAACGAAGATGTTCGTGCTACAACTCAATACCTTGCTGTTTGTCGGACCAAGCGAGAGTCGCTGTGCGACTGTGCTGCTTGCCCCATCGCAGGCGGCAAGGTACTGCGCACGCACGCATAGTGGTTCGCCACCAAGCAGCGGGCGCACGTGAGCGATGACGTGGTCGCCCTTGTCCTCGAATTCCTCTAGGCGGTGCTGATACAGCAACTGGTTGGTCGAGTAGCTCGAAGCTGCGTTCTGGAGTACGGGGTCGAAAAAATTTTGAGGGCATAGCTCGTGCTTTTGCGGGCTAAACGGTGGCGGGACCGCGTGCGCTTTATCAGGGTAGACATCGCGCGCCAGTTCGTGGCCGAGGACCCCCGTCGCATAGACGATGCTGACCGGCAGATCGCGAGGAAACCCGGCCATTTCGATGGCCTCGACAATTCCCCAGCGTCGGCAGAATTCCATAGTGCGAATGCCGACATTGTCCATGCGAGGATGAACCATCCGGGCCGTCGGCCGCTCCTGCTCTATGAGCAGCGCTTCGACACCGCGCCAACCGAGATCGATTGCAAGCGACAAGCCGACCGGCCCTCCGCCGACTATCAAGACGGGCGTATCGATCGTTTCCACGGACATTCCTCCTGAATTGAACTGCTCGCCGGAGACCGTCTGGCCGCACCGGTCAATGGGCTGCGGCGCTAGAGGTGGTGTTTCGGCAGCGACCGAGGCTTTCCAAGAGGCATGCCCCTGCCCTGCATTTTTGAGAATTGGCCGGGCGCGCTGCTCTCCGGAACGTCCCTCTGCGGGCATGCCACTCATTCTTCAGAGGCCCTCGCAATAACCCGAACGCCGGCTGCGCAACGGGGCTTAGTGGGCATTCGACGCCGGGAAGCATCGATTTCCTCCATATGTCATATATTACATATGTGAGTAACAGGCGAATGTGCATATGTCAAATGTTGCCGATGGTAAAAGCTCGCCCTCCAGACTATGCAGGGTCAGGGCAAGGTCACTGAATGCTCCGTAAGAGCGTGATTGTGCTTGGAGATTAGGCGAGCTTGGAACTAGCGATGGCGAAGAAGAAGACGACCGTAAAACGGAAGGCCCCTGCGGCAACTCCTCCAGCAATTCCGACGCTTGGTTATGTCATTCTGACGAGCTTGGCCCACCATCCTCATACCGGTTATGAGCTGACTCAATTGATGGGCCCCCCGCGCAATTACATGTGGGAGGCCAAGCACAGCCAAGTCTATCCGACGCTGCAGCTGCTAGCGGAACACGGCTATGTCACGTTCGAGGACATTGCGCAGGAAAGCAAACCGGACAAGAAGGTCTACGAGGTTACGGAGCGCGGCCTCGAAGCTCTCAAGGAGTGGGCGAGAAAAGGTCCGACCCATGTGCCTGTCCGGGACGAGTTCAGCGTAAAGATGGCGGCATTGCGGTTGCTTCCGCCCAGTGAAGCTGTGGCCGTGCTCAACCGGCAAATCGAGCTCGTTGAAGGAGAGATAGCGGCCATCAACCTACACTTGGTCGATTTTGTTGATCGTTTCCGTTTGCCGGAGCCGGCACAGAGCAATCATCGCCAATTCTGCCTGCTATCTGCCATTCGACTCTCGCGCGACCTGAAGCTGACGGCTATGGAAGCCTATCGAAAATTGGCCGGCGAATTGTCGCGCGCCACTGAGCCAGCCAAGGCATCTAGAGCACAGTCAAAATGAAGACCCTCGGCAGTTTACAGCCATCTGCCGCTGGCCCTTGTTCCAGGGTCTCGTCCCGACGTTGAATTGCCACCATTACCCTGTATAGGGACGCATGGGTGTTCGCTGCATTGGGGCGGCGTCAGGTAACGCGATGGTCGGGCCGCCACGCGGACGATCTGCGCCTATGAACCACGATCCTAAATTCGGCGATCTTCCGACAGCTCAGCGATTGGCAGAACAGGCTGCGAACACACTTAACCGATTTCTGCATATTGAGGCAGTAAGCGGCGCGGTGCTTCTCGTTGCAGCAGCCGCGGCCTTGATCTGGGCGAATTCGACCGCGGCCCCGAGTTACCACCTCTTTTGGACTCTCCCTGTCACCATTGGCCTTGGTGAGTACGTCTTTTCCCAGTCGCTGCATTTCTGGGTGAATGACGCATTGATGACCGTCTTCTTCCTTGTTGTGGGCATGGAGATTCGGCGGGAGGTTCATGAGGGCGCACTGAGCCGCTTTGACCAGGCCGTTCTGCCGCTGATTGCTTCGGCCGGTGGCGTCCTCGTTCCCGCGCTTATCTATCTAAGCCTCAACAATGATGCTGCTCGGGGACACGGCTGGGCCGTGCCGACCGCGACGGACATCGCCTTTGCTGTTGGCGTCCTCGCCCTGCTTGGACGAAGAATCCCGGTCAATGTGCGAGTGTTCCTACTCGCTCTAGCGATCATCGACGACATCATTGCGATTTTGATCATCGCCGTCTTTTACACCGAAACTCTGCAATTAGGCGGCCTTGCTATCGCAGCCGTTGGCGTTCTCGGGGTCTTGGGATTCCAGCGGATGGGGATCGGTGCGGCATCGCCATATGTGGTGCCAGGTTTGTTGGTTTGGGTCGGATTGTTCGTTGCCGGGGTCCACCCAACACTTGCTGGAGTGGTGCTCGGGTTGATGACTCCGGCTCGCCCCATAGCGATGCGAGAACCTCCGCTGGAGGTGGCGTCGCAAGCGCTCGGACAGTTGAAAACTGGCGATGCGATGAAAACAGGAGATCTGCATTTGTTGCAGCAGCCGTTGCGCGACCTTCGCATAGCTCACCGTGAGATTTTGCCGCCCGCGTCGCGCGTGCAGATGGTACTTCATCCGTGGGTAGCTTACGGAGTGATGCCAATGTTTGCGCTGGCGAATTCGGGGGTCAGCATAAAGGGCGCGGATCTACCCGCTGCCGGCCTGCTGGTGACGATGGGCACCGCACTTGCTTTGATAGTGGGAAAGCCGCTTGGCATTTTCGGAGCGGCCTGGATCGCCGTACGATCGGGGTTCTGCTGCCTTGCTCCCGGGGTTTCTTGGGGCGGCGTCTTTCTCGTCGGACTGCTAGCGGGCATCGGCTTCACCATGTCCATCTTCATCTCGATGCTGGCCTTCTCCAGTGAAGGTTTTTTAAGGGCAGCAAAATTGGGCGTGTTGTTGGGCTCGGCCATAGCCGTGACGCTCGGCCTTGGCTGGGGCGCCTTCTACGTGCGACGTTCGTGACGTCGGTTCGTGTCCTTCCAGGCTCGGCACGGCCCGCGATATCGTCGCTGTCACGATCATCGGTCCGGTTTGTTGATCCGACGTAGCCTAGCAAAACCTGCCACCGCGCAGGGCGACATCGGCTCTTTTGCGCTTCCAGATCGGCTACTCCAGCAGAGGAGCTACCAAAGTTTGCGCTCTCACACGGCCATTCAGCCGGCAGTAATCTTGATAGGCTGCCCAGTTGTGCCTGGCGCTTGAAACAGCCCAGCGGCCGGTTAGTTTCTCTCGGGCTTTTAGCCACTCGCTCCCCAAGTCTCAACCGACCGCCGCTTGAAGCACGGCACGGAACCGAATAACGATCTTGATCCGAACCACGGCGCAGCCACCGCTATCAAAGACATGGCCCGAAAAAAGAACCTCCGCTCGGATCCGAAAAAAGCTAAGGGCCTTCCAGCTGGCGGCAGGCTCCGGTCAAAGGGAATGCCGCTGCGTGAACGGGAGGACGGGGAAGAGGCCGGCAACGGCATCCGTGCCATGCTCGTTGGTCTATCAATGCTACAGGCGATCGCGAAGGAGCGCCGGCCGCTTCCGCTTAAGGATGTTGCCACCGTCAGCGGACTCAGCCCGAGCCGGGCTCATAGGTATTTGTCAAGCCTGCTCGCGGCGGGCTTTATGGAGCAGGACGTCAGATCAGGCCATTACGCTTTGGGGCAAGCCGTTGTCGAATTAGGATTGGTTGCCCTCGGTCAATTGGATCACATTCGGATCGGCGTGGATGCGCTCGTCGCCTTCAGTGAGGAGACCGGCTTTGACGGACATCTCTCCGTTTGGGGCTCATTTGGTCCGACGGTGGTGCGTTGGCAATCCGGACGCTTGGGCTATCATTTCCGGATCGACGAAGGCCGCGTGCTCCCGCTCTTATGGTCGGCAACCGGGCGCGTGCTCATGGCCTATCGCGAGGGAGGGGAAATTGCCCCGCTGGTGAAGCAAGAGCTTGCCGTGTGGAATCGCGAGAACCCCGAACAGCAGATTCGGCGCCAGGACGTGACGCGCATGTGTGCGGCGGTTCGCGAGTTCGGTCTCTCAGCATCGGTTCCATCGCAGCAACGCAATGGTCTGCTCGACCCCGTATTTCCCACAGTCATCAGACTAGGATTGGAAACCACAGCAGCGCCGATTTTCGATCATCGCGGCCGTGTGCCAATGGCCCTCACGTTTTTTGGGTCAGTCCATGGTTCGTCCATCAATAGCGAACCTGCACTTCAAAAGAAGCTCCGCGCCGCCGCGCAAGCAGCTTCGCGGCGCCTGGGCGGCCTAGCCGAGCCGCCAACTTAGGAGCATTGGTCTCGCAAGAGCCAGCAGTTGGACGAATGTTGTGGAAGTCCAATCATTGGCTTGCCGCTCGACACGCCGCGCCGCAGCGTCCACATTCGGTCATGGAAGCCAATGGCCGCAGACGAGGTGAAGCCGAGCGCAGGTGGCGGGCTCGCTCCTTCACTCCCCTCCCGTCAGAGACTTGGCCGCGAGCTACGGTCCGGTCGCCTTTCCGAGGCCGCTCTCCTTACCGTCATGCAAGCCCCGACCTGCCATGCTTTACATCAGAGTATTCGGTGCTTCGCTGTGCAATTCGAGTAAAAAATTGCGCTGTTCCAGCGCTTGCAAAATTCCATACTATTTTGATTGGTGGGTTTGACGCCTAGTGACATTGCGTCGGTCGCGACGTGCAGCGTCGGATGCGCCTTGGTTTATGCACCTTAGGCGGCGGCTTTCAGCGGGATGCGAGGAGTACTTCGATGAAACTAGCTTTGTTCAACGAGTTCATACCCGGGGCAATCAAAGAGAATGAAATTGTCGACATCACAAAGCCGGTTTCCGCGCTCGCGAAATGCGGGCCTCAATACCTGATGGAAGGTCTGATGACTAACTGGGCGACCTACCGGCCGCTCTTGGAGGATTACGTGTCGCGCACGAAGGGCCGCCCAGTCTCCGAAGTGCGGCTGAGAGCGCCGCTGCCGCGACCATCTAAAATTCTGTGCGCCGCAGCGAACTATAAAGAGGGGATCGAAGGCAATATCAGCGATCTTGAGTTCTTTCACAAATCGCCATCTGCGATCATTGGCGATGGCGACACAATGATTCTTCCTAAGGTCGAAGTGACCATCGTCCATCACGAATTGGAACTAGGCGTGGTCATAGGCAAGACCTGCAAGGACGTCTCGGAGAGCGAAGCGTTGGATTATGTTTTTGGATACACGATCGTTCAAGACGGGTCCGCACGCGGCATATTGTCGAACGGTCAGATGTCATTTTTCACGCAAAAGAATTGGGATACGTTTGCGCCTCTTGGTCCCTTGGTCGTGACAAAGGATGAAGTGCGGGACCCTCACGATCTGCAGGTCCGGCTTTGGGCCAACGGCGAGCTACGGCAGGACTACCACACAAGTGACATGGCCCATCGAATCCCGGCGCTCATTCACAAGGCCTCGATGTTCAATACGTTCTTCCCAGGCGATATAATCGCGACAGGCTGCAACCGTCAGGGTTTAGGTCCGATGCAGCATGGCGATACCATCGTTCAGGAAATAACGGGGCTCGGTCGGCTGACGACGTTAGTGGAGGACCCTCTCAAGCGCAGCTGGCCATACGGCGTCGATGCCGAGTTTGCAGACTTCGTGAAGAAGCCGCGCACCCAGCGTGGCGCTCTGGGGCCGCCGCGGATCGTCCCCGCGAATTCGCGGCTGCCGACCTAGTTCAAGCGGTCCGACCCGCGGTTCGCACTGTCAGATCTTTCAAAAGGGCTGAGCGGGCTTGGCAGCGCGCCATGCCTGCTCTGTCGACACCGAGCCATCGCGGGCCTGTCTAGGCCCGATCTCATCTGCAAATTAGGCTGGTCGCCTTATCCAAGCGTGCCAGCCTTAGCCTAGCCGTCATGATCCAGTGTCGACTGGACAGGTGACAAGTTCCGTTCGGTAGGACCTCCCTATCACTGATAGGCCCGACCTCCGTCGCAGACATAGTTGCTGCCTGTGATGTACTGAGCCTCCGAACTGACCAGGAACAGCAAGAGATTTGCTATTTCTAGGGGAATTGCCAGCCGCCTCAGCGCGTACCTCGCCAGAAAAGCGTCTTGTTGCGAGGCTGACTTTCCGGCCAAAAATCGGTCCATCATCTCAGTATCGACGGCCCCCGGGCAGACGCAGTTCACTCGTATATCGGGCGCCAACTGGGCAGCAAGTGTCTTGGTAAATTGGATGACGCCGGCCTTTGCGGCTCCGTACGCCGCGCTGCTTACACCGGGTCGTATACCTGCCAGTGCCGACACGTTGACGATGGCTGCTGCTCGAGTCTTTCGAAGATGTGGCAATGCTGCTCTGCAGACCAGGTAGTGAGACGTAAGGTTGGTGCGAAGACTCGCGTCCCAACGAGCTAAGTCGATATCTTCTAGAACAGCGGCCTCGGCATTGCCGACGCAATTGATGATACCATCGAGACAGCCCATAAGGGCCGCGGCGTCGTTCACCGCGGCAAATGCTTGCGCCTCGTCGGTAAGATCCGCCGCAATAGCGTGTCCTCGCGTCAACCTGGCGACCTCTTTCAAGCAATCGAGCCGCCGTCCGACAACAGTCACCACCGCTCCTTCCTCGGCGCATCGCATGGCGGTGGCATGGCCGATTCCGCTTCCGCCGCCCGAGATCAAAATGTGACGTCCAGCCAGACGGCCAGCCATTATTGTTTAACCTCGCTCGCAGCAGGGTCGCATCGATTGGTGCACGTCGCACTGCTATGTGGCGGCGGTGCGCTTTGAACGGCCCCGCATAGTGGAAAGCTGCACCGAACAGGAGAGATCAGCTGTTTCATAGGTCAGCAAAAGTTGTGTAGCGGCGGGCGTATGCATGCCGCAGGGCTTGAGGGTATCGCCGGAACTTACAATCGGTGCGACTAGCGGAATAGGACAATACTGCGCCGCATACTTGTGCGACGGAAAGAGTTTGGCTTGGGGTTTGCCGCCAGGACTGGGCGCTGCTTGACAAACGACAGAATAGGAAACACGTTTACCAAAATGACAAGGCGGCAGCGCGACGTAGGTCGATGATTGACCGGGCAGTGAGTAGCCCGGAAAGCTCGCCTTAACCCGCAGCGCTCTGGTCGGTTCGACGACTGGTGAGCTTAACCTGCGAATAAAGGATATCGGTCACAGATGTCCAACTACGGGAGGATGGCTATGCGTGCCCTGATTGTCGGAGCCGGAGTGGCCGGACTGGCTACGGCGGTTGCTTTGCGTCGTAACGGCATCGACGTGACCGTCATCGAGCGAGCGGCGGAGTTAAGCGAGGTTGGAGCAGGTGTTGTCCTTGGACCTCATGCTATGCGCGTTCTTGAATCGCTGGGCATTGCGGCGGAGATAAAGCGCTCGGATGAGCCGCCCGAGACGATTACATTTTATGATATGGTGAGCGGTGAGGTACGCAATCGCACCCAACTGGGCGAAGCGGGAGCCAAGCTGTATGGCGCCCCGCTTTACAAGACGCATCGCCGCGATTTGATCGACGCTCTTGCAAGACATTTGGACGGAACGGAGATCCGGCTCAACTGCTCTGTTGTCGATGTGAAGCAAGATGATCGAAGTGTTACCGTCATTCTCGAGAGGGGTGAGGCTGTTCTTGGCGATCTCCTAATCGGAGCCGATGGCCTGCGTTCCAAGGTGCGAAGCGCAATTTTTGGAGAAAGCGAGTCGATATCTACGGGCCTCCTCGCCTGGCGGACCGTTCTACCAACGACGCTTCTCAGCAAAGCGCTAACATTGGATACCAATGTGTGGAGCGGTGCGGGTCGCCACGTGGTTTGCTATCCGATTCGTCGCGGCAAACAGTTTTATGCAGCCTTCTACGTACCTGCCGATGAGATCCATCGTGAGGACTGGGCCACAGCTGGGGATGTCGCGGATTTGCGCGCCTCATTTAAGGACGCCTGCAAAGACGTCCGAGAGATCACTGAGGCTGTAACCGAAGCTTTCATCACGGCGATCAATTATCGTTATCCCCTGCCAGAATGGCATCGCGGGCGAATAGTTCTGATTGGCGACGCGGCCCACCCGGTGCTGCCGACATCCGGCTCCGGTGCGGCGATGGCGCTCGAAGATTCGGTGGCGTTGGCGGCTTGTTTGCACCGGAGCGGGAGCAACTTGGAAGCCGCTTTTTCCGAGTTTCAAGCGCGGCGGAAGCCGCGGACCACTCGGTTGCTTCACCAAAGTCGCGGCGATCTTACGGCATTTCATGAAAAGGCACCCGAGCGTCAGGCGGCTTACGGACGGATGGGGCGGGGCATGCTGAAGCTCGACCAAGCTGGGTATGAGCGGTTTGCGTGGCTCTATGGCTATGATGAAGTCGCCGAATCAAACAAGCCATTCGACCTGTTTAACGCCAGTCCATTGGTGCGGCCGTCGCGGCCGGCCGCCGCCCGCGCGTTCGATCTTTGGTCGAATGCTCTCAAGTTCGAAGATGAAGACTGGATGAGCGAACGGGCTGCTTACGAGCGGTTCATGTCGAGTCTATGTGCGTTGCCAGAGGATGTGTCGGTAGAAACCGTCGACTGCGACGGGGTGCCTGCGTTATGCGTCATTCCCCCCGGCGGGAAAAGTGGTCCTGCCGTTCTTCATCTTCATGGGGGAGGATATGTGTTTGGTTCGGCTAAGAGCTCGGTTTTGCTTGCAGCTGGTCTAGCGCGCGCGATCGGTGGCTGGGCGTTGGTACCCGAGTTCCGACTTGTCCCGGAACATACGCCAATGCAAATGCAGGAGGATGTGCGAGCGGCCTTTGCGTGGCTTTCGCGGCGCGCAGACCCAGTTGCAGTCAGTGGCGAATGCTCGGGCGGTGGTCTTGCTTTAAGTCTCGCCGCAAAGCTCCGTCACGAGAATGTCACTCGGCCCGCCGCCCTTTATCTCCTGTCGCCCTTTGCCGATCTCACGCTGACGGCGGCCAGTATCGACGGCAATAGACGAACCGAGCCCTGGATGACCCGGCGGCGACTACTGACTTTGGCTGGTGCGTTCATCCAAGACCGAGAGCCCGATGATCCCGCCATTTCGCCGCTTCGCGGAAATCTTGCCGGGCTACCACCGATGCGCGTCTTTGCGGCGCGTGGAGAAGCCCTCGCTGACGACGCTCGTGCATTGGTCGCTGCTGCTAAATCGGCGGGCGGAGATGCCGAACTGCACTTGTTCGACGATAGCATTCATAGTTTTGCGCTGTTCGAGTTTCTGCCGGAGACGGACGAGTTCTTTCGCGCGATTCGGCGCCACGCCCACTCCAACACTTACGTCGGGGCGACGCCATAGGGTTAGGGCATAAGCCGGCGGCTTGGCTGCCCTAACCGCTCTATCTGGATAGGAGAGAATAATATGCGGCTCTGTCGTTTCGATGGAAATCAGCTTGGTATCGTGCGAGATGGCGAAATTCTCGTCGTTACCGAGGCGCTGGACGTGCTGCCCAGCCTCAAGTGGCCGTTTCCGCAGCACGACATCATGATCGAGCATTTGGACCGCGTCATCGCCAAGGCACAGGAGCTGGCCGGGCGCGCTCGACGCATTCCCGTGAGCTCGGTTCGGCTTGATAGCCCCGTCGCTAATCCGTCTAAGATCATCGCTGCCCCTGTCAACTATCAGCTCCATCTCGACGAGGGGACGAACAATCAAGAATTGCGGCAGGGCCGATCGGAGGTTCAGACGATCGACAGAGCCGGTCTTTTTTTGAAGGCCAATAGTTCGCTAGTGGGCCCGGGATCGCTGATCAGACTGGGCGATCCGACGCGAAGGCACGACCCCGAAGCCGAGTTGGGTGTTGTTATAGGTCGACGGGGTCGCAACATCCCGCAGGCAGACGCCTTGCAGTATGTCGCTGGGTACGCCGTTGCTGTCGACGCGGTTGTCCGTGGTCCCGAAGAGCGGAGCCTGCGGAAATCAATCGACACCTATTCCGTCTTGGGACCCTGGTTGGTTACGCGAGATGAGATTCCCGATCCCGGGGTTCTTGACCTTTATCTGAGCATAAACGGCAAGGAGAAGCAGCGATCGAATACGCGACACCTCATATGGTCGGTTCCCAAGCTGATCGCGTTCGCGTCCGCCTATTATACACTTCATCCCGGCGACATCATCATGAGCGGCACTCCCGAAGGAGTATCCGAAATTGTACCGGGCGACCGCGTCGTCGTTGGCGTACAGGATATTGGCGAAATGACGCTCCTGATCGAGGCCGGCGATTGGTCGGCGGACGAAATGCTCCGATCACCGCGCATAGCCAAAAATTAGAGGAGGCGCAGTCCTCGTCCTGCAATTTCATGCTAGCCGGCAGGTCTAATCAACCGCAGCGTGGCGGCAAGCTCGAACTAAAGTTGAGGAACCAAAATGTCGAACAGCACGGCTCAGCCAGATCCGAAACATGCCGATCCCACAGCCGAGCGGGCCGATCGTATGAAGCGGCTGAGTATCATTCCCATCTGGAATACCAGCGGGGTCGCCGAAGAGATGGGCTACAAGGCGCGCGGCCATGTATGGCGGTGGCGCGACTTGCACGCTGAGTTCGAGGAAGCTGTTAAGACATCATTGGCCGGGCCGGGCACTGAGCGCCGAATTCTTCTGTTTGAGAATCCCGGGATGCCACGGTCCGCAGCAGCAACGCCTACGCTCAATGGCGCGTTGCAGATGATCCTACCTGGCGAAGTCGCACCGGCGCACCGGCACACCTATTCAGCGCTGCGCTTCATCTTGTCGGGAAGTGGTGCGTTCACGGTCGTCGATGGCACGCGCGCGGATATGCACGAGCTTGATCTTTTGCTCACGCCTGGAGGGTGCTGGCATAGTCACGCGCACAATGGCGGGACGGAGCCAATGGTTTGGTTCGATGCGCTCGATACCCCATTCGTTTCATACATGCGAGCCGATTGTTTCGAGATGCATCCTAGCAAATCCTTAGAACCCTATACCAATACTGTGGGCTCTTACGAAGATATTGGCGCGCTCGGAATGCTACAAGGTCGGACGCGCGCGCAACCGCCGGCCTCGCCCCAGTTGGTGTACAAATGGGCTGCCGCCGAAGCAATGATACAAGCCGGACTGGACCGCGACGATGATGACCCGTACGAGGGTGTCGTTTACGAATACGTAAATCCTATCACGGGTGGGCATGTCATGCCGACAATCGCCTGTCACGTGAACGGATTCCGTAAAGGCTTCCACTCGAAGGCACGACGACGCACATCGAGTAGTCTTTGTGTTGTTGCGAAGGGAAGCGGTGCCACCATTATCGATGGCGTCAAGCACGAATGGTCAGAGCGCGATGTGATCGCAGAGCCGGCTTGGTCGTGGTGCGAATATATTGCGTATGAGAAATCGATTCTGTTCCGGACAAGCGATCAGCCTATATTGGAACCTTTCGGTTTGGCTCGCCAAGAAGATCATCCGAACGGACGTCAATAGGCAGCTTTCGCCTCTTGCAATCGTTGTGCCCGGCGTAGTTGTTTGCGCAGGCAATACCCGTTGGCTCGCTCCGCGTTTCCAGAAAGTTGCTCTTGTAGATAGCGCAGGCCTGATGCAGGCCGATCGTTCTATTTTGCGTGGACCGCGAGTACTTAAGCGCATCTGACGCACAGCATCGATTTGCTAGCCGGGCAAAAGGGGTGTTTGCAATTTTCTCCTATTGGGCAATGTCCGAGGTTCTTAACTTCCCAAAGCTCGTGTACGGCTCGCTCACCTCGTGAGAATTCAAGCCCCTTGGGACAAGTCGATTAGCGCCATGGCAAACAGCGAAACTCTGTTCGACAAGATCTGGCTGTCGCATGTTATCCGGGAGATTGAAGATGGCGTGTTTCTTCTTCATGTGGACCGGCACATGGTTCATGAATGCACATCGGCTGCCGCCTTCGAGGGCTTGAAGCGTGCTGGCCGCAAGACCCGTAATCCCGAACTGACCTATGCTGTTGTCGATCACATCCTTTCCACGGCGAAAGGTCGTACGGGAGAGACGTTCGCTGGTGGTCGGGAATTCGTGCAGCTGTTACGTGAAAATTGTCAGGCTCATAAGATTGAACTCATTGATGTTGACGATCCTCGGCAAGGCATTGTCCATGTAATCGCACCTGAGCTCGGCATCGTCTTGCCCGGCACAACACTGGTATGCGGCGACAGCCATACGGCAACGTGTGGAGGACTTGGTTGTTGGGCTTGGGGCATTGGCACCAGCGAGGTGGAGCATGTGCTCGCGACCCAGACAATCGTCCAGCGGCGGCCGAAACGCATGCGTATCAATTTCGAAGGCAAGCTCAACCGAGGGGTATACGCCAAGGATCTCATTTTGAGATTGATTGGTCAGATCGGCGTTGCGGCGGGACGTGGCTACGCTGTGGAATATGCCGGCAGCGTCATACGGTCTTTGTCGATAGAAGAACGCCAAACCATCTGCAATATGTCGATCGAGTTCGGTGCGAGAGCTGGACTTATAGCTGCCGATGACGTCACATTCGAATATCTCCACGATCTGCCTTATTCGCCCAAGGGAGAAATGTGGGAACAGTCATTGGCTTACTGGCGTTCGCTCCCGACCGACCCAGAAGCGGTTTTCGATCGAGAGGTCGATGTTGATTGCACGAGCATCGGCCCGCAGGTCACCTGGGGGACGACCCCCGAGGATGTTGGCAGCGTCAGCGATCCGATTCCTGATCCCGCGGCGGTTAACGACCTTGCGCGTCGCGCCGCAATGGACCGTTCGCTGACTTATCTCGGTCTTGAGGCCGGTCAGTCTCTCGAAGGGCTCACCGTCGACGTGGCGTTTATCGGTTCATGCACCAACAGCCGCCTTTCCGATATAGAGGCTGCCGCCGAAGTCGTGCGGGGGCGCAAGGTCGCTTCGCATGTACGCGCGCTTGTGGTACCCGGCTCAGCGCAGGTTAAACATGCCGCTGAATCTCTGGGGCTCGACAAAGTCTTCCTGGAAGCTGGGTTTGAGTGGCGGGAGGCCGGATGTTCCATGTGCGTCGCCATCAATGATGACTTTGTAGGACCCGGTAAGCGTTGCATCTCTACGTCGAACCGCAATTTCGAGGGGCGCCAAGGCCAAAAGAGTCGCACCCACCTAGCCAGTCCCGCCTCGGTGGCCGCCGCTGCGATTGCCGGGGCGGTAACGGACGTCAGAAGGTACTTAACCTAGGCCGCCGGAGAATTCGTATGGAGAAATACACACGTGTCGAGGGTGTCGCGGCCAGTTTCCCGCGCCCTAACATCGATACAGACGCGATCATTTCGGTCGCTTGGCAACGCAGCTTGAAGAGCAATCCGGGGGAAGGCCTGTTTGCGATCTGGCGGTATGATCTGCAAGGCCAAGAGGTGCCGGACTTTATCTTGAACCGCGCCCCCTTTCGCAAGAGCAAAGTTATTGTTGCGGGAGCCAATTTTGGTTGTGGCAGCTCCCGCGAGTTCGCGGTTTGGGCCCTGGTACGGTTCGGTATTCGCTGCGTGATTGCACCCACCTTTGGCGACATTTTTTACGAAAACTCGTTCAAGAACGGGCTGCTACTCGTCACGTTACCGCAGGCAGAGGTTGATGAGATCCATCACCACCTGGCGACCACGAACGATCCGACGATGTCGGTGGATCTCGAAAGCTGCACCATCGAATTACCGAACGACAGGACAATCGCTTTTAACATTCCAACTGCCCGTCGCGCAACGCTGCTAGAGGGCCTCGACGAGATTGGTCAAACGCTAAGATTCGTCGCCGACATTGAGGACTTCCAGCAGAAGAGCCGAGCGTGCCAGCCCTGGTTATACGCGCGACCTGAACCTCGGCATTCTCCCTGAGTGGGGCCGACGAACCAGAGTTGCGCGGTTAGGCGAATCTAAAGCGTTTTTGTCAGACCTGCATCCGCATCGATAGCAGCCCCTTGCAGGAGACGACCGCGATCTGACAAGACAAATCTAACCAGCGCCGCGATATCCTCAGGCTCGCCGATTCGCGCAATGCGCAACTCGCGGCTGAGCTGATATTCCATTTCGGCAGGGTCGATGCGTCGTTCGCGGCTCTCCAGCGTCAGGCGCTTTGTCAATCTGTCTGTCCTCACCAAGCCGGGATTGATACAATTGACCCTCACGCCGTCCCTAATGCCAAGCTCGGCGAGGAATTTGCTGAAACTATTGAGTGCGGCATTCACTGGCGAACCGATAGCGAAATAGATGTCGGGTGTTCGGCCGCCTGCACCGGCGATATTCACGACGGATCCACTCGTCTGAACAAGTGTAGGCCAGGCCGCCCGACAGAGGCGCATTGCACCAAAGAATTTTAGGCCGAAACCATCCTCCCAATCACTATCGGGCAGCTCCAGGAAGTGCCCCCGCGTGGTCGCACCGGCGTTGTTGACAAGAATATCAATCTTCTGAAAAGCGGCCAAGGCCCGGTCGATCGTCCAGGAAACGGTTTCCACGTTTCGCAGGTCGCCAGCAACGACCTCTACCCTTGTTCCAAATGATCGTGCGCGTTCGGCAACGCTGTTGAGCATGGCCTCATCCCGGGCGACGATAACGGAATCGACGCCTGCTTGCGCGAGCTCGAGCGCAATGGCAGCACCGATGCCTCGGCTTGCGCCCGTTACGATCGCAACCTTGCCCCGGAGGGACGCATCTTCGCCTCCCGCCAGGCGAGGCTCCTGTTTGGTGTGTCCTGTCATCGTGGAAGTCTCCGTGTCTGGTCGATTGAATGGGATTGTTGACAGAACCGGCCACACGCATCGGGACGCAACATTAGTCTGAGCTGCCCAGATGTGTGCCTTGCGAGCTCGGTTGAGTAAAAGGCCAGGCTCGACCGGCCTTGGCGCCTGTCGAGATCTACTCCATGTCGTCACGTCGGACACTGACCCAGCGAACCAAGAGACCACGCGCTTGGCTGAGTGCACTATGGCATGGCGCACCCTTTGGCTAGCTAAGGTGGCCACTCGTCATGCGACCTCGTCCATGAAAGAAGAGTGCGACGTTCTCCTCTGGCTTGAGCAGTACTAGCCCTGAGGCCCGCCGTGTCGCCACAGGATTTTGCGCGAGTACAGGGTTTTAGGCGCTGATCCGCTAGCAAGAAATTGCAATGCTATCGGGGCAGCCCATCGTGCAATTTTCTCCTAGTGATGCCGGCGCCTGTCGGTTGATAGTACACGTGCTTTATGAAACGTGCTGAGTCCAACGATGGTCTTCTGCACTGGAGCGACCTTCACTAACCGCTTTCACGGTTGTCGGACTCGCGTCGTTGCCGTACTCGCATCATTGGGTGTCTTTTGAAAGCTCGTATTCCTCTGCGCAAGGTCATGGAAGCCGGACGACCGCTCGTCCTTCCGGTTGCTCAAGATGCTTTTGCCGCCCGGCTGATAGGGCGGGCTGGGTTCAAAGCGTTTGCAATTGGTGGGTCGGCAATGCTTGCTGCCCGTTACGGGTTGCCGGACCTAGGCATTGCGGCGCTTGGCGAGATGGTCGCCGGTATTCAGGATATTGCGGCGGCCTCCGATCTACCCTTCATCACCGATGGCGATGACGGCTACGGTGACATCAAGAGCGTTGTTCGCATGATCCGCGCGTACGAGGCGCTTGGTGTTGGCGCCGTGATCCTGGAGGACCAGGCTCGCCCGAGCAAGCAACCCGGCGATAATCCTGCTCCTGCTGTTGTCGCGATGGCAGAATTCGAAACAAAGCTTCGGGCAGCTGTTGATGCCCGCAGTTCAGGCGACATGTTGATTATCGCCCGCACGGACTCCTTAACAACGCTTGGCCTAGATGGCGCCCTAAAGCGAGCGGAGCGCAGCTTAGCCGCGGGCGCGGATGGTGTATTTATTCCAGGATTGAAAGCACATGACGATCTCGTGACGGTTGGGAGTGCCTTCCGGGGGAAACACCAGCTGCTTGCCCTAACTGAAGATGGGAAAGCGCAACTGCCGCGGGCACAAGATCTCTTTGTGATGGGCTACGATCTTATCGCTTATCCGAGTTATTTGATGCTGCGGACCACAGAAGCGATGGCGAGCGCGCTCGCAGGGTTGTTGTTGTCCACGGCCGACGGGTCCCCTCTCCCGGCACTGGCCGATTTTCCGGCGGCTCGCGCGGCCTTTGCTGAGGCGGTCGGACTTCGAGACTGGCAGGCGCTCGACAAAGTTGCCCGGTCCCAGGCCTCTGCGCCCGCCACGTAACTCGTCCGCGGTTCCGCATTTTCGGACTGCTGCGATGGAAATCTCGGTGCTAGAGCAAGCAAGGATAGTTTAGTGCAGATTTCGCTGAAAAGCCGAACCGCAATCGTAACGGGCGGAAGCCGAGGCATTGGCCGAGCGATAGCTCTGGCGTTCGCCGAGGCCGGCGCTTCTGTTGCAATTCTCGCCCGAGATAAACAACAAGTGAGTGATACCGCCGACCAGATAAGTAGCACAACCGGTCAGCGCGTGATTGGAATCTCATGTGATCTCGGAAACAAATTGCAGATTGACCAGGCCTGGTCGAGGCTCTCCCCCGACTTCAGTCATGTTGACGTCCTCGTTAACAACGCAGGCAACGCTGCCCACGAGCCAATATCGGGAGTTGAGTGGGACGCACTCCAGTCCGATTTCATGCTGAAAGTCGGAGGGGCACTTTACTTAACTCAGCGTTGCCTCTCTGGAATGCGAGCAAGACGCTGGGGACGAGTTGTCAATATTCTCAGCATTGCGGCAAAGGCCGGTACCGGCGCCGCTCCGTCGGCGCTGAGCCGGGCGGCCGGCCTATCCATGACGAAGCTGCTGGCTAACGAATGCGCGCCGGATAACGTCCTTATCAACGCCATCTGCCTTGGATCGATCGAAACCGACCAGTGGAAACGAATGCACCGGTCCACCGCACCGCAAGCGAGCTACGAAGACTTCGTTTTGCAGAAAGGAAAGAGCGTGCGTCTCGGTCGGCTTGGAACTGTGACCGAGGTTGCGAATGTGGCCTGCTTTCTAGCCTCGGACCTAGCCTCGTTCGTAACGGGAACAGCCATTAATGTCGATGGAGGCAATTGTCCCGTACCGTAACCTCGGCACTGGTATCGTTGCCGGTAGGTATGTAATCGGAGGTCGTCTACCTCCCTAGCTGATGCCAACGAGGCTCGATAGAACGGACTTATTGCCCGCCAGATCGTTGCTTTTGCCGTTCCAAACCACTTGGCCTCGATCCAGAATTAGGGCCTGGACCGTTAGTGACAGCGCTAGATCAACATGGTGTTCTACGAGGATAAACGTCATATCGCTTTCTTTTCTGATGCGTTTGAGCGCTTCCACAAGCTGGTCAACAATGACCGGAGCCAATCCTTCGAACGGCTCGTCGAGAATAAGCAAAGCGGGATTGCTGACGAGCGCTCGGCCGACAGCCAGCATCTGCTGCTCTCCACCCGACAAATGATTTCCGAAGTTCTGCCGTCGCTCAGCAAGCCGGGGGAATAGCTCAAACACGGATTCAATGTTCCACTTTCCCCGATCAACCCTTGCAACGGAAAGGTTTTCCTCTACCGTCAGGGAAGGAAAGATCTCTCGTTCCTGAGGCACGTAACCGAGGCCCAGGCGAGCCCGCTCGTAGGTATCGATGCCTCCGATCTCGCCGCCGTCAAATGTGATCTTGCCGGAGGCCATTTGCGTTAGGCCCATAATGGTCGCAAGCAGGGACGTCTTGCCGACACCATTGCGTCCCAACACGGCCAATGACGACCCTCTCGGGAGCGAAAGAGCCACGTTTTCAATAGCCGCGGCGCCATAGCCATATCCTGCGGTGACAGCTTCCAGTCTCAGCAAATCAGTCATTGCGCGCCTGTCCGAGGTAAACCTCTCGTACCTTAGCATCTGCTCGAATCTCGGACGGGGTTCCCTGCGTCAGCACGCTTCCCTCTGCCAACACCGTGATACGGTCAGCGAAACCAAAAACGATCTGCATGTCGTGCTCGATGACGATGACTGCGAGGTCGGCGGGCAACCGCCGCAGCAATTCCGAAAGTTTTCCGCTGTCTTCTTTCGGCAAGCCAGCAGCAGGTTCGTCGAGAATGAGCACCTTTGGCTTGAGAGCCAGCGCCAGCGCGAGCTCAACGAGCCGCCGTTGACCATATGCGAGATTGGAAATCAATTGGCATGCCGAACCACTGAGGTTAAAAACGTCTAGGAGCCGCTCGAGTTCGATCAGAACCTGCTTGCGCCTATTGAGCGCGCCCCACAGTTTTGCGTCGATATGCATATTTGCAACGACCGCGAGGGCAATATTTTCGACCACCGTCATGGACGGGAATAGCGAGTTTATTTGAAACGTTCGCGCGAGCCCCAGAGAGACTCGGCGTTGCGGCGAATACCGTGTGATGTCACGTCCTTCAAGTCGGATCGACCCAGAGGATGGAGCCAACGCTCCCGTGATGAGATTTACAAGGGTGGTCTTTCCTGCGCCATTCGGACCAATCAGAGCGTGTCTTGCACCAATCTCAAGGCGGAAGTTGATATTACGCGTGACGGCGAGAGCACCGAAGCTTTTGTGCAGACCGACGATTTCGAGGACCGTATCATTCATGGTTTCCGCCTGCGATCGAGGAGATAGCCACCCATACGATCAATCCAGGGACCAACGCCTTGAGGTGTAAACCTGACGGCGAGAATGAGGAGTCCACCCAGCATAAACAACCAATTGAAGGGGTCTATCGCCGCGGCCCGATCAGAAAAAATGACGAAAATAATGCCCCCAATGAATGCGCCGGTCAGGCGCCCCATCCCGCCGATTAGCAACATGATGAGGACGTTTCCGGATAGCAGGAATGAGAGTGAGTCGGTTGCGACAAGCCCGGTGACTTGTGCGGAAATTGCACCGGCCACACCCGCTATTGCTGCCGAAATCGAATAGATGAGAAGCAACCGTGCGGCGACCGGTACGCCTAGCATGCGCATGCGTTGGTCGTTGTCGCGTATCCCACGCAGAACATATCCAAATGGCGAGTTTACCAAGATCCGGGCAAGGGCAAACACGAAGGCCAGCACGCAAAGCGAATAGAGATAGGCAGTATGGCCATAGAGGTCGAACGAGTAACGTCCCAAGATGGGTGCGACCTGATACCCCGCAAGGCCATCATCTCCGCCCGTTACTGATTTCCAGGTTGTCGCAACTTGGAGGACGACGGCACCAATGGCGATCGTGAGGATGACTTGAGTCAAGCCGCGAACACGAAGAACCAGCAAACCCGTGACGAAGCCGAACGCGCCGGCAGCTAGCCCTCCTACCACAAGGCCGGTCAAGGGTTCAGATAAAACATTGAGCGCAAAAAGGGCGGCGGCGTAGGCTCCGATACCAAAAAAGACGGCATGACCTAAACTTTCGATTCCAGAGTAACCGATGGCGAGATCGAGCGACAGAGCCAAGATGATCATGATGATGACTTGGGTGCCGAGCTGGTGATAGGCGCCCAAGAAGAAATAAGCGAAAATTGCAAGCGCCCACACCAGCGCATCGCTAAGTCCCAAGCGGTGGGATCCAAAGGACGCGGCGATGTCCCGTTTAGGTGTGTCCTTTGAGGGAGTTACCTTAAGCACGGCCATAAAGCCCAAAAGGTCGAATGGACAGAATGAGGGCCAGAAGAATGTAGATGCCGAAAGCGCCGGCCGCCGGAAAGAGATAGCGAAAATAGGTATCGAAGATGCTATAGCCGAGCGCGGCGATAAGCGATCCTTTGAGACTGCCAAAGCCGCCAACCGCAACGACGATCAAAACCATGACCATATAGTTCGTGGCATAGTATGGCTGCAGCGGCAGCATCTGCGTTCCAAGTACGCCGGCTATGGCCGCTAACGCGCACCCAGCAACGAAGGTCTGAGCGAACACCCGCCGCACATTGATCCCGACACAGCGAGCCATGCGCGGATTATCGACGGAGGCGCGCAAGCGGGCGCCAAAATCGGTCTGTTCGATGACGTACCAAATCAGGCCTGCGATTGTCAGGCTGACGATTGAAAGAAAGCTACGGTAAGCAGAAATCGATATCTCTTCAAAATGCCATGCTCCCGCCAGGAATTCAGGCGTTGGTAATGTATGCGTCAGCGAGCCATAACCGGCGTTGATCGAGGCGATCATTATGAATGTGAGGCCAATTGTCATCAGGATTTGACCGAGAGCACTCGTCTCATAGATCCATCGATATACGGTCCGTTCAAGAATGGCCCCGAGTATCGCCGTGATTGCAACAGCAATCGGAAGCGCGGCGAGCAAACCCAGGCCAAAATGATTGACGAGCGAGAGTGCAGTGTAACCGCCGATCATGGCGAAACCACAATGTGCAATGTTTAGAAGACGCATCACGCCGAGCGTGATCGTCAGGCCAGAGGAGATCAGAAAGAGGATCATCCCGAAGGACAGGCCGTCGATCAAAAGCGATATACCCGTCGTCCAGTAGCTATTCACTTGATCCCTCAAACACCGCCTGCATCACAAGCATGCTGCCAATGGCCATTACGTCCCGCCGCATTGGCCTGGAGTCATGCGGCCTGATTCTACTCCCCTATTTTCGCGCGCCTAAACGTCGTCAGCGCGAGGCAGGATTGGCCTCCTTCCAGGGATCTTTGAGATTCGGAATTACGGCGACCTGTTTATTTACGAGGACGCCGTCGATCTTCTCGACCTTTCGGATATAGACGTTTTGGATCAGGTCCCGTTCGACCGGATCGATCCGCGCGGGCTCTCCCAGGAGTACCCTTTGGCGGCCGCCAAGGCGTTTTCACCATCAAGTTTCCCGTCGGTTGCTTCGGTCATATGGGCGATCAGGTGTATGCCGTCCCACGCCTCAACGGTCCCGATATTAGGTATGGCGCCCTTCCCGTATTTTGCTTCCAGCGCATTGACGAACTCCTTATTCGCGGTGCTTTCTGGCGAATGAGGACCATAAAAGAGAGAGGAATATACACCGATGGCCAGTTCGCCGGTTTGTCCCAATGCCGCGAGGGGTGCCTCCTCGGTTTCACCGAGGCCAAAGTACTGCAAGCCCCGTTGTGCCAAGCCGCGCTCGAAATACCCTTTGAACAGTGCAACGGAGATGGGCCCGTTCGGGACGAACGTAAATAGAACGTCAGCGTTCGCGTCCTGCAGCCGCTGGAAGTAGCTGGAGAAGTCAGTTGTATCCAAAGGCACCTTTACGACATCGACGATCTTGCCGCCGAGCTTGCCGTAATTGGCATCATAAGCTGCAATTGCGTCGTGACCGGGGGCGTAGTCGACGGCAAAGACAACAGCTTTCTTCTTGCCCTGATCAATAGCATAGCGCGTGATGCCATACGCCAATTGCCAGATGGTGCAGCCCACTCTTAAAAAATATGGCGATTTACGTGTGGTATCTGCGGTATTTGCGTTGAAAATGACGAAGGGAATTTTCGCTTGCGTCACAACATCGGCAACGGCTACCGCGTTAGGCGTGAAGTCCATACCGCCGAGAAATTGTACCCCCTCTCGGGTGATCAGCTCTTGAGCGAGTTGTTTCGCTCGAGCGGGATTTGGGCCGCCAGAATCACGATAGAGGACCTCAACGGTGTGGCCTCCAAGCTTTCCTCCGTGCTTCTCGACATAGAGGTCAACGGCTCGTTTGAATTGGACGCCCCACTCGGCATAGGGGCCGCTAAAAGAGCCGATGATGCCGATCTTGACCTCGGCAGAATGCGCATCTGTAGAAATGGACAGTGAGGCAAGAACCGCCGCGAAGGCCAGCAAGCTGAAGCGCTTCATTGTTTCCGTCCCCCTATTTGTGCACCGCCATGCGCCGCAAGCAAGGCGACGACTGCGCCCATCGTTCGGCCCAGATAGAGGGCATTAGAGGAGTGCATTCTTGTATAATCTTGCGGGACGCCGGGACTGTTAGTCGCAGGTCGCGGAGGGCAGACCAGTTAAGGGCTGCTCACGCTATATTACGCGGATGTCACAAGGTCCATGTCCGGGGCTGAGAGTCGCTTCTTTCCCGTCCATTTCAGATCGATGGATCTGACGGTTGCCGCCGCCTCACCGAGCAGCCATTGCGCGGAACGCGACAAGTGCCGGCAAATCGCTCTTTTCGGTTGGATAAGCGAGATAGAATGCCATCTGGTTGCGGACAATGAGATTGAACGGTGCGATCAGTCGGCCGGTTTCGAGATCCCTTTCAATCAAGGGAAGATGCACAATTGCAATACCAAGGCCGTCGATAGCTGCTTGGCACGCGAGCCCCGAGTTTTCAAATCGTAGGCCCGTGTTGGCCGGGACCTGCGGCGCGCCTGCAGTCTGGAGCCATTGCCGCCAAAAATCCGGGCGCTGCAAGGAATGGAGAAGAACGTGATGATCGAGTTCGTGCGGATAGCGCGGGACCGGCATTCCATTCGCAAGCTTGGGGCCGCATACGACGATGAGCAGTTCGTCGAACAGATGTTTGGCCTCGAGCCCAGGCCACTGGCCCAATCCGTACTCGATCGAGGCATCGATGCCTTGCGCTTCAAAATTGGCAGGGGATTGTTGTGAGGTTGAGACCTGAATTTCCACCTGCGGATATTGCTCGCGAAACCTCGCGAGGCGAGGGATCAACCAGCGCATGGCAAAGGTGGGTAAACACCTAAGCTTTAGGACATTGTGTTTTGACGACGCGCAGATCTCGGACGTCGCGGACCTTATCTCGTCAAACGCAACCTGAAGCCGCTTATGATATCGTCGAGCCTCTTCCGTCAGTTCGATGCGACGATGCTTACGAACAAATAACTTTATTCCGAGGTGGGTCTCAAGTACCGCGATATGCCTGCTGACGGCCCCTTGGGTAATGCAAAGCTCTTCCGCCGCTCGACTGAAATTGCCATGACGCGCCGCAGCATCGAAGGCTCGTAGCGCATTCATGGGCAAGTATTGGCCCATAACCCATTATTCTCCCTAGGTTTTCGCTTATATCGCAAAAACTCATGCAAGTCATCAGTTAACTTGCTTTGCGCGGCATGCTGATCGCCTTCATCCTCAGCCCCGCGATGAAACTCGTCCACTGCAGCAAGAGTTGGACATGACTTGTGGGATGGAAACGGCAGTCGTATCGGCAGACGCATTCTCTGCTCCGCCCGGCGACCCTGACGGAAGCATTACAGAAGTTGCGCTCGCGTTTATTAAGAAGAGCCCTGAGATCAGGATTACGCTTCGCGATCTTGAGCGTCAGACGGGCGCAAGTATCTTTCAACTGATTAGGGCATTCCGAAGAGATTTGGGAGTAACGCCCCATGCCTATCTGATAAAACGGCGCGTCGCGCGCGGCGCTGATCTTCTTCTTCAGGGAGAGCCAGCGGCACAAGTAGCTTACGAGGTCGGTTTCGTTGACCAAAGTCACTTCACGAAGCACTTCAAGCGTGTCCACGGCGTGACGCCAAAGCGCTATGTTGCGGTAGCCACCAGCTAGCTGGCAAATCGAGCGCATGAGAAGTTCGCCACTGGCGACAGACCTTTTGCAAAAGCTTGTCTAGAGTTCTTGAGGGTCTAATCCGCTCCGGCGCACAACAAGGCGCGGTTGCCGGCGCAATCGGAGCAGTCAAGTGATCACGCGGTCAGTGGTGTACTTGTTGCGCGCGGCGTCGACGACATTCCGATGCCAGCAGCCGTCAACAGGATATCGAGGCCAGTCGTCATATTCACAGCAAAGAAAGCTTCCTTATGGCCCCCTTTCGAGGACTAAATCGCCGCATGGCCGAAAATGGCCATTTACTGAACGGCTATTGCGCGATCCCCGATGCGTTTTCGGCAGAACTTTATGCTCGACAAGGCTTCGACGTAATCACGCTTGACCTGCAGCATGGTCTCATCGGGTACGATGCCGCCGTCGCGATGCTACAAGCCATTACGGCCGTGGACGTGCTCCCGTTGGTACGCATCCCCTGGCTCGACCCGGCAATCATCATGAAAGCGCTTGATGCAGGTGCTCTTGGTGTGACATGCCCTATGGTCAACACGGCAGCGGACGCTGAGCGCCTCGTCCAATATTGCAAATATCCACCGATGGGCCAGCGCAGCTTAGGCCCCGTCCGTGCGGCGACGGCCTATGGCGAGGACTATGCTGCGCATGCGAACCGGGAGCTCAGCGTCATCGCTATGATTGAAACCGCTGAAGCCGTCGCCAACATCGAGAGTATTCTTGATGTGCCAGGTCTGGATGGTGTCTATATCGGACCAGGCGATCTCTCGCTGTCCCTGAACAGGAAGCCGCAGCTGGAGGAGTTTGATACCGAGGTGGACGCTGCCATCGATCGCGTTTTGAAGGGGTGCATTAAGAAGGGTCTGATTGCAGGCATTTTCGCACCTGGTCCCGAACAAGCGTGGCGCATGGTCACGCGTGGCTTTCGATTCGTCACGCTTTCCACTGACGCTCGCGCATTGGCGTTCCAGGCCAAGTCTTGGGTTGAGAAGTTTCGACTGCTCAGTCGAGAGCCGTCCCGTGTTACCGGTGCATCGGGCCTGAAGGGGTAAGGACTAAATATCAAAAAGTGGGCGACCGGACCATAAGCCCTCATCCGCTCGAAATTGCAATTTCTTACTAGTCGACGAGCTCCTCCTGCATCAAGACCGGTGTCGCCGATCACGCAATTGGCGTGAAGCCTACCCGCTCTTAGCGTGGGAGCAACTCGGCCATGGTGTAACATGATCCAACCGCGGTCTATCTTTGAAAAGATCTGGAACAGTCATGTCATCCGGGAAATGGGTGACGGCGTCTTCTTGCTCTATGTCGATCGCCACATCATCCAGGAATCGGCGAGCGGACAAGCATTTGATGGGCTACGGCGCGCCTCGCGATCTGTGCGTCGACCTGATCTCACTTTCGGTGTCACGGATCACATCGTTTCGACACGTCCTGGGCGCACGGTCGATTCGAACCCCGAGGGGCGCGAGCTAATCACCTTGATGGAACGGAACTGCAGCGAACACGGAATTGAGCTGTTTGACTTGGCTGATGCCAGGCAGGGTATCGAACACGTCGTGGCGCCGGAGCTCGGGCTTATCACGCCAGGGATGACTGTTGTTTGCGCAGACAGCCATACACCAACAAATGGCGCGCTCGGTGCCTATGCGTGGGGTTTTGGCACAAGCGATGTCGAGCACGTTCTAGCAACCCAAACCGTACTTCAGCGCAAGCCAAAGGCGCTACGGGTGACGTTCGCCGGACGTCTGGGAAAGGATGTCTGTGCCAAGGACCTCATACTTTACTTGATCGGCAAAGAGGGAACACAGGCGGCGCGCGGATATGCCATCGAATATTGCGGACCCGTCATTCGTGCGATGTCCATGGAAGGCAGGATGACGATCTGCAACATGTCCATTGAATTTGGTGGACGTGCTGGCATGATCGGGCCGGACGATACCACGTATGAATATATCGCTGGCCGCGACTATGCTCCCAAAGGTGCGCATTGGCAGGCCGCATTAGATCAGTGGCGCACTCTTAACACAGACGAGCAAGCTCTCTTCGACAAGGAAATCAGGGTTAACTGTAGCGAGATTGCCCCCCAGGTGACGTGGGGGACAACACCTGGCGATGTCGTAGGTATCGACGAAAACATCCCAGATCCCGTGTTGATTGGCGATCCTGTCCGTCGCGCCATGGCGGAGCAGGCGCTGCACTATATCGGCCTCAAACCTAATCAGCCTCTTGAAGGCATTCCGATCAACGTCGCCTTCATTGGATCCTGCACCAACAGCCGCCTATCGGACCTTCAGGCGGCAGCGGCCATCGTCAAGGGGCGCAAGGTCGCCAAAGGCGTGCGGGCGCTGGTTGTGCCTGGATCGACGTCGGTCAAGCGCGCGGCTGAGGCCCTCGGTCTAAACAAAGTATTTCTCGATGCAGGCTTCGACTGGAGAGAGGCCGGGTGTTCAATGTGTCTGGGGATCAACGACGACCAAGTCGCGCCAGGTGAGCGCTGCATGGCGACCTCTAATCGCAACTTCGAGCATCGCCAAGGACCAAATAGCCGCACGCATCTTGCAAGTCCGGCATCGGTGGCGGCGGCCGCCGTGACGGGTGTCATCACCGACGTTCGCAAGCTCGCGCACGCATAGAGGCGGCAAATGGAAAAGTTTGTGACGTTGGAAGGTGTCGCCGCAGTGCTGGCGGACCCGAATATTGATACAGATGCAATTATCCCTGCCCGCTTCATGCGTTCTGCGAACGCTAATTTGGGTAAGGCCCTGTTCGCCAACAGCCGATTTCAGGACGACGGATCCGAACGCGCCGACTTTGTGCTGAATATTCCGCCATTTCGGAGCAGCTCGATCCTCGTGGCAGGCGATAACTTTGGCTGCGGCAGCTCGCGAGAAGCAGCAGTCTGGGCGCTGAAGCAATTTGGTATTCGCTGCGTTATCGCGAGAGCTTCGGGGAAATATTCTTCGAGAACTGCTTCAAGAATGGCGTTCTTCCGATCACATTGCCCAAAGCCGACTATGAGCAAATCCTAGGCGCGCTTGCGAAAGACCCCGGGCGTGAAATTAAGGTCGATCTTGAGCGATGTGAGATCAGGATGTCGTGTTCGCTATCGATACCGTTTGTCGTGTCGCCTTCGCGTCGGACAGCATTGCTTGAAGGGCTCGACGATATCCAGCTGACGCTGCGTTATGTCAGCGATATCGACGCATTCGAGGCCTTCGACGGGGTCGCGCGGCCATGGATGCGTCGCCCCACGTCATCTTTTGGCCGATCGCCGTAGAGCTGATGACGTCAGTTTCGTGGTGGGAGCCTTGGCAATTCAAGGCTCTGTCGTCCGGTGAACGCTAGCGGAAACGAAAAGACGCAAATGGTTACGCATTCCACGACATTTGATGATACGAATCTCTTGGAGCGAGCTTGGGTTTAACGCGCATCCAGCCCGGGCTCGGCTTCTCTCCTATGCGAAAAGCCTCGCGACTTTCGCTGGGGATATGGAGCGCTGTCTTTGTTTGTGAACCCCACGGCTCAAGATTATGACATTGTCCTCCTGGGTACGAGGTCAGTTCTTCAGTTCAAGACATTCGTCCTCCAGTCAAGTTTGAACGAAGATCTTGCAGCAACGCCACGGGGAAGCCGACCGGCCGAAGATGTTCGAAGGCGACCAAGGTGGATGAAAAGAGGCCAAGATCTCGCAGAATTGCACTTCGACGCAACCTCTTGCCGCTGTTTTTTGCGATCAGCGTCGCTCCTTTGGTCGGCCAAGGGCTCGCCCGGCACACCGGCAGTGTCATCTTGAAATAGACCAGCGTACCGGATTTGCGCCTCCTCAAAACTCCAGAGCATTACGGACCGTTTGCGAACACGCCAAAGAGATTCCTCACGAATGGCCATTCGGAAGAATCTATTCGGTTCGAGACGCGCTCATCATCAATGTGGCCCGGCAGATTTCTCATCTTCGCGAGAGGCCGTTGTCGCCCCAGCAGCGATCGGAATAAAGCCGATTTGGAAACCGAATGCGCGACCTATTTTGTCTAGCGTTTGCGCAGTAGGATTGGCCGCTCCTCTTTCAATGTCGGCGACTTGGCGCGGTGTCAGCTTAAACAGTCGGGCGAACTCAATCTGGGTGAGCCCGAGGGCTTGACGCATCTCGGCGACAGCCTCCGGCAAGCGGAGAGTACCCGCGCGCGCTTTGGCTGCAATTGCGGCGCGACGATCTCGGATCTCCTCTTTCGTAGGTTTACGCCATCTGGCCATGAGGCTCGCCTAATCTGTCACATTGCGCAGTTTGGCAACACCGTTCGCCATATCTTCGTTGCGAATGATTGCATTCGTCACGACGGAGACCGGCACGCCGCACTTTCTTGCAATCTCTGGAAGGGCCCGGAGAAGATCTTCCTTAGCTGCCAAAGCGGACATCAATTTGTGGGCGGGCACCTTGGGGCTAGAAACTGTCTCACAGACGAGCCTCCAATCAGGATTGGTGTCCTGTCCTCCACCATCGAGCATGCACCCCCACCTTGTGGAACGGACGATGCCCGCTGTCGCGATCTTCATTGGTGCGAAATCGAACAAGGGGGCGAGACGTATGCTTCCATCCGGGAATTTTCTAAGCGCGGCGTTTCGACCATGATTATCGGGATTGCCCATAGCCAGGTTCAAGACATCTCGCAGCAGATACTCCGTCGTGTCCTCCAGCGGACACGACGAGACCTGTTGGATTGTTTTCAGATAAGTTTCGTGCCTGCTCTGAAATGCAAACTCCGCAACGCCAATCGCAGAGACCAGACTCTCTTGTCCGTAGCGGATTAGACCACCCGACGTCACCCTGCGGTCAAACCGTGGAATGACAAGCACACCATTGCCGTAGGTGCTCGTGCGTTCGACGTTGACGCCAAACTCTTTTGCGACCACCGAATAGCCCGATTCAGACTCCAGGATCCGCTGATCCACCGGCTCATCACTACGCAGAAGCTTTACGATGATAAATTCGAGGGCGTCCGCGTCCGGGACCATCGAATTCGGATACCAAAGTCCGTCTCGGGAGCGAGTCAGTGACACCTTGGGCCAGTCACCTTGCAGCCCACTCGAACCCGAGGCAAGCAAGGAAAAGCGATCAGCAACTTCGAGAAACGCATCGCTCCGATCGAGAATTTCTTCCATAGTGATTCCCGCGACCGATATGTCCTGAAGACGTTCGACCTCCTGATCATATGCTTCTTTGATGCGAATATTGCCGACGGGAGAACTCGCAGCTCTCATGAGAAGATGGACTTGGGTAGAAGGCGCCTCGACCGGAAGGTTCAGAAATCGCGCGATCCTCTCGGCGTGGTGACCTTGAGGAATTAGGTCCAGTAGAAAAGCTGGCCAGGTGCTTGCTGCGCGATCCACCAGATCGACTGGGGCGTTGATCGAGTAAGCATGTACGCCTTTAAGGGGACGGTCTTCCGCAAATGGAATGGCGCCGAACTTGGCAAAATAGCCCATTTCGTAGCTAGTTCTGGAAGGCGTCGTGTAGCCCTTTTCGGGGGCTTCCAAGTTGACAATGGCCGCCTCGTGCCACGTGCCTTCTATGAAAGTTTCTACAGTCAGGTCCATTTACAAATCCCTTTAGGGATGTATATGGCAGGTGAGCTCAAGAATCAACCCATTATAATGGAAGTATTAATAGCGGAGGATCCGTTCGGACACTGCAGTCGTTGCCCATCATGCTTTTGGCCTGCCGGATCTTTGCGCCGCCACCACGGACTGAGCGGCCCCTCAGAGATGCTCGCCCCGCGATCAAGTGCGGTGACGGCGCAGCCCTGTATTCAGCTCTCATTCTGATGGGCTTCATGCTGAAGAGCGGACCCGGCCAGAGGACCCAGAGGGCGCCTCCTTCGGCAAGACCTAAAAAGCGCAAAGGCTGGCTGTTATGATGGAGCGTCGCACGCTCAAACATCAAAAGCCCGAACGGACTTTTACCATCAACTGAGTAAGCGGCACTCGTACGACGAGATGCGCGCTATCCCGATCCAAACTGTGGTCTTCCCGGGCGCATGCATGTACGGTCCCCGATCTCACCACGGCCCGCTTCTCACTATCGTGCAAGACTGCTCGATTCCGCGAAAGCTGCGCGACATTTGCTGCCGTTACATAAAGGCTTCGAAATAGGAACGAGCCGCACATCAACGAGGATTAATGCGCACGCCCCCCTAGTCACGTGAATCTAAAGTTCGCCGCATAAAGTCTGCTGGGCTTTGTGGCAGAAGCGTTTGACGGAAGCCAAGATCTGGTCTGCAGACTTGGTCCATTTGAAGGGCCTCGGGTTATTGTTGTGCAGTTCGATGAAGGTACGGATGTCGGCCTCGAGCTGTCTGACGGAGGTGTGAACACCTCGCTGGATCTGCTTTCTGGTGAGTTCAGCGAACCAGCGCTCGTTCTGATTGATCCATGACGCGGAAGTCGGCGTAAAGTGGACATGGTTGTGCGGCCGGCGAGCGAGCCACGCCTTGATCTTAGGTGTCTTGTGGGTGGCGTAGTTGTCCATGACGATGTGGACCGCAAGCCCCTCGGGGATTTGAGCGTCGATTTCCTTGAGGAACTTCAAGAACTCGACCGCCCGATGACGCTTGTAGCATTTGCCAATGACAAAGCCGGAAGCGACATCGAGCGCGGCAAACAGTGTGGTCGTGCCATGTCGCACATAACTGTGCGTGCGACGTTCTGGCATCCCAGGCATCATCGGCAAGACCGGCTGCTCGCGATCGAGTGCCAGGATCTGGCTTTCTCATCAACGCTGAGGACAACGGCTCGGTTCGGTGGGGATAGATAAAGGCCGACAATGTACCTTGTCGACGAACAGTGGATCGCTCGACAACTTGAATGTCTGGCTACGGTGCGGTTGCAAGCTGAACGCCGACCACATTCGGCGGATCGTGGTGTGGGAAAAGCCAGTTTCCGCAGCCATCGAGCGGATCAACCAGTGCGTCGCGTCGGCCGGCGTCGTACGCAATGTCCGCTCGATTACCTCAGCAACCTGATCGTCGTCGATGGTGCGAGGGCGGCTCGGGCGGGCTTCATCAAGCAGGCCATCACAGCGATCCTTCTAAAAAAACCGACGGCGCCACTTGCCAACGGTGTGTTCATGGATGCCGAGTTCAGCAGCCACAGACTTGCTTGGCAGGCCATCCGCACATCGCAGGATCGCGCGGCATCGCTCAGATAGCACCGCGCGACACGATGACGACGAACTTGCCTCTCTAGGTACGTGCGCTCCTGCGGACTGAGCACTAACGGCGCGATCGGCCGGCCTCTCACACCTGCATTCCCCACAAGCGCTCTCCTCTACAAAGATTCGAGCCATCAACTAATGTGATGAACTTGCGTTCCAGATGACTAGTAAGGATACATCCAATAGGTCGCGTTGAGCTCGTTAGGCATCGAGCGCAAAGTTGGGGTCCGCTGCGGTGGCTTGAGGTGGCTAGATGAGGAGATGATCCGGCCGATATCGTCGAGGACCGCCCGGCTCGTTGAATAGGTACTATGATTGAGCGCGAACATTTCGCTTCCGACCGCAGAGACATCGATCGTCTCGATGCCCGAGACGAGAGTTGGACCGCTCTTAGTCACATAGCCCATTCGCGATTTCGACTGCGCCTTCTTCATCGAGGCGAGCAGAGCCAGATCAGTTGACGAGGCGTACACGGTCACCGCACCCGCGGCCGCTTTGATCTGGTTAGCCCGCTCCAGATAGAGGTCACGGTCGACGTCGGGTGCTGCGAAAATCAGCTCGGTAATGCCAAGCGCTGTTTGGCTCAGCGCTGCCTGCTGCAAGGCGCCCAATACCACTTCGCTGCCAAGGCTGTGTGCGATCAGGATGATCCGCGAAACGTTCCCCTCCGTCTTGATGAGCTTGAGAAGATCGAACAATCCATCGGTGGCATGCAAAGCACTTTCGCGGTCGTAATCGTAATCCGCCAACCCGCCTTTCGAGGGCCAGGAATAAATCATGACGCGGCCCTTGTAATTTGCATCGAAGGCAATCTGAGCGGCCTTGAACGCTGCATCCGAGAAAGGAACATTGTAGCCATGGACGAACAGCATCAGGCTGTCGGCAGGATTGGCGATCGCGGAGGCAAACTCCTCTCGTGAGAGCTTCGATAGAGTCTGGATTCGAAAGTGCTTTCCGTCCTGCTCGGCCTCTGTCCAAATGCCGTACAGATATGTCTTTGGCGTTTCGACTTCGCCCATCTTGTGAACGATCGGTATGCTCACAGTCACGCAGCCATAGGTATTCGTGGCCGAACGATCATAGGTGATCTGTTTCAGCTGCAGATTCGGGCCTCCCATCACCTCGCGGTTGGTCGCAAAATAAACGGGCACCAAGCCCTTGATGGCGGGCTTGTTGGGAGCCTCGGCGCCAGTTGGCGTCGGTTTCTCGGGAGGTGCTTCCTCACTTGCCTCACCCGTTGTGGGGCGATGATAGCCATAATCATGGCGTCTCGGACCATAATACCTCGGGCCGTAATACCTTGCGGCATGATGGTGATATCCTGTCAATGCACGCCCGTGGTGCTGATGCGTGTTTTGGGCTTGGGGCTTTGACGGTCTCGAGATAGGTGCTTGATGAGCGCAGCCGACGACAAACATGCAGACCAGAGCAATTAAAGCCGCGCGGAGCTGCCGGAACGACGAGAGCCAGTGCAGCGCATTTGAAGAATCGGCTCGCAATGTCGAGACGACCATGGCCCCTCCTCCTTACTTCGCAAGAACTTGAGATAGATTGACGGTAGCACCGAGCCATCCACGGTACCGATCGACGGCGGGTCCACTGGTCAGCTTGTAGGTGAAGCGCGCCTCTGCACCGCCATCGTTGATGGCGCAAGCAATGTTGCCGGCTCCGTTTGCCGTCTCGACATGCCAGGAGCAGCCGGTGATACGGTAGCCCGGCTCGGCTGGGAACGTCTCGGCGTAGTCGGCCGAATGCTCGGCAAACACGACGGGATGATCATCCTTGGTCTTGTCGACGGTGTATGAGCGCTCGATCTGCTTGAGCTCGACGAGTTGCGATAGCGGAACATTGACGATGAGCCGCCGGTCTTCTGGAAGCAACGTGTGAAGCGCGCCGGCCAGGATCTCGGGAATTTTCACGCCCTGATTGGCTTGCGTCTGCACATGGGTCGAGTTGAGCTTGCTCCAGTTCTCGAATGAGATTGTAGTGTCGACCCATTTGGTCCAGCAGACGGATGGTTGGGGGATAGCCGCAATCAGCTTGTAGAGCGGACTCGCGGCTATGACCGTGGCAGGAATGATGAAATTCACTCCGTTGACCTGGGCATCGTTCCATTTGACGATGCCGCCGACAGCGATACCGAGGAGCGCGCCGAACTCGTTGAACGCGGGACCTCCGCTGTTGCCGACGTTCATGACAGTATCGGTTTGCCAGCGCCCATTTGGGCTGGTTTGATTGCTGATCAGGCCGCTCGATATGCTCAGATCCAGGTCGAGGGGATAGCCGAGCAGATAGAGTTGGGTTCCCATTGGGGCCTGCTGGCTTTCATTGATGACCGGCATTGGGCAGCGCGATGCTCCGCCGCTGTTGCTGGCCGGCTGGGCCAACTCGAGAAGGGCAAGATCGTTGGCGTCGTCGCGGTGAATCGCGCTGACTTTGATTGGGTTTGCGTTGCGCGAGCCAAGGCGAGCATCGACCTCAAAGCTCTTGTAGTTTTCCTCGCGTCCGACCACATGGCTGTTGGTGAGCACGAGGTTGTCGCCGATCAGAAGGCCGGAGCCGCCTCCGACTTCCTGCTTGCCGTTGTACATAACGCCGACAAACTGGACATGAACAGTCCTGACGTTATAGCGCGCGGCGATCTGCACCGCGGCGCGATCGGCTAGCGCCTGCCCGGAGATGACAAAGAGCAAGGCGAGGGTCAGGACGGATAAAACGTTCTGACGGCTGCGATATCGAGTGGGCTGAGTTGTCCGCTTCCGTTCCATGCTGGATTACAATAGTTCATGATGGAATTGGGGTCGTATTTAGTGACTTTGTAGTCGCCGACCGATCCTGAAAATTTCTCGTTGCGGCACTGTTCCGGAGCATCGTCGCGGTTCTGCTCGTGAGTAAAGCCGAGCGCGTGCCCGAATTCGTGGACAGCGACCGCACGAATGCAGAATTCGCGCTTATTGATGCATCCTTTACTCCAATGATTGAAGCTGAAATTCAAGGTCATGCCCGAAGACTTGCCATCGAGATACTTGCCGACGACGTCGGTGTGCGCGCCCTCGTCGGCGATGCGCACATGGACGCCGGCTGCGCCCTCTTTACAGGCAGGCCAGGTCTTGGCGAACCAAACGCCTCCTTGTGCTGCGCTTTCCCAGGTCTCGGCCACGGCTTTTCGGACGAGTTCTGCATATTTCTGGTCATGAGGATTGAGGTTTTCCCAGCAGACCGGGATTTCCTTCACGTCCCATTTGGAGCTGCGGATCACAGTTCCGAAGAGCTCCATCTCCGACACCCCTGAGGGAAGCGCAGGCTGAGCCTTCGCGCTGCTGCAGGGGAGGAGCACGAGAAGAACCAGCAATCCGAGCAGGCAGTAACGAGTCATGTTTTATTGAGTAGGCGTTGGAGATGGCGGGAAGACTGGCACCGGCGCGAAGATAAAGCCGTTCGTCCGCGGGCCACCACCAGCCCTTGGCCGGCGGGCTGCGGCCCCCCCGCTCTCCGGCAACTCCTGCGACTTTTCCCCTCCCGGGATTGGTGTCGTGTAAATCGGATTGTCCTTTGATCCGAGCGCCGGCTGTTTGGCTGCATAGCTGGCCGAGCCAGACTTTGCTCCGTTGGCCAAGACGGCATTCGGCCCATTGATGTAGATACCGAGATTGCTGAATTGCTGCGCAGATGCGGAGGCTTGGATGGCGGCCGGTGTCCAGCGCGCCGATGTAAGGGAGTATTTGGCCTCGATGCCTCCGGTCACTTGGATCGAAAAAGTATAGGTCATCTGCGCTGGCTCAGCTATTTCCGATGGCATAGCCGGCGTCAGGTTGTTGGCGGCGATCAAAATTGCATTGTCGCGCAGCCAGGCCGCCAATGGCTTGGAGGCATCGACGGTGATGCGCTTGAAAGCGGCCCGTTCCGGATATTTGTTTTCGGCGAGAGCTTCGAGCTCGAGGAGCTCGGTCGGCGTTCCCCGGTAGCAGCCGCGCTCATATGTTGCCGGGCTAGATGCCAGCGGCAAGGTATCAGACGCAAGCTCGGCATTCTGTTTCAAGAGAAATGACCAGATCAGGTCGTAGGTGTCCTGCGCCGAAGCCGTGGGGCCGACATGGGTCACTTCGGCGGTGGTGGCACTTAGAACGCGCTTATAGTCGAAGGCGGTGCCGGACCCGACACCGCCGGTATCGGTTACTTTCAGTTCCAGGAAGAAGGTGCCGTATAGGAACGGGTCGATGTCGAAATGGGCGAAGCGGTCGAACGCCTCTTCCGGCCTGGTCTTGTAGATCTTGAGGTAGTGCTTCCGCCTTTCGCGCTCGATCTGATAAAAGGTGACGACCTCGCACCGGATCGATTTGAGAAAATATGGCAGTTCGCCGGCTGTGATCACGCCAGTCTGCGGATCGTGCACATAGTACAGGCTGGTGCATCCGCCCATCGCAAAGCAGGCGCCAAGGCAAGCCGCGGCCCGGCTGATCTTCCACATCGATTGTGCCCCCTGTCCGCTTCGCGTCGCTCGCGCGCGGATCTCCCGCCCAGATTGAAATGCTTTGCTCGTGCTTCGTCAAGAGTATCGGAAGCCATATGCAGCTTTTCGTTGCCATCGTATAATTCGATGCAGAGTTTCTGCGCGTTCTGACATTCAGAGCAACTGCGCCCGCAGCTAGATGATGAGACGCGCGTAAGTCACAGTCGGGCCGATTGCAAATAGCGAACCGTACGCCTATCAATGGCACATATTGGCGAAGTCGTTTGGACGAGTCGTTTGCCTGGGCCTGCGGACAGCCGCCTGAAGACAACGGAGTTCGGCAAGTGGAAGAAGGCAGCTGGTGAGCTTGCTCAATCACAGGCCTCGATGACGCATGCCAGAAGGGACGAACTGAGGAAGGCTCTGATCGAGCTCGACAAGTTGTTCCGCAAGGCGCCGCCGAGCGTGTACAAGGCTTACCGCAATCTTTCGGAGCGGCGTCTTGAAGAATCTGCCCGGAGTTTCGGTGACAGCGTCGGAGAAGGCCGCCTCCTTTGGTCCGTTTCCGAGGAGACCCCCGAGCAGGTTGCTGTGTCGCTTGGAGGTCTCATCCGGGCCATCGACCGCGTGCTGCTCGAGCGGCGGTCGCAATGGCCGATTGCATCGGGCGAGTGGCGCCTGGAGGCGCTCGGATGCTGGTTCATTCCGCGACAGGGCGTGAGCGCCGGCCGCCCTGCCCGGCGGAGCCAAGCCTATTCAAAGCGAGGCCTGCTATTTCATCGGATCCTGCCCACCTTCATTGACGGCTATGCCGTCGAGGTGGTCGATAGCCGTACCTTGCATAGTGCCGCTCAAGACCCCACGAATTGGAAAATGGGCGCCTGCCTTTTCGAGGCGCTCAAGCTTGAGGCGGAGTTCGCAACGGTAGACGGGGACAAGCGTTTCATCGTCAGCGGCGTCGATGCGCCGGCGGCGGGGAACGCGGTCTTGCTTCAGATGGCGAACGCGTTGCAGGAGAACTGCATCGCAATCGTCTGGCCCGAGCTCACGGTACCACCAGGACTGCGAGAAAAGATCGTCAAGTTCATCCGCGAGCGAGATGTGGCCGACCCGCTGGAGCCTCCGGAGATCGTCATTCCGGGAACGTGGCACGAGGTGGCAGGCAAGGAGATTGTGAATCGGGCCCGGATTTATGACGGTTATGGCGAGGAGCGGCTCGTCTACGACAAGATCGCCCCTTACGCCGATGACGACTGGGGGATCGAAAACATAACTGCTGGCGAGCGGATGTGCGTGCTTGCGACTGAAGGCGCCCTGATTGGCGTCGCAATTTGCCTCGACTTCTGTGACGTCTGCGACACGCCCTTCAGGGACCTGGATGTCGATGTGATGCTGGTCCCCTCGATGGGGAACGACCGCACCATGCAGGGCCACCAGACGACTGCGAGCCAGGTGGAAGTGAAGTTCGGCACGCGAAGTTTTGTCGTGCAACATCCCACCCACAACCGCTACGGGGATGGCCGGCTTGGTACTATATTACCCCTCCTCAAAGAGCCGAACGCTGTTTCCGCCCGGGAACTCGGTCAAAAGACCGTTTGGACTGCCTACAAATGGGGCCGGTGACACCCTAGATTCAGAGACTAAAATCAGAGTAAAGCGTTGTAAAATGATCTTAAGGGTTGTGACGTAGGGTATGGCCATGTCGGACGTAGCATTGGAAAAGATAGAGAGCGGCGAGGCCACCGCGACTGAGGCGCGGAGCGTCATTTCGGAATTCCTTAAAGAGGGATCCGAAAGCAGCCTGGAGCGTATTTACGCAACACTTGGGGCTTGGCTCTGGAATTCTCTGGAGAGCCGGCGCCGCGATCCGGAGCTGCGGGAATGGTTTGATATTCTGCGTCGGGTGAGCGCCTCGCTCGCGCCGAAGAATGCCGCCTATGCCGAGCGCTTCAGAGCGTTTTACGATCTTCTGCAGATGTCGATCAACACCGCCAAGGTTGCTCGTCCAAGCGAGGTCATGCACCGTCAGCATGTCGTCGAGATACTTCGGTTGTTGCGGGATGCACCGTCGCGTCAGCTGGAGAAGACGGTCATTGCTAAGAAACTGGATCTGAAGGATGCCAATCTCAGCCGCATTCTTCGCCTGATGACCAATGCGCGTTTTGTGGAACGAACGGCGGCTGGAAAGTTTGCTCATTTCGCGCTGACGCGCGATGGCCTTATGGCGCTTGAAAGGCACGAAGGGCCCACAGCAAGGGGCGCTGGCCAATTGGCGCAGCTTATGCGCAGGAAAATGGGTCTCAGAACCCACCCTGCCCTCACGGCTGAAGAAAATGTCGTTCTTCGCAGCCTGTTTGATTTGCCGAGCCCGATGCATCCTACGTTGCATGCGGCGGGACTAGTGATGCGTGACCCGCTTGGCGTCCGTCAGGTGATGGAGGACTACCTGCTTCATCCGCCGGCACCGACAGCTCCCGGCTATATGAAGGCGCGAACGAAGAGCTCGTATCATGGCTCGTCGGTGACGGTCGTGCAGGTGAAGAAAGCCGAAGGTCACGGCGCCTCCACATCGATTGAGGCGGTGAACAGTCCAAAGCCCGTCTCGTTCCCTTCGGGTATGCTGCACTTGAGCGCAGGAGAGGACTCCGAGCATGTCGAATGAGGATCTCGGGGCTTCGACAACGGAGCAGGCGCAAGGCGAATCGGAATCGCTAGTATTGTATGGAAACACCCTGCTCGATCGGTTGACCTTTGTTTCGACGACGTTCAGCTCGCTCATCATGAGCATGGGAAGGGTCGGGCGCGACAACCGCGAGGTGTTGGTGCCACTGGTCGAAGTCAGATTCGAAGGTCCCTCTGGCCAGGACGAAAGCGCCTTGAAGTCTTTCTTTTCGGAGCTCGTGCCGCTGGAAAACCTCGCCTTCGTCCTCGAAGACATCTCGGGTGATCTTGCAACTGTTTGCCACCAGCTGAGCGCTGTGAGCGAGGGACCGGTCAAGCCTGATCTCAGGCGGCTTGCCGAAACGAGCAGGTTCCTGCAGGACGCCAAAAGCAACCTGGACAAGTGTCTCGCCGATCTGGAGCGAATTGGTCAGCCGCCCAATCTTCCCTAGCGGAAGTCTTGAGAGCATCTGCGGCGAGACGATTCTTTTGCTTCTAACGCACAAAATTGTCCAGTCGCAATTGACCGCGTCATTCTGAGTTCGAAATGCGATTTTGATTTATCAACCGCGGGGCGTGCCTAGAAGCGTTCGCGGCGGGCTTCGGCTTCGCCGCGAAAGTGCGAGCCGATCGGATCGTGAATTAGCCCCGAGTGGCAAGACTATCTTACTGTCGGCGGGCGGCATGCGTTTCCCAAAAATGGAAATTCCCCTCTTCCATTTTTGGGAAATCGACGGTAGTATCCCTTCATGCTGGTGGTCGGCACGGACCTTGGTGAGCGCTATTTTGCCGAACGCTCTGGTCATCGGGGCATCGATGCAGCGCGCGCTCAATACAGGGCATGGCTGGCAATTGCTGAGGCTTCGGACTGGCGGACGCCGCAACAGGTGAAGCGATCGCATCCCAAGGCAAGCATCCTGAAAGGCGGACGCGTGGTGTTCAACATCAAGGCCAATGACTACCGCCTGATCGCCATGGTTCAATATCGTGATGGCGTGTTGATGATCCGCTTTTTCGGCAGTCATGAAGACTGTGACAAGGTGGACGCGGAGACGGTGTGATGAAGGCAACATTGATAATTATCCAGAACCAGGCCGATCATGAGGCGGCCAAGGCGCTTGTCGGCAAGCTGATGCAATCTAACGAGGCTGCCGATCGAGCGCGTATGGTAGCTCAGGCTCGCCTTATCGAGGCTTATGAACGCGCACGCTGGCCGCGCAAAGCGCCGCCGTTGCCCGATTTGCTAACCTATCTGGTGGAACAACATGGTTTGACGCGCGCTGATCTTGTGCCGCTTCTGGGCACTGCTAGTCGCGTCAGTGAGGTCATGTCCGGCAAGCGCGAATTGAGCATGACGATGGTGAAGCGTCTGCGCGAACGTTTCCATATTCCAGCGGATTTGCTGATCTCCGCGAGCGGAAGTGTTGCGGCTTAGGTCAATCGGGACCATGACTTTCGATAGGGGGCTACTTTGCTCGGCGGCCGTGAATATTTGCATCGACGCGAGAAAGTTCAGCGCATGCGATTCCAACGCCTTTTAGGGATTAGGGTCATCCATTGCTTGCAGCAGCTCGACTATGCACGGATACGAGCATCGGCGCCCCCGGTGGGCTTGATCCATTTGCTCACGATTCTCGCTCCGGAACAGGTCGAACGCCGGTATTGGACTGCGACTTGACGGCATTGAACAAAAAGTGAACAATCCCCTGACGACCCCTCTCGGATGGGCATAAAGCGCCAAAGCGCGCGAGGCGAGTGCTCGAAGGCTCTGCCGGACTTTCGGTCGGCGCTAGCTATGAAGGCTGGCTAGTTTTGTCAGAGGCAGGCAGTCAACAGGATGACGGGGAATGCTTGAGCAGGCAGAACAGACTCGACCAGTCATGACGGCGGACGAGAAGTCTTATTTGTTGCAGCTTTTCAATATGTTAATCCCCGCCGGATAGGCTCGCCGAGCGACCCCGGCAAGGAACCTTGGTTATCGGCGAGTTGTTCACAAGCTGGGACCATTTCTAGCAGCGTGGGCGCGCAATCCTGTAATAGGCTGTCTGTCATGGCCAAGAGCGACTTACTCATATCTCTCGTGCGCGCCGGTGTGACCGGCGATCGGCCAATGATGCGCTCGGCGGTCGAAGCGATTGTGGCTGATGAGCGCGCAAAGAGTCATCACGCGCTGGCCGATCGGCTTGAGCGAGCGCTGCAGACGATAGCTGTGACGCCGCCAAGTCTGGTTGCCTCTCAGCGGTCTCCGCAAGCTGCTGGGCGCGACACGATTTTAGAAGTTACGCCACGCATATCTCTCGATGAGCTGGTTTTACCCTTGCCTGCGCGCGCCGAAGGGATGCAGCTGATCGAGGAGCATGTGCGGGCAGACGTGCTGCGGGCAAGCGGATATGAGCCGCGGCATCGGGTTCTCCTGTCTGGTCCTCCAGGCAACGGCAAAACTTCCTTTGCAGAAGCGATTGCAGAGGGCCTTTCTCTGCCGTTTTTCGTGGTGCGGTACGACGCGCTCGTAGGAAGCTATCTAGGCGAAACAAACGCGCGTCTTCGCGCGCTATTCGACTATGCGCGAACCCAACCTTGCGTTTTGTTTTTCGACGAGTTCGATGCGATTGGAAAAGAGCGTGGAGATGATCACGAAACGGGCGAAATCAAGCGCGTTGTTTCGTTTCTCTTGATGCAGATCGATAAACTTCCCAGTTACGTGGTAACAATAGCGGCTACGAATCATGCTGAATTGCTTGATCGAGCCGTATGGAGACGTTTTCAGATAAAGATTGCATTTCCCGCTCCGCAAGTTGCGGAAATCGCACATTTCATAGAACGAATTTATATGGGCTGGCCCGAGCGCCCTTCGCTGTCGGCTTTTGAACTCGCGCAAAAGATTGACGCAACCTCCTATGCTGAAGTGCTTGATTTCTGTCAGAACGTTCGACGGCGACAAATTCTTGGTCTTGGTGAGATCTCGATCGATTCTGCGGTCAAGACTGAACTCGAATTTTGGTCATCGAGAGTAAAGCCAGAGAACCTGCATGGCGGCCGATCCAACGAAGCCTCTGCTGCGACTGACGCCAGGCAATCAGGCGGCAAGACCAAAAGGCAGGCCGCAACCGATCCCCAGGCCGGCTAAATTCACGGCTGCTGCACAGAATGCAGCATTTGGCCCCCGCTTCCGTCGCCTCGAACAAGTCTTGGGTCGAGACCCAAGCGGCTTAACTTTGCGATCAGACCCGTCCGCGCTGGCGCCAGAGCGGCTGCTGGTTTTTGAGGTTCGGGGGGCAGTTGCGAATTTTGCGAATGCGATCCGAAGAGTGCCTGGTCTGGAGCTCATCGATGAAGAGGAGCTGGAGGGCGATGAGAAGGACAAGTCGCCTGAGGCCTATCTTCTTGTGCCAGATGTCACGGCTTTGCAGAACATCCTGTCGCTCTGGAAGAGATGGGTATCCGGGCAAGCAATTGGGGAGGGGTTCGCACCCTGGCGGGATGTCTTTGCGACGCTCCGTGACATCAGAGTATGGGGGCCGGGAGATCGTGTTCAAGATGGTGATCGAGAGATCCTTGCGCACGAGATCGAGCTCATGGGAGATGAGGAAATTCTCCCCGTTGAGATCGAGCTTGTGTTTCGATCGTCGGAGGACATGGCGGCTTCGAACCAACAAGGAGTCATCAGCGAGATTAGGGCGGTCGGTGGCACTCTTGTGACGCAGTGCCGGATCCCGGACATCGCCTATCATGCCCTTTTGGCTAACCTGCCAGTTGCCGCGATCCGGCAAATTACCGAGCGCTCCGCGACCGGGTTGAGCGGCATGGACCCGGTCATGCACATTCGGCCACAGAGTATTGTTGCGCCGGTGCAAGTCGAAGACGCCAGTCAGCTCCAAGGCGGACTGGGACCGCTTCCTTCTGAAGGCCAACCAATTTTGGCCTTATTGGATGGCGTGCCCGTTTCCCAGCACCCTCTGCTTCGTGATCGAATGAATGTCGACGATCAATTCGATTTAGAGGGCGCAGCCGTCGTGGCTGAAAGGGCTCACGGCACAGCTATGGCTTCTCTGATCGTGCATGGCGACCGAAACACCAATGAGCCGCCGCTGGCGCGCCGCATCCATTGCATACCGCTCTTGGGGGCTGCTGATCAATTTCCTGAGGACCGGCTGATTGTCGACCTGGTTTATCAAGCTGTGGTCTCGATGCGGCGCAACGACGATCCGAGCGCTCCGTCAGTTGTGATCGTCAATCTTTCGCTCGGCAATGTCCGAAAGCCATTTCATGGGCGGCTGTCGCCCTGGGCGAGGTTGGTCGACAGATTGGCCCATCGATATGGAATTCTGTTCTGCGTGAGTGCCGGCAATCACGCCGGCTCATTCGAGATAGCATCCATCCCCACCATGGCTGCTTATGAAGCGACGGACCAGCCCGATCGGGCCAGACATACGTTGTCCGCGCTGTCGCGATTGATCACTTCTCGCCGGCTGCTTTCACCGTCGGAAACAGTGAACGGGATCACGGTAGGCTCCGCCAATATCGACGCCGTTAGCGCAGCCGATCGCCGTAGCGCTAGAGGCAGGGTCGATCCGTATCATCCGATGATCATCACCAATCCATCCAGCGGATTGGGTCCAGGATTTGCAAACGGCGTCAAACCGGATATTTTGATGCCTGGCTCTCGTGAGCATTTAACCATGGTGGCCAGTGGAACGGCGCTTGCTGTAAGGCCAAGTGGACCTGCTCGACCGCATGGGCTCAAGGTTGCAGCTCCGCCGCGCGAGGGCAGCAGCAATTGGGAGCATTACACTTCCGGCACAAGTGCTGCGGCAGCTCTGGCCTCCAGGACGGCTCACAGAATTCATGACGCTTTGGAAGACACGTACGGGCAGGACTTTCTGTCCCTGCCCCACCATCAGCGCGCCGCGCTTCTCAAGGCGCTGTTAGTGCATACAGCCTCGTGGCCGCAAGATAGCGCCGAGCTCATCAAGAGCGTGCTAGGTCCAGCTGATGCAAAGCAATTCGTCAGGCAGAAGGATAATATCCGGCGCTTCTTAGGCTACGGCGTTGTTAGTCCGGACGATGCAATTTATTGCGCTTCCGACAGGGCGACGTTTTGGGCCGTCGGAACGCTGGCGCAGGAGACAAGACGTTCGGTTGTTGTTCCGTTACCGGCTTGCATGAGCGGCCAATCTCTCCCCCACTCGGTGACCGCAACGCTTGCATGGTTCACGCCCGTGCATCCCGGTCGACAATCGTATCGCTCAGTGAAGCTTTCGCTTTTGGCGAGTTCAGATGAGATCGATCAGTTCCGCGTGCAGCCATCCAAGACGCAGCCTGATGTCAATCAGGCAAGCAAGGGGACCGTTTTCTCTCGGCGCTGGCTGGGCGACAAGGCGCCGGCTCTGACAGTCGATTCTGAAATCGAGCTGATCATTCAACGCGAGCCTGACAGAGGCAGCAAGATAGACGAGCAAGTTCCGTTCGGCGTTGCTGTAACCGTAGCCATGCCAGGCATCATTGAGGTCTACAATGAGGCTCGAGCGCGGATTGCGCCGCCCATTGCCGTTCCGGTCCGCTAGCTCGATTGTGCTCGACCTTTGAAAGACGGATCTCACCAGCGATGGGCCTGCCTAAGGTGCCCGGAGGTGCCGCATCAATCCAAGAGGTTGAAATCCCGGGCCAAACGGCGCAGCTTTTGCACCTTTGAAATTCTCAGGTTCTCAGGCAATGAAGCCCAAGGTCTCTGGTTGCTCGCCTTCGATTCCCGCAGCGTGGACGGTTTCGTGTTCGGCGCGAGCTATCCGGCCTTGAAGAATCTCATCTCGTAAGATCGGCGACGTCCGCCTCCTCTAATGCCGCTGAACTTTCGGGAATATGTCGTTGAGCGCACAGTTTTCAGGAGCAGGGACGATTTTTCATGACCGGCGTTTGCCCGAAGCCGGTGCTCCGGCCGGCTATGCCGCCCTCATCGACGCTTATCACCTCTCCGCTCCAATTCCACGGACGCTCTCGGCGATCGGGACCAAGCATCGTATCCTAGAGCAGGATGGCTGGCGCCTTTACACACCTCGGCACGCCCCAGAAGCTTCCCTTGAGGCGCATCTAACATTGCGCTGAAATACGAGGGCGTGGATCTTGCCGTCCTGAAGCGGCTTTTTCTTGCTGTGGCCGAAGGCGAAATCGTCGAGCTGGTCAAACAGAAGCTGACCGGTCTTTACAGGCGTCGCATCTGGTTCCTGTATGAGTGGCTGCTCGGTCGAGAGCTGAACTGAGAAAGATCTTCCGAATGAAGCCAGAGTTCTTCAAGGGTTCGACACGTTCTGCGCCGGCGTCGAGCGTTTAGTCGATATGCCCGAGAGGACGCTGAATAACCTCTTCGGCTTTCTTCGGCAAAATCAAGGTAAGCTATCAAACCGCGCACGAGCCAATGAGTTCGCGGCGCTGACCCAAGAGGAAGTCGAGAGGATTGAACAGTTATACGCAGGTTCATTTGGCAAAGCAGAGCCGTAGCCAAGTCTCTGCCGTGCAGCGAGCGAGTATCGCTTTTTCAGATCCTGGAATCTGAATATGACTGCTCAAGTGGATCAGACTCGACGCGAGATCGGCTACCCCAGCCCGGATCGGGGGAGGCACGGAAGCAATCGAGAGCTTAGCGTATGTCCCTGGCTTACGCAGCTTCCCACGGGTTTGCCCAAGCAGGAAAATCAAACCCCTCGTGCTGCTTCTGAGGACGACGCCATAAACGTCAATGGTTCAGTCAACGAGCGAACGGTGGCGTCGGCCACAAGTGGAGGCCAGACCTGATTACGTCCTTTGCCTTTGGCGGCATACAGGGCGTGATCGGCCGCAGCAATTAATTCCAGAGGAGACAAATCCGACGGCGAACAAGCTGCGACGCCAAAACTGGCGGTGACGATGCCTAAGAGGCTCCGGCCTTCATTGGGGATCGCAGCAATTTCGATCGATCGGCGAATGCGTTCGGCCAGCCGCACGGCATCCATCATCGCCATATCCGGCAGGATTATCAGGAATTCTTCGCCTCCATATCGGGCGACGAGGTCACCCGTCCTTCGTATCTCTGCCTGAAGTATGGCGGCGACTCGTTTCAGGCAGAGGTCGCCTGCAGCATGTCCGTAGCGATCGTTCAAGTGCTTGAAATGGTCGATATCGATCATGACAGCTGAAACGGGCGATGCTCGGCACTCGGGGCGAGACCAAACTCGCGACAGTTCATCATCAAGATGCAGCCGGTTTGCTAACCCCGTCAATGGATCGCGGCGTGAAGCGGCGTCCGCATCGGCGTGCCTGAGCCGATCTCTCAGCGAATAGAGGTAGGCTCTACGGAGATCGCGCTCCATTGTATAGTTTGCGATCAGAGTGATGTAACCGCAGATGAGGAGCTGAACGATGATGGTCACCGCTATCGGGGCGGAGATGTAGCTTGCGGATATGACGAACGCGGTGTGAAGCAACAGGATCGCGGCAGTCACGACACGAGCGAAGCGGAATTCGAGTCTGTGCAGTGAGACATTGGTGTAGAGCAAAGTTGGAATCACCACGTACTGGTAGTGCGCAGCGCTCTCGCTCGCCGTCAGGGCAAAACCGAGGTCGATCTGCAAGATGATGAGTAGCGGAACACTGGCTGCTAGGAGCTCCCGTACGAAGGGCCTCGGTTTGCGCGATACGAGCCAGGCGACCAATAGCATCCACGGAGTCACTATTGAGAAATGTACCCACATGGCCAGCCGCACGACGTCCGGGACCAGCAGCCAATCTCCGAGCAGAAAAAGGTTATAGAGGGGAGCCGAAACGAGCAGTCCGATCGTCAAGCGCTTACACCGCTTGTCGTGCATGTCGGCTTCAAATTGCCGTTCGATGTCCGGGGGGAATCTGATCGATCGCGTCCGTCGCCCGTTCACGCAGGCGTCGACGGAAGCTAATGTTACTGCGATCTCGTTCATTCCAACCTGCCACTCGGACAAGCGGCAGTATAGTTTCTATGCGTTACCGGACCACTTCGGCGAAGCGTAAATATTCCGTTTGATTTCCGGTTTGATCTTACCCTCTCCAGAATCTTGGCCATTTCAGCAGGAGATGAATGCCGTCGGTCCCGTATTTTCCCGGTGAAAGATCAGCAGACCAGTGGCGACTATTCGGCTGCTCCTCACCGTGGCTCGCCGAGCCGACCGCCCCTTCAGGCGTGTGCGTCCGCGGAGGGTTGTATTTGGGGCGCGGTGAGACGCGCCCGCGGGTCGGGCGGCATTAAGAATGGCAGCCCAGGCCAGAAGTCCATAGACGCAACCCAAGCTCCGAGGACGGGTGCAGCCGAACCAGATGGTTGACATCCTCAAGTCCGCTTTCCTGGAACGACAGCTCGGGATCTGGCACTTTCTTGGCGATCTTGCCGCAGCAATACCCTTCCGGGAAATAGCTGACGCTGCTCGCAAAAAATTAGGTTACGTTGAGGGGTGCCATGAGCGCAGCCGGAAGTACCGCATCAGAGGACATCGAACTGGAACGCCGGCTGTTCTATCTGCCGACGCTTCATCTCGATCCATGGACGAAGGCTTGTGTTGACGGTCGCGCAATCTACCTCGATGGGCTTGAGGCGTTCAAGATTAGGAGGGCTATGCCAGCATCTCGCGCATAAGATTGTTACCGAGTTTGTCGATGCATCTACGTAGAAAGGAGGACGCGAACCAGGAGTACGCCGGATCGAAGTGCGCCTCGACGAGATTGAGCGCGAAATCAGACGCGTCCATCCGAAAGCCGCAACTGGCTTCGCCAAACTTCGCGTTGCGCCTCCTTAAGTTGGAAGGCGGCGGACTTGGAGCCTTGCCACAGCGGCAATGTTCGCATCCTTAGTACAATAGCTCCAAGTTGACTTCGCTCTTGGCCACGAGTTACATCCACATGCTGGCAAACGGGAAAGAAAGACCTTTGAATCGAGATGCTCGGCCGTTGTCGCCCATCTCACGACGGCCCAAGAAAAAGAGCCCGCTCGGTCGTGCCGAGCACTTGGCTGGGCTCATTTTGTCCGTTGTCCGTCGCGATGGGATGAAGACCGGCGATCGCCTCATCGAGCAAAAGCTTGCCGATGCGCTTGGCCTGTCGCGCGCGCCAATTCGCCTAGGCTTAAAGGCTCTAGAAGAGGCGGGGTTCGCGCGCGGTGAATTGCACCGCGGCTTTGTCTTGACAAGAGACCCTACGAGCGTAGCCGCACAATCCACACTGGCGGCGGTAAGCCGCGCGGAAGAGGCCTACGCGACGATTGCAACGGACGTGGTCGCAAAGCGCCTTCCCGCCGATGTCACGGAAGCCGAATTGCTGCGCCGTTACGATCTAACACGCACCGAATTACAACGACTGCTGGATCGGATCGCAGCGGAAGGGTGGATCGCGCGCTCACCGGGCTACGGGTGGCGTTTTGCTGAAACTGTATCAAGTCCCGAAGCGCAGACACAAGTTATGGCGTTCCGCGCGGTGATCGAACCAGCAGCAATTGCTCAACCTGGTTACGCTCTGGCGCCAGAGGTCATCGAGCGACTTCGCGAGCGCCAGCTGCGCATTTTTGATGGCGAGCTGGAAAAATTCACGATAGGTGAAGTGTTTCAATGGGGATGTGATTTCCATGAGGAGATCGCGCGCGGTGCCAAGAATCCCTTCTTCGTCGAGTCACTTAAGCGCGTAAATTCGATTCGTCGCTTGTTTGCATACCGAAGCTTCGCTGATCGCGACGGCATGCGCCGGCACGTGAAGGAACACCTGAGGCTGCTCGACGTCCTGGAGGCCCGCCGGTATGCTGATGCATCGGCTCTGATGATGCGTCATATTCGACGCCCGCTTAAGGTGTACGTCTTCAGATAGGTGCCACAGGCGGATCCGTTTCCGAGTTGCATTTCGACAGCTTAAACTGCTCGCCGGACACTGTCGACAAAGCGTGGCACGTCGTCAGTTGTAAGGCCGGCCAGATTGATCCTGCCGTTTCCAACGATATAGATCGCATCATCCTTGCGGAGACGGTCGATCGTGGCAGAATGCAAGGGTAAGGTGGAGAACATTCCCTTTTGCGCCCCGAGCTGAGAAAATTCGGGCATACCCCGTCCGACGGCCGCACGAATTTTTAAAATTCTTTCCCGCATCGTCGTGAGCTCGCGAAGCCAATCCTGACGAAGGGCGGTGTTCGACAGGATAGTGCCGACGACCGCAGCACCATGGTCGGGCGGCATGGACCAGTTAACTCTCGCTAGGGCAGCCATGGCTTGAACAGTCCGCCCTACTGAGACCGGGTTCGTGCCATAGACGAAGAGCGCTCCGGTCCGCTCCCGATACAGTCCGAAGTTTTTGCTACAAGAATAAGCGACGAACGCTTCGCTCACGCTGGACAGCACTATTTCTAGTCCTTCTCTATCCTGCTCTAAACCATCACCGAATCCCTGATAGGCAAAGTCGATGAGAGGAATGAGGCCTCTCTCCTCCACAAGTTGCGCGATCGCCCGCCATTGATCAAGGCTAAGATCCGTGCCCGATGGATTGTGGCAAGTCGCGTGAAGCAGCACGATATCCCCTCTCCTTGCGCTCTTGAGCGATGAGAGCATTTCGTCGAAGCGAAGCGTTTGAGAAATGACGTCGTAATAGGTGTACGTACCTATTTCCAATCCCACGGCCTCAAAGATTGGAATGTGGTTGCCCCATGTCGGCAGGCCCACAAATATCCGGCTAAAGGGTGCCGCCAGCTTTATGACCTCGCAAGCTAACCGGACCGCACCGCCGCCGCCAGGTGTCTGAACGCCACCTAGTCGATCCACCTCGATGTTTCCGATCGCGAGCTCGCGGATAAGGCTGACGAACTTTGTGTCACCGAGTGGGCTTACGTATGATTTGGTGTCCTGTCCCTCGACCAAGAGATGTTCGGCGGCCTTCACCGCGGACAGGACGGGCGTAACGCCGTTATCGTTTCGATAGACCCCCACACTCAGGTCGATCTTGTCCCGCCGAGGATCGTTGCGGCATGCCTCGGCTAACGCCAACACGGCGTCGGCCGGCAGATCAGGCAGGGCTTGAAACATAGCTTCTCCTTACTGAACGATCGTTTGTGCGGCTCATTGGCTCTATGCAATGAGGGCTGGAGTTGGCGCGCCTCTTCAATCGGGCACGGGCGTGGCTTCGTGGACGAAAGGCATTCTTGGTGCGGCGCTTCCGTTTCACCAAGAACGCTATTTGGCTTACGCCAGAACCGCAGGGCGAAAGGATTCCGTCGGGATGCACCCCTGAAGCGGACGCCCGATGAATATCGCCGCGCGGCGCGCGAACAGGCAGCGCCAGGCAGTTCAGCCAACAGGATAATCCATGCAAACCTCACCCGAAAATAGAATTCCGCGGAATGCGAGCGGATCATGTCCTGGCCGCCCACCGGCAGAGCCTCGTTCCGGGGCCCCCGAAGCGGTTCGGAATCTTCATTGACAGATGATGTCACATATTGTTCTTTAATGCAAGAATATACAATAGGGCGCCAATGGACAATTCACCGGATGTGCACATCTGCGAAGTTGCACCGCGCGATGGCCTTCAAAACTTGGATGTCATTGTGCCAACAGGCGCAAAATGCGAGCTGATCAGTGCGATCGTCGCCGCGGGGGTGAGCGAGGTCGATGCGGGCTCATTTGTACCGGCTACGGTCGTGCCGCAATTCGGCGACGTTGGAGCAGTTGTTGCGCACGCGTTGACCCATAAGTCTACGACCATCGGCGCGGTCGTACCGAACGTTAAAGGTGCTGAGCGCGCGCTCGCGGCCGGAGTCAACAGCATGTATTTCGTGATCTCGGCGAGCGAAACGCACAACCGGGCGAATGTGCGCCGCACGATTGAGGAACAGCTCGAAGCATTCCGTGTAGTTCGTGCGAGGATCAACGCGCAAAAAGCTCCTGAGCGGCCGCATCTTGTGGGCGCTGTAGCGACAGCTTTTGGCTGCTCAATGGAAGGCGACGTCAGTGAGGCCGCGGTGTGTCGCCTTGTGCAGGGTTTCGCCGAGGCGGGTGCGGACGAGATCGGACTAGCAGATACCGTCGGCTACGGCACCCCAACGCAGGTTAAGCGGATCGTACGCGCGGTTCGCAACGAGACCGGCCCAAAAATGATGCTCAGGCTACATCTGCATGACACGCTTGGCGCCGGTCTTGCCAACGTCGTCGCGGGGCTCGAAGCGGATGTCCGGCGCTTCGATGCTGCTGTTTCGGGGCTTGGCGGCTGTCCCTTCGCACCGGGCGCACGGGGCAATATTGTGACTGAGGATCTCGTGTTCATGCTCGAACGGATGGGCCTCTCCACTGGGATCGATCTGGATCGGTTGATGGCGACACGCGAAATTCTCGCCCGGCACGTTGAGCAGAAGCACCTGACAGGTCATCTGCACGAGGCTGGAATTCCAAGGGTGTTGCGGAGGGTGGCATGATGGGCGGCAATCCCACATCAGGGCCGACAATTCCCCGCCCCCTCGAAGGCGTGCGCGTCGTTGAATTCAGTCAGATGGTCATGGGCCCTACCTGTGGGCTCATCCTCGCCGACCTGGGCGCCGATGTGGTCAAAGTCGAGCCGCTCAAGGGCGATCGCACTCGCTATTTCAAGGGGCCTGCCGCGGGTTTTTTTGCGACATACAGCAGGAACAAACGCAGCATCGCGCTCGACACGTCGAGCCCGGGAGGCAAACAGGTGGCGCGCCGGCTCACTGAGCGCAGCGATGTTTTGATCGAAAACTTCCGACCGGGTTTGATGAAGAGGGTCGGTCTCGACTACAATTCAGTGGCCGCATTCGCGCCGCGGCTGATTTATTGCTCACTCAAGGGATATCTCCCCGGACCCTACGAGAACCGTCTTGCGCTCGATGAAGTCGTTCAGATGATGGGCGGGCTCGCCTACATGACCGGCCTGCCGGGCCAGCCAATGCGCGCGGGCGCCTCAGTGAATGACGTCATGGGTGGCATGTTTGGGGTGATCGCGATCCAAGCCGCGCTCGCCGAACGACAGCGCACCGGCCGCGGTCGTTACATCCAAAGCGCCCTCTTCGAGAACAACGTCTTTCTAATGGCACAGGCGATGATGTGCGAGGTCGTCACCGGACGCCCTTCAATTCCGTACTCGGTGAAGGACAGTCCTTGGCCGATCTATGACCTGTTCGATACAAAGGACGGATCAAAGCTTTTCGTCACTGTCGTTGGGGAGGAGCAATGGCAGGCGTTCTGCCTCGCGTTTGATCGGGCTGCCTGGCTGAGCGATCCGCGTTTCATCACGGCTCAAGGTCGAGTTGATCATCGCGACTGGCTGATCCCGGAAGTCGCCAAGATATTTGGCGGCTGGAACAAGGCCGAACTTGCCGCGAAGCTGGAAGAACTTGAGCTGCCCTATGCGCCCGTGAACAAACCGGGTGATTTGTTCAGCGATCCCCACCTCAATAAATCGGGTGGTTTGACCGAGATCCGCTTGCCCGATGGCCGTAACACCAAAACCCCCTTGCTGCCGATATCGCTCGACGGCCGCCGCCTCGCAAATGGCAATGACCCGCCTCAGGTCGGCGAACATACACACGACATCCTCGGCGATATCGGGTTTTCGACAAACGAAATCGCTGCGTTAGAAAAAGCGGGGACAATCGCCTCGTCGGCCGTATGACGGATCTTAAGCGCCTGGTTCGCAACAAGCAGCAGGGGAGTAATGCATGACCATCACACGGCGCCGAGTCCTTGTTTCGGGCTCCGCATTTGCGGGCACCTCGTTGCTGCCGAGCCAGTCGCGCGCTCAAGGCAAGCCGGTCACCCTCGCCTTCGGCCCCACAACGCCAATCTATGCCATCGGCATGATCGCCGAGCTCAAGAACTATTTCAGGGATGAAGGACTCAATTCGAAACTGATTACAGGCAACTCGGGCAGTTTCGGTCGCCAGATGCTCGCTTCGGACCAAGCGATGTTCGCCCACGGTGACGCCAGTCACCCCCTTCAACTCACGGCGCGCGGCAAGGCATGCAAAATTCTGCTCGCAACTGAAATGGCGTGCTCGTACGCCAATGTTGTTGTGCGGCAAGACCTCTATGAAAGCGGCATCACGTCGCTCGAGAAGCTAGCGGCCTACAAGCGCCCAGACGGGGCCAAGCCGATCATCGCGGCCACGGCCATCGGATCGGGCAGTTGGGTCTATGGCACTTATCTGTTTGAAGCACGAGGGCTTGGCGGAAAAGTGAATTGGGTCGCTGGCGGCGGGCAGGAGATCATGTTTCCGTCTCTCGAAACCAAGCAGTTTGATGCCATCATGGCACCGCCAAGTTGGATCATCGAAATCAAGAAAAAGGGCTTTGGCACTCTGATCTACGATACCTCCCAACCGGGGATGTTTGAGAAAGATTTCGGGGGCACGGTTCCGGTGCTGGTCGTCTACACGCTGGCGGACACGATCGAGCAGGACAAGCCGACGGTACAGGCCTTCGTGAACGCGATTTATCGGGCGATGAAGTGGGTCAAAACGACGCCGCTCGCCGAAGTCCAGGCACTGGTTGCGCCCAAGTGGTTTTCTGGAATCGATCCCACCGCCGTTAGCGCAGAGCTTGGCTTTGACAAATTGACTTGGGCATATGACGGAAACATCGACAAAGCCGCCTATGATCGGGGCAGCAGAATTCGGTCCCGCAAGGGTACAGAAATTCCGGAGACTGCATACGAGGACGTTGTCGATATGAGCTTTCTCAATGTAGCGAAGGCAAAATACAAGTGATGTCCGCGCCTGGCCCCAGCCTCGCCGTTGCCCGAGAAACGACGAATGCGGACGCTGGTCGCACTCGGATTGCTGTGCAAGGACTAGTTAAGCGCTTCAGCGCCGGTCGAGGCGATTTTGCTGCCGTCGACAATGTATCATTCGAGGTTCGCCAAGGCGAATTCGTTGCCTTGCTCGGCCCCTCCGGCTGCGGAAAGAGCACGATCCTCAACATGGTGGCCGGGCTCTTGCCACATTCAGGCGGCCGAATTCTCGTCGACGGCGACTTAGTTGATACCGGCAAGGTAAATTCCAACGTCGGTTACGTGTTTCAGCGCGACACACTATTTCCTTGGCGAACGGTCGAGCAGAATATCGGCTACGGGCTCGAAATCTCCGGTATCACGAAGACGGAGCGTTCCGCGCGGGTTGCCGATGCGATTGGAAAGGCCGGGTTGACTGGCTTCGGCCAGAGCTTTCCTCGGATGCTTTCGGGCGGGATGCGTCAGCGGGTGGCCTTAATGCGCACCCTCATCCTCGAACCTGAAATTCTCCTGATGGATGAGCCTTTCGGCGCGCTTGATACTCATACCAAGCTGGAAATGCACAAGACATTGCTCGATATCTGGGAGCGCGAACGGCAGACTGTGCTGTTCGTAACTCACGACCTCGGCGAGGCGCTTACACTGGCCAGCCGCATCATCGTCCTGTCCGCAAGGCCCGGACGGCTGAAGGATGACTTCCAGGTGCCCTTTCCTCGTCCGCGAGATCCAGTCGGGTTGCGCGAAACGGCCGAATTCGGCCGCCTGTATTCTCACATCTGGCATTCGCTTGGCGAAGAGTTTCGCCGTACCAAGGCCGATTGATCATGGCTACCCGTCGTCAGGTGATCGTGCTCTGGCAGATCGCAATTTTCGCTTTTCTGCTTGTGATTTGGCAATGGGGCTTTGAATGGAGCAAAGCAGTTCTGCCAAGAGCCTATGTTCCCAAGATTCTCGACCCGTATTTCGTGGCGAAGCCGTCATTGATCTGGCAGAGCTTCTTGCGGCTTAGCTGCCTCAACGACCCATCGGATTTTCTGGTCTGCTTCAGGAATGCCGATAACAATCTTTGGATAGCGACGCTTGTCACGCTGAAGAATACTTGGTGGGGATTTCTGTTCGGCTCGGCCGCCGGCATCGTCGTTGGCCTCCTCCTCGGACGCTCGGACGTTCTTGCGCGCATATTTGGACCGTTCATTCTGGCGTTCAATTCGATCCCACGCATCGCGCTCGTGCCACTGATCATTCTCATGTTTGGCCTTGGCGATGTGTCGAAGGTGGTGACCGCCGCACTCGTCGTGTTCTTCATCGTGTTCTTTAATACGTTCGAAGGCACGCGGGCGGTCGACAGAGATCAAATTGCCGCCGCCCGCCTATTGGGCGCGAGCGAGCTGACCATCTTGCGTACCGTTGTCATTCCGTCTGCGCTGGCCTGGGTGTTCGCGTCTCTGCTCCCTGCAGTGTCGTTTGCACTTGTCGGCGTGATCGTCGGAGAGTTTATCGGCGCTGAACGTGGCCTCGGCAAGCTCATCATTGAGGCAGAGGCACGCGCCAATGCCAGCGAAATGATGGTCGCGATCTTTATAATGATGATCGTCGGAACCATGCTGGCGCTGCTTGTACAATATTTGCAATCATACCTCTTGCGTTGGCAGCCGCAGTTCGAAAGATCTGCATAAATCGTCGACCGGCAGATGATGGAACAGCGACGATGAATGCGCAATTTGGCACGCTCGCAGCGCGGGTGGGCGGCGGTGAACGTCTCAGCTTAAGTTGCCAAGCCGAGCTGATGGGGGATGTCCGGATCAGGCGGGAGGTTCCGAGTCGTCTCGTCGTCGAGCCAAATCGCAACCCCTGCAGGCGCAGTCGTCCCACTAAGAGATCCCTGGTCAGAGCTCACCCCTTGTCTGATCGGTCTGACTAAGGACGCCCGCGATGGCCAACAATGACTACGATCCAACAGCAGAAGGCGCAGAAACGAATTTCGCTGCGCGGATGTCCTATAGCGATTATCTGCGATTGGAGACCATTCTCAGCGCGCAGCATCCGCTGTCGGATGCGCACGATGAGATGCTGTTCATTGTGCAGCATCAGGCCTCGGAGCTCTGGATGCGACTTGCCATTCATGAATTGGGTGCGGCCCGCGACGCGATTGCACGCGACGCCGTCGCGCCGGCAATGAAAATGCTGGCGCGCGTCTCACGTATCTTCGAACAGTTGAACAGCGCATGGGACGTGCTGCGCACGATGACGCCAAGCGAGTATACGCATTTCCGGGCGAAGCTCGGACAGTCGTCCGGCTTCCAATCCCGTCAGTACCGCCTCATCGAATATGTTTTGGGCAATCGCAATCCAGCCATGCTGAAGCCGCACGCGCATGATGCGGAGGCGACACGGCTTCTTGAGAGGGAGCTCACAATCCCAAGCCTGTACGACGAGGTGCTGCGCCTCGGCAACCGCAAGGGGCTTGCGATTCCGCGCTCCGTACTGGAACGTGATGTCCGTGAAACGCATCGCCTCAACGATGCAGTGGTCGAGGCCTGGCGCTGTGTCTATGAGGCGCCGGAAACGCATTGGCTGCTCTACGAGCTTGCTGAGAAGCTCGTCGACTTCGAGGACTATTTCCGCCGTTGGCGCTTTAACCATGTGACCACCGTGGAGCGCATCATCGGCTTCAAACGAGGTACGGGAGGCACCGGCGGCGTCAGCTATCTCAAGCGAATGCTGGAGGTCGAACTATTCCCGGAACTCTGGCGCGTCCGAACGGTCCTATGAGCACTACAGAAAACAGATTGCGCGTTTACGAACAGACAAAGCCGCTGTTCAACATTCCGGACGGTGTGACATATCTGGATGGCAATTCGCTTGGTCCGCTGCCGCTTAGCACGGCTGATCGAATGGGCCGCGTCATCCAGCAGCAGTGGGGCGTCGAGCTGATCCGCGCCTGGAATACTGCCGGCTGGTATGTGCAGCCGCGCAAGCTGGGTGATCGGATTGCACGGCTTATTGGCGCTGAAACTGGGTCTGTCACCGTTGGCGATACGCTGTCGTTGAAGGTCTATCAGGCGCTCTCCGCCGCGCTCGAGATGAATCGTGATCGCAAAATCGTGTTGTCGGATACCGGCAATTTCCCGACCGATCTTTATATGGCCGAAGGCTTGATCGCGACCTTGGGACGCGGGCACCAATTGCGGCTCGTTCGGCCTGAGGAGATAGAGGAATCGCTGTCCGAGGAAATCGCGGTGCTCTATATCACGGAGGTGGACTATCGCACGGGGCGGCGTCATAACATGGCCGAGCTCACCGCAAGAGCCCACGCACTGGGCATCGTCACTGTCTGGGACCTCGCACATTCTACCGGCGCGTTGCCCGTCGATCTCGCACGCGTTGGCGCCGACTTCGCGGCCGGATGCACCTACAAGTATCTCAACGGCGGCCCTGGGGCGCCGGCGTTTCTCTACATTGCGCCGCGCCATGCTGATCACGCGCGGCCTGCTCTGTCGGGCTGGATGGGCCACGCCAAGCCCTTCGCCTTCGATCTCGGCTATGCACCAGCAGTTGGCATTGAGCGCATGAGGATCGGCACTCCGCCCGTGCTCGCTATGGCAGCGCTGGAAGCCTCGCTCGATATCTGGGACCGCATCGACATGCATGAAGTCCGCGCTCGCTCGCTCGAGCTCGCCGATCTGCTGATTGGCGAAGTCGAGCGTCTCTGCCCGCAGCTCAGGCTGGTGACGCCGCGCTCGCATGAAGAGCGAGGCTCACAGGTTTCGTTCGCATTTGAAAGGGGCTACGCAGCGATGCAAGCCCTGATTGCCCATGGCGTGATCGGCGACTTTCGGGCGCCCGACATCATGCGGTTCGGTATCACCCCGCTTTATATCGGCAAGGCCGAAGTGATGAGAGCAATCGAGGTGATCGAGCGGGTATTTACGCGGGAGCTTTGGCGGCGGCCAGAATATGACGTTGTGCATGCCGTGACATGAGCGCTTAGCAATGCGTGCGTCTCCACCAAGTCTGCTCACACACAATACCCTGCTGCGAGATAGCAGGTACTCGTCTGGCGGGTGTCCCTTTCCCCGACACAAAATCGTGTTACAGTCTGTGCATACTAGTGCTCGCTGGGATTTTGCATCACCTTCCCTTGGCTGGCTAAACGCCGCTCGCATCGGTTTTTCAAGCGGGCGGCGTTTTTGCCTTTTTGTGTTTACCGCCTTGAGCCAAACGAAAAAGCCCCGGTTTGCCGCCGGGACCTCCCTTTTCCGATATACGCATTTAAGCTGTGTCGGGTGGGACTGAGGAAGCACCCGACGATCTCCGCCTAACCGCGGTGTCCTAATTCATCGTTACGGAGTCCGAATTAGGATTGAACCTACAGATAGGCATGCATGCCGTTCCCGAGCGCCCCCGGCGAGGAGCTCCGCTCCTCGTTCCGCGACGGATCGAAGCAGGATGGAGTGCGTCGTTTCGGCGTAGAGAAGAAGGGAGTGTTCGAATGAACGGTGCCTTCTGGTTATTGCTCTTACTAGCCCGGCTTATCGGTGTCGGAAACGACTGAAACTCCGAAATTTGAGCGGGATCACCCTAACGTTTTTTGGAACGACTAAAATGCGCGAGCACCTAGTGGTTCAGCTCAGTGATTTTGACTCTTTGCGGTGGCTGGATAGGCGCGGCCGAGTTTGGCGCGTGCTTTGTCAGGTTGCGAACATCCACTTGATGCGAGCTCGAGTTTTGCTTCGCCGGCTTTGCCATGCTGCGATCTCGTTTCGGGACCTTTTGGGGTCGTCGATGCGGCGGCCAAGACACTGGCGCTGAAACACGCTGATCTCGCACTCGACCATGATGAGCCAACTGGCGTGTTTCGGGGTGTAGTGACCTGCCGGCCAAGCCGTCTGGCCCCCTCGCCCGCAACCGTCGAATTTTTTGGTCGCGCGCCTTCCGGCGCCGTCGTCGCAATGCCCACTTCCCGATCGAAATTATTTCGAAAAATGATAAGAAAAGGCGCGTCACGGAAAGCGACCAGAAAGATCTGCTGTCATCGGCAAATCAAGCAGACTTCATGATCTTCACGGTCCCGAACGGTATGCTACAATGTGCATTACACGGAGTGCCCAAGCCCCATCTTTCGTCGACGTGACCTGCCACTCATCATGTGGGACAAAACGGCGTGTGGCAGTTTTAGCCTACCGATCAAATAGCCTTGTGCTGCGTTGCAGCCGAGTTTGGGCAACCACGACCATTGCTGCTCCGTTTCGATACCCTCGGCCAGCAGCGGTATTCCAAGACTCCTGGTCCTGCTCACGATGGCACGCATGATCGCGTCGGAGCGCTGGTTGGTTCCAAGCTCCGCGACGAAGGGGCGATCGACTTTGATGCGATCGAATAGGAAAGCGTGGAGGTAATCGACTGACTTGGCTTCACGAGGAATACCACGCCTATCTGCAGGCTGCTGACGAGCCGCGTCGCGGCGACCTCGATAGCCGAGGCAATCTTACGATGGCAGGGCTTCTTGATTTCTGCAAATTCTTCCTGGCCACCTGTGTTGACCAGGTCAACTTCATGGCCGGGCTTTTGGAGCCGGAAGAATTACTGAGGCGGATGGAGATTTGGACCGAGGAGGAGACGCGTGCAAAGCGCCTTCCAAAGGGTTCATGGCCTTTGCTGCGCGAAGCGGTCATGGCGGGCGAATATGCTCGGGGCCCTGCGCGCGGCCTCACCGGCTACAAAGAGCGCCAGGCGCGGGCGGTGCTCAACTCCCTTATTGAAAAGGGTTACCTCGTCTCGTCCACAACACGCTCGCCGGTGAAGCTCGGCTTCCCAACTGCGGTTGTCGATCGTTGGTTTCCAACACTGTATCAGCCAACCGCTTAGAGCCACACGCCAGCCCGCTGCAGATTCGGTCCTGTTACCGCCGCCTCAGAAATTCCGGTATCGAAGGCGGAACCCTGGGGTCAACATTGGGTGTAACCGGCATGAGCCCCCCACCTGGGCATCGCGCGAATGAGCTGCGATACAGCCTGGCATGAACTG